>NZ_JAMGBF010000025.1 GCF_023516615.1 Streptomyces panaciradicis
GGCCCGCGGCTGGACGACCGCCGCGCAGGCGGCCAGCACCGACACCGCGGCCCCCGTGGCCACCGTCCCGAGCCCCGCCACCCTGCCGGACACCGGCAGGAACCCCACGCCGACCGACAGCGCGGCCGTCGCGCCCGCGAGCGCTGCCGTCGGCACGAGAAACGCCGGGTCGGCGAGCCGGCGCGCGAGATCCAGCACGGTCTGCCGGGCCCGGGGGAGCGGCGGCACGACGGGTACGGCGACCAGCGCCCACACGGCGACGGCCGCACCGAGCACCGCCAGCACCGTGAACAGCAGCCGTAGCCCGCCCGCCCACACCAGCACCCCGCCCAGCAGCGGACCCAGCGTGTAGCCGATCGACTTGTAGAAGCCGTAACTGCCGAACGCCCGCCCCTGCTTCGCCGCCGGATTGAGCCGCGACACCAGCGCCGAGGCGGCCGGCGAGAACGCGGACGCCGCCGCGCCCTGCCCCAGCCGCGCCGCCCACAGCCATCCGGGGCTGTCCGCGAGGACGTACACCGCGGACGCGACGGCGAAGCCCACGAGTCCGCCCAGCAGGACCGGCCGCGCTCCGACCCGGTCGGCGACCGTGCCGAACACCGGCTTCAGCAGCACCTCGGCACCGTCGTACAGGGCGAGCAGACCGCCCAGGACCAGCAGCGAGGTGACGGCGTCCCGGCCGGCGCCGCCGAGGTTCGCGGCGATGCCGTGCGCTCCGAAGGCGGTGGTGAACCCGGCGGCGTACAAGGGCCACATCCGCCGGCGCGCGGGGTCACTCCCCGGCGTCACTGATCCCCAGCCGCAGGTGCTCGACGTGGTAGACGGCCTGGTCGAGGAGCTCGGCGACATGGTGGTCGTGCAGCGCGTACACGACCGACCGCCCGCGGCGCTCACCGACGACCAGGCCCAGGTTCCGCAGCAGCCGCAACTGGTGCGAGCACGCGGACTGTTCCATGCCCACCTCGGCGGCCAGCTCGGTGGCCGGCAGCGGCCCCTCGCGCAGCCGCGCGAGGATCAGCAGCCGGGATGGGGTCGACAGGGCCTGGAGCGTGGTCGCCACCTTCGCGACGTTGCCCGCGTCCAGACGGACGCGCTCGGTGACGTCCTGCGCTGCGGCGGCTCCATGACCCATGCGGGCATCCTACCCAGCGGGCCCCGGCATCCGAACGGCCCAGCACGCACCGGCGGTCCTTCCCGTGATCCGCGCCGTCCCAGGGCAATCCACGTCGATGTCGGATTCTCGCCAGCCCGGCCCGCGTCCGTCGCCGATGCTGGAGACATGCAGAACGGGATGCACACCGACCGAGAGCGCTGTGTGCGGGCCGTCCGCTCCAAGGACGCCCGCTTCGACGGCTGGTTCTTCACGGCGGTCCTGACGACCCGCATCTACTGCCGGCCCAGCTGCCCGGTCGTCCCGCCCAAGCCCGAGAACATGACCTTCTACCCGAGCGCGGCCGCCTGCCAGCAGGCCGGCTTCCGCGCCTGCAAGCGCTGCCGCCCGGACACCAGCCCCGGCTCCCCGGAGTGGAACCAGCGGGCCGACCTCGTGGCCCGCGCCATGCGCCTGATCGCCGACGGCGTCGTCGACCGCGACGGCGTCCCCGGCCTCGCCGCCCGCCTCGGCTACAGCACCCGGCAGGTCGAACGCCAGCTGCTCGCCGAACTCGGCGCGGGCCCCCTCGCCCTGGCCCGCGCCCAACGCGCCCAGACGGCACGCCTGTTGATCGAGACGACCCCGCTGCCCATGGCGGAGATCGCCTTCGCGGCCGGGTTCTCCTCGATCCGCACCTTCAACGACACCGTCCGCGAGGTCTTCGCCCTCTCCCCGAGCGAGCTGCGCGCCCGCCTGCCGAAGACCAGGAACCCGGCCACCACGCCCGGCACGCTGACCCTCCGGCTCCCCTTCCGCGCCCCGCTCAACCCCGACAACCTCTTCGGCCACCTGGCCGCGACGGCCGTACCCGGCGTCGAGGAGTGGCGCGACGGCGCCTACCGCCGCACGCTCCGCCTGCCCTACGGCCACGGCATCGCCTCCCTCACTCCGCGGCCGGACCACATCGCCTGCCGCCTCACCCTCAGCGACCTGCGCGACCTGCCCGTCGCCATCAGCCGCTGCCGCCGCATGCTCGACCTGGACGCCGACCCGGTCGCGATCGACGAGCAGCTGCGCGCGGACCCGCTGCTCGCCCCGCTCGTCGACAAGGCCCCCGGCCGGCGCGTCCCGCGGACCGTCGACGAGCCGGAGTTCGCCGTACGGGCGGTCCTCGGCCAGCAGGTCTCCACGGCCGCGGCCCGCACCCACGCGGCCCGCCTGGTCACCGCCCACGGCGAGGCGGTGGACGATCCCGAAGGCGGTCTCACCCATCTCTTCCCGGCCCCCGAGGCCCTGGCCGCCGTCGACCCCGAGACCCTGGCGATGCCCCGCAGCCGCCGCACCACCTTCACCACCCTCGTCACCGAACTGGCGTCAGGAACCATCCACTTGGGCCCGGAGAGCGACTGGCCGGAGACCCGCGCGCGCCTCCTCGCCCTCCCCGGCTTCGGCCCCTGGACGACGGACGTCATCGCGATGCGCGCCCTCGGCGACCCCGACGCCTTCCTCCCCACCGACCTCGGAATCCGGCGCGCCGCCCAGGAGTTGGGCCTGCCCTCCACCCCGGCGGCCCTCACGGCCCGCGCGGCTACCTGGCGGCCCTGGCGGGCGTACGCCGTCCAGTACCTGTGGGCGACCGACAGCCACCCGATCAACTTCCTCCCCGTGTAGCGAAGAAGCAGGGACATCCAGTGAGACGACACACCGTCACCGACAGCCCCTACGGCCCCCTCACCCTCGTCGCCGAGGACGGCACCCTCTGCGGCCTCTACATGACCGACCAGCGCCACCGCCCGCCGCAGGAGACCTTCGGTGACCGCGACGACAGCCTCCTCGGCGAGGCGAAGGACCAGCTGAACGCCTATTTCACCGGGGAGTTGAAGGAGTTCACCCTCGAACTCCACCTCCGAGGAACCCCGTTCCAGCGCACGGTCTGGGACCAGCTCCGCCGCATCCCCTACGGCGAGACCCGCTCCTACGGCGAACTCGCCGACGCCCTCGGCAGCCCCGGCGCCTCCCGCGCCGTCGGCCTCGCCAACGGCAAGAACCCCATCGGCATCATCGTCCCCTGCCACCGCGTCGTCGGCGCCGACGGCAGCCTCACCGGCTACGGCGGCGGCCTTCCCCGCAAGCGACGGCTGCTGGACTTCGAGCGGGGCTCGGCGCTCTTCTAGCCGGCCGCGAGGACTACGGAAGCGGGGTCGCCGGTACGCCCTCGTCGCCCAGCGTGCGCAGCAGTCTCGGCAGCGCGGTCCCGATCGGCTCCCGCACCACCTCGTCCGCGATCTCGTCGTACGGCGTCGGCTCGGCGTTGACGATGATCAGCCGGGCGCCGTGGTCGGCGGCGACACCGGCGAGCCCGGCGGCGGGCTGCACCTGAAGGCTGCTGCCGACGGCGATGAACACCTGGCACGCCTTGGTGACGGCGACGGCCTGGCTCAGTACCTCCGGGTCGAGCCGTTCGCCGAACATCACGGTCGCCGACTTCAGGATGCCGCCGCACTCGAGGCACGGGGGGTCCGCCTCCCCGGCCTCGACCCGGGCGAGGGCGTCCTCCATGGACCCACGGGCCTGGCAGGCCGTGCACACCACCTGCCGTGCGGTGCCGTGCAGCTCCAGCACCTTGCGCGCGGGCATACCGGCGAGCTGGTGCAGCCCGTCCACGTTCTGCGTGATGACCCTCACCGGCACCCCGGACCGCTCCAGCTCGGCCACGGCCCGGTGCGCCGCGTTGGGCTCGGCGCCCAGCGCCTCGCTCTCGAGCCGCATCCGCCACGACCGCCGCCGGATCTCCGGATCGCCCATGTAGTACTCGTACGTCACGAGCTTCTCGGCCTCCGGGTCCCGCCGCCACAGCCCGTTCGGCCCGCGGTAGTCGGGAATGCCCGAGTCGGTGGAGATGCCGGCGCCGCTCAGGACGGCGACGAGGGGCTTGGACATGGCACCGAGGGTAGATCGCGCGGTCCGGGCCCGGCCAACGGATATCGGCCGCTGTCGGACCCCGCCCCTACGCTCGGCACATGAGCGTCTCCCTCTACTACCGCGCACGCCGCGCCCTGCCGCCGACCGAGACCGAGTCGGCCGAGGTGGAGCGCGTCGTCACCGCGCACCTGGCCGCGTTCCCCTACGACGACCAGGAGTGCCTCACCCTGTACGACAGGAACGCCGACGAGCCGGACGAGCTGCTCGCCGGGTCCACCAAGATGCCGCTGGACCCCGGCCGTATGCTCCCGGTCCTGGCGGCGGTGCTCGACTCGCTGACGGAGCTGCGCCGGGCCCTGCCGGACGCCGACTGGCACGTGCACCTGGACGATCTGGACATCCCCTGGGACGAGGAGCGGGGATACGACCTGCCCGGCCTGCGGGACCCCGGCCTCGTCGCCGAACTCGGCGGCCCCTGAGCCGCGCACCGGCGCACGGGCAGGGTCAGTCCACCCGCCGCCCGTTCTCCAGCTCCGCCGTCCCCGAGCCCTCGGCCAGGACGTCCAGGGCGGCCAGGACGCGGCCGCCGAGGGTGCCCAGGAGGTAGTCGCCGAGGTCCGCGCGCTCCACCAGCCGCCAGGACAGCAGTTCCTCCTCCTGCAGCCGGATCGCCTTCAGCTCGTCCTCGCCGAGGACGCCGCCGTCGTAGAGGTACGCCACCAGCGGAGGCCAGCCCGGCCGGTACACCCAGTCCACCGCGAGCAGGCGCCCGAGCTCGCGGTCGAGGCCGATCTCCTCCAGCGTCTCGCGGCGCGCGCCCTGGCGCGGGGTCTCGCCGTCGTCGGACTCGATCGTGCCGCCGGGCAGCGCCCAGCCGTCGCGGTAGTTGGGCTCGACGAGCAGGACCCGGCCCGCCGTGTCACGGAACAGGGCGGCGGCACCGGAGAGGATGCGGGGCAGACCCGCGACGTACGCGGCGAAGTCTTCAGAGCTGCTCATCCAGGAAGGGTAACCAGCCACCGCCTCACTCCTCCTCGCCCACCAGCCGCACCGTCCGCCGTGCCAGGTCGCTGATGCGGGCGCCGTCGAAGCCGAAGACCGCGCTGCGCACGGTGTCCTCCAGCGGCTCCGTCCACTGGGGCGGGATCGCGGCAGCCCCGGTCAGGACGCCGGCCACCGAGCCCGCCGTCGCGCCGTTGGAGTCGGTGTCCAGGCCGCCGCGGACGGTGAGCGTGATGGTGCGGGTGAAGTCCCCGTCGCCGTACAGCAGGCCCGCGGTCAGCACCGCGGCGTTGGGGACGGTGTGGATCCAGCCGAGCCCGGCCGTCTCCTCGGCGACCGTCGTCAGCGTGTCCTCCCAGGTCATCCGGGTGTCGTGGAGCGAGACGACCCGGCGCACGGTGCGGGCCAGGCGGCTGCTCGCCGGGATCACGGCCAGCGCGGCGTCCACCGCGTGCCGGACCGTCGGCGCCGTGAACGCCGCCGAGATCAGCGCCGCCGCCCACATCGCGCCGTACACGCCGTTGCCGGTGTGCGACAGCACCGCGTCCCGGCGGGCGAGGGAGGCGGCCCGGCGCGGGGCGCCGGGACAGGTCCAGCCGTAGATGTCGGCGCGGATCAGGGCGCCGATCCACTCCTGGTAGGGGTTGTCGTAGGTCGCGGTCAGCGGCGGTTTGAGACCGTTCGCGAGATTGCGGTACGCCGCCCGCTCCGCGGTGAACGTCTGCAGGTACGGCAGTCTCAGCAGCCACAGGTCGCCCACCTGCTCGGTGCTGAAGCCGAAGCCGTGGGTCTCCAGCAGGTCCAGGCCGAGGATGGCGTAGTCGACGTCGTCGTCGCGGCAGCTGCCGTGGATGCGGCCGCGGACGCACTGGCGCCACTCGGGGCGCAGCTCGAAGCCGTCGCTCTCGACGGCCGGCTCGGGGAGGTAGTCGGTCAGGGGCAGGGCGGCCGCCTGCCGCAGATAACGGTCGATCCGGTCCCGCGTCCACAGGTCGCCCTGCTCGACCGGCTTGCCGAGCATGTTGCCCGCGATCCGGCCCAGCCAGCCTCCGAGGACGCGGTCGGAGAGCTCTTGCTCGGTGCCCACAGGGGTCATGCTTCCGGTTTACCCAATTCCGGGCGCGCGTGTGCGGTTTCGGACGTCCGCACAGGCGCCCCCCACGGCGCTCGTACGGTGCTCCCACGCCGTTCTCAGGCTCTGGGCGGTGCATGACGGCGGGGGTCTGCTCCGGTTAAGGTCGCAGCGGCGCGACTGGCCTTGACGTGCGCGAGGCCCGGAGAGCGAGGGGAAAACAGGTGACACAGCGCGTGCTCATCGCCGCGGACAAGTTCAAGGGGTCGCTGACGGCCGTGCAGGTCGCCGAGCGGGTGACCGCCGGCCTGCGCCGGGTCGTGCCGGCCGTGGAGGTGGCGTCGCTGCCGGTCGCCGACGGCGGCGACGGAACGGTGGACGCGGCGGTCGCCGCCGGTTTCGAGCGGCGGGAGGTGCGCGTCGCCGGCCCCCTCGGCCACGAGGTGACCGCGGCCTTCGCGCTGCGCGGCGACACGGCGGTCGTGGAGATGGCGGAGGCGAGCGGGCTGCAGCGGCTGCCCCGCGGCGTCTTCGCGCCGCTGACGGCCTCCACGTACGGCTCCGGCGAGCTGCTGCGGGCCGCCCTCGACGCGGGCGCCCGCACCATCGTGTTCGGCGTCGGCGGCAGCGCGACCACCGACGGCGGCGCCGGCATGCTGTCGGCGCTCGGCGCCCGCTTCCTCGACGCGGAGGGCGAGCCGGTCCCGCCGGGCGGCGGCGGCCTGGGCGACCTGGCCACGGCGGACCTGTCGGGCCTGGACCCGCGGTTCGCCGACGTGGAACTGGTCCTGGCCAGCGACGTCGACAACCCCCTGACCGGCCCGAAGGGCGCCCCGGCCGTGTACGGCCCGCAGAAGGGCGCCTCCCCGGACGACGTGGCGGCCCTGGACTCGGCCCTCGCGCACTACGCGAAGGTGCTGGAGGAGACGGTGGGCCCGACGGCGGCCGAGCACGCGGCCTCCCCGGGAGCGGGCGCGGCGGGCGGCATCGGCTACGGCGCCCTTCTGCTCGGCGCCCGCTTCCGCGCCGGCATCGAGGTCATGCTCGACGTGCTGGGCTTCGCCCCGGCACTGGAGCGGGCGGACCTGGTGATCACCGGCGAGGGCTCCCTGGACGAGCAGACCCTGCACGGCAAGGCCCCGGCCGGCGTCGCCGCGGCGGCCCGCGCGGCGGACAAGGAGGTCGTCGCGGTCTGCGGACGGCTCGCCCTGCCGCCGGAGGCCCTCGGCCGGGCGGGCATCCGCCGGGCGTACGCCCTGACGGAGATCGAACCGGACGTGGCGAAGTGCATCGCGGACGCCGGCCCGATCCTGGAGCGGGTGGCGGAGCAGATCGGGCGGGACTTCCTGACCTGAGGGCGTGACGTCCCGGCCTGAGGCTTGCCCCCGGGTACGACGAGGGCCCCGAGCCGTCCGGCTCGGGGCCCTTCGCCGTCGTACGACAGCGTCCGCTACGGCAGCTGTGCCGCGCGGGCCTCGCGGCGGTTGCCGCGGAAGTTGTTCACCCGGCGGGCCGTGGCGAACAGCGGGATGACCGCGCCCGTGACCAGCTGCAGCGCACAGCCCGTCTGCAGGAGCAGCTGGCCGCCGGGGGCGTCGAAGGCCCAGGCGGCGAGCAGACCCATGGACACGACGATCCAGGACAGCATCGCGACCGCGAGGCGGCCGCGCGGCTTCGGGTACTCGACCCGGCTCACCATCAGCCAGGCGGTGCCCAGGATCGCCAGCAGGGTTGCCACGAAGGGCAGCTCCAGCAGGACGATCGACACGACCGTCAGCGCGCCGAACGGCGAGGGCATGCCCTGGAACATCCCGTTCGGGACGGTCACGCAGGAGAAGCGTGCCAGTCGCAGCACGACGGCCAGGAGCACCACGATTGCCCCGACCGCCGCCACTCTCTGGTGCGCGTCGTCGGCGACCATGCCGTAGACGAGGACGAAGTACGCCGGCGCCAGGCCGAAGCTGATCAGGTCGGAGAGGTTGTCCAGCTCCGCGCCCATGGGGGAGGAGCGCAGCTTGCGCGCGACCAGACCGTCGAACAGGTCGAAGACCGCGGCGCAGAGCATCAGGATGACCGCCGTGGCCGCGCTGTGGCGGGCCATGCCGGTCTCCTGGTCGCCGGTCAGGTGCGGGATCAGGATGCCGGTGGTGGTGAAGTACACCGCCATGAAGCCGCACGTGGCGTTGCCGAGGGTGAGGGTGTCCGCTATCGAGAGGCGGAGAGAAAGAGGCATCTCCTCCTCGTCGTCGACCTCGTCCGCCCCGGGCACCCAGCCCGCCTGGGTATCAGGATCAATCACGGTCAATGCGAGTCACCCCAGCCACGGTCTTCTGACCGACCTCGACCGCGACCTCCACGCCCTCCGGCAGGTAGATGTCGACACGCGAGCCGAAACGGATCAGGCCGATCCGGTCGCCCTGCTCGACCTTCGTGCCCTGCGGGATGTAGGGGACGATGCGGCGGGCCACCGCGCCGGCGATCTGGATCATCTCGATGTCGCCGAGCTCGGTGTCGA
Organism: Streptomyces panaciradicis; assembly: GCF_023516615.1. Taxonomy (GTDB): domain Bacteria; phylum Actinomycetota; class Actinomycetes; order Streptomycetales; family Streptomycetaceae; genus Streptomyces; species Streptomyces panaciradicis. The sequence continues at coordinate 8,605 of NZ_JAMGBF010000025.1, forward strand.
AGTGCCAGACGACGCGCTCGTTGTTCTCGCTCTCCTTGTTGAACGCCGGAACGAACCCGCCGGGGATGTGCTCGACCGACGTCACCGTGCCGGAGAGCGGCGCGCGGTTGACGTGGACGTTCAGCGGGCTCATGAAGATCGCGACGCGGGTGCGGCCGTCCTTCCACGGCATGATGCTCTGCACCACACCGTCGGCGGGGGAGATGACCCGGCCCGGGGCGATCTCGCGCTCGGGGTCGCGGAAGAACCACAGCATGCCGGCCGCGAGCGCGGTCGCGGGTACGGCCACGGCCTTGGCGACGCCGGAGCGGCGGGCGCGGGCCAGGCTGAGGGCTGCGGTGGCGACGGTCGGGAGAAGCCACGGCGATGCTCCGCGCGCAAGACGTACGCCTGCCAGGCTGTCGCGTGGTGCAGAGGTTTGGCTGTGGGGCATGGATGACCTTCGTAGCGGATGATGCCGCGCTGTAACGGGGGACGGCGGCTTTCCGGGGATCGTACCGGGCGACGGCCACAACTGGGCAAGCCAGGAAGCCGAGTCGGCCGCCGAAGAGTGTTGACGGGGTGTGATCTTCTTCTCCAAGAAAACACCCCGTATCCGGACATCTAGCCCTGGAATCGATACTCTTCGAGCAGCCTGCGACCGATGATCATTTTCTGGATCTCGGCGGTACCTTCACCGATGAGGAGCATCGGTGCCTCACGGTAGAGACGCTCGATCTCGTACTCCTTCGAGAAGCCGTAGCCACCGTGAATCCGGAACGCGTCCTCCACGACCTCCTTGCAGTACTCGGAGGCGAGGTACTTCGCCATGCCGGCCTCAAGGTCGTTACGTTCCCCGGAGTCCTTTTTGCGTGCGGCGTTCACCATCATCGCATGCGCGGCCTCGACCTTGGTAGCCATCTCGGCGAGCTTGAACTGGATCGCCTGGTGCTGGGCGATCGGCTTGCCGAAAGTGTGACGCTGCTGGGCGTACTGGACGCCGAGTTCGAAGGCACGCTGAGCGACGCCGCAACCACGCGCCGCCACATTCACGCGCCCAACCTCGACGCCGTCCATCATTTGGTAAAAACCTCGGCCGGTGACGCCGCCGAGCACCCGATCGGCCGGAATCCGCAGGCCATCCATGATCAGCTCGGTGGTGTCGACACCCTTGTAGCCCATCTTGTCGATCTTCCCGGGGATGGTGAGGCCGGGGCGTACCTCTCCGAAGCCGGGCTCCTTCTCGACGAGGAAGGTCGTCATCGACTTGTGGGGCGCGGTGCCCTCGGGGTGTCCTTCATCACTTCGGACGAGTACGGCGACCAGACTTGACGTTCCGCCGTTGGTCAGCCACATCTTCTGGCCGTTGAGGACGTATTCGTCGCCGTCCTTGACCGCCTTGGAGGTGATGGCGGACACGTCCGAACCGAGGCCCGGCTCCGACATGGAGAAGGCGCCGCGGATGTCGCCGGCCGCCATGCGCGGCAGGAAGTGGTCCTTCTGCTCCTGCGTGCCGTGCTGCTTGAGCATGTACGCCACGATGAAGTGGGTGTTGATGATGCCGGAGACCGACATCCAGCCGCGGGCGATCTCCTCCACGCACAGGGCGTAGGTGAGGAGCGACTCGCCCAGGCCCCCGTACTCCTCGGGGATCATCAGGCCGAACAGGCCGAGTTCCTTGAGGCCGTCGACGATCGCCTGCGGGTACTCGTCGCGGTGCTCCAGCTCGGTGGCGACCGGGATGATCTCCTTGTCCACGAAGTCGCGGACCGTGGAGAGGATCTCCTGCTGGATGTCGGTCAGACCGGCGGTCTGGGCGAGGCGCGCCATGGGGCTCAGCCCTCCTGAAGTTCCGGGCGGCCGGGCTGCTCGCCGCCGCGCTCCTTGATGTACGTCTCGGTCGGCACCATCACCTTGCGGCGGAAGACGCAGACCAGCGTGCCGTCCTGCTTGTAACCCTTGGTCTCGACGTGGACGATCCCGCGGTCGTTCTTCGACTTCGAGGGCCACTTGTCGAGCACGGTCGTCTGGCCGTAGATCGTGTCGCCGTGGAAGGTCGGCGCCACGTGCCGGAGCGACTCGATCTCCAGGTTGGCGATCGCCTTGCCGGAGACGTCCGGCACGGACATGCCGAGCAGCAGGGAGTAGATGTAGTTGCCCACGACGACGTTCTTGCCGAAGTCCGTCGTCTTCTCCGCATAGTTGGTGTCCATGTGGAGCGGGTGGTGGTTCATGGTGAGGAGACAGAACAGGTGGTCGTCGTACTCCGTGACCGTCTTGCCCGGCCAGTGCTTGTACGTCGCCCCGACCTCGAACTCCTCGTAGGTGCGTCCGAACTGCATCGCGCTCAGGCCTCCGGGATCTCGAACTTCGACGTGCGCTGCATGCCGGCGGCCCGGCCCTTGCCGGAGATGACCAGCGCCATCTTGCGGCTGGCCTCGTCGATCATCTCGTCGCCGAGCATCGCCGAGCCCTTCTTGCCGCCCGCCTCGGACGTGTAGTAGTCGTACGCGTCCAGGATCAGCTCGGCGTGGTCGTAGTCCTCCTGGGAGGGCGAGAAGATCTCGTTGGACGCCTCGACCTGGCCCGGGTGCAGCACCCACTTGCCGTCGAAGCCGAGCGCGGCGGCGCGCTGGGCGACCTCGCGGTAGCCCTCGACGTTGCGGATCTGCAGGTAGGGGCCGTCGATCGCCTGGAGGTTGTTGGCACGCGCGGCCATCAGGATCTTCATCAGGATGTAGTGGTAGGCGTCCGCCGGGTAGCCGGGCGGCTGCTCGCCCACGACCAGCGACTTCATGTTGATGGAGGCCATGAAGTCGGCCGGGCCGAAGATGATCGTCTCGACGCGCGGGGAGGCCTGCGCGATCTCGTTGACGTTGTTCAGGCCCTGCGCGTTCTCGATCTGCGCCTCGATGCCGATCTTGCCGACCTCGAAGCCCATCGTCTTCTCGATCTGCGTCAGCAGCAGGTCGAGGGCGACGACCTGCTGGGCGGTCTGCACCTTCGGCAGCATGATGCAGTCGAGGTTCTGGCCGGCGCCCTCGACGACCGTGACGACGTCGCGGTACGTCCACTCGGTCGTCCAGTCGTTGACCCGCACGACCCTCGTCTTGCCGGTCCAGTCACCCTCGTTGAGGAACTTCACGATGGTGTGCCGCGCCTCGGGCTTGGCGAGCGGTGCGCACGCGTCCTCCAGGTCGAGGAAGACCTGGTCCGCCGGGAGGCCCTGGGCCTTCTCCAGGAACCGGGGGTTGGATCCCGGTACCGCCAGGCAGGAGCGCCGGGGGCGAAGGCGGTTGACGGTCGTCATGCGGGGACCTCCAGAGGGTCGAGCTTGTTCGCTTTCCGGATCTCGTCGACGATGCGGCCGATGATCCCGGTGATGTCGAAGTCCTTCGGGGTGAAGACGGCAGCCACTCCGGCGGCCCTGAGCTGCTCGGCATCTCCATTGGGGATGATCCCACCGGCGATGACGGGGATGTCTGTGGCACCGGCCACACGCAGCCGCTCCAGGACGTCCGGCACGAGCTGCGCGTGCGAGCCGGAGAGGATGGACAGGCCGACCGCGTGCACGTCCTCGGCGAGGGCGGCGTCCACGATCTGCTCCGGCGTCAGGCGGATGCCCTGGTAGACCACCTCGAAGCCGGCGTCGCGGGCGCGGACGGCGATCTGCTCGGCGCCGTTGGAGTGCCCGTCCAGGCCGGGCTTGCCGACCAGGAACCGCAGCTTGCCGACACCGAGGTCGCGGGCGGTGGCGTCGACCTTGCGCCGCACCTCGCCGAGCGCGGAGCCCGCCTCGGCGGCCACCGCGACCGGCGCGGAGGAGACCCCCGTCGGCGCCCGGAACTCGCCGAACACCTCGCGCAGGGCCCCGGCCCACTCGCCGGTCGTGACACCGGCGCGGGCGCACTCCAGGGTGGCCTCCATGAGGTTGTCGGTGCCCTTGGCGGCCTCCTTCAGCCGCTCCAGCGCCTTGCACGGGCGCGGGTGGTTGAAGGGCGGCTGGTAGCGGGTGTCGCGCCAGTGCTGCAGGCCCGCGATCACCCGTGCCTCGACGGCCGGGTCCACCGTCTGGATCGCCGTGTCGAGATCGGCCGTCAGCGGGTTCGGCTCGGTCGTCTCGAAGATGTTGACGCCGACGATCTTCTCCTGGCCGGACTCGATCCGGGCGCGCCGCTCGGCGTGCGAGGAGACGAGCTGCGACTTGAGGTAGCCGGACTCGACGGCGGCCATCGCGCCGCCCATCTCCTGGATCCGCTCGATCTCGGCGAGGGAGTCCTCGACGAGCCGGCCGACCTTGCCCTCGATCACCTTCGAGCCCTCGAAGATGTCGTCGTACTCCAGCAGGTCGCTCTCGTAGGCGAGCACCTGCTGCATCCGCAGCGACCACTGCTGGTCCCAGGGGCGGGGCAGACCCAGCGCCTCGTTCCAGGCGGGAAGCTGCACGGCACGCGCGCGTGCGTCCTTGGAGAGGGTCACCGCCAGCATCTCCAGCACGATCCGCTGGACGTTGTTCTCCGGCTGCGCCTCGGTCAGTCCGAGGGAGTTGACCTGGACGCCGTACCGGAAGCGGCGCTGCTTGGGGTTCTCGATGCCGTACCGCTCGAGCGTGATCTTCTCCCAGATCCGCCCGAACGCTCGCATCTTGCACATCTCCTCGACGAAGCGGACACCCGCGTTCACGAAGAAGGAGATGCGGGCCACGACGTCCCCGAACTTCTCGGCGGGGACCTGCCCTGAATCGCGCACGGCGTCGAGAACCGCGATCGCGGTGGACATCGCGTACGCGATCTCCTGGACCGGCGTGGCGCCCGCCTCCTGCAGGTGGTAGCTGCAGATGTTGATCGGGTTCCACTTCGGGATGTGGGAGACCGTGTACGCGATCATGTCCGTCGTCAGCCGGAGTGAGGGCTCCGGCGGGAAGACATGGGTCCCTCGCGAGAGGTATTCCTTGACGATGTCGTTCTGGGTCGTGCCCTGGAGCTTGGTGATGTCCGCACCCTGCTCCTCGGCGACGACCTGGTAGAGCGCCAGCAGCCACATGGCGGTGGCGTTGATCGTCATCGAGGTGTTCATCTGCTCCAGGGGGATGTCCTGGAACAGCCGGCGCATGTCACCGAGGTGCGCGATCGGCACGCCGACCCGGCCCACCTCGCCGCGGGCGAGGATGTGGTCGGAGTCGTAGCCGGTCTGCGTGGGCAGGTCGAAGGCCACGGACAGGCCCGTCTGCCCCTTGGCGAGGTTGCGCCGGTACAGCTCGTTGGACGCCTCGGCCGTGGAGTGCCCGGCGTACGTGCGCATGAGCCACGGCCGGTCCTTCACCCTCGCCGCTTCGGCGTTCTGACGCTCAGTCATCTATGACCCCGGGTGTCTCAGATGTTGCGGAAGCGGTTGATGGCGTCGATGTGCTTGGCGCGCATCTCCTCGTCGCGCACGCCGAGGCCTTCCTCGGGGGCGAGGCACAGCACGCCGACCTTGCCCTGGTGGAGGTTGCGGTGCACGTCGTAGGCGGCCTGCCCGGTCTCCTCGAGGGAGTAGGTCTTCGACAGCGTCGGGTGGATCTTGCCCTTCGCGATCAGCCGGTTGGCCTCCCAGGCCTCGCGGTAGTTGGCGAAGTGCGAGCCGATGATCCGCTTCAGGGACATCCACAGGTAGCGGTTGTCGTACTCGTGCATGTAGCCGGAGGTCGAGGCGCAGGTGGTGATGGTGCCGCCCTTGCGGGTGACGAACACGGAGGCGCCGAAGGTCTCGCGGCCGGGGTGCTCGAAGACGATGTCGATGTCCTCGCCGCCGGTGAGCTCACGGATGCGCTTGCCGAAGCGCTTCCACTCCTTGGGGTCCTGGGTGTTCTCGTCCTTCCAGAACTTGTAGCCCTCGGCGTTGCGGTCGATGATCGCCTCGGCGCCCATCGAGCGGCAGATGTCCGCCTTCTGGTCGCTGGAGACGACACAGATCGGGTTGGCGCCGCCGGCCAGCGCGAACTGGGTGGCGTAGGAGCCGAGTCCGCCGCTCGCGCCCCAGATCAGGACGTTGTCGCCCTGCTTCATACCGGCGCCGTTGCGGGAGACCAGCTGCCGGTAGGCGGTGGAGTTGACCAGGCCGGGGGCCGCGGCCTCCTCCCAGGAGAGGTGGCCGGGCTTCGGCATCAGCTGGTTGGACTTGACGAGCGCGATCTCGGCGAGGCCGCCGAAGTTCGTCTCGAAGCCCCAGATGCGCTGCTCGGGGTCGAGCATCGTGTCGTTGTGGCCGTCGGAGGACTCCAGCTCGACGGACAGGCAGTGCGCGACGACCTCGTCGCCGGGCCGCCAGGCGTTGACGCCCGGGCCGGTGCGCAGGACGACGCCCGCGAGGTCGGAGCCGATGATGTGGTACGGCAGGTCGTGCCGCTTGGCGAGCTCGTTGGTGCGGCCGTAGCGCTCCAGGAACCCGAAGGTGGACAGCGGCTCGAAGATCGAGGTCCACACGGAGTTGTAGTTGACCGAGGAGGCCATGACGGCCACCAGGGCCTCGCCCGGGCCGAGTTCGGGCAGGGGCACCTCGTCGAGGTGCAGCGACTTGCGGGGATCCTTCTCGCGGGTCTCCATGCCCGCGAACATCTCCGTCTCGTCCTTGTGCACGGTCATCGCGCGGTACGACTCGGGGAGCTGCAGAGCGGCGAAGTCCGCCGCCGTCGAGTCGGTCGACTGGATCGCGTCCAGGATGTCCTTCACGGTCACGGTGTTGCCTCCGGCGAATGGCGTCTTGAGGGGAGACGCTGAGGGTCACGTCGGTGTGCTGCTGAGGGTTTTCGAAGGTGCCGTCGGTTCGGCGGTCGTGCTGTTCGGCAGCGCTTTGTGGCGCGGGAGGGTGCCTGTGACGCAGGCGTCCGGGCGCGCAAGCCATGGGCTTGAGGGGACAGCCGACGTGCGCGTGGTCTGCACGCCGGCCGCCCGGACTCCTTCAAGGTATGACACCGCGTGTCACGTGACAAGGCACTGAGTGCCAGGACTTGCTCTCAGGTGAAATCTTTACGTAACAAATGAGCGATGATCGATCGAACTGCCTCTGAAATCCGCGCGAAAAGGTGCCCTGACATGGCAAAACGGCCACCCCGAAGGGTGGCCGTCATCACAGCGCGATCCGCCGTTTCAGCGCTCCTTGAGGGCCTGCTCGATGGTGCGCATGACCTCGTCCAGGGGCGCGTCGGTACGCGCCACCGCCACCAGGACCTCGCCCTGGGCGGACACCGAGGCGGGGGAGGCGGCGGGCTTCGGCGCGCCGGAGCGGCCGGCCCCGATGCCGGTCCCGAACGTCTTGCGCACGATCGCGAAGGCGTGGTCGAGCTGCGCCTCCACGTCCCCCTGCCCGCCGGCCCGCAGCCAGCGCCTGAGGACGTGGTTGTGGGCGGTGACCACCGCGGACGCGGCGACCTCCGCCAGCAGCGGGTCGTCGTTGGCGTCGTCGTCGTGCGCGTGCTCGTCGAAGTGGCCCAGGAGGTAGCGGGTGAAGAGGCGTTCGTAGCGCGCCACCGACGCGATCTCCGCCTCGCGCAGGGTGGGCACCTCGCGCGTCAGCTTGTAGCGGGCGACCGAGATCTCCGGCCGGGCCGCGTACATCCGCATGACTTCCTTGATGCCCCGGCACACCGTGTCCAGCGGGTGCTCGTGCGCGGGAGCCGCGTTGAGCACCGCCTCGGCCCGGATGAGGGTGTCGTCGTGGTCGGGGAAGATCGCCTCTTCCTTGGAGCGGAAGTGACGGAAGAAGGTGCGGCGGGCGACCCCGGCCGCGGCCGCGATCTCGTCGACGGTGGTCGCCTCGTACCCCTTGGTCGCGAACAGCTCCATGGCCGCGGCCGCCAGTTCTCGGCGCATCTTGAGCCGCTGGGCGGCGGCTCGGCTGCCTGCGGCACTCTCCGGCGCGTCGGGCGTAGCTGGTGTACGTGAGGACTTGGCGGGCTGGGACATGACCCGAACGTACTGCATGTGCGCAGCTTGGCGCGCATGTACCGGGCTTCCCCCGCCCGCCGCGGGCGGGGGAGCGCCGGGTCCGGCGGACGCGGGGTGGCCGCCCGGCTCGAGCAGTCCGCCCCAGTCCTTCTCGCCTCTGAACCAGTCGCCGACGCCGTCAGCGGCGGGCATACTCACGGAAGCCGCGGCCGGTCTTGCGGCCCAGGCAGCCCGCGGCCACCAGGTGCTCCAGGAGCGGGGCCGGAGCGAGGCCCGGGTCGCGGAACTCGCGGTGCAGGACCTTCTCGATGGCGAGCGAGACGTCGAGGCCGACGACGTCCAGCAGCTCGAAGGGGCCCATCGGGTAGCCGCCGCCCAGCTTCATCGCCGCGTCGATGTCGTCCAGGGACGCGTAGTGCTCCTGCACCATCTTGATCGCGTTGTTGAGGTATGGGAAGAGCAGCGCGTTCACGATGAAGCCGGCCCGGTCGCCGCAGTCGACGGCGTGCTTCCTGATCTTGACGCAGACCTCGCGGACCGTGGAGTGGACGTCCTCGGCGGTGAGCACCGTACGCACGACCTCGACGAGCTTCATCGCCGGCGCCGGGTTGAAGAAATGCATGCCGATCACGTCCTGCGGACGCGAGGTGGCGCGGGCGCAGGCGACGACGGGCAGCGAGGAGGTGGTGGTGGCCAGGACCGCGCCCGGCTTGCAGACCTTGTCCAGCGCCTGGAACAGCTGCTGCTTGACCTCCAGGTCCTCGGCGACCGCCTCGACGGCCAGGTCGACGTCGGCGAAGGCCTCGTAGGACCCGGCCGGCGTGATCCGCTCCAGGGTCTGCGCGGCGGCCTCGGCCGTCATCCGCCCCTTGTCGACCGAGCGGGAGAGGGACTTGCCGATGCGGGCCTTGGCGGTCTGCGCCTTCTCCTCGCTGCGGGCGGCCAGGACGACGTCGTAGCCGGCCTTGGCGAAGACCTCGGCGATGCCGGAGGCCATGGTGCCCGAGCCGGCGACGCCGACGGAGCGGACCGGGCGGCCGGGCGCGGCCAGGTCGCCGGAGGCGGGGGTGAGGGCGTCCGGCACGACCGTCGCGCTGCCGGGAGCGTCGTAGCTGTAGAAGCCGCGGCCCGACTTGCGGCCGGTCAGACCGGCCTCGCTGAGCTGCTTGAGGATCGGCGCGGGCGCGTGCAGCCGGTCGTGGGACTCGGCGTACATGGCCTCCAGGACCGTGCGCGCGGTGTCGATGCCGATCAGGTCGAGCAGGGCGAGCGGGCCCATCGGCAGACCGCAGCCCAGCCGCATCGCGGCGTCGATGTCCTCACGGGAGGCGTACTTCGCCTCGTACATCGCGGCGGCCTGGTTGAGGTAGCCGAACAGCAGGCCGTCGGCGACGAATCCGGGCCGGTCGCCGACCGCGACGGGCTCCTTGCCGAGGTCGAGGGCGAGGTCGGTGACGGCCGCGACGGCGGTGGGCGCGGTCAGGACCGAGGAGACGACCTCGACCAGCTTCATCGCGGGCGCCGGGTTGAAGAAGTGCAGGCCGAGCACGCGCTCGGGGCGGGCCGAGTCGGCGGCCAGGCGGGTCACCGACAGGGCGTTGGTGCCGGTCGCCAGGATCGTCTCCGGGCGCACGATCGTGTCGAGCTCGCGGAAGATCTGGTGCTTGATCTCGTACGACTCCGGAACGACCTCGATGACCAGGTCGGCGTCGGCCGCGGCGCGCAGGTCGGTGGAGATGCGCACGCGGGCGAGGACGTCGGCGCGTTCCTGCTCGGTCAGCCGGCCCTTCTCCACGGCGCGGGCGGTGGCGGCCTCCACGGCGGCGACCGCCTTGGCGGCGGCGGCCTCGCTGATGTCGATGCCGACGACCTGACGGCCGGCCTTGGCGAGGACCTCGGCGATGCCGGTGCCCATCGTGCCGAGACCGACGACGGCAACGGTCGAGAGCGGGGAGTGAGGGGGCTGGGACAGGGGAGTGGCCATCGCGGACTCCAGGAATGAGGGTGACGACTGGAAGCGCCCCCGGGTGCGCCGAGACCGGCCCGGCCGAAGCCGTGCCCTGGCGCACCGGGTGCGTGGATGAGTGCGGGTGTTGCCGGGCTGCGAGCGCACACGCCCGGTGCCGTTGCCGATGGGCGTGCACACGCCCGGAGCGAACGGCGGAATCCGACCGGCCCTGTCCCGGGGCCGGGTCGTGCTGCGGTACATGAGGTACCGAACCGACTGCTCTCACGACGGCTGCGTCACCAGGCCGCCACGAGGGGGTGCGAGTGGGTAACTCGCTCGTATGAGCTTAACCGGTGGGTAACGAGCGCGCCAGACCCCGTGTTTGTGATGTACGTCCCGAGCCCTCGACGGTCCCTCTAATCTCGGTGCCATGGACGAAGAGTTGCGATCACTCACGGAGCGTTTACGGCAGGAGTCCGGAGGGTCCGTCGCGTACCAGCGGCTCACGGCGACCGAAGACCTCGACGAGCTGGCCGGCGTCCTCACCGAGCCGGGGCAGCCGCTGTGGGCCAGGGAGCTGGCCGCGTTCCGGCTGGGCCTCGCCGGCGACCGGCGCGCCTTCGAGTCCCTCGTCCTGCTGCTGAACCACCGTGACCCGCAGCGCTGCGCCTCCGCCTCCTACGCCCTGGCCCGCCTCGGCGACCCGCGCACCGCCCGCGCGGCGGCCGCTCTCGCCACCAACGAACTCCGCGTCGCCTACGCCCTGCACCCGGTCCGCCTCCTGGCGGAGCTGCGCGCCCCGGAGTCCGTGCCGGCGCTGATCACGACGCTGGAGCGCAGGCTGCGTCCGCACGATCCCTACCGCCGGGTGGCCCTCGCCTGCGTGGAGGGGCTCGGCACGCTCCAGGACGCCCGCGCCCGGCCGGTGCTCAACGAGGCCCTGGCGCACCCGGCCCTCGCGGAGGCGGCGGTGCGGGCGCTGGCACGCATCCCGCGCCAGCGGTGACGCGGAGCCGGACGGCGCTACGGCGTCACCGACCGCCGAGCACGGCGAGCGCCTCGATCTCCAGCAGGAACTCCGGCCGGACCAGCGCGGCGACCTGCACCGCCGAGGCGGCCGGCAGCCGGTCGTCGGGTATGTGCTCGGCACGGGCCGCGCGGATCGCCGGCATATGGGCCATGTCCGTCACGAAATAGGTGAGTTTGACGACGTCGTCGAAGGAGGCGCCGGCGGCGGCCAGACAGCGGCGGAGGTTCTCGAAGACCTGGCGGGCCTGCGCCTCGGGGTCACCCTCGCCGACGAGCTTGCCGTCCTCGTCCACCGCGATCTGGCCCGCGACGGCGACGAGGCGGCCGGTGCCCATGACCACGTGGCTGTACTGGGCGGCGGGGAAGACGCCGTCGGGGGCGGGAATCCTGGTCAGCTCACTCATGCGTCCATGGTGGACCACGGGTCTGACAACGCCCGCCCCCGACCGGGCCCCCGACGGGTCAGCCGCGGAAGCCGACCAGGCCGTGCAGCGCCGAACCGCGGGCCGAGGGCGAGGCCGCCTTCGAGGAGGTCAGCGGCTTGGGATCGGGCAGCTTCCGGCAGACCGCGTCGATCTCCCCGGCGCCGCGCGGCACCATGCCGTCGGACAGGTAGTCCGCGAGGTGCTTGTCCAGGCAGGCGTTGCCGCTGAGCGTGATGCCGTGGTTCCCGCCGCCCTCCTCGACGACGAGACTCGAACCGGCCAGCATCCGGTGGACCGTCACACCGCCCTCGTACGGCGTGGCCGCGTCGTTCGTCGCCTGGAACAGCAGCACCGGCGGCAGCTTGCCGTTGGCGATGTTCAGGGGCCGCGCCGCGTCCGTCGGCCAGAACGCGCACGGCGCGTTGTACCAGGCGTTGTTCCACGCCATGAAGGGTGCCTTGTCGTACACCTCCCAGGTGTCCTTGTGCCACTGCCTCCAGTCCCGCGGCCAGCCCGCGTCGCGGCACTGCACCGAGGTGTAGACGCTGTAGCCGTTGTCCCCCGAGGCGTCGAGCGCGCCGAAGTTCTCGTACGCCTCGACCAGCGGATCGGCGTTCTTGTCGTTCACGTAGGCCGCGAACGCCTCGGCGAGGTAGGGCCAGTAGCCGTTGTAGTAGCCGCCGGGGATGAAGGTGTCCTCCAGTTCGGAGGCGCCCACCTTGCCGCCGGCCGGCTTCTTCGCGAGCGCCCCGCGCATCGCGTACCACTTGGCCTCGATCCGCTCCGGATCCTTGCCGAGCCTGTACGTCGAGTCGTACTTGGCGATCCAGGACATCAGGGCCCGGTGGCGGTCGTTGAACGCGTAGTCCTGCGCGAGGTTGTCGTCGTACCAGACGCCCGTCGGGTCGACGATCGAGTCCAGGACCATGCGCTTGACGCGCTGGGGGAAGAGCTTGGCGTAGACGGCGCCCAGATAGGTGCCGTAGGAGTAGCCGAAGTAGCTGGTCCTCCGGTACCCGGTCGCCGCGCGGATCGCGTCCATGTCCCGCACGGTCTGGACGGTGTCGATGTACGGCAGCACGCTCGCGTACGTGCGGCCGCAGGCGGCGGCGAAGGCCTTGGCGCGCCGCAGGCCGGCCCGCTCCGTCGCGGGGGTGGCCGGCACGGTGTCGGGGCGCACCGCGTCGAAGTGGCCCGGCGCGCAGTTCAGGGCGGGCCTGCTTCTGCCCACCCCGCGCGGGTCGAAGCCGATGACGTCGTAGCGGGACGCGACCGCCTTGGGCAGCGAGGACGCCACGAACCCGGCGAGGGTGAGGCCGCTGCCGCCCGGCCCGCCGGGGTTGACCAGCAGCGGGCCCAGGCTCTTCTTCGTGGTGTGCTTCACCCGCGACAGGGCGAGGGTGATCTGCTTGCCGTGCGGGTCGTCGTGGTCGAGCGGGACCTTGAGGGACGCGCACTGGAGCGTCGGATAGTCGGTGGTGCCGCAACTCTTCCAGGCGAGTCTCGCGGCGGGGACGGTGTCCGCGGTGCCCGGGGCGCTCGCGTCGGCGGGGCCGGCCGTGACGGTGGCGGCCACGACGACGGCGGCGCACAGCACGGCTGCGCGTTGTCTCATGGAGTCCTCCCAGGACGGAAGGGGCCGGGCCGTGAAGGTCACGGTCCTCGCCGAATCGTCCCGGCCCATGGACCTGGAAGAACTCGTTGTGGCGATAGTTGACCCGATCGGGCCGCCGGATGCGCTCGATTGCTCTCAGATCAGCGAAAGTTGGGTCGGTTCGGCGACGTCCGTCCCGGCCGGCTCCGGGGGCCGGATCCGCCGGGGCATCCCCGCGCGCGCGGGGCCGATCCCGTACTCCTGCGCCAGCTCGTGCACCTGACGGGTGATCCGGCGCTGGTACCACTTCGGGGCGTACGCGCCGTCCGCGTACAGGCGCTCGTAGCGCGCCACCAGATGCGGGTGCCGCTCGGCCAGCCAGGCCATGAACCACTCGCGGGCGCCCGGGCGCAGGTGCAGCACCAGGGGGGTGACGGACGTGGCCCCCGAGGCCGCGATGGCGCGCACGGTGGCGCGCAGTTGACCCGGGTGGTCGCTCAGGAACGGCAGCACCGGTGCCATCAGCACACCGCACCCGATGCCGTGGTCCGTGAACGCGCGCACCACCTCCAGGCGGCGCTCCGGCGCGGGCGTGCCCGGCTCCACCGTGCGCCACAGCTCGGGGTCGGTGAAGCCGACCGAGACCGAGATGCCGACGTCCGTCACCTGTGCCGCCTGCACGATCAGGTCCAGGTCGCGCAGGATCAGCGTGCCCTTGGTCAGGATCGAGAAGGGGTTGGCGTGGTCGCGCAGCGCGGACAGGATGCCCGGCATCAGGCGGTAGCGGCCCTCCGCCCGCTGGTAGCAGTCGACGTTGGTGCCCATCGCGATGTGCTCGCCCTGCCAGCGGCGTGAGCCCAGCTGGCGGCGCAGCACCTCCGGGGCGTTCACCTTGACCACGATCTGGGAGTCGAAGTCGAGCCCCGAGTCGAGGTCGAGATAGGTGTGCGTCTTCCTGGCGAAGCAGTACACGCACGCGTGCGAGCACCCCCGGTAGGGGTTGACCGTCCACTCGAACGGCATCCGCGACGCCCCCGGCACCCGGTTGACGATCGAGCGGGCCCGCACCTCGTGGAAGGTGATCCCGCGGAACTCCGGCGTGTCGAAGGTCCTGCTCACGACCGCGTCCGCGCCGAACAGCGCGGCGTCGGCCGCCCGGCTGTGGCCGCCGGACTCCACTGTGAGGTTCTCCCAGCGCATGACGCCTCCTCGGTGCCGCTACCCCGAGAGTGAAACACGTGTTCGAATTATCGTGCAAGGCCTGTTTCTGATCGCTTCCGACGCCCTCGAGACACCTGTGTGCCGCCCTGGGGCACCCCGATTTGGGTGGCCGTGGGCGGGGGTGGTTGGCTTGCCCCAACCCCGAGAACGCAAGTCCTGGAGGAAATCGATGGCGCAGGTCGAGGCCACTACTGAGCGGGTCGTCGCGGCGGACGCGGAGAAGGTGTTCGACGCCCTCGCCGACTACAGCGGCACGCGCGCGAAGCTGCTGCCCGAGCACTTCAGCGAGTACGAGGTGCGCGAGGGCGGCGACGGCGAGGGCACCCTCGTCCACTGGAAGCTCCAGGCCACCAGCAAGCGCGTCCGCGACTGCCTCCTGGAGGTCACCGAGCCCACCGACGGGCAGCTCGTGGAGAAGGACCGCAACTCCTCCATGGTCACCACCTGGACGGTCACCCCGGCCGGCGAGGGCAAGTCCCGCGTCGTCGTCACCACCGTGTGGAACGGCGCCGGCGGCATCGGCGGCTTCTTCGAGAAGACCTTCGCGCCCAAGGGCCTCGCCCGGATCTACGACGCCGTGCTCGCGAAGCTCGCCACCGAGGTGGAGAAGTAAGTCGGCCGTGAACGCGGGGCGTTGCCCCTCGTAGTTCCCGCCCACCGGCCCTCTCACCGGTTCGAGTGGATCTCCGCCCGGCGCCCTCGCACTCCGTAACTCGCCGCGCTTGCTCGCAGTTGTCGCTTACGCGGGAATTGTGCGGCAGGCGCGACGAGGGGAGCGGCACGTGGGCGGGACCACTCTGGCGCACGAGGAGACGGCGCCTGCGCGGAGTGCCGAGCCGGCACCGGCGGCGGCCGAACCGAGCCCGCGCCGGGTGCGGTTGGTCTTCGTCGGGCTGATGCTGGCGCTGCTGCTCGCCGCCCTGGAGCAGATGATCGTCGCCACCGCGCTGCCGAGGATCGTCGGTGAGCTGCACGGCCTCGACCGGATGTCGTGGACGATGACCGCCTACCTGCTCACGGCCACGATCGGACTGCCGGTCTACGGCAAGCTCGGCGATCTCCTCGGCCGCAAGGGCGTCTTCCAGTTCGCCATCGTCGTCTTCGTGATCGGCGCCGCACTCGCCGGCCGCGCGCGGTCCATGGACCAGCTGATCGCCTTCCGCGCCGTCCAGGGCGTCGGCGCGGGCGGCCTGATGACCGGCGTGCAGGCGATCATCGCGGACATCGTGCCGCCGCGCCGGCGCGGCCGCTACATGGGCCTCATCGGCGCCGCCTTCGGACTCGCCTCGGTCGCCGGCCCCCTGCTGGGCGGCTACTTCACCGACCACCTCTCCTGGCGGTGGTGCTTCTATTTCAACGTCCCCTTCGGCCTCGTCACCCTGGCCGTCGTCACCGCCGTCCTGAAACTGCCCAAGCCGCGGAGCCGGGGGCGCATCGACGTCCCGGGCGCCCTGCTGCTGGCCGCCGCCTCCACCTGCCTGGTGCTGCTGACCAGTTGGGGCGGCACCGAGTACGCCTGGCACTCGCGGACGATCCTCGGCCTGGGCGCCGGAGCCGTCGCCGCCGCCGTTCTCTTCCTCGTCGCCGAGCACTTCGCCGCCGAACCCCTCATCCCGCTGCGGCTGTTCCGGGACCCCGTCTTCGTCGTCACCGGCCTGGTCGGCCTGGTGATCGGCGTCGCGCTGTTCGGCGCGGCCGGCTACCTGCCGACGTACCTGCAGATGGTCGACGGGGCGAGCGCCACCGAGTCGGGGCTGCTCATGCTGCCCATGATGGGCGGCATCGTGGGCGCCTCCGTCGTCTGCGGCCAGCTCATCAGCCACACCGGGCGCTACAAGGTCTATCCCGTGCTCGGCAGCGCGGTCGCCTGCGTCGGCATGTGGCTGCTGTCCCGCCTCCAGGTGGACACGCCCCGGCTGCACTACAGCCTCTGGATGGCCGTGCTCGGCGCCGGCATCGGCATGGTGATGCCGGTGCTGATCCTCGCCGTGCAGAACTCGGTGCGCCCCGCCGACCTCGGCACGGCGACGAGCGCGAACAACTACTTCCGGCAGATCGGCGGCAGCGTCGGCGCCGCGGTCTTCGGCACCCTCTTCGCCGGCCGGCTCACCGACGCGCTCCAGGAACGCCTCCCCCCGCGCGCGGGCGCCGCGCTCCCCGACCCGCAGTCCCTCACCCCGCGGCTCGTGCACGCGCTGCCCGCACCGCTGCGCGACGACTACGTCCGGGCATACGCCGACGCCATGCCCGGCGTCTTCCTCCGCCTCGTGCCGGTGCTCGCCCTCGGTGTGCTCCTCGCCTTCTTCCTCAAGGAGGAACCACTGGTGTCCCACAACACAGCCGAAACGGACCCGGTGACCGCCGACGCCCGGGTTCCCGGCGTCCGGGCGCCGCACACCGCCGCCCCCGCCGTCCACGGCACGGTGCGGCACTCCGACGGGACCGCACTGGCCCGCGCGGCGCTCACCCTGATCGACGTGACCGGTCAGCAGATCGGCCGGGGCGCGAGCGGCGAGGACGGGCGGTACGCGCTGTCCACGCCCGGCGCGGGCCCGTACGTGCTGATCGCCGCCGCGGGCGGCCACCAGCCCCAGGCCGTCACCGTCACCGTGGGCGAACGCCCCGTCGAGCTCGACATCGTCCTCGGCGGCGCCGGGCGCCTCGCCGGCCAGGTGCGCACCGCCGACGGCACACCCGTACCGGACGCCACGCTCACCCTCACCGACGTGCGCGGCGAGGTCGTCGCCACCACCCGCAGCGGACCCGAGGGCGGCTACCTCGTCACCGAACTCGTCGCCGGCGAGTACACCCTGGCCGCGAGCGCCTACACCTGCCGCCCGGTCGCCCTCCCGGTCACCGTCCAGGCGTCCCGCGAGACCCGCCAGGACGTCGAGCTCACCGGCGGCGCCGTCCTGCGCGGCACCGTGCGCGCGAGCGGCGGACGGCTCGTCGAGGACGCGCGCGTGACCCTGCTCGACGCCGCGGGCAACGTCGTCGACTCGCTCACCACCGGCCCGGACGGGACCTTCCGCTTCACCGACCTGGCCACCGGCGAGTACACCGTCATCGCCGCGGGTTACCCGCCGGTCGCCACCGTGCTCCAGGTGGCCGGCGGCGGCCGTACCGAGCGCGACCTGCAACTGAGCCACGAGGACTGACCGGACCGGGGGTGTGCGCCCGCGCGCGGGCGGCCGCGCCGTGCATCAATTCGCGCATTGCCGCACACCGCCACCGGCGCGAGCCGTACGGTGGAGCAGGCGGCACAGATCTTGCCGAGCTGTGGGGAGAGAGGGCCTGGGCCATGGAAAGTGGCGCTGACCGTGGCACCGAGAGGGACACACCTCCCAGCCTCGGATCCGGGAACGGCGCGGCGAACGGCCATGCCGCGACCGGCCGGGTCCCGCTGGCCGTGGTCGTCGTGGACCGCGGCGGCCTCGTCTCCCACTGGAGCACCGGCGCACGCCGGCTGTTCGGCGTCCCCAAGGAGGAGGCGATCGGCCGCGCCGCCGTCGACCTGCTGCCCGTCTCCGGCGTGCTGCCCGAGGAGGAGGACATCCCCGAGTACGGGGCGTTCGCGGCCTACGACGGACTCGGCCCCGGCCTCGACTCCTCGCTGGACGGCAGGTTCTCCTACCCGGCCGCGGGCCGCGCCCGCCTGACCGTCCCCGGGCAGGGCGAACCGGGCCGCTCCGGCGACCGCGTCGACGTGCTGTGGTGGGCGTACCCGCTGGTGGGCCCGGGCCAGGAGCGGCTGCTGGTGCTCGCCGCCGACACCGCGAGGCTGCACCAGGACGAGCCCGACGAGGACCTGGCCTTCGAACGGATCGCACCCGGCTTCGCCCTGCACACCGACTTCCCCGGAGCCGAGGAACTGGCCGGCCGGCTGCCCGAGATCCTGCCCAGCATGAGCGTCGGCGAAGGCGCCCGGATCGTCGCGCAGGTCCTCGAACTGGGTTACCCGGTCCTGGAGTTCAGCCAGAACGACCGGGTGCCCGTGACCCCCGACTGGGGTGTGCCCCGGCGCGTGCAGCGCCGGGCCCGCCGCGAGCGGGCCGCGCGTGCCGTCGCCGAAGGATTACCGATACCCCGGGAACTCGCCGACGACGCCGAGGATCTGGAATACGCCGCCGTACGCGAACGCCTGGAGTTCCTCAACGAGGTCAGCGGCCGCATCGGCACCTCCCTCGACCTGGCCACGACGATCCTCGAGGTCAGCCGCGCCGTCGTCCCGCGGTTCACCGACGTCGCCGGCACCTATCTGCGCGAACAGGTCGTCGCCGGCGAGGGGTTCCCCGAGGGCGTCCCCGACACCACCACCATGTGGCACCGGGTCGCCGTCGAGCACACCGACGAACCGGGCCGGTGGGACGACGTCGTGCCGGTCGGCGAGGCCATGCCGTTCCCGGCGCACACGCCGTTCTTCCAGTGCATGACCACCGGCGAGCCCGTGCTCGTGCCGCGCATCAGCGAGGAGATGGGACACGCCATCGCCTCGCAGTTCGAGAAGCGGGACATCCGGCCGCTGATCACCCACCGCTCGATGCTGGTCGTCCCCCTGAAGGCACGCAACGTCGTCCTCGGCTTCATGATCCTGCTGCGCCACCCGGAGCGGCCCGTCTTCAACGACATGGACCGCGTCACCGGCGCCGAACTCGCCGCCCGCGCGGGCCTCGTGCTCGACAACGCGCGCATGTACACCTACCAGGAGAGCGTCGCCGAGACCCTCCAGGACAGCATGCTGCCGCACATCCCGCCGCGCATGCCCGGCTGCGACATCGCCACCCGCTACCTGCCCGGCACTCTGCTGGGACGCGTCGGCGGCGACTGGTTCGACTCCGTGAAACTGCCCGGGGCCCGCACCGCCCTGGTCGTCGGCGACGTCATGGGCCACGGCCTCAACTCGGCCGCCATGATGGGCCAGTTGCGCACCGCCGTGCAGACCATGGCCGCCCTCGACCTGCCGCCCGCCCAGCTCCTGCGCAACCTCGACGACCTCGCCCAGCGCCTCGGCGACACCTACCTCGCGACCTGCCTGTACGCCGTCTACGACCCGATCGCGAGCGAACTGCACCTCGCCAACGCCGGCCACATCCCGCCGGTGCTGGTGCGGGCCGAGGACGGCCGCAGCGAGCTGCTCGACCTGCCCACCGGCGCGCCCGTCGGCGTCGGCGGGGTGCCGTTCGAGGCGGTGCGCGTGCGCGTGGAGCCCGGCGACCGGATCGTGATGTGCACCGACGGGCTGGTCGAGGTGCGCGGCGAGGACATCGGCGTGGGCCTGGCGGCCCTCAGTGAGTCCGCCGCCCACCCCGCCGCGTCCATGGACGACGCCTGCGACGCCATCATCCGCGCCCTGGCCGCGACCTTCTCGGCGGCGGGCCGCGGCGGCCGCAAGGACGACGTCGCCCTGCTGATGGCCCGGCTCAACGGCATCGACGCCGACGACGTCGCCGAGTGGCGGCTCTCCCTCGACCCGGTCGAGGTCTCCCGCGCGCGAGCCGTGGTCCGCGAACAGCTCCACGCCTGGGGGCTGGCACAACACGCCGCCCAGGCCGAGCTGTTGGTGAGCGAGCTCGTCACCAACGCCGTACGGCACTCCCACGGCAGCCCGGTCCTGCTGCGTCTCGTCCGCGGCGACACCCTGCTGTGCGAGGTGGACGACGACGACCACGAGCTGCCGACCCTGCTCAGCGCCGAACCGTTCGACGACTTCGGGCGCGGACTGCGCGTGGTGAGCACCCTCGCGCGCGAGTGGGGCACCAGCCGTACGACGACCGGCAAGACCGTCTGGTTCGAGCTGACGCTGCCGCGGCGCTGACGCCCCATCGGTCACCCGCGCCCCACGGGCGAGCGGGCGAGGCGCCAGGGGGCGCACACCTGTCGAAAGCGGCGTGAAGGAATGCGCCACGCGCTTGTAGCCGTGCCGGGGGCGCGGTAGACCGTACTGGCCCGTCACTCGGGACGGGTTCGCGGCGCACCCTGGGGAGACGGACATGAGCGTGACGAGCGGGTACCGGGAGGCCTGGGAGGGCTTCTGGCGCGAGGCGCCCGAGGAGGAGGGAGCCGTCTTCTGGGACGCGGAGCCGGCCCTGACCGCCGGCGTCCACCTCGGCCTGTTCGCGCCCCATCTGGTCGACTCGGGCCTGGCGATGGTGGACCTCGGCTGCGGCAACGGCACCCAGACCCGCTTCCTCGCCGACCGCTTCCGGCACGTGGTGGGCGCCGACCTGTCCGCCGCCGCCGTCGAGCACGCCCGGCGCGCCGACCCCGCGGGCCAGGCCACCTACCGGGTGCTCGACGCAGTCGAGAAGAGCGAGACCGAGACGCTGCACGCGGAACTGGGCGACGCCAACGTCTACATGCGCGGCGTCCTGCACCAGGTCGAGCCCGACGCCCGGCAGGCCATGGCGGACGGCATCGCCACGCTCGTGGGCGAGCGGGGGCGTGCCTTCCTCGTGGAGCTGTCCGAGAGGGCCAAGCCCGTCCTGCTGGGCCTCGCGCAGAGCCCTTCGGGTCCGCCGCCCAAGCTCGCACCGATCTTCCGGCACGGCCTCGCGCCCGGTGAGGTCGCCGACGACGACGTGCCCGGGTATCTGACGGCGGCCGGCCTCACGGTGCTCGCCACCGGCGAACTACCGCTCGTCACCACAGAGTTCACCGCCGACGGCACACGGATCGAACTGCCGTCGAAGTGGCTGGTCGCGGGCCGCGTGAGCTGAGGGCCGCCGCGCTAACGGACCAGGGACACCTGCGGAGGCCACAGCACATCGCCCGCCATCAGCAGGGACGGCCCCAGATGCACCGGGCACACGGCCAGCGCCGGCCGCCGGTAGCGGACGACCTCGAAGCGGGCGGGGTCGGGGCAGTCCGCCGCGTCCCCCGGGCGGCCGTACGGCCCCTGGCAGCGCACGGGACGGCCTCCGGGACGCCGGTCGTCCGCCACGGGATCGTGCTTCGTCATGGCCCCTCGCCTTCGGCATCGACGGACTCCCATCCGACGCCGCCGCGCCCGCCGCCGCAACCCGGGCTCCTCCGAAGCAGCGAGTCCTGGAACCGGACCCGTCCCGGCGCGTAACGTGGCGCATCATGAAGATCCTGATCAGCGCCGACATGGAAGGTGCCACGGGCGTCACCTGGCCGGCCGACGTGCTGCCCGGGACACCGCAGTGGGAGCGGTGCCGCGCGATGTTCACCTCGGACGTGAACGCGGCCGTGCTGGGGTTCTTCGACGGCGGGGCGGACGAGGTCGTCGTCAACGAGGCGCACTGGACCATGCGCAACCTCCTCCTGGAGCGGCTCGACGAGCGGACGCAGATGCTCACCGGACGGCACAAGTCGCTGTCCATGGTGGAGGGCGTGCAGCACGGCGACGTGGACGGGATCGCGTTCGTCGGCTACCACGCCGGCGCCGGAATGGAGGGCGTCCTCGCCCACACCTACCTCGCCAACTCCATCACCGGGGTGTGGCTGAACGACGTCAGAGCCAGCGAGGGCCTGCTGAACGCGCACGTCGTCGCCGAGTACGGCGTGCCCGTCGTCCTGGTCACCGGCGACGACGTGGCCTGCGAGGACGCCCTCGGGTACGCGCCGGAGGCACTCAAGGTCGCCGTCAAGGACCACGTCTCGCGGTACGCGGCCGTGTGCCGCACACCGGCCAGGACCGCCGCCGACATCCGGGCCGCGGCCAAGGCGGCGGCCGAGCTGGCGGTCCGTCACGAACCCCTGACGGACGGGCCGTTCACCATCGCCCTGGAGTTCGACGCCGAGCACCTCGCCATGGCCGCCACCGTCGTGCCCGGCGTGGACCGCATCGGCGAGCGCAAGGTGGCGTACACCAGCGCCACCATGTACGAGGGCATCCGTACCTTCAAGGCGGTCACCACGATCGTCTCGGCCGCGGTGGAGGAGCAGTATGGCTGACCAGCAGGCACTGGACGAGGTGGTCCGGTTCACCTCCGACCTGATCCGGATCGACACCACCAACCGGGGCGGCGGCGACTGCCGGGAGCGGCCCGCCGCCGAGTACGCGGCGGAGCAGCTGGCCGGAGCGGGGCTGGAACCCGTCCTGCTGGAGCGCACCGAGGGGCGGACGAACGTCGTCGCCCGCGTCGCGGGCAGCGACCCGTCCGCCGACGCGCTGCTGCTCCACGGTCACCTGGACGTCGTCCCGGCCCGGGCCGAGGACTGGAGCGTGCACCCCTTCTCCGGGGAGATCCGCGACGGCGTCGTGTGGGGGCGCGGCGCGGTCGACATGAAGAACATGGACGCGATGATCCTCGCCGTGGTGCGGCAGTGGGCGCGCGAGGGCGTCCGGCCCCGGCGGGACGTCGTCGTCGCCTTCACCGCGGACGAGGAGGACAGCGCCCGTGACGGCTCCGGTTTCCTCGCCGACGAGCACCCCGGCCTCTTCGAGGGGTGCACCGAGGGCGTCAGCGAGTCGGGGGCGTTCACCTTCCACGACGGCAGCGGCCGGCAGCTCTATCCGATCGCCGCGGGCGAGCGCGGCACCGGCTGGCTGAAGCTCACCGCGCGCGGGCGCGCCGGGCACGGCTCCAAGGTGAACGCGGAGAACGCCGTCACCCGTCTCGCCGCCGCCGTCACCCGCATCGGCGAGCACGAGTGGCCGCTGCGGCCGACCCCGACGGTGCGGGCGGCCCTGACCGAACTCGCCGCGCTGTACGGCGTCGACGGCGGCCTCGACGACGTGGACGCCCTGCTGCGCAAGCTCGGCCCGGCCGCGAAGCTCGTCGAGGCGACCGTCCGCAACAGCGCCAACCCGACCATGCTGGACGCCGGTTACAAGGTCAACGTGATCCCGGGCGAGGCCGTCGCGTACGTCGACGGACGGTATCTGCCCGGCGGCGAGGACGAGTTCCGCGCCACCCTCGACCGGCTCACCGGGCCGGACGTCGACTGGGAGTACCACCACCGCGAGGTCGCCCTGCAGGCACCCCTGGACTCGCCGACCTACGCCCGGATGCGGGCCGCCGTCGAGGAGTTCGCGCCCGAGGGCCATGTGGTGCCGTACTGCATGTCGGGCGGCACGGACGCCAAGCAGTTCTCCCGCCTCGGCATCACCGGCTACGGATTCACCCCGCTGAAGCTGCCGGAGGGGTACGACTACCAGGCCATGTTCCACGGCGTCGACGAGCGGGTGCCGGTGGAGGCACTGCACTTCGGCGTCCGGGTACTCGACCGGTTCCTGCGCACGGCCTAGGCGAGTTGGGAGAGACGTGCACACCCTGCCCTACGGTTCCTGGCCCTCACCCATCGACGCGGCGCTCGCCGCCGCGCACGACGGGCACCCCGAGTACGTCGGCTTCGTCGGTGACGAGGCCTGGTGGACCGAGCCCCGGCCCGAGGAGGGCGGCCGGCGCACCCTGGTGCGCAGACGGGCCGACGGCGACGAGGAGCCGGTGCTGCCCGCGCCGTGGAACGTGCGCAGCCGCGTCATGGAGTACGGCGGGCACCCCTGGGCCGGGCTGGTGCTGGACGGCCGCCCGGTCGTGGTCTTCGTGAACTTCGCCGACCAGCGCCTCTACCGCTACGAACCCGGCGGTGAGCCGCGCCCGTTGACTCCGCTGTCGCCGGTCGGCGGCGGACTGCGCTGGGCCGAGCCGCAGTTGTGCCCCGACCGGGGCGAAGTGTGGTGCGTCCTGGAGGAGTTCACCGGCGACGGCCCCACCGACGTACGCCGCGTCCTGGCCGCCGTACCGCTGGACGGCTCGGCCGCCCAGGACCGCGACGCGGTGCGCGAACTCACCGACGACACGCACCGGTTCGTCACCGGCCCGCGGATCTCGCCCGACGGACGCAGCGCCGCCTGGCTGGTCTGGGACCACCCGCGGATGCCGTGGGACGGCACCGAGCTGGTCGTCGCCGAGATCGGCGACGACGGCCGGCTCGGCCGGCCGCGGACCGTCGCCGGCGGGCCGCGGGAGTCGATCGCGCAGGCCGACTGGGCGGCCGACGGGTCCCTGCTGTACGCCGGCGACCGCACCGGCTGGTGGAACCTCTACCGCGACGGCACGCCCCTGTGCCCCCGCGAGGAGGAGTTCGCCGGGCCGCTGTGGAAACTCGGCCACCGCTGGTTCGCCCCGCTGACGAGCGGGCTCGTCGCCGTGGTGCACGGGCGCGGCGCCACCGCCCTCGGCGTCCTCGACCCGGAGACCGGGGAGATCGTCGACGCGGCCGGTCCCTGGACCGAGTTCGCACCCACGCTGGCGGTGCACGGCGAGCGGGTCGTCTCCGTCGGCGCGAGCCCGCGCAGCGCGTACGAGGTGGTGGAGCTGGACACGAGGACCGGACGGGCCCGGGTGGTCGGCGCCGAGCACGAGGACGCCGTGGACCCCGCCCACTACCCCGAGCCGCAGATCCGCACCTTCACCGGGCCCGCGGGACGCGACGTCCACGCCCACATCTACCCGCCCCACAACCCCGGTTGTGTCCCTCCCGGCGACGAACTGCCGCCCTACGTCGTCTGGGCGCACGGCGGCCCCACCAGCAGATCGCCGCTCGTCCTGGACCTGTCCATCGCCTACTTCACCTCCCGCGGCATCGGGGTCGCCGAGGTCAACTACGGCGGTTCGACCGGGTACGGCCGCGAGTACCGGGAGCGGCTGCGCGAGCAGTGGGGCGTCGTGGACGTCGAGGACTGCGCGGCCGTCGCCCTCGCCCTCGCCGACGAGGGCACCGCCGACCGCGACCGGCTCGCCGTCCGCGGCGGCAGCGCCGGCGGCTGGACCACGGCCGCCTCGCTCACCCAGACCGACGTCTACGCCTGCGGCACGATCCTCTATCCCGTTCTCGACCTCGCCGCCTGGGCGGAGGGGGAGACCCACGACTTCGAGTCGCGGTACCTGGAGTCGCTGGTCGGACCGCTCGCCGAGGTGCCCGGCCGGTACGCGGAACGCTCGCCCACCGAGCACGCCGACCGTGTCACCGCGCCGTTCCTGCTGCTCCAGGGCCTGGACGACGTGATCTGCCCGCCCGCGCAGTGCGAGCGGTTCCTGGAGCGGATCCGGGGCCGGCGGGTGCCGCACGCCTATCTCGCCTTCGAGGGGGAGGGGCACGGCTTCCGGCGCGCCGACACCATGATCCGCTGCATGGAGGCCGAACTGTCCCTGTACGCGCAGGTGTTCGGCATCGATCCGCACGGCGTCCCGACCCTGGAGCTGTCCGAGTGAGCGAAGCGGTACGAGAACTCCTGCGGCCGTCGCGGCTCGCCCCCGGCGCCCGTGTCGCCGTCGTCGCGCCCAGCGGGCCGGTTCCCGAGGAGCGGCTGCAGGCCGGCCTCGACGTGCTGCGCGGCTGGGACCTCGACCCGGTCGTCGCACCCCATGTGCTCGACCGGCACGGCGAGTTGACCTACCTCGCGGGGACGGACGCCGACCGCGCCGCCGACCTGCAGGCCGCCTGGTGCGACCCCTCGGTGGACGCCGTGCTGTGCGCGCGGGGCGGTTACGGCGCGCAGCGCATGGTCGACCTCCTCGACTGGGAGGCGATGCGGGCGGCCGGGCCGAAGGTGTTCGTCGGCTTCAGCGACGTCACCGTGCTGCACGAGGCGTTCGCCGCACGCCTCGGCCTGGTCACGCTGCACGGGCCGATGGCGGCCGGCGTCGACTTCGTCAAGAACGCCCGCGCGCAGGAACACCTCAAGTCGACCCTCTTCGCGCCGGAGAGCGTCCGCACGATCATCTCCGGGGGCGGCGCCCTGGTCCCCGGGCGCGCGCGGGGCGTCACGCTCGGCGGCTGTCTGTGCCTGCTCGCCGCCGAGCTGGGCAGCCCGCACGCCCGGCCCGGTGCCCGCGGCGGGCTGCTGTGCCTGGAGGACGTCGGCGAGGAGACGTACCGCCTGGACCGCTATCTGACCCAGCTCGGGCGCGCGGGCTGGCTGGAGGGGGTGCGCGGGGTGCTGCTCGGGTCGTGGGAGCAGTGCGAGCCGTACGAGAAGGTGCGTGCGCTGCTCCTCGACCGGCTCGGCGGGCTCGGCGTCCCGATCGCCGAGGACTTCGGGTTCGGGCACTGCGCGGGCGCCCTGACCGTCCCCTTCGGGGTGTCGGCCGCACTCGACGCCGACGCGGGCACGCTGACACTGGACGAGCCCGCGCTGCGCTGACCGGCGGGCGCGCGACGTAGGGTGGCGGGATGCCGCACACCGCTTCCCGCTATCTCGCCGAGGGACCCCGGGTGGGGATACGCCACTTCACCTACGCGGACGGTGCCGAGTTCTCCGCGCGGGCCCGGGAGAGCAAGGACCTGCACCACCCGTGGCTGTTCCCGCCGGACACCGCGAACGCGTACACCGCCTACGCCGGCCGGCTGATCGAGGACCCGACCAAGGCCGGATTCCTCGTGTGCGACAAGGCCGACGGCGCCATCGCCGGGTTCATCAACATCAACAACATCGTCGAGGGCGGCTTCCAGTGCGGCGCGCTCGGGTACGGCGCCTTCGCGCACGCCGCCGGCCGCGGACTGATGCGTGAGGGACTGCGGCTGGTGGTGGGCCACGCCTTCGGGCCGATGCGCCTGCACCGCCTGGAGATCAACGTACAGCCGGGCAACACCGCCTCGATCGCCCTGGCCCGCTCCTGCGGCTTCCGCCTGGAGGGCTTCTCCCCGAACATGCTCTTCATCGACGGGGCATGGCGCGACCACGAACGCTGGGCGATCACCGTCGAGATGACGGGATGACCGCGAGGCCGCCTTTGCGCAATCCTGACCGGTAGGTCCCCTGGCCGGATCACCGGTCAGCGGCTTCCATGGTGATCGTGACGACGATCCGACGTGAGGTACTGACCATGCCGGCGGCGGAGCTGGGGCCGGACAATCCGCTGCCCCCACTGCGGCTCCCGCACGAGGTGCACCGCATCGAGGACCGCGAGCGCGACGAACTGCCGCGTGACATGGCACGACAGGCGGGCTACGAACCCCTGCGCAGCCTGCTGCCGGTGCGGACGAGGGACGGATACGGGCGCTCGCGCGAACCCCGCGGGATCGACGCCCTCGTGATCGAGAACGACCGGCTGCGCGCCACCGTCCTGCCGGGGCTCGGCGGCCGGGTCGCCTCCCTCCTGCACAAGCCGACCGGCCGCGAACTGCTGTACCGCAACCCGGTGTTCCAGCCGGCCGCCTTCGCCCTCAACGGCGCCTGGTTCTCCGGCGGCATCGAATGGAACATCGGCGCCACCGGCCACACGGCGCTTGCCTGCTCACCCCTCCACGCGGCCCGCGTCACCGCCCCCGACGGCGGCGAGATGCTCCGGCTGTGGGAGTGGGAGCGGCTGCGCGACCTGCCCTTCCAGGTCGACCTCTGGCTGCCGGACGGCTCCGACTTCCTCCACGTCGGCGTCCGCGTCCGCAACCCCCACCAGCGGCCGGTGCCGACGTACTGGTGGTCCAACATCGCCGTCCCCGAGACCCGCCGGGTCCTCGTACCCGCCGAGGAGGCCTGGCACTTCGGGTACGAGCACCGGCTGCGGAAGGTACCGGCGCCCTCGCACGCGGAGATCGAGCACCACCCGCACGCCGCCGACTGGTTCTACGACGTGCCCGAGGACCGACGCCGCTGGATCGCCGCACTCGACGCCGACGGGCACGGCCTGGTGCAGACCTCCAGCGACGCGCTGCGCGGCCGCAAGCTCTTCATCTGGGGCACCGGGCCCGGCGGGCGCCGCTGGCAGCAGTGGCTCACCGAACCCGGCACCGACGGCTACCTGGAGATCCAGGCCGGCCTCGCCCGCACCCAGCTGGAGCACGTACGGCTGGACGCGGAGAGCGAGGTGTCCTGGCTGGAGGCGTACGGTCCGCTGCACTCCCCGCCGGCCGCCGACGAAGCGGAGGCCCGCCTCGAAGCGGCTCTCCCGCGCGCCGCCGTCGACGCCGCGTACGCCGCCTGGAAGGCGTGCGCCGACACCGAACCGGACGGGATCCTCGCCACCGGCTCCGGCTGGGGCGCCCTCGAAGTGCTGCGTGCCGACCTGAAGTTGTCCGGCACGCCCTTCGACGAGAGCACCCTCGGTGACGCCCAGAAGCCCTGGCTGCACCTCCTGCGGGCCGGGTTCCTCCCCGAGCCGCGCCGGGTGCGGCCGCCCGGCGAGACGCTCGTTGCCCCGCACTGGCGGGACATGCTGGAGACCGCGCCGGCCACCCCCCTCACCGAGTACCACCTCGGCGTCGCCCAGTGGCATGCGGGCGATCGGGCCCAGGCCGTGCGCAGTTGGGAGCGGGCGCTCCAACTCGCCCCGTCCCTGTGGCCGTTGCTGCGCTGCCTCGCCGTCGCCGACCAGGCCGGCGGCAACCCGGAGCGGGCCGCCGACCGGTATGTGGAGGCCTTCGACGACCTGTGCGCCGAGCGGCGCGACGACGGCGAGTCGTGGACGGCGGCGACGGCCGCGCTGGGCCGTGAGGCGATCGAGGCACTGCTCGCCGCGGGCCGCACCGCGCAGGCGCGCGCCGTGTGGGACCGGCTCCGGCCCGCCGTCCGGCGGCGCGGCAGGTTCCGGCTGATCGAGGCCGGGCTGCTGCTCGCGGAGGGGATGCCGGAGGAGGCGCGCGACATCTTCCGTGCCGGCTTCGAGGTCGCCGACCTGCGGGAGGGCGCGGAGACGATCGGCCGGCTGTGGGCGCGGCTGAGCGACGAACCCCTCCCGGCGCACTACGACTTCCGCATGCGGCCGCCGGAGGCGTGAGAGGCCTTCTACGGATTGCGGTCCGCGTACTCGTACACCGTGCCGTCCGGGTGCATCGCGATCAGGTTGCGGCCCCCGGGCGTCGGCACCGGACCGGCGACGATGCGCGCGCCGAGCTCGGTGAGCACCCGGTGGGCCTCGTCGAGGTCCTGCACCGCGATGGTCGCCGCGACCTTGCGCAGCACCTCCAGCTCGGCCTCGGGCCCGCTCATCAGCAGAAAGCAGCCGACCGCGGCCACCTGGACGCCCCCGCGTTCGAAGCGCAGGGCGTGGCCGCCCGCGAGGCG
Organism: Streptomyces panaciradicis; assembly: GCF_023516615.1. Classification (GTDB taxonomy): domain Bacteria; phylum Actinomycetota; class Actinomycetes; order Streptomycetales; family Streptomycetaceae; genus Streptomyces; species Streptomyces panaciradicis. The sequence goes on from NZ_JAMGBF010000025.1 coordinate 37,700, forward strand.
TTCGTAGAAGGGGACCGCGGTCTCCAGGTCGTCGACGCAGATGCGCAGCGTGGCTCCCAGAATGTCCATACGGACGAGCCTAGTTGGGACGGCCGCAGGAGGTGATCCGTTCCGGTGATCACCCCGCTCCGGCCGCCCCTGCGGGCGTGGGTCAGCCCATGGCCTTGCGAAGGGGTGGACGACGTGCGCTTTCTCGGTCGTGCGAGCCGGTGGGTACCCGGGCCCCCGGGGCTGACGCGCTGCTTTCCGGCCGTGACGGACCGCGTTATGCGCAGGGGCGTACGGGTACCCGGCGGCCATGGAAGGCTTGGAGCATCTGGAGCATCTGGACAAGCACCTGGTCGACGAGCTGGCGCAGGTGGCGCGCGAGACCGTGCGCGACGAACTGCGCGAACAGACTCGCAAGCAGCGCCGCAGGGCCGTGCTGTACGGGGCGTCCGGCGCCGTGGCCCTCTACGCGGGAGCGGCCCTCGCCCTCGCCGTGGGCCTCGCGCTGGCGATCGCCCTGCCCGGCTGGGCCGCCGCGCTGATCACCGCGGTGATCCTCGGCGTCGTCGCCTACGCCCTGCGCAGCGCGGCCCGTCCCTCCGCCTCCCGGCCCGGCCCGGAGCACGCGGCGCAGATGGCGGCCGCCACCGACCGCGACCGCACCCACGGCGCCATACCGCCGTACCCTCCGGTGCCGCCCGTGGCGCCCGGCGGCGCGGCCGGCGCGAGCGGTGCGCCCGTGGCCGGGATGCCGGCGACCGGCGTGCCGGGGGCACCGGCGCCGACGCAGGAGCACATGGATCCCGAGCAGCCGCATCACCGGGGGTGACGCGAGGTGCGCAAACGTTGGGGAGTGCAGGTACCGGGGAGTCCCAAGGCGGTCGTGGTGACCGGTGCCAGCAGCGGCGTCGGCCGGGCCACGGCTGTCGCCTTCGCCGCCCGCGGCGACCGGGTCGCCCTGCTGGCCCGGGGACGCGAGGGTCTGGCCGCGGCCGCCGACGAGGTGCAGCGCGCCGGCGGCGAGGCACTGGTCGTCCCCGTGGACATGGCCGACGCCAAGGCCGTCGAGGACGCGGCCCAGCGCGTCGTCGACACGTTCGGGCACATCGACGTCTGGGTCAACAACGCCTTCGCCGGGGTGTTCGCGCCGTTCACCGAGATCACCCCGGACGAGTTCAAGAGGGTCACCGAAGTGACCTACCTGGGTTACGTGTTCGGCACCCGGGCCGCCCTGCGCCACATGCTCCCGCGCGACCGCGGCACGATCGTGCAGGTCGGTTCCGCGCTGGCGTACCGCGGGATTCCGCTGCAGTCGGCGTACTGCGGGGCCAAGCACGCGATCCAGGGGTTCAACGAGTCGCTGCGGTGCGAGCTGCTGCACTCCCGCAGCGGGGTGCGGACCACGATGGTGCAGCTCCCGGCCGTCAACACCCCGCAGTTCGACTGGGTGCTCAGCCGGATGCCGGGACAGGCCCGGCCGGTGGCTCCCGTCTACCAGCCCGAGGTCGCCGGACGGGCGATCGTGCACGCCGCCTCGCACGCCCGGCGCCGCGAGTACTGGGTCGGCGGCTCCACGGCGGCCACCCTGATCGCCAACGCGGTGGCCCCCGGCGTGCTGGACCGCTACCTGGCACGGACCGGCTTCGAGTCCCAGCAGGACCAGGGGCAGCACGGCGAGTCCGCCAACCTGTGGGCACCCGTGGACGGCCCGCACGGGCGGGACTTCGGCGCCCACGGGCGGTTCGACGAGGAGGCCCACGGAAGCAGCCCGCAGGACTGGGTCTCGCGCAACCGCACCCGGGCGGGCGCGGTGCTGACCGTCGGCGCCGGCGTGCTGGCGGCCCGCAGGCTCACCCGCCTGGTCCGCCACTAGGGCCTGTCGTCGACGACAGGCCCTAGCCCACCCGGTACTGCCCGACCTCCTCCGCCAGGAGCGTCAGTCCGTGGCCCACGCCGCCCAGCGGCCGTATGCGGCCGCCCGTGGGGTCCAGGGCCCCGTCGAAGAACATGTCCTCGATGCGGACGTGGTCGTGGAACCACTCCATGTGGCGGACATTGGGGAGCGACGCGGCGGCCGCCGCGTGCGCGTGGGGCGCGCAGTGCGTGGAGACCTCCAGGCCGTGGGCCTGGGCCAGCGCGGCGGCGCGCAGGAACTCCGTGATGCCGCCGCAGCGCGTCGCGTCGATCTGCAGGCAGTCGACCGCGCCCGCCGCGATCATGCGGGCGAAGTAGGGCAGGTCGTAGCCGTACTCCCCGGCCGTGACGTCGCAGACCAGGGCGTCGCGGACCAGCCGCAGGCCGGTGAGGTCGTCGGAGGAGACCGGTTCCTCGAACCAGCCGACCCCGTGCTCGGCGAGGGCACGGCCGACCCGCAGGGCCTGCTTGCGGGTGTAGGCGCCGTTGGCGTCGACGTACAACTCCGCGTCCTCGCCGACGACCTGACGTGCGGCGCGGACCCGGGCCAGGTCACGGGGGACCGCCCGCCCCCAGCTCTCACCGACCTTGATCTTCACGCGCGGGATGTGCTGCCCGTGCACCCAGCCGTTGAGCTGGGCGGCCAGATGCGTGTCGTGGTACGTCGTGAAACCGCCGCTGCCGTACACCGGCACCTCCTCCCGGCACACGCCGAGCAGCCGCGCCAGCGGCAGTTCGAGGAGGCGGGCCTTCAGGTCCCACAGAGCGATGTCGAGCGCCGAGATGGCGCACGCCGCGACACCCGGCCGGCCCGCGTTGCGCACGGAGCGGCACATCGCGTCGTGCAGGGCGGGGACGTCGAGGGCGTCGCGGCCCTCGACCAGCGGGGCCAGCTGTCCGCGCAGGAATTCGGCGACGGCCGGCGGGCCGTACGTCCAGCCCGTGCCGGTCGCGTCGGCCGCCGAGACCTCCGCGATCACCATCGTCGTCGAGTCCCAGGACAGTGTGCCGTCGGCCTCGGGGGCGTCCGTGGGCACGGTGTAGACGGAGACGACGGGCCGCTGGAGCTTCATCGCCGCCCCCTCACGCCTGCTGCAGCTGCGGCAGCACCTTCGTGCGGTAGAAGTCGAAGAAGCCGCGCAGGTCGGGGCCGATCTGGTTGACGTAGACCCGGTCGAAACCGGCGTCCGCGAACTGCTTCAGCTCCGCCACGTGCTCGTCGACGTCGTCCCCGCACACCCGGTTCTCGCGCACCATGTCCTCGGTGACCAGCTGCTGCGCCTGCTCGAAGTGCCTGGGGGAGGGCAGCACCTGGCTCAGCTCGCCGGGCAGCTGCTCGTTCGCCCAGAGCCGGTGCACGGTCCGTACGGCCTCGTCCCGGTCGATGTCGTAGCAGACCTTGGTGCCGCCGCTGACCGGCTTCCCGCCGCCCCCGCCCTTGCGGTACTGCTCCACCATGGCCGCGTCCGGCATCATCGTGATGTAGCCGTCGCCGACCCGTGCCGCCAGCTTGGTGGCGGCCGGCCCGAAGCCGGAGATGTCGATCGGCACGGGCTCCTCCGGCACCGTGTACAGCCGGGCGTTCTCGACCGTGTAGTGCGGGCCGCGGTGGTTGACCTCCTCGCCGCTGAACAGCCGGCGCATGATCTGGATGGCCTCCTCCAGCATCTCCAGGCGGACGTGGGCGGGCGGCCAGTGGTCGCCGAGGATGTGCTCGTTGAGCGCCTCGCCCGAGCCGAGGCCGAGCCGGAAGGCGCCGTTCGTCATCACCGCGCTGGTCGCCGCGGCCTGCGCCACCACCGCCGGGTGCATCCGCACGGTCGGGCAGGTCACCGCCGTCTCCACCGGCAGGGACACGGCCTCGGACAGCGCGCCGATCACCGACCACACGAACGGGCTCTGGCCCTGCTCGTCGTTCCACGGGTGGTAGTGGTCGGAGATCCACAACGACTGGAAACCGGCCTGCTCGGCCATCCGCGCCTGCTCGATCAGCTCCGCGGGACCGTACTGCTCGCACGAGAGGAAATAGCCGTACTCGGGCATGGGGGAGTGCCTCCGCGACGTCGGCGGTTGTGGTCCGGGTCCGGGTACCCGGGGGCCGCGGCGGCAACCGGCGCACGTTTGGCGGCCCTGACCAGGGGGACGCGGAAGTCTCCGTACGACGCCCGCGACAGCGCCGGAGGCGAACCGTGGCTCGACCCCGCATCCTGATCGTCGGAGCCGGCTTCGCCGGATACCAGACGGCCCGCACCCTGTCCCGTCTGATGCGGCACAAGGCCGAGGTCACCCTGCTGAATCCGACCGACTACTTCCTGTACCTGCCCCTGCTGCCCCAGGTCGCCGCCGGCATCCTGGAACCGCGCCGGGTCACCGTCTCCCTCTCCGGCACCCTGCCGCACGTCCGGCTGGTCCTGGGCGAGGCCGACGCGATCGACCTCGACGGGCGCACCGTGCACTACACCGGGCCGGAGGGCGACGGCGGGACCCTCGCCTACGACCGGCTGGTGCTCGCGGCCGGCAGCGTCAACAAGCTGTTGCCCATCCCGGGCGTCGCCGAGCACGCGCACGGCTTCCGTGGGCTGCCCGAGGCGCTGTACCTGCGCGACCACGTGACCCGGCAGGTGGAGCTGGCGGCCGCCGCGGACGACCCGAAGACCTGCGCCGCCCGCTGCACCTTCGTGGTGGTCGGCGCCGGGTACACCGGCACCGAGGTCGCCGCGCAGGGGCAGCTGTTCACCGACGCGCAGGTCCGCAAGCATCCGCTGCGCCGGGGCATGCGGCCGCGCTGGCTGCTGCTGGACATCGCGAAACGGGTGCTGCCCGAACTCGACGAACACCTCTCGCGCACCGCCGACACCGTGCTGCGCGAGCGGGGCGTCGACGTGCGCATGGGCACCTCCGTGAAGGAGGCCACGCACGAGGGGGTGCTGCTCACCGACGGCGAGTTCGTGCCCACCCGCTCGCTGGTGTGGTGCGTCGGCGTACGGCCCGATCCGCTCGCCGAGTCCATGGGGCTGCCCATGGAACGCGGCCGCCTGCTGGTCGATCCGCACCTGCAGGTGCCGGGCCGGCCCGAGCTGTTCGCCGCCGGGGACGCGGCGGCCGTGCCGGATCTGGAGAAGCCCGGCCAGTACACCCCGATGACGGCACAGCACGCCTGGCGGCAGGGGAAGGTCGCGGGCCGCAACGTCGCCGCGTCGCTGGGCCACGGGGAGCGGCGCGCCTACAGCCACCGTGACCTGGGGTTCGTCGTCGACCTGGGCGGGGTCAAGGCCGCCGCCAACCCGCTCGGCGTCCCGCTGTCCGGCCCCGTCGCGGGCGCGGTCACCCGGGGCTACCACCTCGCCGCGATGCCCGGCAACCGCGTCCGGGTCGCCGCCGACTGGCTCCTGGACGCCGTACTGCCGCGCCAGGCCGTCCAGTTGGGCCTCGTCCGCTCCTGGTCGGTGCCCCTCGACACCGCCTCCCCGGAACTGGCGCGGGTGGCGGGCCGGCCGGAGGGCCGGCAGGAGACCGACGCCCGCTCGGGCCCCGGCGCGGCCACGGCGGCCGACACCACGGGGCGAACCGGGACGACGGAACAGCCCGAGCCCGCGAAGAACCAGCCCGGCGGCGAGCCCGCGAAGAACCAGCCGGGTGGAGAGCCCGCGAAGAACCAGCCGGGCGGCGAGCCCGCGAAGAACCAGCCGGGTGGAGAGGCGGCCGGGAACCAGCCCGGCGGTGAGGCCGCGAAGAAGCAGCCCGGCCGACCGGCCGGTGGCGACTCGGACGGGGAGGCGCGTGACGGTGAGGGCGCGCAGACCCCCGGACCCGACCGCCGCTCCGACATTTCCGCAGAAGGAGACGCATGAACACCGCCGAACTCACCGAGCTCGCCCAGCAGTTGAGGGTCGACAGCGTGCGCGCCTCGGCTGCCGCGGGGTCCGGGCACCCGACGTCCTCGATGTCCGCCGCGGACCTGATGGCCGTCCTGATCGCCCGCCACCTGCGCTACGACTTCGACCGCCCCGCCCACCCCGGCAACGACCGCTTCGTGCTGTCCAAGGGGCACGCCTCGCCGCTGCTGTACTCCGCCTACAAGGCGGTCGGCGCCGTCGGCGACGAGGAACTGCTGAGCTTCCGCAAGCTCGGCAGCCGGCTCGAAGGGCATCCGACCCCGCGCCGGCTGCCCTGGGTCGAGACGGCCACCGGGTCGCTCGGCCAGGGGCTCCCCGTCGGCGTCGGCATCGCGCTGTCCGGCAAGCGCCTGGAGCGCACCGGTTACCGCGTGTGGGTGCTGTGCGGGGACAGCGAACTGGCCGAGGGGTCCGTGTGGGAGGCCGCCGAGCACGCGGCGTACGAGCACCTCGACAACCTCACCGTGATCGTCGACGTGAACCGGCTGGGCCAGCGCGGACCCACCCGGCACGGGCACGACCTCGACGCCTACGCCCGCCGTTTCCAGGCGTTCGGCTGGCACACCGTCGAGGTCGACGGGCACGACGTGGACGCCATCGACCGCGCCTACGGCGAGGCGGCCTCGACCGCCGGCCGGCCCACCGTGATCCTCGCCCGCACCCTCAAGGGCAAGGGCGTCCGGGCCGTCCAGGACCGCGAGGGCCTGCACGGCAAGCCGCTGCCCGACGCGGACGAGGCCATCGCCGAGCTCGGCGGCCCCCGCGACCTCCGCGTCCGGGTGAAGGAGCCGCCCGCGGCCCGGATGCTGCACGCCGTGCGCACCGGCCACTGCGAGCTGCCCGGCTGGGACAAGGGCGAGGAGGTCGCCACCCGCAACGCGTTCGGGGAGGCGCTGGCCGCGCTCGGCAGCGGCCGCGGCGACGTCGTGGCCCTCGACGGCGAGGTGGGCGACTCCACGCGCACGGAGGCCTTCGCCAAGGAGCACGCCGAGCGCTACTTCGAGTGCTACATCGCCGAGCAGGAGATGGTCGCCGCCGCCGTCGGTCTCGCCGCCCGCGGCTGGGTGCCGTACGCCTGCACGTTCGCGGCCTTCCTCACGCGCGCCTACGACTTCGTGCGGATGGCGTCGATCAGCGGCGCCGGCATCAACCTGGTCGGCTCGCACGCCGGGGTCGCCATCGGCCAGGACGGGCCCTCCCAGATGGGTCTGGAGGACCTGGCGATGATGCGGGCCGTGCACGGCTCGACCGTGCTGTACCCGTGCGACGCCAACCAGACCGCCCGGCTGGTCGCCGAGATGGCGGGCTGCGAGGGCGTCCGTTACCTGCGCACCTCCCGCGGCGAGAGCCCGGTGATCTACGGCCCCGACGAGGAGTTCCCGATCGGCGGCAGCAGGGTGCTGCGCTCCTCCGCCGACGACCGGCTGACCCTTGTCGCGGCCGGTGTCACCGTGCACGAGGCGCTCGCCGCCGCCGACGCACTGGAGCGGGACGGCATCCGGGTCCGGGTCGTCGACCTGTACTCGGTCAAGCCCGTCGACCGGCTCACGCTGCGCCGGGCCGCGGAGGAGACCGGCTGCCTGGTCACCGTGGAGGACCACCACGAGGAGGGCGGTCTCGGCGACGCCGTCCTGGACGCGTTCCTCGACGGCCGGCCCGTACCGCGGCTGGTGCGGCTCGCCGTGCGCGACATGCCGGGCTCCGCCTCGCCGGACGAGCAGCTGCACGCGGCCGGCATCGACGCCGAGTCGATCGCGGCGGCCGGGAAGCTGCTGGTGGAGGAGGCGGTCGTGTCGTGAGCGCCGACGGTGCACGGACCGTGCGGGCCGGGCGCCGGACGGTGCGGGTCCACCGGGCGGACAAGGTGCTCTTCCCCGGAAGCGGCGACGCGAAGGAGTACACCAAGGGCGACCTGGTCGACTACTACCGGTCGGCCGCCCCGCTGATGCTGCCGCACCTGCGCGGGCGTCCGCTGATGCTGGAACGGCACCCGGACGGCATCGACGGCCCGCGCTTCATGCAGAAGAACACCCCCGAGAACCACCCCGACTGGATCACCCGCGTCGAGCTGGCCAAGGAGGGCGGCACGGTCTGCCACACCGTGTGCGACGACACGGCCACCCTGGTGTACCTGGCCGACCAGGCCGCCGTCACCCTGCACCGCTGGCTGTCCCGGGTGGGGCGGGTGGACCGGCCCGACCGGATGGTGTTCGACCTGGACCCGGCGGGTGACGACTTCGCGGCGGTGCGGGAGGCGGCCCGGTGGCTGGGCGAGCTCCTCGACGAGCTGAAGCTGCCCTCCGCCCTGATGACGACGGGCTCGCGCGGCCTGCACGTGGTGGTGCCGGTCGACGGCCGGCACGACTTCGACGAGGTCCGCGCGTTCGCCCGGGACGTCGCCGACACCCTCGCCGAGGCCCACCCCGACCGGCTCACCACCGCCGCCCGCAAGAAGGACCGCGGCGAGCGGCTCTACCTCGACGTGGGCCGCAACGCCTACGCGCAGACGGCGGTCGCCCCCCTCACCGTGCGTGCCCTGCCCGGGGCGCCCGTGGCCACCCCCATGGACTGGTCCCAGCTGGACGACCCGGGTCTGCACGCGCGTCGCTGGACCATCGCCGACGCGGTCGAACAGGTCCGCGGCGACCCCTGGGCCGGCCTCCTGAGCAAGGCGCGCGCGCTCGGACCCGCCCGCCGCAGGCTCGACGCCTTGCGCGGTGCGTGAAGGTTTGGCGGCTGATATTGCGGCCACCCGCAAACAAGAGGTGGCCATGTCTGACACAAAAAACTCACAAGAATCCCAGAATTCACAGGAATCACAGAATTCGGACAAAGGGAACGGCGAGGCGAGAAAGCGGTCCAACCCGATGGAGGTGCTGCGCCACGCGCGCACCCAGCTCGCAGAGCTGACGGGCATGACCCCCGAGAGCGTCTCGTCGTTCGAGCAGACGGACGACGGCTGGTGTCTCGAGGTCGAGGTCCTGGAGCTGGCGCGGGTGCCGGACACGATGAGCCTGATGGCGAGCTATCAGGTCGACCTCGACCAGGACGGTCAACTGACCGGATACCGACGTGTCCGACGTTATGAGCGCGGGCGGGCCGACGCACACAGGTCCGGCGGCCGCTAGGCCACCGTCCCGCTCACATTTCCGAGACCACAGAAAAGGAGGCGCGGTCGGCATGACCGTTGTCCCGGCACAGCAGACCGGCGGCGGGGGCGGTTCCAGCGGCCTCTACGACGTTCTGGAACTCGTCCTCGACAGGGGTCTGGTCATCGATGCGTTCGTACGGGTCTCCCTGGTCGGCATCGAGATCCTGAAGATCGACGTCCGTGTCGTCGTGGCCAGCGTCGACACCTACCTGCGCTTCGCCGAGGCGTGCAACCGGCTCGACCTGGAGTCCGGCCCGCACAAGAGCCCCGGCCTGCCCGATCTGGTCGGTGAGATGACCGAGTCCGGCGCGCGCGGCAAGTCCAAGGGTGCGCTCTCCGGAGCCGCCGAGACCGTCTCCGGCGCCTTCAAGCAGGCGCGTGAAGAGGGGCGCGAGAAGGAGACCGAGTCCCGGCCGCGCGCCCGCAAGACCACGACCTCGCGCAGGAAGGAGGAGCAGGAGTGAGCACGTACGTCTACGGCATCACCGCGAGTTCGCACCCCGCGCTCCCGGAGGACCTGGTGGGCGTCGGTGATCCGCCGCGCCAGGTGCGGGTCCTGCAGGCCGGGGAGCTGGCGGCCGTCGTGAGCGACGCGCCCGAGGGGCTGCGGCCCAAGCGCAAGGACCTGCTCGCCCACCAGGCGGTGCTCGCGGAGGCGGGAGCCGCCGGAGTGGTGCTGCCCATGCGCTTCGGCAGCGTCGCACCGGACGACGACACCGTCACCGGTGTCCTCACCGAGCGCGCCGACCACTACAAGGAGCGGCTGGGCGCCCTGGAGGGCAAGGTCGAGTACAACGTCAAGGCCACCCACCAGGAAGAGGCCGTCCTGCACCTGGTGATGTCCGGGAACCCGGACATCCGCGCCATGACCGAGGCCAACCGGCAGGCGGGCGGCGGCAGTTACGACGACCGGCTCAGGCTCGGCGAGATGGTGGTCTCCGCGGTCAAGGCCCGCGAGGCCGAGGACGCCACCGAGGTCCAGCAGGCCCTCGAACCCCTCGCCGCGGACGTGGCGGCCGGCCCCGAGTCCAGCGGCTGGCTGCTCAACATCTCCTTCCTGGTGGACCGCGACTCCGCCGACGAGTTCCTGGCGGCGGTGGACCGGATCCGCAACAGCCACCCCCACATCGAGCTGCGCGTCAACGGGCCGCTGCCCCCGTACAGCTTCGTGGAACCGGGCCCCGCCGAGCACGCGAGCTCCGCGGCGGGTCCGGGCATCGCCCAGGAGTGAGCACGTGGGATTGATCAAGGAGCTGGTCCTGCTGCCCTTCGCCCCGGTACGCGGAAGCGGCTGGGTGATCGGGCAGGTCCTGCAGGAGGCGGAGCGCATCTACTACGACCCGTCGACGGTCAGGGCCGAACTCGCCCGTCTGGAAGAGCAGTTGGAGGCCGGCGAGATCGACGAGGAGGAGTTCGACCGACAGGAGGACGAACTCCTGGACCGGCTGGAAACCGGCCTGCGCAGAGGCGGGGCCACAGGCAACGGGACGGCACGATGAACCGAGTGGGACTGGGCCTCGCGGTAGGGGCCGGGTACGTCCTTGGACGTACCAAGAAAATGAAAATGGCGTTCGCGCTCGGCGGGCTCGTGGCCGGCAAGCGGATGAATCTGAGCCCGCGCATGCTGGCGGACGTCCTCTCCCAGCAACTGCAGAACAACCCGCAGTTCAAGGAGATCGGCGACCAGCTGCGCCAGGACCTGCGCGGCGTCGGCAAGGCGGCCTCGGGCGCGATGGTGGAGCGGCAGATGGACGCCCTCGCCAACCGCCTGCACGGCCGTACCGCCCAGGTCCGCGACCAGCTCTCGGGCGTGGCCGGCAAGGCGACCGGCGGCCTCTCCTCCGAGGAGGACGAGGACGAGGGCCGGGAGGACACTGAGGAGGAACCCCGCGAGGAGTACGAGGAGGAACCTCAGGAGGAGCACGAGGACGAACCTCGCGACGAGCACGACGAGGAGGAACCGGAGGCGGACGAAGAGGAGTCCTCGGACTCCGAAGAGGACCGGGCCCCGGTGAGGCGGACCGCCAAGAAGGCCGCCAAGAAGGCCCCGGCCAAGAAGACGGCCGCGAAGAGGGCCCCGGCCAAGAAGACGGCGGCCAAGCGGACCTCGGGCGGGCAGCCCCCGGCGAAGAAGGCCGCCAAGAAGACGGCCGCGGCCGGCGGCGGCACCCGCGCAGCCCGCTCCCGTCAGCCGAAGGGAGGCGGTGAGTGATGACCGAGACAGTCGGATCGGCCACCTCGGCCGCGCGCGGAGCGACCGACAAGGCGTCCCCGCTGACGGATCTGGCCCACAGCGAGGCCGCCGACCGCCTCAAGGGCGAGGTGCAGGAGTACCTCGCCGCACAGGCCACGCGCCTGCTGACGGGAGTCGGCCGCAAGCTGGGCGAGACCACGGGCAAGCTCAACGACATAGCCGAGGGCAACAGCCCCGGCTTCGCCAAGCTCGCCCTGGACGGCGGCCGCAAGCTGGCCGAGGGCAAGGGGCCGCTGCGCTCCGCCCTGGAGGTCGGCGCCTCACGCGCCAAGGAGAACGTCGTGGGAGCCTTCAAGAACCTCGGTGGGGGCGGCAAGGGCAAGCGCAAGAAGGGGGCCGGCAAGAAGCCGACGGTGATCATCGAGTCCGTCGACGTCGGCGTGGACCGGCGCACCGCCTACGACCAGTGGACGCAGTACCAGGACTTCAGCACCTTCGCCAAGGGCGTCAAGAGCGCGAGCCGCTCCGACGACACCCAGAGCGACTGGCAGATGAAGATCTTCTGGTCCAACCGGAGCTGGAAGGCGAAGACCACCGAGCAGGTGCCGGACGACCGGATCGCCTGGACCTCGGAGGGCGCCAAGGGCACCACCAAGGGCGTCGTCTCCTTCCACCGGCTCGACGACAACCTCACCCGGGTCCTGCTGGTCATCGAGTACTACCCCTCGGGTCTGTTCGAGAAGACCGGCAACATCTGGCGCGCCCAGGGCCGTCGCGCCCGGCTCGACCTCAAGAACTTCGTCCGCTTCATCACCCTCAAGGGCGAGGCCGAGGACAGCTGGCGCGGCGAGATCCGCGACGGCGAGGTCGTCCGCAGCCACGAGGACGCGATCGCCGAGGAGGAGGAATCGCAGCAGAGCTCCGAGGAGGGCTCGGAAGAAGAGGGCGAGGACACCTACGAGGGCGAAGAGGGCGAGGACGCCTACGAGGGCGAAGAAGGCGAAGAGGGCGAGGAGGAGCCCGAGGGCGAGTACGACGAGGAGGAAGAGGGCGAGGAGTACGACGAGGAGCCCGAGGGCGAGGAAGAGGCCGAGGAGCCCGAGGGCGAGTACGAGGACGAGGAAGAGGAAGAGACCGAGGAAGAGCCCGAGTACGAGTACGCCGACGGTCGGGGCCGTCGATGACCATGGCCAGCCGGATGCCCGAACCCTACGGTCAGGGTTCGGGCGCCAACCTTGCCGACATCCTGGAGCGCGTCCTCGACAAGGGCGTGGTCATCGCCGGCGACATCCGGATCAACCTCCTCGACATCGAGCTCCTCACCATCAAGCTCCGGCTGATCGTCGCCTCGGTCGACAAGGCCAAGGAGATGGGCATCGACTGGTGGGAGGACGACCCCGCGCTGTCCTCCCGTGCCCGCCGCAACGAACTGGCCCGCGAGAACGCCGAGCTGCGCGAGCGGCTGGAGCGGCTGCAGCCCCTGGAGGAGGCCCTCGCGGAACGGGAGCGTGAGGAGGAGGACAGGTCATGAGCGGACTGCGCTACGTCTACGCCGTCTGCCGTCCCTTCGGCGCGCCCTTGCAGGCCCAGCTGAAGGGCGTGGCCGGCGATCCGCCCAGAATGCTGTCCCACCACGGCCTGATCGCGGTGGTGAGCCACGTGCCGGAGCGGGACTTCGCCGAGGAGCCGCTCCGCCGCCGTCTGGAGGACCTGGACTGGCTGACCGAGACGGCGCGGGCCCACCAGAGCGTGATCGACGCGCTCACCGTCGTCACCACCCCGCTGCCCCTGCGGATGGCCACCGTCTTCCGCGACGACAGCGGCGTCCGCGTGATGCTGGAGGACCGCGAGGAGGAGTTCCGGCGCATCCTCGACCGGCTGCAGGGCCGGGTGGAGTGGGGCGTGAAGGTGTACGCCGAGACCGAGCCGCAGCAGAGCGAGGCCGCCCCCGCGGCGAAGCCGGTGTCCGGCCGGGACTACCTGCGCCGGCGCCGGATGCGGCTGCACGCGAACGAGGACATGTGGCAGCGCACGGAGGCGTTCGCCAACCGGCTGCACTCCACGCTCTCCGCGTATGCCGAGGACTCCCGGATGCACGCCCCGCAGAATCCCGCACTGTCCGGGGTCGCCGGCCGCAACGTACTCAACGCCGCCTATCTCGTGCCCCGCCAGGATTCCGAGGAATTCGTGGAACTGGTGGACCGGACGAAGGACGAGACCGAGGCGGACAGTCTCGGAATTCGGGTGGAACTCACCGGGCCGTGGGCCGCCTATTCCTTTGCGGGGGAAGAAGCATGACCGTAGTGGAACGCCGGGAGATCGCCTTGGTGGACCTGCTCGACCGGCTGCTGGCCGGCGGCGTCGTCATCAAGGGGGACATCACCCTGCGCATCGCCGACGTCGACCTGGTCCGTATCGACCTCAACGCCCTGATCAGCTCGGTGAACGAGCAAGTGCCCTCGCCTTGGGGAGAGTTGCTATGACGGCCCCGCGCAACCGGCTGGACCTGGAACCCGACACGGTCGAACGCGATCTCATCAAACTAGTGCTGACCGTCGTGGAGTTGCTGCGGCAGCTCATGGAGCGCCAGGCCCTGCGCCGCTTCGACACGGGCGACCTGAACGAGGAGCAGGAGGAGCGGATCGGGCTCACGCTGATGCTCCTCGACGACCGCATGACCGAGCTGCGCGAACGCTACGGACTGCGGCCCGAGGACCTGAACCTGGACCTCGGGCCGCTGGGACCGCTGCTGCCGCGCGACTGATGTCTGCTGTCTGCCGAGTGACTCAGTTCTCTCGGTCTACCACCTGCACCAGCGGCCCCTGCCTCCGGCCGCTGTGGTGCCGCGTACCAGGAAGCACAGCAGCCACACCACCAGAACCGCCGGCGCGGTTCAGGCGTCTTTCCGGCACAGAATCTCTCCGTGCAGCACGGCGAACCAGCCGTCCTCCTGCGCCCCCCACTCCCGCCAGGCGTCGGACACCGCCCTCAGCCGCTCCCAGGTCGCATGTCCGCCCTCGGTGGCGCGCTCGGCGTACGCGGACGCCAGCGTCCGGTCCGCCCACAGCCCGCTCCACCAGGCCCGCTCCGCCTGCGTGGAGAAGGTCCAGGTGCCGGAGGTGGCGGTGACGTCGGTGAGCCCCGCCCGCAGCGCCCAGGACTTCAGCCGGCGCCCGGCGTCCGGCTCGCCCCCGTTGGCGCGGGCCACCCGCCGGTACAGCTCCAGCCAGTCGTCCATCCCCGCGGAGGCCGGATACCAGGTCATGGCCGCGTAGTCCGAGTCGCGGACGGCGATGAACCCGCCCGGTTTCGCGACCCGCCGCATCTCGCGCAGCGCCTGCACGGGGTCGCCGACGTGCTGGAGCACCTGATGGGCGTGGACCACGCAGAACGTGTCGTCCGGGTAGTCCAGGGCGTGGACGTCCGCGACCGCGAAGTCGACGTTCGTCAGGCCGCGCTCGGCCGCCGTCGCCCTGGCCTGCTCCAGGACCCCGGGCGCGTGGTCGACGCCCGTGACATGGCCGTCCGGGACCAGGGCCGCCAGGTCGGCGGTGATGGTGCCCGGGCCGCAGCCGATGTCCAGGACCCGCATGTGGGGCTTCAGCGAGCCGAGGAGATAGGCCGCGGAGTTGGCGGCGGTCCGCCAGGCGTGCGAACGCAGTACCGACTCGTGGTGCCCGTGCGTGTAGACGGCGGTCTCCTGCGGCTTCGACATGGCTGAACTCCCCTGTTCGACGCTTCGTCGGTGCGTCTCACGGTACGCCCGCATGTCGAATGATGAGACCAGCGTTTTGCGATGTGGACTGACGGAGTGTCAGCCGGAGGTCTGGCGGGGCCCCGGACCGCGGGCCGGGGCGGCCGAGCTGGGTTCAGGCGCCGACGGGTACCCTGCTGAAGTGCCCGTTTCCCGCCCGGCGGGCAGCGACCGAGACACGAAGGCTCCTTGTATGCGTCTGCTCCTCGTACGCCACGGCCAGACTCCGTCCAACGTCGGGGCGCTGCTGGACACCGCCGTACCCGGAGCGCCCCTGACCGCGCTCGGCGAACGGCAGGCGGCGGCCCTGCCCGAGGCCCTGGCCGATGAGGACATCGAGGCCCTCTACGTCTCCACCCTGGTACGCACGCAGCTCACCGCCGCCCCGCTGGCCGCCGCCCGGGGCCTGGAGCCGCTGGTGCGCGACGGCATCCGCGAGGTGTCGGCCGGCGACCTGGAGATGCTGCCCGGCGACTCCGAGCACGGACTGCTGTACATGAAGACGGTCTTCGCCTGGGCGGCGGGGGAGACGGAGCTGAGGATGCCGGGCGGCGAGAGCGGCACGGAGGCGCTCGCCCGCTACGACGCCGTGGTCGCGGAGGCCGCCGCGAGCGGCGCAGGCACCGTCGCCATGGTCAGCCACGGCGCCGCCATCCGCATGTGGACCGCGGCCCGCGCGGACAACGTGGACGTGCCCTTCGCCGCCGCCCATCCACTGCAGAACACCGGCGTGGTGATCCTGGAGGGAACGCCCCGGGACGGGTGGAAGGCGCTGTCGTGGGCCGGGGCGCTGGTGGCACCCGCCGGAGAGGGCGGACCCGCCGGCCGCCCCGTCGACACCGAGTGACAGCGCCGGCACCGAGCGATAAGAGTTTGCCGAGTCCGCGCCGTGGCCCGGAGAATGCCGCCTCATGGGACATCTGGAAGCCGCGCACCTCGAGTACTACCTCCCCGACGGGAGGGCGCTGCTCGGCGATGTGTCCTTCCGGGTCGGCGAAGGGGCCGTCGTGGCCCTCGTCGGACCCAACGGAGCCGGGAAGACGACCCTGCTGCGGCTGATCTCCGGCGAGCTGAAACCGCACGGCGGGACCGTCACCGTGAGCGGCGGCCTCGGCGTGATGCGGCAGTTCGTGGGGTCCGTACGCGACGAGACGACCGTGCGCGACCTGCTCGTGTCGGTGGCCCCGCCCCGGATCCGCGAGGCCGCCCAGGCCGTCGACCGGGCCGAGCACGCCATCATGACCGTCGACGACGAGGCCGCGCAGCTGACGTACGCGCAGGCCCTCGCCGACTGGGCCGAGGCCCGCGGCTACGAGGCGGAGACCCTGTGGGACATGTGCACCACGGCCGCGCTCGGCGTGCCGTACGACAAGGCGCAGTTCCGGGAGGTCCGCACCCTCTCCGGCGGCGAGCAGAAGCGGCTCGTGCTGGAGGCGCTGCTGCGCGGCACCGACGAGGTGCTGCTGCTCGACGAGCCCGACAACTACCTCGACGTGCCCGGCAAGCGCTGGCTGGAGGAGCGGCTGAAGGAGACCCGCAAGACCGTGCTCTTCGTCTCCCACGACCGTGAGCTCCTCGCGCGGGCGGCGGAGAAGATCGTGTCCGTGGAGCCGGGCCCGGCCGGCGCCGACGCCTGGGTGCACGGCGGCGGCTTCGACACCTACCACGACGCCCGGCGTGAACGCTTCGCGCGTTTCGAGGAGTTGCGCCGCCGCTGGGACGAGAAGCACGCCCAGCTGAAGAAGCTGGTGCTGAGCCTCCGCCAGGCCGCCAGCATCAGCCATGAACTGGCCTCGCGCTACCAGGCCGCGCAGACCCGGCTGCGCAAGTTCGAGGAGGCCGGCCCGCCGCCCGAGCCGCCGCGCGAGCAGGACATCACCATGCGGCTCAAGGGCGGCCGTACCGGCGTACGGGCCGTCACCTGCGAGTCACTCGAGCTCACCGGCCTGATGAAGCCCTTCGACCTGGAGGTCTTCTACGGCGAACGCGTCGCCGTCCTCGGCTCCAACGGCTCCGGCAAGTCCCACTTCCTGCGGCTGCTGGCCGGCGAGGACGTGGCCCACACCGGAGCGTGGAAGCTCGGGGCGAGAGTGGTGCCCGGGCACTTCGCCCAGACCCACGCCCACCCCGAGCTCATGGGCCGCACCCTGCTCGACATCCTGTGGCAGGAACACGCGCAGGACCGGGGCGCGGCCATGTCCCGGCTGCGCCGCTACGAACTCACCCAGCAGGCCGAGCAGAGCTTCGACCGCCTCTCCGGCGGCCAGCAGGCCCGCTTCCAGATCCTGCTGCTGGAACTGCGGGGTGTCACCGCGCTGCTGCTCGACGAGCCGACCGACAACCTCGACCTGGAGTCCGCCGAGGCACTCCAGGAAGGTCTGGAGGCGTTCGACGGCACGGTGCTCGCCGTCACGCACGACCGCTGGTTCGCCCGTTCGTTCGACCGGTATCTGGTCTTCGGCAGCGACGGGCGCGTACGGGAGACCGCGGAGCCGGTGTGGGACGAGCGGCGCGTGGAGCGGGCGCGCTAGCCGTTCACGTCCACCGCAGCAGGGCTCCCAGGCCGCGGAGGATCTTCAGGTCCGTGCGGCGCACCGCCAGATGGTCCGCGTCCTCGCCGATCCACACTTGGCGGTGGGCGTCGGGCCGGAGGCCCAGGGCCCCGGATGTTCGTAGAGTGGGTGGGAAGGCGAGATCCATGGCTCCCTCCCAGATGCCACTTGGGGTTGTTGCCGTCGGGCGGGTACCCGGACCGCATGGACGAACACGACGAGCGGGACATGACCATGACCGGAGTCGACGTCGGCAGGCTGGACGACCAGCAGCTCATGAAGGAGCTGGAGACGATCCACCGCACACGCCACGACACACTGCTGTACGGCTCCAGCGACGCGCTGCGGGCCCACAACGACCGCATGGCCGAGCTGGAGGGCGAGTACCTGCGCCGCAATCCGCAGCGCATGGTGGCCGCGGGCCGCACCCGGGAAGGCGCCCGGGAACGCCGAAGCGGGGAGTCGGTGACTCCCCGCTCCTGACGGCGCTACTCGCCGGGTACCGGCAACCGGCCCCGCGGGCCGTCAGTCGGCGCCCTCGGAGAACACGTGCAGGAAGGCGTCGCAGAACGCCTTCAGGTCGTCCGGCTTGCGGCTGGTGACCAGCTTGTTGGTGCCGTGGTCGCAGATCTTCACCTGCTCGTCGACCCAGGTGCCGCCCGCGTTGCGGATGTCCGTCCGCAGGCTCGGCCAGGAGGTCAGCACCCGCCCCCGTACGACGTCCGCCTCGATCAGGGTCCAGGGCGCGTGGCAGATCGCGGCGACCGGGCGGCCCTGCTCGAAGAAGTCCCGCACGAACGACACCGCCTTGTCGTCCATGCGCAGGAAGTCCGGGTTCGCCACCCCGCCCGGCAGCACGAGAGCCCCGAAGGAGTTCGCCGACGTCTCCCCGACGACCTCGTCCACGGGGAACGTGTCCGCCTTGTCGAGGTGGTGGAACGCCTGGATCTCACCGGATTTCGTCGACACCAGCACGGGCTCGTGGCCGGCGTCCTTCGCGGCCTGCCACGGGTCGGTCAGCTCGATCTGCTCGACACCCTCGGGTGCGGTCAGGAATGCGATGCGCATGTCTCAACGTCCTTTCGGCGCACGCCACTCGGCTTCGTCACCGGTGGCGCGCTTCTTGTTCCGACGGCCCGCGCGCACGCAGCGCACGAGCTCCTCGCCGTACGGCAGCAGCACACATGTGCCGATCGCGGCGGCGATCCCCGCGAGATAGCCGCGGGACAGCGGTCGCCGGCGCGGCACCAGCCGCCAGGCGTCCGGATCGCCGTCGCCACCGCGCAGCAGCTTCTTGACCTGGTCGGCGTGCAGGCACGTCAACGCGGCCAGCGCGGCGAACGGCAGGGACTCCAGGAAGCTGTGGATGTGCTGCTCGACCGGCTTGACCTCGCGGTCGCTGTCCACCGCGGTGCGCACGTCCCACAGCGCGGTCGCCTCGTGCACCGCGGCGCCGCCCAACTGCACGGTCAGCAGCAGCGGGTTCACCTCGTAGCGCAGGGTCAGCGCGATGGGCAGGCCCACCTCGGCCATCATCAGCGAGTGCAGGAGCGACTCCTTGGTGCCCGCCGTCTCCTCGATCCTGGTGCGCCGGTGCATCACCCAGTCGGCGAGACCCGGCACGAACCAGCTCGGCAGCAGTCCGTACAGCAGGTAACGGGTCGTCACGTCCCCGACGTCGACCGTGACGCCGGTGGCACTGATCTCCGCGGCCTGGCCCCGGCTCACGCGGTGGCCCCGCCCGCCGGCTCGGCCCGTCCGATCGCGGCGAGCGCCGAGTCCGGGTCCTCGGCCACGGCGAGGTCCGCGAGGCTCACCACACCGACCGGCATCCCGTCCTCGACGACCGGCAGCCGGCGCACGGCATGCGTGCGCATCAGCGCGACGGCCGTCCCGACGGGGTCGTCCGGGCCGACCACGACCGGATCCGGCGTGCACACGGATCGCGCGCTCACGGTGAGGGGATCGATCCCCTCGGCGACCGCGCGCACCGTGATGTCGCGGTCGGTGAGCACACCGACGATCCGCTGCCCGTCGGCCACCAGCACATCGCCGATGTCCTGCGTACGCATCAGCTGCGCCGCCTCGACCAGCGACGCGTCGGGGCGGACGGCGACCACGCCCGGCGTCATGACCTCCCTCACGAAATCAGCCATCACAGTGGGCCCTTCCTCCGTTCCCCGGCCGGTGGGTGCACCGCGGCCGTCGTCGGCATGACGCCGCCCGCAGTACCCCTGGCGCCGGGGGCCATGCGTGCCGGGGGGCGAGGTCTCGGCCGGCCCACCAGGCGGACACGGCCCCATGGCCTCCCTGTGCCGGCGTCACGGGTGGCACCTCCGCCAAAACCCCATGGCCGGCCGCACCGCGCGGATCACTCACGCCGCTCCCGGCCCGACTCCACCAGAGCCTCCGCCAGATGCTGGATCGTGGTGTAGTGCGCCGTGCGGGGCAGGCGCTCCACCGGTTCCACCAGGGCGTCCGGGGCGTGCGCGCGACGCATGGCGCGTGCCAGGTCGCGGGGCCCCGCGGGGAAGGTGTGGCGGTTGAGGTGCCGGGCCAGTTCCGTACGGATCGCGGTGAGCGACGCGGAACCTCCCGGGGCGACCGGGCCGCCGGCGACCTCGGGGTCGTCGTCGGCCGTGGGCTCCGGGTCGTGCCACTCCTCGGTCCGGGTGGGGTGCCCGGAGCGGAGCAGACCCTGGAGTTCGTGCTTCATCTCCTCGTCGCGATGGACGCTGAGCCGGTTGCTGCCTCGCTGCATGAGACTCCCTCCAGATCTTCGGGTGGCGACCGCGTACCCGATGAGCGGAGGCCGACACGAGGGTTTGCGCAACGAAGGCGGGGAGACCCGGCAGACGCCCCCCACTCCCCTCTCCGGGAGAGAACGGCCATGGCACTGATCGCCGTGTTCATCCCGCTCCTCATGCTCGGCGTCGTGCTGGCACTGGGCCGCTACGAGGAGCTGCTGCTGCAAACGAAGAAGGCCGACCGGAACGAGAAGGCCCTTGCCGGCCCGCCGGGAACGGCGGGCACCTAGGGCGTGTGTCGCCCTAGCGCCTGCGCGTCAGATCGTGGGGCCGTGACCGTCCGCCCGCCGCGGTATGCCCCGGGGCGGCCGGAGCGAGGGTATGAGGGCCGGTACGCGGGCGCGATAGGCCTCGTACGACGGGCCGAACCGGTCCGCCATCAGGCCGTCCTCGATCCGGACCCGGCGCAGCACCCAGGGCACCGTGACGGCGAGGACGAGGACCCAGACCCCGAAGCCAGAGGCCGCCATGGCACCGGTGACCAGCCCGAGCATCCCCGTGTAGATGGGATGGCGGACGATCCGGTACGGGCCGTCGGTGCGCAGTTCGTGGTGCTCCCGGACCATCGGGATGCTCGCCCACATGGTGCCGAGGACCCACCGCGCCCACACCAGCCAGACGGTCGAGGCGACGGCCAGCGCGGCGCCCAGGAGTGCCAGCTCCGGCTGCCAGAACTCCAGGTGGTGCCGCCAGGACCCCGGGGTCCGCCGCACCACCAGCACCAGCACCCCGGCACCGGCGATCAGGGCCAGACGGCGCGGCAGGGTCCCGCGCAGGTCGCGGACCAGGTCCCGGACGCCGGAGCCTCTCCTCGCGCCGAAATACACCGCGCCGAGAAGCCACGCCGCGACGAACACGGCGGCGCAGACGGCGACGAGCACGGCGAGTGCGGAGCGAAGCGAATCCATGCCTCAAGACTGCGGCGCGGGGCCCGCCGACCACCACCACTCACGGGCTGAACCGCGCCCCACCCGCGGGTGGAGCACACGCTCCACCCGCGGGCGGACACCGCCCGAGGCCCGACAGGCCCCTACTTCTTCTCGCGCCCCGGCAGGAACTCCTGCACCTTCGCCTTCAGCCCCTGCTTGATCATGGAGCCGCGGTCCGCGTCGCCCTTGAGGATGGAAGCGGCCGTGGCCTCCATCTGCTCCCAGGTGGCGTGCGGCGGGATCGGCGGGACCGCGGGGTCGGTGAGGAACTCGATCACCGCCGGGCCGTCCGCCTCCAGTCCGGCGCGCCAGCCGGCCTCGACGTCCTCGGGCTTCTCCACCCGCACACCGGTCAGCCCCAGGGAGCGGGCGAACGCGGCGTACTGCACGTCCGGGAGCTCCTGCGAGGGCAGGAAGGACGGGGCGCCCTCCATCGCCCGCATCTCCCAGGTGACCTGGTTGAGATCGCGGTTGTTGAAGACGGCGACGATCAGCCGCGGGTCCTCCCACGCATGGCGGTACTTGGCCGCCGTGATCATCTCCGCCAGGCCGTTCATCTGCATCGCGCCGTCCCCGACCAGCGCGATCGCGGGCCGGTCCGGGTGCGCGAACTTCGCGCCGATCGCGTACGGCACCCCGGGCCCCATGGTCGCCAGCGTGCCGGAGAGCGAGGAGCGCATGCCGGGCCGCATCGTCAGATGCCGGGCGTACCAGTTGGCCGCCGAGCCGGAGTCGGAGGTGATGATCGCGTTCTCCGGCAGCAGCGCGTCCAGCGCGTGGGTGACGTACTCCGGGTTGATCGGGTCCGCGGACTGCTGCGCCCGCCGCTCCATCACCTCGTGCCAGCGCTTCACGTTGTCGCACACCGTGTCGTACCACTCGGGCCCGCGGGCCGGGTCGATCATCGGGATGAGCCGTTCGAGGGTCGCCTTCGCGTCGCCGACCAGATTCACCTCGTACGGATAACGCATCCCCACCATGTGCGGGTCGATGTCGATCTGCACCCCGCGCGCCTTGCCGAACTCCGGCATGAACTGCGTGTAGGGGAAGGAGGATCCGATGGTCAGCAGGGTGTCGCAGTCCCGCATCAGCTCGTAGGAGGGGCGCGTGCCCAGCAGGCCGATCGAGCCGGTCACGTACGGCAGTTCGTCGCTCAGGACGTCCTTGCCCAGCAGTGCCTTGGCCACGCCGGCCTTCAGCAGCCCGGCGATCCGCTCGACCTCGGCGCGTGCTCCGGCCGCGCCCTGCCCCACCAGGATCGCCACCTTGTCACCGGAGTTGAGGATCTCCGCCGCGCGCTGCAGCGAGTCCTCCGAGGGCACGGCCGTCCAGGAGCTGCGGCCCAGGCTGGAGGGGACCATCTTGAACTCGTGCGTGGGCGGCGAGTAGTCGAGCTCCTGCACGTCGCCGGGAACGATGATCGCGGTGGGGGAGCGGCGGGCGTAGGCGGTGCGGATGGCGCGGTCGATGACGTTCGGCAGCTGCTCGGGAACCGTCACCGTCTCGATGAAGTCCGAGGCGACGTCCTTGAACAGCGTGTGCAGGTCGACCTCCTGCTGGTACGAGCCGCCCATCGCCGTACGGTGGGTCTGGCCGACGATCGCCAGCACCGGCACATGGTCGAGCTTGGCGTCGTACAGGCCGTTGAGCAGATGGATCGCCCCCGGCCCGGACGTCGCCGCGCACACGCCGAGACGGCCGCTGAACTTGGCGTAGCCGACGGCCTCGAACGCGGACATCTCCTCGTGCCGGGACTGCACGAATCGTGGCTGGTTCTCCGCCCTGCCCCAGGCGGCGAGGAGCCCGTTGATGCCGTCGCCCGGATAGCCGAAGACGTGGTCCACCCCCCACTCACGGAGCCGCTGCAGGATGTGGTCGGAGACCTTGGTGCTCATGTGCGGACCTCCCGGGTCGTCGGACGAACGGGCGGCAGTCGCCTGCGGACCGGGTCACCCGGCGGCCCCGGGGAAAACATCGGCGTGTTTGCCGGGGCGGACCCGGGGCAGGCGCAGAGTCAGTGCTTCGGACAGGAGGCACGTCCGTGGGAGCGGCCCCTTGTGCCGCCCCGGCCGCGCCTGTCCCCTCGCGCGACCCCCTCCCACGGTGACCGTCCGTCCCCGAGCACCACCGAGGGAGTTGGGACGCACCATGCCCACTCGACTGAGCACGAAGCACCACCCGCACGACGACGCCCCTGACACCGCCGACGCCTTCCGCCGGCTCGCGACGCTGCCCCCGGGCCCGCAGCGCGACGCACTGCGCGAACGGGTCGTCGAGGCCTGGCTGCCCATGGCCGACCGGCTCGCCGGCCGGTTCCGCAACCGCGGCGAGAGCTCCGAGGACCTGCGCCAGGTCGCGGCCCTCGGCCTGGTCAAGGCCGTCGACCGGTACGACCCCGAACTCGGCAACGCCTTCGAGAGCTACGCCGTGCCCACCATCACCGGTGAGATCAAGCGGCACTTCCGCGACCACATGTGGACCCTGCACGTCCCGCGCCGGGTCCAGGAGCTGCGCAACCGGGTCCGGTTCGCCGCGCAGGACCTCACCCAGACCGTCTCGGGCCGCAGGCCCACCGTCGCCGAGATCGCCGAGCACGCCGACATGAGCGAGGAGGACGTGCTGGCCGGCATGGAGGCCCTGGAGAGCTTCTCCGCCCTCTCCCTCGACGCCGAGCTTCCCGGCAGCGAGGACGGCTACTCCCTCGGCGACGCCCTCGGCTCGCTCGACCCCGCCCTCGACACGGTGGTGGACCGCGAGGCGGTCGCGCCCCGGCTGGCGGCGCTGCCCGAACGGGAGCGGGCCATCCTGTACATGCGCTTCTTCGGCGACATGACCCAGAGCCGGATCGCCGAGCAGCTGGGCATCTCGCAGATGCACGTCTCCCGGCTGATCAGCCGCTGCTGCAGCCGTGTGCGCGAACAGGTGCTGAACGAGGCGGTGTAGCGCCGCGCGGAGCGCTTCCAGCGCATCCGGGCCGCCCGGAGGCCACCGCCTCCGGGCGGCCCGGGCGTCTCCCGGTCCGTGTCACCCGCTCGGCCCAGTGCGTGACGCGAATGGTGCCCGGCCGCGCGCGGGGCGGCGGGGTGAGGGCTGTGATGGGGACGAGGCACGCCCTGCGTGACCCGTCCGCAGACGCCGCTCGAAGGAGCCCACCTCATGCGCCGCACCGCCCGTGTCCTGTCCGCCGCGGCCCTTGCGGGTGCCGCGGTCGGCCTCCCCGCCGCGGCCGCCTTCGCGGACCCGGCCTCGGAGGTCAGCCCCGGCACCGCGTCGCCCGGCGGCAGCGTCACCGTCTCGGTCTCCTGCGAATCCACCGGTGGCCCGGCGCCCGCCACCATCGACGCCACCTCGCAGGCCTTCGACGAGGGCACGGTCAAGCTGCAACGCGTCGCCGGCGACGCGCAGCAGGCCTCCGGGGTCACCTACCGAGGCACCGCCCGCATCGCCCCCGCGACCGACCTGGAGGACGGCGGCCCGGCCACCGGCGGCCCGGCCACCGTGGGCCCGGACCCCGCGGCCCCGGACGCGGCCAGGCCGCAGGACACGGCGATCCCGGATGCGACGGTCCCGGACGCGTCGGGTCCGGACGCGGCCGGCCCTGACGCCGTGGGCCCGGACACGGTGCCCACGGACGCGGCGGCAGCGGACGCGCTGGGCCCGGACACCGTGCCCACGGACGCCGCGGGCTCCGGCGACGTAACCCCGGACCCGGCGGCACCGGATGCCGCGGTTCCGGACGGTACCGCCCCGGACGGAACAGCCCCGGACGCGGTGGGTCCGGGCGCGGTGCCCCCGGGCTCGGTGACCGCGGACTCGGCGTGGACCGTGAACGGCACCTGCCCGGCCCCGCCCGGCGGGCGGGGTGCCGCCTGGAGCGCCACGTTCAAGGTCGACCTCGGCGCCGGCGGCACCCGTCGCTGCGCCGAGAAACAGCGCACCGACGGCTGCGGTACGGCCCCGGTCCAGCGCGGCGTCCGGGCCGGCGAGGGCGGCACCTTCACCGACTCCGTGCCCGCCCTGGTCGCGGGCGGCGTCCTCATCGCGGGCGCGCTGGGCGCCGCCGCCCACCGGCTGCGCCACCGCGACTCCGGCACCGGCGGCTGACCGGAGGATCGCCGCGTGTGACCGCCACGACCCGGGGGACCCCCATGAGGCGACGGCTCACGGGGTACTCAGAGCCCAGGGACCCGGCCCGCGCCGCACGGACGGGGGAGCCGGACGGCACCATCGTCCCGGGGGCCCGGCGCAGCAAGCAGCCACGACGGAGGTAGGGATGCCGCGGACGGACCCGGAAGGCCACGGCCCCGTCCGTTTCGGACCGCCGCTCCCCGAGGACGGCCTGCCTGTCCTGCCCGAACTGACCGCCGTCCTCGCCGCTGCCGCCGCCCGGGCCGACGCCGAACCGGTCGGCGGCGGCCCCGCCCTGCTGCGAGCCGCCTGCGACTACTGGGAACGGCGCGGTCTCGCCACCGGAGCCGAACGGGTCGCCGCCGGACCGGGCGCCCCCGCGCTGCTGCTCGCGCTGACCGCCGCGCTCGGCGGCGACGTCCTGGTGCCCCGGCCGTGCGCGGCCTGGTGGGCGCCGTACGCCCGCCTGCTGCGAAGACCCGTCTTCCACGTCGCGACGCCGGCCGAGTGCGGCGGCGTCCCGGACCCGTACGCCCTCCTGGAGACCGTCCGGCGCGTGCGCGCGGAGGGAGGTGACCCGCGGCTGCTCGTGCTGTCCGTCGCCGACGACCCCACCGCCACCGTGGCCCCGCCCGAGGCGCTGCACGCGTGCGTGGAGGCCGCCGCGGGCGAGGGCCTGCACCTGGTCAGCGACGAGACCTGGCGCGACACCCTGCACGCCCCGCGGGACACCGTGCAGCTCAGCCCGGCCGAGATGCTGCCCGACCGGGTCACGGTCGTCACCGACCTGGCCGGCGCGCTGCTGCCGCCGGGCTGGCCCGCCGCGGTGGCCCGCTTCCCGGCGGGCGACGCCGGAACCGGCCTCCACGCGCGCGTGCTCGACATCCTCACCGCCCTCGGGGCCCGGATCGCGGGCCCCGTCGCCGCACCCGCCGCCTACGCGCTGGGCGAGCCGCTGCCCGTCACCGCGCGCGTGGCCGCCGCCGTACGCCTGCACGCGCGGATGGCCGAAGCCCTGCACGGCGTGCTCGTGCGCGCCGGCATCCTCTCCCTGCCCCCGCAGGCCGGCCGGCACGTCTACGCCGACCTCGCCCCGCTGCGCTCCGCCCTCACCGCCCACGGTGTCGGCGACGCCCAGGAACTGGAGGACTTCCTCGCCGTCCGGCTCGGCATGCCCGCGCCAGGCGGCCACCGCTTCGGGGACGAACTGGGCGCTCTGCGCGTCCGGTTGGCCACCGGCCCGCTGCTGGGCCGTACGGACGACGAGCGGGCGGAATGTCTCACGTCCCCCGCGCCGTTGGAACTGCCACACGTGCAACGCGCGTTGAGTCATGTGAAGTCGGTCTTCGACGATCTCCGCGACGACGCTCAGCGATGGGAGCCTCCTCGATGACGCAGCAGTCCGAGTCGACCACCACCACCCGGGAAGCGGACGATCCGGCGTCGACGCCGGTGTTCGCGCCCCCTTTCCCGCCCCTCGCCGAGCCCCGCCGCCTGGGCGAACGCCGGAAGTGGCCGCGCAGCTTCCACGACCGCCTGACCGCCCCCCTGCCCGGCCTGAAGGCCATGGCCCGCTTCGCCCGCGAGGGCTCCGTGCGCCCCGGCCGCGAGGGCCTCGCCGACATCCCCAGGCTCCCCTTCGCCCCCGCCCCCCTGCCCCGCGTGGACGCCGGCACGCTGGCCGTCTCCTGGGCGGGCCACGCCAGTTGGGTGGTGCAGATCGGCGGACTGACCGTCCTCACCGACCCCGTCTGGTCCCGCCGCATCCTCGGCACCCCGGCGCGCATCACACCCGTCGGCATCCCCTGGGAGTCCCTGCCGCGCGTCGACGCCGTCGTCATCAGCCACAACCACTACGACCATCTGGACGCCCCCACGCTGCGCCGACTGCCGCGCGACACCCCGGTGTTCGTGCCCGCCGGTCTCGGCCGCTGGTTCCACCGCCGGCGCTTCACCGAGGTCACCGAGCTGGACTGGTGGGAGGCGGCCGAACTGGGCGGCGTACGCTTCGACTTCGTCCCCGCCCACCACTGGTCCAAGCGCACCCTCACCGACACCTGCCACTCCCTGTGGGGCGGCTGGGTGCTGACCGCCCCCGACGGGCAGCGCGTCCACTTCGCGGGCGACACCGGCTACGGCCACTGGTTCTCCCGCATCGGCGAGCGCTATCCCGGCATCGACCTCGCCCTGCTGCCCATCGGCGCCTACGACCCGCGCTGGTGGCTCAGCGACGTCCACTGCGACCCGGAGGAGGCCGTCAGAGCGGCCCGCGACCTCGGCGCCAGGCGCATGGCGCCGATGCACTGGGGCACGTTCGTGCTGTCGGCGGAGCCGGTCCTGGAACCGCTCACCCGCGTGCGCGCGGCCTGGGAGAAGGCGGGACTGGACCGCGCGGACCTGTGGGACCTGCCCGTCGGGGCGTCGCGGGTGCTGGAGTAGCCGCCCGGGCCGCCCCCAGTCGCCCCAGCGGCCCAGGCCGCCCGAGCCGCCTAGGCCGTCGTCGTCCGGCGGAGGGCGTCGCGCGTGCTGGAGCAGCCGCCCGAGCCGCTCAAGTCGCCCAGGCTGCCCAAGCCACCACGCCGTCCAGGCTGCCCAAGCCGTCTACGCCGTCGTCGTCCGGCGGATGCGGCGCCAGACGCCGGGGGCCGCGCTGACGAGCACGGTCAGTGCGACCGCCGCGACCACGCCCTCCCAGGGCTCCGGGAACAGCGACCCGCCCAGAATCCCGATCACCTGGTACGTCGCCGCCCACGCCAGGCAGGCCGGCAGGTTGCCCCGCGAGAAGCGCCGCAGCGGCCACTTCGCCAGCAGACAGGCCAGCATCACCGGGATCCGGCCGGCCGGCACCAGCCGCGACAGCACCAGCACCGAGACGTTGTGCTCGGCCAGCTTCGCCTGCGCCTGCGCCAGCCGCTCCTCCGGCGCCCGTGACCGGATCGCCTCCAGCCAGCGGGAGCCGTTCTTCGAGTTCATCCCGCGCCGCCCGAGCCAGTACAGCGCCGCGTCCCCGAGGAACGCGGCCAGCGACGCCGTCACGAACACCATCGCCAGCGCGAACGGCGCCGTCTGGTGGAACGCCACCACGGCCGCCGAACTCACCAGGGCCCCCGTCGGGATCACCGGCACCAGCGCCCCGAACAGCACGAGCAGGAACAGCGACGGATAGCCGAGCGCCTGCTGCGTCGACTCGGGCGGCACGGTCGAGGTCACCGTGGCGGCCAGCCACATCACCGGGCGACCTCCAGCCGCACGCTCTCCCCGTGGCCGAGCCGGTGCACCGCCACCCGCGGCGCGTGGTCGGCCGCCAGGCGCACGAACTCGTCGCCCGGCGCGTGGAACTCATGGGGGCGCACGGCGTCCATCCCGATCGGCCAGTACGTGCCGTAGTGCACCGGTATCGCGCTGCGCGGCGCCAGCCGGGCCAGCGCCTGCGCGGCCCGCCCCGCGTCCAGATGGCCCTCGCCGAGGTACGGCCCCCAGCCGCCCACCGGCAGCAGCGCCACGTCGACGGGCCCCACCTCGCGCGCCATCGCGTCGAACAGCCCGGTGTCCCCGGCGAAGTAGGTCCGCGCCTGGCCCTCGACGACGTAGCCGAGGGCGGGGGAGCGGTGCGGGCCGACCGGCAGCCGCCGCCCGTCGTGCAGGGCGGGCACGACCCGTACGGCCACGTCCCCGAAGGTCAGCCGGTCACCGGGCGCCACCTCGGTCAGCCGGAGGTGCGTGAGCCGGCGCAGCCCCGGTACCGCCCGGGGTGCGCCCCGGGGCACCAGCAGGCGCGTGCCCTCGGCGAGCCGCTCCAGCGAGGGCACGTGCAGATGGTCGGCGTGCAGGTGGGAGACGAGCGCCACGTCCGCGCGCCAGGCGCCGGGCGGTGGCAGCGCGCCTCTGCGGCGCCGGAGATGGGCGAGCCGGCGGGCGAACAGGGGGTCGGTGAGCACCCGTACGTCCGAGTCCTCGACCGTGCAGGTCGCGTGACCCCACCAGGTGATCTCCACCGGCACCTTCTTTGCCTCCTTCGCGCGACTCCCCGAAGCCTACGGGCTGGAGTAGGGTCGGCGGCGAAACCCGGAGGTGAGGGGGACGCCATGGGACCGATGCGCGTGCGCGTCACGGCGATCGCGAGTCTGACGCCGCTCGAGGAGCTGGACGCCGACCCCTTCCTGGTGGACTCCCGCAGTCAGCACGCGATGTGCGCGCGCTGGGCGGCCGAGCGCGGCTACATCGTCAGCCGGGAGCTGCTGGTGCGAGGACTGCGGGCCGACCACTGCGTGCTGTGGGACGGCGTCCGCCCCGGCCTCGACCTGTTCGTGGCGCCGAGCCGGCGGGTGCTGGAGAGCGCGCTGTCGTCCGTGGAGGAGTTCGCCGCGGAGTGCGCGCGGCGGGGCGTGCGGGTGGAGACGGTGGGCTTCGAGGAGCCCTGCTACGACGCCCAGATGAAGGCACGCGTGCACCGCAGGCTGTCGATGCCGACGGCCGGCTACGACGGGCGCTGAGGCCACCCCCCGCGTAAGCCCCGGGGCCCCTTCGCACCTCGTATGACACGCTTGGTCCAGGCCCGCATCGACGACGGGCGGGACGTGAGGTGTGCGGGAGTGCGTGGCGGGCGGTGGCGACGGATCGCCAGTCAGATGGGCCGGAGTGTCACGGTGTGGGCCGTCTCGACGGTCACCATGCTCGTGCTCGCCGGGATCCTGCCGGACTTCCGCCTGCAGTCCCCGGACGGCGAGAGCGCCACCCACATCGCCGTCACCGCCGCGGTCGGCGCCGGCGCCTTCGGTGTCCTGTCGGCCCTGGTGTGGCCGCTGCTGGTGCGGCTGCTGCTGCTCGTGCCCGCGCTCGTGCTGGGGCTGCTCGTCTTCGTCCTCAACGGCTCCCTGCTGCTGGTCGCCCTGCGCCTCAATCCCGCCAGCAGCGCCGAGGCGGCCCCCGAGACCGCCGTGGTCGTGGCCGCCGTGATGTCCGCCGTCGCCTCCGCCACCGGCGCCGCCCTCGCCGTCCGCGACGACGACGCCTACCGGCGGCGCCTCTACCGGCTCGCCGACCGCCGCCGCAGACGCCTGCCGCCCGGCCCGGCCTCGCCCGGCACCGTCTTCGTCCAGCTCGACGGCGTCGGCCACGACGTCCTGCTGGACGCGGCCGCCAAGGGGATCATGCCCACCGTCGCGCGCTGGACGGGGTCCACGCACCGGCTCACCCCCTGGCGCACCGACTGGTCCAGCCAGACCGGCGCCAGCCAGCTCGGCATCCTGCACGGCACCAACCACGACGTCCCCGCCTTCCGCTGGTACGACAAGGACACCGGCGAGGTCATGGTCTGCAACCGCCCCACCAGCGCGGCGGAACTCCAGCGCCGCGCCGTGGAGTTCACCGGCGACACCGGACTGCTGACCCTCGACGGGGCCAGCCGCGGCAACCTCTTCGGCGGCGGCGCCGACGAGCAGGCACTGGTGCTGTCCATCGCCACCCGCAGGCGCGGCCGGGACACCCGCTCCCGGGCCGGCTACTTCGCCTACTTCTCCGACCCCGCCAACGCCGTGCGCACCGCCCTGTCCTTCGTCGCCGAGGTCGGCCGCGAGATCGGCCAGTCCACCCGGGCCCGGATCCGCAAGCAGCGCCCGCGGGTGTCCCGCGGCGGCCTCTACCCCTTCATACGGGCCTTCGCGACCGTCGTGGAGCGGGACGTCGTGGTCGCCGCGGTGATGGGCGACATGCTCGCCGGCCGCACCGCCGTCTACGCCGACCTGGTCGCCTACGACGAGGTCGCCCACCACTCGGGCCCGGCGAGCCGCGACGCCGGGAAGGTCCTCGAACGCCTCGACCGCGCGCTCGCCCTCATCGCGCACGTCGCCGAGCACGCCCCGCGGCCGTACCGGATCGTCGTGCTGTCGGACCACGGGCAGAGCCCCGGCGAGACGTTCCGCTCCCGCTACGGCCTGAGCCTCGGCGACCTGGTGCGGGCCGGCTGCGGGCTGCCCGTGCCGCGCCGCGCCCGGCGCACCCACAGCGGCGCGGAGGCCCGGGCCGCCGTACGCGCTGTGCTGCGCAGGCCCGTGGAGGGCGGCGAGCGGTACCACCCCTCCGGCCGCCGCGCCGAGCCGCTGGTGCTGGCCTCCGGCAACCTCGGCCTGGTCTCCTTCCCGGACGTGCCGCACCGCATGAGCAAGGAGGAGATCGACGCCCGCCACCCCGCGCTGCTGACGACCCTCGCCAACCATCCCGGCATCGGCTTCCTCCTCGTCCGCAGCGAGCGGCACGGCGGGGTCGTGCTGGGCGCGTACGGCGCCGAGGTCCCGCTGGACGAACTCGAGGACAAGAGGGGCCCGTTGGAGGCGTTCGGGCCGGGCGCGGCCGACGCGGTGCGGCGCACCCACTCCTTCCCGCACACCGCCGACATCATGGTCAACTCCTTCCACGACCCCGTGGACGGCGAGGTGCTGGCCTTCGAGGAGCAGATCGGCTCGCACGGCGGGCTCGGCGGCGCGCAGGGCAGGCCCTTCCTGCTGTCGCCGGTCGCCCTGTCGGCGCCGGTCGAGGAGGGGGGCGAACTCGTCGGCGCCGAGCGGGTGCACCGGGTCCTGCGGCGCTGGCTGCGGGAGGCCGACGGCCCCCAGGTGCCGCTGCCCGAGGAGGGGGAGCAGGCGGCCTAGAGCGCCCGAAAATGAGCTGCGTCTGTTCGGTCACCGGCTCACACTGTTCGAGTCGCCGTGCACCCGAACCGTGAAGGAACCCCTTGCAGGCCGCTGTCACCGTCACGCCCGCCCGTATCCCCGAACTGCTGCTGGGTCTTGCCACCGTCCGGCCGGTGTTCCTCTGGGGCGCGCCCGGCATCGGGAAGTCCTCGCTGGTACGGGAGTTCGCCGAGTCGCTCGGTCTGGAGTGCGTGAGCCTGCTCGGCACCCAGCTGGCACCGGAGGACCTGATCGGCGTGCCGCAGATCCGCGACGGCCGGTCGGTGTTCTGCCCGCCGGAGGCGATCGCCCGCGACGAGCCGTACTGCCTGTTCCTCGACGAGCTCAACGCGGCCACGCCCGACGTGCAGAAGGCGTTCTACTCCCTCATCCTCGACCGCCGCATCGGCGACTACGAGCTGCCCAAGGGGTCCATCGTCATCGGCGCCGGCAACCGCGCCACGGACAACGCCCTCGCCCGCCCGATCGCCTCGGCCCTGGTCAACCGCCTCACCCACGTCCACCTGGAGGCCTCCGCGAAGGACTGGCTGGCCTGGGCGGCGGGCAACGGCATCCACCCCTGGATCCTCGACCACCTCACCGACCGTCCCGACCACCTGTGGTCCAAGCCGCCCAAGACCGAGGAGCCCTTCTCCACGCCCCGCTCCTGGCACATGCTCTCCGACGCGCTGCACTCCTTCGGCCGCGACCTCGACGAGGACACCCTCAAGGTCGTCGCGCACGGCACCCTGACGCCCGCGCACGCCACCGCCTTCTGCGGCTACGTCAAGATCGTGCGCAGCCGGTTCGGCATCGAGGCGATCATCAAGGGCGACGCCCCCTGGCCGCACCGCGTCGAGGACCGCGACCTGCTCTACTACCTCGCCGAGTCCTTCCGCGGCCGCCTGGTCAAGGAACTCCCCGTCAGCAAGGAGCACATGTCGGCCAACGGCCGGCAGACCGCCTATCGCGCCAAGTCGCTGCTGGTGCAGCTCGCGGAGATCTCCGTGGAGGTCGCCCAGACCGTCATCGCGTCCGACGCCGACGGCAACCCCGTGCTGCCGTCGTGGTTCCTCATCGAGGCGGCGCGGGACATGCCGAGGCTGGTGGAGGCGCGGCGGTGAGCCGCGGCAAGGGCAAGGGGGAGGAGAAGCGGGACCCGGCTGCCGAGGCGTTCGCCGAGGGGATGCGCCTGGTGAAGGCCAACCCGGCCCTCGCGGCCGTCGAGTTCGACGTGTGCCGGCACGAGGAGTGCAGACTCGCCCCGCGCGACGGGCTGGTGGTCGTCGACTCCGACGCGGACCTGCACGTCCACCCTCATCGCCTCGCCGAACCCACCGCCTGGGCCTGGGCGCTCGCGCACGCCGTCCTCCACCTCGGCTTCGGCCACGTCCCGGCGGCGAAGGGCGAGCGCGTCCAGCCGGACCGCTTCGACCTCGCCGCGCGCTGCGTCGTCGTCAACCGCTTCCTGCTGAGCTTCACCGTCGGCGAGACCCCCGAAGGGCTTCCCGTCTCCTATCCCGACGGCGACGAGGAGCAACTCGCCGCACGCTGGCGCCGGGACGGCCTCCCGCCCGCCTACGAGCGCTGCGGCACGGCCGGCGCCGAACCCGACCAGCTTCTGCTGCGCTGGAACGGCTGGTACGGCGCCCCGCCGGACCACCAGCTGGCGTTCGCCGCCGCCCTGACCCGCACCGTGTCCGCGGCGATGGACATGGCGGGCGGCCGCCGCGACTCCCTCGACGGTGCGGTGGCCCCGCGCCGCCCCTGGCAGAAGGCGCTGAGCTGGTTCGTCTCCTCCTACCCGCTGCTCGGCGGCATCGCGGCCGGCATCACCCTCGTCGCCGACGCCGAACTCGCCCGCGCGCACGGCATCTCCGTGGCCGCCGTGAACCCGGAGGCGGGCGAGATCTACGTCAACCCCCTGCGCCAACTCGACGACGAGGAGTGGCGGTTCGTCCTCGCCCACGAGATGCTGCACGCCGCCCTGCGCCACGGCGACCGCTGCGGCACCCGCGACCCCTACCTGTTCAACATCGCCTGCGACTACGTCATCAACGGCTGGCTGGTCGAGATGCAGGTCGGCACCATGCCCGAGGGTTTGCTGCACGACCCCGTGCTCGCCGGCCTGTCCGCCGAGGAGGTCTACGACCGCATCGCCGGCGACCTGCGCCGCATGCGCCGGCTCGCCACCCTGCGCGGCAAGGGCGTCGGCGACGTGCTCGGCGCCCCGCTCGGCCCGCCCGGCACCCACGTCGACCTCGACGAGTTCTACCGCCGCGGTCTCGGCCAGGGCCTGGACCTGCACCAGCGGCAGGAACGCGGCTACCTGCCGGGCGGCCTGGTCGAGGAGATCCGCGCGCTCAGCCAGCCGCCCCTGCCCTGGGACGCGCAACTCGCCCGCTGGTTCGACGAGTTCGTACCCAGCCCGCAGCCCGTCCGGACGTACGCGCGCCCCTCCCGCCGTCAGTCCTCCACCCCGGACATCCCGCGCGCGGGCCACTATTTCCCGCCCGAGGAGATCGCCCGCTGCACCTTCGGCGTCGTCCTCGACACCTCCGGCTCCATGAGCCACACACTGCTGGGCAAGGCACTCGGCGCGATCGCCTCCTACGCCGAGGCCCGCGACGTGCCGGCCGCCCGTGTCGTCTTCTGCGACGCCGCCCCGCACGACGCGGGCTACCTGCCGGTGACCGAGATCGCGGGCCGGGTCCGCGTGCACGGCCGCGGCGGTACGGTCCTGCAGCCCGGGATCGACCTGCTGCACCGGGCGGACGACTTCCCGCCGGGCGCGCCCGTCCTGGTGATCACCGACGGCTGGTGCGACGTGCTGCGCGTCCGCCGCGAGCACGCCTACCTGATCCCGCAGGGCGCCCGGCTGCCGTTCACCGCCCGCGGGCCGGTCTTCCGGGTGCGCTGAGCCGGAATGTGATCGGATGGGAGCGCAAGCAACAGCAGGAATTCGGAAGGATTCACCGTGGCAACCACGCGCTCCGCACACACCGTATGGGAAGGCAACCTGCTCGAGGGCAGCGGTGTCGTGAACTTCGACTCCTCCGGGGCCATCGAGGCGCAGCCGGTGACGTGGGCCTCGCGCTCCCAGGACGCGAACGGCAAGACCAGCCCCGAGGAGCTGATCGCCGCCGCGCACTCCAGCTGCTTCTCCATGGCGCTCTCGCACGCCCTGAACGGCGCCGGCACCCCGCCCACCAAGCTCGTCACCTCGGCGGACGTGAATTTCCAGCCGGGTGAGGGCATCACCGGCATCCACCTCACCGTCGAGGGCACGGTCCCCGGCATCGACGACGACGCCTTCGTCGCCGCGGCCGAGGACGCCAAGAAGAACTGCCCGGTCAGCCAGGCCCTGGCCGGCACGACGATCACCCTGTCCGCCAAGCTGGCCTGAAACCGCGCCCCACAGGTGCCGCGCCCCGTGCCCGGGAGCGCGGCACCGGTGTTTTCCGGGGTACCCGGGAGCCGTTCGCCGGGGGTACCCGGGACCTACGCGGCATTGACAACAGCGCACTCAAGTTTTGTGCTGGAGTCTGGGAAGTGCCTGGCGGAAGGGGACGGAGATGGCACGTGCGGTCGGGATCGATCTCGGAACCACGAACTCGGTGGTGGCCGTCCTGGAGGGCGGCGAACCCACGGTCGTCGCCAACGCGGAGGGGGCCAGGACCACACCGTCGGTCGTGGCCTTCGCCAAGAACGGGGAGGTGCTCGTCGGTGAGGTCGCCAAGCGGCAGGCCGTGACCAACGTGGAGCGCACCGCGCGCTCGGTGAAACGGCACATGGGCGACGCGCACTGGCGCTTCCCCGACCAGGGCTCCATCGACGGCACGCGCTACCGGGCGCAGGAGCTGTCCGCGCGGGTCCTGCAGAAGCTCAAGCGGGACGCCGAGTCCTATCTCGGCGAGGACGTCACGGACGCGGTGATCACCGTCCCCGCGTACTTCGACGACTCCCAGCGGCAGGCCACCAAGGAGGCCGGGGAGATCGCGGGCCTGAAGGTCCTGCGGATCATCAACGAGCCGACGGCCGCGGCCCTCGCCTACGGCCTCGACCGGGGCGAGGAGCAGACCGTCCTGGTCTTCGACCTCGGCGGCGGCACCTTCGACGTGTCGCTGCTGGAGATCGGGGACGGGGTCATCGAGGTCAAGGCCACCAACGGCGACACCCACCTCGGCGGCGACGACTGGGACCAGCGGATCGTCGAACACCTGGTCAAGCGGTTCCAGGGGCAGTACGGCATCGACCTCGGCAAGGACAAGATGGCCCTGCAGCGGCTGCGGGAGGGCGCCGAGAAGGCCAAGATCGAGCTGTCCAGCTCCTCGGAGACCACGATCAACCTGCCCTACATCACCGCCTCCGCCGAGGGGCCGCTGCACCTCGACGAGAAGATGACCCGCGCGCAGTTCCAGGAGCTCACCGCCGATCTCCTCGACCGCTGCAAGACCCCCTTCCACCAGGCGGTCAAGGACGCGGGCATCAAGCTGTCCGCGGTCGACCACGTCATCCTGGTCGGCGGCTCGACGCGCATGCCGGCCGTCACCGACCTGGTGAAGGAACTCACCGGCAAGGACCCGCACAAGGGCGTCAACCCCGACGAGGTCGTGGCCGTCGGCGCCGCCCTGCAGGCCGGTGTCATCCGCGGCGACGTCAAGGACGTCCTGCTGCTCGACGTCACCCCGCTGTCCCTCGGCATCGAGACCAAGGGCGGCATCATGACCAAGCTGATCGAGCGCAACACCACGATCCCGACCCGGCGTTCGGAGATCTTCACGACGGCCACCGACAACCAGCCCTCGGTGGGCATCCAGGTGTACCAGGGCGAGCGGGAGATCGCCGCGTACAACAAGAAGCTGGGCGTCTTCGACCTCACCGGTCTGCCGCCGGCCCCGCGGGGCGTGCCGCAGATCGAGGTGGCCTTCGACATCGACGCCAACGGCATCATGCACGTCTCCGCCAAGGACCTGGCCACCGGCCGCGAGCAGAAGATGACGGTGACCGGCGGCAGTGCGCTGCCCAAGGACGACATCGACCGCATGATGCGGGAGGCCGAGCAGTACGCCGAGGAGGACCGCAAGCGGCGGGAGGCCGCCGAGACCCGCAACCAGGCCGAGCAACTCGTCTACCAGACCGAGAAGTTCATCCGGGACAACGAGGACCGCATCCCCGCCGACACCAAGTCCGAGGTGCAGGAGGCCACCACGGAGCTGAAGGGGCTCCTGGAGCGGAACGCCGAGACCGGCGAACTGCGCACGGGCGTCGAGAAGCTCGCCACCGTCAGCCAGAAGATGGGCCAGGCGATGTACGCGAACGCCGCCGGCGCCGGCGGCTCGGGCGGCGAGCAGAGCACGGCCCACGAACAGGCGGGCCCCGAGGAAGAGGGCGTGGTGGACGCGGAGATCGTCGACGACGAGAAGGACACGAAGGGAGGCGCGGCTTAGCGCCCGGAGGGGTGCCGGGGCCCGTCGTCGGGCGGCCGCGGGTCCGATGTGGCCGGCCGCGCCGTTCCCCGTGTCCCTGCAACCGGCGTCGTCCCAGCCGTCGCCCCGGTCGTTGCGGAGCCCGGGGCCGGCAGGGTCGCGCACACGGCCGTCAGGACGGTCGCGTACGGCGTGCCGAGGTCGGTCAGCGCCGTGCGCAGCCGTTCCAGGCCGGCGCGGTGCCCGGCGAGCAGGCCCGTGTCGCCGGTGCGGGCCGTGAACTCCAGGACCGCGGGCAGGAAGTCGGGCGGTTCGCCGTCGGTCATCTCCAGTCCGGCGGCGCGGTAGACGTCCCCGAAGCGGGCGGGCGTCATCCCGCGCCGCCGCGTGTCCGCGTCCTGCCACCGGCTCAGCCGGAGGCTGCACCGGTCGCCGGAGTCGAAGACCCGGACGTAGTGCGCGGCCAGCTCCAAAGCCGGCGTGACCGCCGCGTGGTCGGTGAACTCCCGCAGCTGCGGGGCGGCTTCGCGCAGCAGCGGCAGCCGCGCGCGGAAGTCGTCGTCCGGGTAGGTCAGGCAGAGCGCTGCCGCCTGATGAAGGACCGCGTCAGAGGGCATCGGACCTCCTTGCCGGTATCCGCGTGTCGGCCACGTCCCTCGCTCCCTCGCTCGCCCCGTGCTTCGACGCTAGGGGCGGGCGGGGGAACGCACCCGTCCAGAGATCCGTACGGGTGTACGGCCGGGGCGTCAGGCGCCCGGCTTGCGGGCCACCCCCGCGTACACCGGGACGACGCCCTCTTCCTGCGCCTCCACGTCCACCGGCTCCGGCCGCCAGCCGTGCACGGGGATCACGCCGGGGCCGAGCAGCTCCAGGCCCTCGAAGAAGCGGTAGAACTCGGGCAGCGTGCGCGGGTGGAACGGCGTGCCGCTCCTGCGGAACAGCCCCGCGGCCCTGGCCACCCCCTCGGGGCTGAGGTCCTGGGTGACCTGTGAGAGGATCAGGAAGCTGCCGGGGGCGAGCGCCTCGACGTACCGCCCGACGAGGCCGTGGACGTCGTCCTCCTCGTCGCCCAGGTAGTGGGTGAGCGCGATCAGGGACAGCGAGACCGGCTGCGCCAGGTCCAGGGACTCGGCGGCCAGCCGCAGGATGGTGTCCGGGTCGCGGACGTCGGCGTGCACGTACTGGGTGCTGCCCTCGGGCGAGCCGCTGAGCAGGGCCTCCGCGTGCCGGAGCACGATCGGATCGTTGTCCGCGTACACCACCTTCGCGTCCGGCGCCGCCTCCTGCGCCACCTGGTGCAGGTTGGGCTCGGTGGGGATGCCGGTGCCGATGTCGAGGAACTGGCGGACCCCGGCCCCCGCGGCGGCCCGCACCGCCCGGTGCATGAAGCGGCGGTTGGCGCGCGCCCCGCGCACCGCGGTGCCGTCGACGGCCAGGATGTTGCGGGCCAGCTCCTCGTCCACCGGATAGTTGTCCTTGCCGCCCAGCCACCAGTCGTACACGCGGGCGGGGTGCGGGCGGCTGGTGTCGATCTGCGGTAAGGCGTCGGATCCGGTCATGCGGTGTCGTCTCCTCGGGGTGGGAAGGGTGCCGTGCGTGCCGTGCGGGAGGGAGTCCGGCGGCGGGCTCAGAAGGTCTCGCGGTACTCCCGCAGCAGCTTCTTCGTGCGCTGGGCCGAGGCGGCGCGCGCCGTCATGTGGTCCAGGACCTCGAGGTGCGCGGAGACCTCGCCCCGCGAGTCGAGGTAGAGGGCGCCCGTCAGGTACTCGGTGAAGACCATGTCG
The DNA here is from genome assembly GCF_023516615.1 of Streptomyces panaciradicis. Classification (GTDB taxonomy): domain Bacteria; phylum Actinomycetota; class Actinomycetes; order Streptomycetales; family Streptomycetaceae; genus Streptomyces; species Streptomyces panaciradicis. The sequence continues at coordinate 76,894 of NZ_JAMGBF010000025.1, forward strand.
GGCAGTTCGGGCTCGGCGAACCGGAACAGCGTGAAGGGCGCGTACGTCCCCGGGTGCGGGCCGTCCTCGAACTCGGCGACCTGCAGCGTGATCCGGTCGCGCTCGGCGAACTCCAGGAGCTTGTCCAGCTGCTCCCGCATGACCTCGCCGCGAATGCTCACCGGGCGCTTGAGCACCGTCTCGTCCATGACCACCCACAGGTGGGGCGGGTCCGGGCGGTCCAGCAGCTTCTGCCGGGCCATGCGCAGCGACACGTGCCGGTCGATGGTCTCCGGGCCGGTCTGGCCGACCGTTCCCGCCTCCATGACGGCGCGCGCGTACTCCTCGGTCTGCAGCAGGCCGGGCACGAAGTGCGGCTCGTAGGAGCGGATGATCCGGGCGGCGCCCTCCAGGCTGACGTACAGGCTGAACCAGTCCGGCAGCACGTCGTGGAAGCGCTGCCACCAGCCCGGCTGGTTCGCCTCCTCGGCCAGCGCGACGAACGCGGCCGCCTCCTCGTCCGGCACGCCGTACGTGGTCAGCAGCACCTGGACGTACGGGATCTTCAGCGCGACCTCGGCCATCTCGATCCGCCGTACGGTCGCCGGCGCCACGCGCAGCACGCGCGCGGCCTCCTCGCGCTTGAACCCCGCCGCTTCCCGCAGCTCCTGCAACCGCTTGCCCAGCACCACCTGGCCCACAGTGGGCGCGGGCCGCCGCTCACTCACGCCACGCCTCCCCTACGCGCCGAAGTCCGCGCGAAGCAGTGTGTCATGTTCCGGGGTCAGTCTCACGGGGTCGGCGGTGAGGCGCTTGCCACGTGTGCCGAACGGGCGCCGGCCGGCCGCCTCGGGCGGGTGTCAGGAGATCAGCGACCGCAGGTACTTCGCCGTCGCCGGGTCGGCCGGGAGCAGCGTCTCGATGGCCAGTTCGGCCACGGTGACGTCCATGGGCGTGTTGAAGGTCGAGATGGAGGAGATGAACGACAGCGTCCGGCCGTCGTGCTCGATCCGCATCGGCAGCGCGAAGTACGGCACGGGCTCGGCCGGTTCGCCGCGGGGATCGCTCTCCGGGACCGGGTAGGCCACGACCTCCTCGTACAGCCGCCGCAGCGGTGCCGAGCGGTGCAGGGCGATCTGCCGCTCCATCTGGGCCAGCAGGTGGCCGCGCCACTCGGGCAGGTTGAGGATGCGGGGCGCCAGGCCCTGCGGGTGCAGGGTCAGCCGCATGGCGTTCAGCGGCGGCTTCAGCAGGGACTCCGGGAGCCCGTCCAGCAGCGTCATGATGCCGCGGTTGGCCGCGACCACGTCGTACGTCGCGTCGACCACGAACGCCGGATAGGGGTCGTAGCCCTGGATGAGCCGCTCGATGCCCTCGCGCAGGGCGCCCAGCGCCGGATCGTCCAGCGGGGTCTCCGGGTAGCGCGGGGCGTAACCGGCCGCGAGCAGCAGGGCGTTGCGCTCCCGGACGGGCACGTCCAGGTGCTCGGCCAGCCTCAGCACCATCTCCTCGCTCGGCCGGGAACGGCCCGTCTCGACGAAGCTGATGTGCCGGGCCGAGGAGTCGGCGCGCAGGGCCAGCTCCAGCTGGCTCACCCGGCGCCGCTCCCGCCAGGCACGCAGCAGCGGGCCGACGCCCTTCTCGGCGGGAGCGGTCGCGGAGGCGATGGTTCCGGTCACGGCAGTGGTCATGTGTACGACCGTAGTCGAGGAACGCCGCCCGCGAGGTGTCCTCGCGCCACCCCCGGGAACCCTCTGACCAGGACCGCAGTCACCGGGCTGTGGGAGGCTGAAGAGGCATTCGCAGCCGAGGAAGGAGCGCGGCCATGCCCGTGGAACCGCTGTCCCAGAAGGAGATCGAGGACCGGCTGGCCGAGCTGCCGGGCTGGTCGGCCGAGGACGACCGGCTCACCCGCTCCTACCGGCTCGCCTCGCACTTCGCGGCCACCGCGATGGTCGTGCACATCGCCCGGGTCCAGGAGGAGCTCGACCACCACTCCGACCTCACCCTCGGCTACAACACCGTCTCCCTGTCGGTGAACACCCACAGCGCGGGCGGCCGGATCACCGAGCTCGACTTCGGCCTCGCGAGCAGGGTCGAGGAGCTCGCGGCCGGCCACGGGGCACGCTGACGCACGTGCTCGACTACGACAAGGAAGCCGGCGCCTACGACCGGAGACGCGGCGGCGAGGCGAGGGCCGCGGCCGCGGCGGCCGCCGTGCTGGGCCTGGTCCCGGCCACCGTGGGACGCCTCCTCGACGTCGGCTGCGGCACCGGCATCGTCACCCGCCGGCTCGCGGCCGCGCGGCCCGCGGCCCGGGTGACCGGCGTCGACCTGACGCCCGGCATGGCCCGTATGGCCGCCGCCCGGCTGCCCGGCGCGATCGCCCTCGCCGACAGCCGTGCCCTGCCGTTCCCGGACGCCACGTTCGACGCGGTCAGCAGCGTGTGGCTGCTGCACCTGCTGGACGGGCCGCAGGACGTGCGCGCCGTCGTCGCCGAGTGCGCCCGGGTCCTCAGACCCGGCGGGGTGTACGTCACCACCGTCGACAAGGCCGCCTCCCACAACGTCGGCAGCGACATCGACGCCGTGCTCGCCGAGCGGCCGCGCAGCGCGCCCCGCGACCCCGCCGACCTCGTCACCCGGTACGCCGCGGACCAGGGCCTGTTCCCGGCCGGGCAGGCCCGCTTCCAGGGGCACGGGCAGGGGCGCAGCCCCCGCCGCACCGTCGCCGACCTGCGGCGCGGCTGGTTCGTCACCCTGCCACCGGGCGAACCGCTCGCCGAGCGGTTCGCCGACCGTCTCGCGGGGCTCCCCGACCAGGACCGGCCCCGCCCCGATCCTGTCTTCCACCTGCGGAGCTTCAGGAAGGCCGGCTGAAGTCCATCGTCCAGTTGGTCAGCCAGCTCTCCCCGCCGTCGACGGAGAACGCCTGCTCCCAGCGGGCCGCGGCGGGGGAGACGCCCGACCAGACGAACCGCACGCGCACGTCCTTGCCGTCGTGCGTGTCGTCGCCGTAGAACTCCCCGCGATCACCCTCGAAGCGGCCGAAGACCGGCGGGAACAGCGTGCCGGTGCGGCTGGAGGACCAGTTCAGCGACCACTCCGCGCGCTCCGGGTCGAACAGCCGCAGGGTCAGCCCCTTCGCGCCCAGGTGCGGCAGGTCGATCTCGTCGAGGTTCGCGGCGCCGTCGAACAGCGGAAAGCACCGGCTGGTGGACGCGAACTCCACCCAGCCGCTGTCCGGGTCGAGGAAGTCGGCGCGGCGGCGGTGGGCCACCTCCCACGCTCCGTGCAGGAAGTCGAAGTCGTGCGGACTGCTCATGTGCGGTCTCCCGTGGTTCCTTCGGGCAGGGTGTCGGACAAGTAGGCGGCCAGGTCCGGGACTTCGGGCACGAGCATGTGCCGCACCCAGGCGTCCCGCTCGTGCTGGATCGGCGGCAGCTCGAAGACGCAGCCGATCCAGGGCAGTTCGGGCCGGACGAAATGGGTGGGGTCCCGGTCGGGGCAGCCGAGGACCGGCTGGCCGGCGGCCGCGTTCGCGTAGTGCAGGACGTTGTCCCACACCCAGCTGTAGACGTTGACGTAGGCGCCGTCGTCGTTTCCCCGGTGAACGACGACGAACGACACCGGCGGCGTCCCGTCCGGCTCCGGCAGCATGTCGGGCAGGATCGCGTACGCCGCCTTCTCCACGTCGGGCGCGATGCCCGCCGGGTCGGCGGTGACGTGGTAGCGCTTGACGTGCCGGCCGGCCACCTCGATCGGCGGCGGCACGGTCAGCAGTTTCTCCGTGAACGGCATGAGGTGACGCTAGGGCCGCTTCACTGACACCATGTGTCAGTGAAGTCCAGCCGTCTCGTCTCGATCCTCCTGCTGCTGCAGACCCGGGGCCGGATGACCGCCGCCCAGCTCGCCGAGGAGCTGGAGGTCTCCGTCCGCACGGTCTACCGGGACGTGGAGGCGCTGGGCGCGGCGGGCGTCCCGCTCTACGGCGACGCGGGCCACGCCGGCGGCTACCGCCTGCTGGACGGCTACCGCACCCGCCTGACCGGCCTCACCACCGACGAGGCCGAGGCCCTGTTCCTCGCCGGCGCCCCCGGCCCGGCGGCCGAGCTGGGGCTCGGCACCGTCCTGGCCGCCGCCCAGCTCAAGGTGCGCGCCGCCCTGCCCGCCGAGCTGCGCGCCCACGCCGACCGGATCAGCGGGCGCTTCCACCTGGACGCCCCCGGCTGGTACGCGGACGCGGAGGAGACGCCGTACCTCACGGCGGTCGCCGACGCGGTGTGGCACAGCCGCGTGCTGCACGTGCTGTACCGCCGCTGGGCCGAACCCACCGACGTGGAGCGCCGGTTGGAGCCGTACGGGCTGGTCCTCAAGGCGGGGCGCTGGTACGTCGTCGCGGGCCCCGGACCGCGCACCTTCCGCGTCGACCAGATCCTGCGGCTCGCCGACCCGGGCGAGGAGTTCACCCGGCCGTCCGACTTCGACCTGGCCGCGTACTGGGCGGCCTACCAGCGCGACTTCCACGACCGGCTGTACCGGGGCGAGGCGGTCGTACGGCTGGCGCCGGACGTGCGGCTGCCCAGGGCGGTCGGCCTCGGCACCGACGCCGACGGCTGGACGGTCGCCCGGGTGCCCATCGAGTCGGTGGCGCAGGCGCATGGCGAGTTCCTGCGCCTGGGGTCGCGGATCGAGGTCCTGGAACCCTCCGGCCTGCGGCTGAGCATCGCCCGCACGGTCGCCGAACTGGCCGGAATGTACGGCAACCCGGACCCGGACGGCGGCGACTAGGCGACCGTGCAGGTCTGGCCGCCCAGCTGGAACGACGTCGGTTTCGCATTCGAGCCCGACCAGGTTCCCGTGAAGCCGAAGCTCACGGACGAGCCCGCCGCCACGTTCCCGTTCCAGCCGACGTTCTTCGCGGTCACCGCCGCGCCGGACTGGGTGAAGTCGGCGTTCCACAACTGGCCGATCTTCTGGCCGTTCGCGAAGGACCACCCCAGCGACCAGCCCGTCCAGGCGGTCGACCCGGTGTTGTCGAGCCGCACGTCCGCCTGGAAGCCGTCCGCCCACTGGTTGGTGATGCGGTACGTGACGGTGCAGGCGCCGGTGGGCGTCGGCGACGGGTCCGTGCCACCGCCGCCGTCCCCTCCGCCGGTGTCGGAGGTGTCGCCGTAGACGACACCCCGGCCGTTGGTCGAGACGTACACCCGGCCGTAGACCCGCGGATCACCGGTGATGGCCCCGCCCGTCCAACCCCACTGGTGGGCGTCGTCGTTGATGCGGGTCCAGGTCGCGCCCTGGTCGGTGGAGCGGAAGATGCCGCGCACACCACCGATCTTCGCGCTGGTGTAGAGGGTCTGGTACGCGGCTCCCGGCGCCGCCTTGCCGAAGCCGATCGTGTCGGCCTGCTCGACGTTCGGCAGCCTGGTGAAGCTCGCCCCGCCGTCGGTGGAGTGCCACAGGCCGTACGCGCCGTCGGAGGCGCCGCCCGCGAGCCAGACGTCGCCCTTGGTGCCGGGCAGCGCCTTGAAGCGCACGCTGTCACCGCTGGGCAGGCCGCTCGCCGACGACGCGGTGAAGGTCGCGCCGCCGTCCGAACTGACGTAGAACTTGCCGGACTTGAAGCCGTAGAAGGTCTTGGGGTCCACGCGGTCGGACTCGACGACCGCCCCCGTCGGGATTCCGCTCGACGCCTGCCACGAGGAGCCGAAACCGGTCGTGTACTGCACGCCGGTGCCCGCGGGGCTCCACACGAACCGGCTGCCGTCGGAGGCCGCGGCCACCGTCCCGCCGCCGCTGACGCCCGAAGGGTCGGTCCCGGCGAACCAGTTGGCGCCGTTGTCCGTCGAGAACGCGATGTGCGGGCCGGAGTCCAGATCGCCCACCCGCACCACGGTGTTCGGGTCCGTCTCGGCGAAGTCGAGGCTGGTGGTCGTCGTGAAGGTCGGCGAGGTGAACATCATCGACGGGACCTTGGTCAGGTCCGTGTGCCGGAAGCCGCCGATGTCGCCCAGGGCGCTGAGCAGCGGCGCACCGCTGGGCGGGGACGCCAGGTCGTTCACGGCCGTCTCCTCCAGGCCCTGCACCATGGGCTTCACGGTGAACTGGCCGCCGCTGTCCCACTGGGTGAGGTTCTCGGTGCCGTACAGCGTCGCGCCCGTGCCGTACATCATCCGGTTCGAGTCGAACGGGTCGATCTCCAGCGACTCCGTCATCCAGCCCAGTTTCGGGCTCTGTTCGGGCGGGGACGGGTGGGCGCCGAAGGTCAGCCACGGCGAGGACGAGACGTCGATCGTGTAGCGGTCGGCGCGGTCGGGATACGACGTGTAGTCCCACGCCTTCGTCCAGGTCGCCCCGCTGTCCGTCGACCGGAAGATCTGCGTGTCCGGCCACCAGGAGCTGTACGCCGTCGTCATCACCGTGCCGGGGTGCCGGCGGTCGACGGTCAGCCCGCTGAAGCCGTAGTAGGTGTCGGCCTCGGCGACCGGGCTGATGTTCGTCCAGGTGCCGCTCGCCGTGGCATAGCGCCACACCTGCCCCTTGCCGCCGTCGTACGGCCCGCCCTTGTCGCTGTAGGCGAGGTACAGGTAGCCGTTCTCGGCGTCGAGGACCCCCTTGTGGGCGAGATGGCCCGTCGGCTGGCCCGCGAGCCGGGTCCAGGTGGCGCCCGCGTCCGTCGAGCGGTACACCGCGTTGTCCTTGTCGGCGACCCCGACGTAGATCGTCTTCGTGGCGCTGCCGGAGGTGCCGGTGGACTCGTCGAAGGTGACCCAGACGATGCCCTGGTTGTCGCTCGCGTACCCCGTCGTGTCGTTCGGGTCCTGCTGGTAGTTGCCGACGTTCGGGAAGTTCGTCACCTGTGACCAGGTCACCCCGGAGTCCGTCGACCGCCACAGGCCCTTGCCGCTGGGCGCGCCCAGGTACAGCACGCTGTCCTTGTTGGGGTCGATCGCCAGCCGCTCGCCCATGCCGCGGCCGGGCATGTTGCCGCCCAGCTTGAAGGGCAGGTCGGTCTTCTGCCAGCTCGCGCCCCGGTCGGCGGACCTGAGCACGGCGCCGTTCGTCGGGTCCCAGCTGTTGGTGTACGTCCCCACGGCCGCGTACACCTTGTCCGGGTCCACGGAGTCGGAGGCGAGGCTGACCACGCCGGTGTGCCCCCACTCGTTCCAGCCGACCGAGTCCAGCAACGGCGTCCAGGTCTTCGTCGACTGCTGCCAGCGGTAGGCGCCGCCGATGTCCGTGCGCGCGTAGGCGAGGTTCTTCTCGGTGCGGTTGAAGACGATCCCCGGAACGAAGCCGCCACCGTCGATGCGGGCGTTCTTCCAGGTGTAGGTGTCGGCGGCGAGCGTGGCCTTGGCTGTGTGTCCGGCGGCGAGTGCGGGCGGGGTTCCGGCGAGCAGGCCGGCCGCGAGCGCGAGCACGGCCGTGAGGATGCGGGTTCTTCGCACGGGGGGTCCTTTCCGGGTGGGGGTTTCGGAAGGAGGAGTGGTAAGCGCTTTCTAGATCGCGCGAGAGTCGCCGGGCGGCCCCCAGTGCGGGTGGGGGCCGCCCGGCGGGACGGCTCCGTCGTCAGGTGACGGAGCCACGCACGCGAAGCCTTCAGGCGGCTGCCGAGAGAGGGACGGTGCCCCCACGCCCCTGAAAGGGGCGCGGGGAACTGCGCGACCAGCCACAGCGGGCCCGCAGTCGCACACCGCCCAACCCGCGGAGCGCCCGGCGGGGACTATTCGAGAAGCTCCGCGTACGAACCCATGGCCAGGGCGATGTCCGCCTGGGCCCAGAACCGGTGGTACGTGAACGAGGGCGCGGCGCCGCCCTTGAGGTACGCCTCGATCTTCGACCAGGCCGGGTCGTTCTTGTAGAAGGACCTGAGCGAGATGAACGTCGACGAGGAGTTGATCGCGTCGCCGTTCGGCATCTTGCCGCTGTAGCCGCTCGGGACGTACACGCCGTCGTCGAAGCGGTTGTAGTCGGCCCTGGTCTCCGGGACGGCGATGCCCAGGCTGTCCTGGTAGTTGCCCCACATGCCGTCGAGGAGCGCCTTCGCCGTCGACTTGGCGTTCGCGTCACCGGACTTGGCGCCGTAGTACGTCAGGGTCTTGGCGTACGCGGCCGCCACACCGACGTCGTTGGTGTAGTCGGCGACGGTGACGTGCAGCCCGCTGTTGGAGCCGGGACTGGAGGCGTTCCAGGTGTCGGGCTGGCCCGACCACTGCAGCGTCGACGGGATCTGGTAGGTGCCGTCCGGGTTGATCGTGGTCTTGGACAGCGCCCACTTGACCCACTTGTCGAGGATCGCCTTGGCCTGCGCGTTCCCCGTCTGCTGGTAGTACTCGGCGACGCGTTCCATGGACCACGCCTGGAAGCCGAACCACTGGTTGGACGGCGGGTCGTGGTACACGGGCTGCTGGTCGTAGTACATGCCGTAGAAGGTCGACGTACCGGACGGCGGCGTCGCGTACCGGCCTGCCCAGCTGTTCGTCGCGCCGCCCGCGATGGCGCCCTCGGACGACTGCAGCCACTGGTAGAACTCCAGCTGCCGTTGCAGCGACTTGGCCCAGTCCGAGGTGCCGGTGGCCGACTTGGGCTCCAGGTCGGCGTAGGAGCTCAGCGCGTAGGCGGCCAGCGGGTTCTGGTAGCCGCCGTGCACATGGCTCGACCCGATCCGCCAGGCCCAGCCGGCGTTGGTGTCGGTCGCGCCGCCCCACGCGTAGTACCAGGACAGCAGGTAGTGCGAGGCGTCCTTGCCGGTGCCGGCCGCACAGGTGGACGGGCCCACGCAGTTGCCGATCTTCTTGAAGTACTTGTCGTACATGGCGTAGCGCAGGTAGTCGCCCATCTTCGCGGCCTTGCCCACGGTCGCGGAGACGTCGCTGCCTTTGCCCTGCTGCTTGGCCCACACGTCCGCCCAGTACGCGGCCTGCACCGCACGCGCGTCGGCGTCCGGGGCGTCGGTGTACTTCCACTGCTTCGAGTAGGACGAGTCGCCGGTGAACAGGTCCAGGTAGCCGTTGCTGCCGCCGTACTTGAAGGCGTCGCACGTCGGCTGCGGCACCGTCTCCCACACCGACTCCTGCGCACCGCGCTGGAAGGTGTTGATGTACGACGGTCCCTTCGCCGTCGGACCGCCCTCGCAGGTGCCGCCGGGCGTGTCGCCGTAGCCGTAGACGTTGTCGACGTCCTCGAGCCAGTGCATGCCGTAGACGTCGGACGTGCCGTAGGTGCTCTTCAGCTCGCCCGCGATCGGGTCCGAACCCACGGACACGGAGGTGTCCAGCTTCGCCGGGTACTCGTTGGGCGTGTCCAGCTCGGGAGCGTAGGTGGCCGGCTTCGAGGCGTTGTAGAAGGAGTTGGTGGGCTGGTCGGCGTGGGTGGGGATCATGTACTTCTCCATCAGGCCCCACGCGCCGTTGAACTTGGACCAGTCACCGGTGACCTTGCCGTACATCGCCTGCAGCCACAGCAGATAGCTGTAGGCCTCCGACGTGGTCTCGTGCCCCTGGTCCGGCGCCTCGACGATCAGCGTCTCCACCGAGTGGTAGGGGATGCCGTCGGGCGAGAAGTAGCCGTTCGCCGGGTTGGTGATCTTCCCGTAGAGATCCAGGAAGCGGGCGTCGTACGCCTTCGACGCCGCCAGCTCGGTCACCGTGACCGTCGCCTTGGTGAACCCGGTGGCCGACGACTCGAAGGACGCGGCACCGGTGCCGGAGGAGTCGGCGGTGACGGTCACGTTCTGCGCGGTGCTCCAGTTGGACGGGGTGAAGGTCAGGCTCGCCCCGCCCGTCACCGACAGACCGGAGTTGCCGCTCGCGCGGGCCGTCGTCACCGTCACGTTCGACGAGGGCTGCGACGACAGCTTCACCGCGTACGTGCCCGACTTGCCCTGCTGCACGCCCAGTTGGGTGGGCGAGGCGACCACGGCCGGCCCGGAGGCGACGGTGATGCCGACCGGCGTCGACTCGGCGGAGGCGCCGAGGCTGTCGTACGCCTTCGCCACCAGGGAGTGGCTGCCCACCGCGAGCCCGGAGGCCGACAGGGTGTACGGCGCGCTGGTGTCCGTGCCCAGCAGGGTCGTGTCGTCGTAGAACTCGACCTTGCTGATGGTCGCGTTGTCCGCGGCGGCCGCGGTGGCCGCCAGCGGCACGGCGGTGCCCTGTGTGTAGACCGCGCCGGCCGAGGGGCTGGTCAGCACGGTGACCGGCGGCTGGTGCGCGCCGGCGCAGGTGGTGCCGTTGACCGCGAAGTTCGTGGGAGCGGTGTTGGTGCCGCTGTAGGTGAACTGCGCGCCGGTGGAGACGGCCGCGTTCGCGGCGATCTTCCCGTTGTAGCCCGCGTCCCGCACGGTGATCGCGGAGCCGGACTGCGACCAGGTGCCGTTCCAGCCGTTGCTCAGCTTCTGGTTGCCCGAGTAGCTGTAGGTCAGCGTCCAGCCGTCGATGGTGTCCGTGCCGCGGTTGGTGATCGTCAGGTCCGCGGTGAAGCCGGAGCCCCAGTCGTTCGTCTTGTAGTCGACACTGCACTGAAGTGCCGCCGCGTGGGCGGGAGTCGTGCCGGTGCCGAGCATGGTGAGCGGAAGCGCGAGGGCCGCCATGGCAGCGGTCCACAGCCGCCGCGTCCCGCGGCGTCTGCGTCTTGGATACATGGTGCTGGTTCCTCCTTGCGGCTCGAGCGAAGGTGGGGGAGGAGCAACAAGCCTTGAACCAGTGGGAGCGCTCCCATAGTGGGGATGAGGGTGGGAGCGGTCAAGGTGCTTGAAGAGTCGAAATGATTCGACCGCCTTTCAGCTGAGGGAAAGTCAGGAAACTTCGCGACCCCTCTGTCCATCGCTGTCACTTGGCGCTAGCTTCGTTGACACCAGTGGGAGCGGTTCCATCAGTCGACGCGTCCGTCACGACGCGCCTGAGCTGCAAGGAGTCGCTCATGCGACACCCCCCGCGTTCAGTACTTTTAGCCGCTGCCGGCGCGGTCGCTCTTGTCGGGAGCATGACCATTCCGGCGGTGACGGCGCAGGGAGCCACGCCCGCCTGCTCGGTGGAGTACTCGGTCACCGGCCAGTGGGACACCGGCTTCCAGGGTGCCGTGACGTTCACGAACAACACGGCCGCCCTGAGCAGCTGGAACCTGAGCTTCGATCTCGCCGACGGCCAGAAGGTCACCCAGGGCTGGAACGCCAAGTGGTCCCAGTCCGGCACGACGGTGACGGCCGCCAACGAGAGCTGGAACGGCACGCCGGCCGCCGGCGCGAGCGTCAGCGCCGGGTTCCTCGCCTCCCGGCCGGCCTCGGGGAGCAACGCCGCACCGACGTCGTTCACGCTGAACGGCACCTTGTGCAACGTCGATCCGGAGCCGTCACCCACCCCGACGGATCCCCCGACAAAGCCTCCGGCGGCGGGCACGGCACCCGCGCTGCACGTCTCGGGCAACAGGCTCGTGGACGCCTCGGGCGCCACGCGCCGGCTGCTCGGCGTGAACCGCTCCGGCGGCGAGTTCATGTGCGTCCAGGGCCGTGGCATCTGGGACGGTCCGGTCGACGACGCGGCGATCGAGGCGATCGCCGACTGGAAGGCGAACGCGGTCCGCATCCCGCTCAACGAGGAGTGCTGGCTGGGGCTTTCCGACATCAAGTCCGAGTACGGCGGCGCCAACTACATCAACGCCGTCAAGGACCTGGTGGCGCGCGTCGAGGCGCACGGCATGACCCCGATCGTCGAACTGCACTGGACCTACGGCCAGTACACCGGCGACTCCGCCGGCTGCTCCGACGTCCACGCCACCTGCCAGAAGCCGATGCCGGACGCGCAGTACACGCCGTCCTTCTGGACCTCGGTGGCGAACACCTTCAAGGGCGACCGGGCCGTCGCCTTCGACCTGTTCAACGAGCCCTACCCGGACCGCGCCACCTCCACGACCACCCAGGCGTGGCAGTGCTGGCGGGACGGCGGCACCTGCCCCGGCATCGGGTACCAGGTCGCCGGCATGCAGGACCTCGTCGACGCGGTACGCGCCACCGGCGCCGGGAACGTCGTCCTCGCGGGCGGCCTGGCCTACTCGAACGACCTGAGCCAGTGGCTGACGTACAAGCCCAGTGATCCGGCGGGCAACCTCGTCGCCGCCTACCACGGGTACAACTTCAACTCCTGTGCGAGCGAGAGCTGCTGGAACTCCACCCTCGCCCCCGTCGCGGCCCAAGTGCCGCTGGTGGCAGGGGAGATCGGCGAGAACACCTGCTCGCACGGGTTCATCGACCGGGTCATGAAGTGGTTCGACGACCACAGCCTGTCCTACCTGGGCTGGACCTGGAACACCTGGGACTGCTCCTCCGGTCCCTCGCTCATCTCTGACTACGACGGAACCCCCACGTCGTACGGCATCGGGCTGCGCGACCACCTGCGCGCGGTCAACCCGTAACCCCCGTATCGGAGAGGGAAACCCGCACTCATGAGTCGTACCAGAACAGCGATACTCGCCGCCCTGGCGCTGGTCGCCGGGACCGCCGGGACCGCGACCGCCGTCGTCCCCGGGGACATCGGACTCCAGTCCGTCCCCTGCACCGTCGACTACAAGGTGCAGAACCAGTGGGACACCGGCTTCACCGCCGCGGTGACCGTGACCAACAACAGTGCCGCCAAGAGCAGTTGGTCGCTGAAGTGGTCCTACGCCGGCAACCAGAAGGTCACCAGCTACTGGAACGCCAAGGTCAGCCAGAGCGGTGCCGCCGTCACCGCCGCCTACGAGACCTACAACGGCACGCTGGCCACCGGCGGTTCGGTCAGCTTCGGCTTCAACGGCTCCTACAGCGGCACCAACGCGCTGCCGACGACCTTCACCCTCGACGGCGTGACCTGCAACGTCGACGACGGAAGCGGCGGAGGAACGGGTGGCGGGACCGGCGGAGGAACGGGTGGCGGGACCGGCGGAGGCACGGGCGGCGGCACGGGCGGCGGTGGCACCGGCAGCCGTGTCGACAACCCCTACGCCGGCGCCAAGGTGTACGTGAACCCCGAATGGTCGGCGAAGGCCGCCGCCGAACCGGGCGGCAGCCGCGTCTCCAACCAGCCCACCGGCGTCTGGCTCGACCGCATTGCCGCCATCAACGGCGTGAACGGCGGCATGGGCCTGCGCGACCACCTCGACGCGGCCCTCCAGCAGAAGGGCAGCGGCGAGGAAGTCGTCCAGCTGGTCGTCTACGACCTTCCCGGACGTGACTGCTCGGCCCTCGCCTCCAACGGCGAACTCGGCCCGACCGACATCGACAAGTACAAGACGCAGTTCATCGACCCGATCGCGGCGATCCTGTCGGACGCCAAGTACGCCTCCCTGCGCATCGTCACCACGATCGAGATCGACTCGCTGCCCAACCTGGTCACCAACACCGGCAGCCGCGCCACCGCCACCCCGAACTGCGACACCATGCTCGCCAACGGCAACTACGTGAAGGGCGTCGGCTACGCGCTGGCCAAGCTCGGCGCGATCCCGAACGTCTACAACTACCTCGACGCGGGCCACCACGGCTGGCTCGGCTGGGACGACAACTTCGCCCCGTCCGCCAACATCATGAAGCAGGCCGCGACCAGCGAGGGTGCGACGGTCGACGACGTCCAGGGCTTCATCACCAACACGGCCAACTACAGCGCCCTGAAGGAGAACAACTTCACCATCGACGACACGGTGAACGGCACCACCGTGCGCCAGTCGAAGTGGGTGGACTGGAACCGGTACGTCGACGAGCTGTCGTTCGCCCAGGCGTTCCGCAACGAACTGGTCTCCGTCGGCTTCAACTCGAACATCGGCATGCTGATCGACACCTCCAGGAACGGCTGGGGCGGCTCCGCGCGTCCCACCGGTCCCGGCGCGAAGACCAGCGTGGACACCTACGTCGACGGCGGCCGCTACGACCGCCGCATCCACGTCGGCAACTGGTGCAACCAGTCCGGCGCCGGTCTCGGCGAGCGCCCGCAGGCCAGCCCGGCGAGCGGGATCGACGCCTACGTGTGGATGAAGCCTCCGGGTGAGTCGGACGGCTCCAGCACCGCCATCGCCAACAACGAGGGCAAGGGCTTCGACCGGATGTGCGACCCGACGTACACGGGCAACGCGCGCAACGGCAACAACCTGTCGGGTGCACTGCCGAACGCTCCGCTGTCGGGGCACTGGTTCTCGGCGCAGTTCCAGCAGCTGATGCAGAACGCGTACCCGCCGTTGTAGGTCGCGGATTCGTCCCTGCCGCGGGCTGGTCGTGGCTGGTCGCGCAGTTCCCCGCGCCCCTTTCGGGGCGCGGGGTCACCCCTTGTCGGTCAGGCCCCGGCGGATCGCGTACTCCACCGCGGAGTAGTCGCTGTCCGGGCGGTCCAGTTCGAAGGGCACCGCCGGCATCAGCGGGGGCTGGGCCATGAAACGGGGGCGGGTGCCGTGGTGGGGCTGGGCGGCGTGGACCAGGAAGGGGTGGCACAGGTAGACGTCGCCGGGGCTGCCGATGGCGTACGCGAGCGGGCGGTCGGCGGTGGCGTCGACCAGCTTCGGCGCGATCTCGAGACCCGAGACGCCCCTCTCGCCGTACGGCTCCAGCAGCGGCGGTACGTCGAGGTGGGAGCCGACACGGATACGGGTGGGGGCATCCGCCTCGGTGACCTCGCTGAACAAAAACAGCATCAGCAGGGCGCGGTCCCTGGAGCGGAGGTTGGCGAAATACCAGCTCTCCCCTTCCGGGAGGTAGCTGCCCTCGATGTGCCAGCCCGCGTCGTCCGGCTCCCGTTCGTGCGGGAACCGCAGCGGGAAGGTGCCCAGCGAGTAGCGGGGCAGCCACCGGCCCTCGCCCACCAGCAGGTCGAACGCCTCATGCAGCTCGGGGGAGTTGGCGGCCGCGGCGAACGGCCCCTGGGCCATCCCGGCCACCCGGACCACCGGTTCCTTCCAGGTGGCCGGGTCCTCGGGGTCGTACCCCGTCTCCCGCCACAGCAGCCGTGCGCAGTCCTCGGCCACCCTGGGCGGGAACGCCCCCTCAAGCCTTACGAAACCGTCCGCGAGGAAGCGCTCGACCAGCCTGTCGTCCATCGGGCCATCCTGGGAGAAGCGGCGCCCTGACCGCACCCGGTTTTTTGCCGCCCCGGCAACAGAAGTGGCCCCCGCCCGGTGCGTCGGAGCACGCTGGCGGCATCGCGGACGAGAGGCTGACGAGCATGGCGCACGAGCACCACCACGGACACGGTCACCACCAGGAGGGCCACCGGCACGCGCACGGTGACGGCACCGACATCGACTGGGCCGAGATGGCCCCGCACCTGGAGGCACAGGCCGAACTGTTCACGCCGCTGTACGAGCGGGCCCTGAACTGGCTCGGCAGGGAGGTGACCGAGCCGGGGCTGATCGTCGACGCGGGCAGCGGCCCCGGGGTCGTCACCTGCCTGTTCGCCGAGACCTTCCCGGGCGCCCGCGTCGTGGCCGTGGACGGCTCCGCACCGCTGCTGGAGCGGGCCCGGGAGCGGGCCGAGCGACAGGGGCACGCCGACCGGTTCGACACCCTGGCCGGTGAACTGCCGCAAGTGCTGGGGGAGTTGGACTACCCGGCCGATCTGCTGTGGGCGGGCCGCAGCCTGCACCACCTCGGCGACCAGCGGGCCGCCCTCGCCGCGTTCGCGCAGCGGCTGGCGCCCGGCGGGACGCTGGCGATCATGGAGGGCGGTCTGCCGGCCCGGTTCCTGCCGCGCGACCTCGGCTTCGGCCGCCCCGGGCTGCAGGCGCGCCTGGACGTGCTGGAAGCGGAGTGGTTCGCGCGGATGCGGGCCGACCTGCCCGGCTCCGTCGACGAGGTGGAGGACTGGCCGGCGCTGCTGAGCGGCGCGGGGCTGACCCACGCCCGTACGCGCACCTTCCTCCTCGACCTGCCCGCGCCCGCCTCCGACCGGGCCCGTGCCTACGTCGCCGACACTCTGAGCCGGTTCCGGGATGCCTTCGGCGACCGTCTCGACACCGACGACCGCGCCACCCTGGACCGCCTCCTGGACCCCGACGACAAGGCGGGCGTGCACCACCGTCCGGACGTGTTCGTCCTGGCGGCGCACACCGTGCACACGGCGGTGCGCACCGGCTGAGTCCCGGCACCGTCGGTGCGGAGTGCCTGAGGCCCGGCACCGTCGGTGCGGACCGGCCTCGGCGGACCGGCCCCGGCCCGCCGGTCGGCGGACAGCCCGACCGACCCCGCGCGAAGGCCGGTCGGGCTGTCCGGCCCGGTCAGTTGTTCTGCAGGAACTGCTTGGCGAGCTTGTCCCCCAGCGTGACGGCCGCGCTGTGGCTCTCGATGGGGGACACCTGGGAGTTCTTGAACAGGATGTAGGTCACGTCGGAGTCGGCGCCGCCTGTCTCGGGGTCCGGGTCGATCCCGAGTGCGTTCGCCGTGGCGTACGAGGCCTCACCGATGATCTTGGTGGGGCCGGTGTCGCCGACGACGGCGTACTCGACCTTGTTGTTGTAGATCACGGCGACCACGCCGCCGCCCTTGATGCCGGCGCTGGAGTAGTTCCAGATGCTGCTGGAGCTGGGCACGACGACGTACGGCAGCGAGTCCGCGCGCAGCGGCCGGCCGTCGGACTGGTGGAAGGCCGTGTCGTCCTGGTACCAGGGGTCGGTGCTCTCGCTGCACTTCGACGTGCGCTGTCCGTCGCAGTCGATGTCCATGTCGGCCTTCCAGAACACGGCGCCGTTCTTGCCGCACACCGGGACGGTGGCCGAGGTCTCGTCGTCGGTCTTGTACTTGCCGTTCGATATCTGTGAGCAGGACGTCACCTTGGCGAGCAGGTCGGCCGCGCTGACCGATCCCTCCTGGGCGATGGCCGGACGGGCGGTGGCCGGTCGGGCGGTGCCGGAGGCGTTCGCGGGGAGGACTCCGGCGGCGAGCAGGGCGGCCCCGGAGGCCGCGGCGAGGGTCAGTGTTCGTAGGCGCACTGTGGGGGACCCTTCTGTTAGGAAAGTTTCCTTACCAGGTGCCGTACAAGGTCGCGCGCTTTACGTGCTCTCGTCAACCCCCTTGGTCCGGACTTCTGTCGGCCGCCCTGATTGCACCGCTCCGCGCCCGGGACAAGACTGGATGGAACGAGCATTCCGGAAATTCGCCCTACTTCTGGGAGGCGAGGCTCATGTTCGTGCGCACTGTGTATGCCACCGGAGATCCCGCGAAGGTGGACACCGCCATCAGGGCGCTGAACGCGCAGGGCCGGGACCTGCTGCAGGAGCGCCCCGGATACCGGGGGGCCGGCATCTTCGTCGACCGGGAGCTCGGCAAACTGCTGGCCGTCAGCTGGTGGGACTCCGAGGAGGCCAGGCGCAACAGCGACGAGGTCATGCGGGAGCGGCGCCCGTCGCTGATGGAGCCGTTCGCGGCGACGATCGCGGTGGACAACTACGAGGTGGCCGTCTACCACCCGGTGGGCAGGCCGGTGTCCGGCGGCGGACTGCGCGTCACCCGGCTGGAGTTCGACCCCGCCGACGCCGATCTGCTGGCCGACACCTTCCGGGTCTCGGTGGCGCCCCGGCTGGAGACGCTGCCGGGCTTCACCGGGACGTCCCTGCACATCGACCGGTCGCGCGGCCGCGGCCTGGTCGGCGCCCTGTTCGCGGACCGCGAGTCACTGGCGGCGTCGCGCTCGTCGCAGGCGTCCGTCCGGCAGGAGGGGGCGGCCAAGGCGCATGTCACCGTGGTCGGACTGGAGGAGTTCGAGATCGTCCACGCGGAGGTGTGGGGCGGCAACTGACCCTGGGCGCAACCCGGTCGGGACGCGGACCGGCCCCGCACACGAAGGCCCCCGCCGCACGGCGGGGGCCTTCGCGCGGGATCTGACGCGTTCTCAGGCCACGTTGAAGGTGGACGGGTCCGGGCCCAGGCGCCGGTCCTCGTTCAGCGCGCTGATCGCGGCCAGGTCCTCGGTGTCCAGGCTGAAGTCGAACACCTCGATGTTCTCCTTGATCCGGGACGGCGTCACGGACTTGGGGATCACCACGTTGCCCAGCTGCAGGTGCCAGCGCAGCACGACCTGCGCCGGGGTGCGGCCGTGCTTCTGCGCGATGGCGACGATCGCCGGGACCTCCAGCAGGCCCTTGCCCGAACCGAGCGGCGACCAGGCCTCGGTGGCGATGCCCTGCTCCTTGTGGAACTCGCGCGCCGCGAGCTGCTGCAGATGCGGGTGCAGCTCGATCTGGTCCACCGCCGGGATGACGGACGTCTCGTCGATGAGCCGGCGCAGGTGCTCCGGCTCGAAGTTGGACACGCCGATCGCGCGGACGCGGCCGTCGGCGAGCAGCTTCTCGAACGCCTTGTACGTGTCCACGTACTTGTCGCGGGCCGGGGTCGGCCAGTGGATGAGGTAGAGGTCGACGTACTCCAGGCCGAGCTTCCGCAGCGAGACGTCGAACGCCGCGAGCGTCGCGTCGTATCCGTGCTCGCTGTTCCAGAGCTTGGTGGTGACGAAGATGTCCTCGCGCGGGACGCCGGAGGCCGCGATCGCCTTGCCGGTGCCCTCTTCGTTGCCGTAGATCGCCGCTGTGTCGATGCTGCGGTACCCGGCCTCCAACGCGGTGGCGACCGCCCGCTCCGCCTCGTCGTCCGGCACCTGCCAGACGCCGAAGCCCAGCTGGGGCATCTCGACGCCGTTGTTGAGGATGATCGGGGGGACCTTGCTGCTCACGAGCTCTTGATCCTTACGGTTGTCTGTCAGGTCGTACTCCTATCGTCAACGATCACGGGCCGTGATGCATTCCTGACCGGGAAATCCACCGCGGCGCCCGTGCGTGACGTCACCTTGAAGGTGCCCTGACGACGCGGACCCAGACCTGGACACCAAACCTAAGCGCGGTACAGCGCCTCGACCTCGTTGGCGTAGGCGTTCTCGATCGCCTTGCGCTTCAGCTTCAGCGACGGGGTCAGCAGGCCGTGCTCCTCGGTGAACGGCTGCGCCAGTATCCGGAACGTGCGGATCGACTCGGCCTGCGAGACGAGCGTGTTGGCGGCGACCACCGCGCGCCGCACCTCCGTCTCCAGGTCGGCGTCGCGCACCAGCTCGGCCGGGGACAGCCGCGGCTTGCCGCGCATGGTCAGCCAGTGCTCGACGGCCTCGTGGTCGAGGGTGACCAGGGCGGCGATGTAGGGGCGGTCGTTGCCGACGACGATGCACTGGCTGACCAGCGGATGGTCCCGGACCCGCTCCTCCAGCACCCCCGGGGAGACGCTCTTGCCGCCGGAGGTGACGAGGATCTCCTTCTTGCGGCCGGTGATGGTGAGGTAGCCGTCCTCGTCCAGGGAGCCCAGGTCACCGGTGGCGAGCCAGCCGTCGTGCAGGGTCTCGTCGGTGGCCTTCTGGTTGTTCAGGTAGCCCTGGAAGATGTTCGGGCCGTGCAGCCAGATCTCCCCGTCGTCCGCGATGTGCACGGTGACACCCGGGACGGGCCGGCCGACCGTGCCGTACCGCGTGCGCTCGGGCGGGTTGGCGGTCGCTGCGGCCGTCGACTCGGTCAGGCCGTAGCCCTCGTAGATCTGCACGCCCGCGCCCGCGAAGAACAGGCCCAGCCGGCGGTCCATCCCGGAGCCGCCGGACATGGCGTTGCGGATCCGGCCGCCCATCGCCGCGCGCACCTTGGAGTAGACGAGCTTGTCGAACAGCTGGTGCTGCATGCGCAGACCGGCCGAGGGGCCGGGGCCGATGCCCCAGGCCTTCGCCTCCACGGCGTCGGCGTACTTCACGGCGATCTCGACGGCCTTCTCGAACGGCCCGGCCTTGCCCTCCTTCTCGGCCTTGCGGCGGGAGGCGTTGAAGACCTTCTCGAAGATGTACGGCACCGCGAGGATGAACGTCGGCCTGAACGCCTGCAGGTCCGGCAGCAGGGCGGCGGCGTGCAGCTGCGGCTGGTGGCCGAAGCGCACCCCCCGGCGGATCGCGGCGACCTCCACCATGCGCCCGAAGACGTGCGCGAGCGGCAGGAACAGCAGCGTCGCCGCCTCGTCGCCCTTCTTGGAGTGGAAGACCGACTCCCAGCGGTCGGCGACCGTGTCCGCCTCCCACATGAAACTGCTGTGGGTGATCACACAGCCCTTGGGGCGGCCCGTGGTGCCCGAGGTGTAGATGATCGTCGCGGTCGACGCCGGGGTGACGGCCTGCCGGTGGCGGTGCACCACGTCGTCGTCGAGGTGCGCGCCCGCGTCGTACAGCTCCTGCACG
Organism: Streptomyces panaciradicis; assembly: GCF_023516615.1. GTDB lineage: Bacteria > Actinomycetota > Actinomycetes > Streptomycetales > Streptomycetaceae > Streptomyces > Streptomyces panaciradicis. The sequence goes on from NZ_JAMGBF010000025.1 coordinate 97,077, forward strand.
GCGCCGATGTCGAGCTGCCACAGCTGGTGCAGCTGCGGCAGCCGGTCGATGACGCTGGCGATCGTCATGGCGTGGTCCTCGTGCTCCACGATCGCCGCCGAGCACTCGGAGTCGTACAGCATCCAGAAGCACTGCTCCGCCGAGGACGTCGGATAGATGGGCACCACCTGGGCGCCGATCGTCCACAGCGCGAAGTCGAACAGGGTCCACTCGTAGCGGGTGCGGGACATGATCGCGACCCGGTCGCCGAACCGGATGCCCTGGGCGAGCAGCCCCTTGGCGAGGGCCAGGACCTCGTCCCGGAACTCCGCCGCCGTCACATCGCGCCATCGGCCCTCGTCGTCCTTGCGGCCGAGGGAGATGTGCAGCGGGTCCTCCAGGGCGCGCTCGAAGACGATGTCGGCCAGGCCGCCCACCGTCGGCGGCAGCGTCAACGGCGGGCTGGTGAACTCGCGCAAACCCACTCCCCGCTCCCTGTTCGAGACTTCGCAAGCGCCGTGAAAGCTACCCCACCCGGAGACGGGGCGGGAGGGGCGCCGAATCGGAACAACCCTCACGTACACCCCGCCCACCGGGCGGAAAATGCGCTCACATCAGGAAGGGTCGGACAGAAAACTGACGGTTGAGTAAGTTTCGGTCCCGTAATCTCCACGGAATCTGTACGAGCCGGCTACCGCCCTTGACCGCAGGTCAACGGCCTCCTGCCGACGGCGCGCCCGTCGTCTCCGTCAGCGTCTCACGGCCCGGTTTCGTCACAGTGCCCGAGGTCGCCCGCGGCGCCCGGACCAGGGCGACCACCAGCGCCCCGGCGACCATGGCGGTCACCCCGGCGGCCCCGGCGGCGGTGTTCAGGCCCGCGGCGAACGCCGTGCGCAGCGCGTGCTCGGAGAACGCGCCGCGCAGCGCCCCCGCCCCGCCGCCCGCCAGCGCGTGGGCCGGGCCGTGCGGCAGCGTGTCCTGCATCCGCGAGGTCAGCACGGTCCCGTAGACCGCGATGCCGAGCGCCAGGCCCAGCTGGCGGAAGGTGTTGACCGCGCCACCCGCCATCCCGTGCCGGTCCTGCGGGACGGTGGCCAGCGCGGCGCCCGCCAGCCCCGGCGCCACCAGGCCCGTACCGACACCCACCAGCACCAGTCCCGGCACCAGCGCGGACGCCGTCGACCCCGCGTCCAGCGACGTCATGCAGAACTGCCCCGAACCGATCAGCAGCAGCCCGCCCCCGACGGTGATCCGGGCCGGCACCCCGTGCAGCAGCCGCCCACCGGCCGCCGCCACCACGAACGACGACAGCGACAGCCACAGGAACACCAGGCCGCCGCGCACCGGGCTCATCCCGAGCAGCGACTGCAGCCAGATCGAGTCGTAGGCCATCAGGCCGAACGCGGCGGCGTTGAAGGCGAGCGCGCCCGCCATCACCCCCGAGAAGGCGGGCCTCGCGAACAGCCGCAGGTCCAGCATCGGGTCGGCGCCGCGCCGCTCGGCGACGACGAAACAGGCCAGCGCCACGACGGCCGCCGCGAACGCCAGCACGGTGCCCGTCTCGCCCCAGCCGTGCTGCCCGGCCCGCACCGCGCCGTACGTCAGCGCGCCCGCGAACGCGGCGAACGTCACCGTGCCCGCCCAGTCCACGCGACGCTCGCGCGAACCGTGCGACTCCGGTACGACCTTCAGCACCAGCCACACCGCGGCCACACTCACCGGCAGGTTGACGAAGAAGATCCACCGCCAGCCCGGCCCGTCCGTCAGCAGCCCGCCGACCACCGGTCCTACCGCGGCCGCGGCACCGCTGACCGCGCCCCACACACCGAGCGCCGCCGAGCGCTGCCTGCCCCGGTACACCGAGCTGAGCAGCGGCAGCGTGGTCGCCAGCATCGCCGCCGCGCCCAGGCCCTGCAGCCCGCGCGCCGCGACCAGCGTCCCCGGCCCGCCCGCGACGCCGCACAGCAGCGACGCCGTCGCGAACACCACGACGCCCGTGACGTGCACCCGCCGCCGGCCGAGGATGTCGGCCGCGGCGCCCACCCCGAGCAGCAGCGCGGCCAGCGCGAGCGCGTAGCCGTCCATCACCCACTGCAGGTCGCTCAGTGAGGCGTGCAGCGAGCCCGCCATGTCCGGCAGTGCGACCACCGCGATGGTCACGTCCAGCAACAGCATGAACGTGCCCAGGCAGACGGCCGTCAGCGGCCCCCAAGTACGCATGTCCTCAACTCCTCGTGCGATGGCTGTGTCTGTCTCCGTACGATGGGACACTCCGGCCGATCACGGCGGCCATCGGCGCCCGAGCGCCGGAATCCGACACCAGGAGGTCGTATGGAGACGCATTCCCACGCTCCGCTGCCGGCCGGTCTCGACGGGCTGGACCTGCGCCTGCTGACGGCCCTGGAGATCGACGGCCGGGCGCCGTTCAGCAAGGTCGCCTCGGTGCTCGGCGTCTCCGACCAGACCGTCGCCCGCCGCTACCGCCGGCTGTGCGCCGAGGGCGGGCTGCGGGTGGTGGTGATGCCGGACGCGCACCGGCTGGGGCGGGACCAGTGGATGCTGCGGGTGCGCTGCGCGCCCGACAGCGCCCCCGCCATCGGGGAGGCGCTCGCCAAGCGCCCCGACACCTCCTGGGTCGGACTCGCCTCGGGTGGCACCGAGGTCCTGTGCCTGACCCGCCCGCGCAGTTCGAGCGACCACGACGACCTGCTGCTCGGCAAGCTCCCGCGCACCCCCAGCGTGGTGGAGATCCGCGCCCACCAGCTGCTGCACCGCTTCTACGGCGGCACCCAGGGCTGGATCAGCAAGCTCGGCGCGCTCACCGCCGAGGAGACCGAGGCGCTGCGCCCGCCCCTCGGGCCGGCCCCGGGACCCGCCCGCCTCACCGCCGAGGACGAGCCCCTGCTGGCCGCCCTGGAACGCGACGGCCGCGCCACCTACCCCGAACTCCAGCGCGCCACCGGCCTGTCCGAGTCCGCGGTCAAGCGCCGCCTCGCCGCGCTGCGCGCCTCGGGGGCGGTGTACGTCGACTCGGAGTGCGACCCGGCCGTCGTCGGCCACCCGGTGGCCGCCATGCTGTGGATCACCGCGGCCCCGGCCGCCCTGCACTCGGTCGGCGAGGCCCTGGCCGCCCATCGCCCGATCGCCCACGCCTCGGCGACGGCCGGTCCCTGCAACATCGTCGCGACCGCGCTTGCGGAGAGCACCGCAGCCCTGTACGCCTACCTCAGCGGCCCCCTCGGCCACCTGGAGGGCATCCAGCACGTGGAGACGACCGTATTCCTACGCCGAATCAAACAACTCACGTATCCGCTTCCGGTCCGCTGACCGAGTCCCCGCCGGCCCGCCTGCGCGCCGCAGGGGTCCAGCGGCGGTGCAGGCGGTCGCCGGCTGCCAGGATCGCTGCCGCCAGGGCGTCGGCCGCGCTTTGGGCGGAGGCCCGGAGCCGGCCGTGGACCAGAACGAAGTCGACCTTGCCCAGTTCCGGCAGCCCCGCCCGCTCCGGTACCCGGGTCAGGCCCGGTGGGACGAGGCCGCGGGAGTGGGCCATGACGCCGAGTCCCGCCCGGGCCGCGGCGATCAGTCCGTTGAGGCTGCCGCTGGTGCAGGCGATGCGCCACTGACGGCCCTGCCGTTCCAGGGCCTCCAGGGCGAGGGCGCGGGTGATGCCCGGCGGCGGGAAGACGATCAGCGGAACCGGCCGGTCCGGGTCCAGGCGCAGCCGCTCCGCGCCGATCCAGACCAGCTCGTCGTGCCAGACCAGTTCCCCGCGCGGGTCCTCCGGGCGCCGCTTCGCCAGCACCAGGTCCAGCTTCCCGGCCTGCAGCTGCTCGTGCAGGGTGCCCGACAGCTCCACCGTCAGCTCCAGGTCCACCTCGGGATGGTCGTGCCGGAAGCCCTCAAGGATCTCCGGCAGCCGGGTCAGCACGAAGTCCTCCGAGGCGCCGAAGCGGAGCCGGCCGCGCAGCCGCGTGCCCGCGAAGAACGCCGTCGCCTGCTCGTGCACCTCCAGGATCCGGCGCGCGAAGCCCAGCATCGCCTCGCCGTCCTCGGTCAGCTCCACGGAGTGCGTGTCCCGGGAGAACAGCCGGCGGCCGGTGACGTCCTCCAGGCGCCGCACGTGCTGGCTGACCGTGGACTGCCGCAGCCCGAGCCGCCGGGCGGCCTGCGTGAAGCTCAGCGTCTGCGAGACGGCGAGGAAGGTACGCAGGTGGGAGGGCTCGTACATGAGGTCCACGGTAGCCGGTCATCATGAACGGCGATGACAGTCAGAGCGGTATGACGGATTCCCGATCGGTGCGCGGGGGAGGACGATGGAGCAGGGGACTCCGTGCCTCCCACCGACCTCCCCGACCCAGCGACAAGCAAGTGGAGCACCGTGAAACGCCTGCGATGGCCGAGCTGGATGCCTATCGACCCGTACATCCTGCTGCTGCTCGGGACGGTGGGCCTGGCGGCCCTGTTCCCGGCGCGCGGGACGGGGGCCGACGTGGCCTCGGGCGCCTCCACGGCGGCGATCGCCTTCCTCTTCTTCCTGTACGGCGCCCGGCTGTCCACACGCGAGGCACTGGACGGACTGAGGCACTGGCGCCTGCACGGCACCGTGCTCGCCTGCACGTTCGTGGTCTTCCCGCTGCTGGGCCTGGCCGCCCGCGGCCTCGTCCCGGTCTTCCTGACCCAGCCGCTCTACCAGGGCCTGCTCTTCCTCACCCTCGTCCCGTCCACCATCCAGTCGTCGATCGCCTTCACGTCGATCGCCCGCGGCAACGTGCCCGCCGCGATCTGCGCGGGCTCCTTCTCCTCCCTGGTCGGTATCGTCCTCACCCCGCTGCTCGCGGCCGCCCTCCTCGGCAACAGCGGCGGCGGCTTCAGCGCCGACTCCCTCGTCAAGATCGTGCTGCAGCTGCTGGTGCCGTTCCTCGCCGGGCAGGTGCTGCGCCGCTGGATCGGCGGCTTCGTCGCCCGGCACAAGAAGGTCCTCGGCCTGGTCGACCGCGGCTCGATCCTGCTGGTCGTCTACACCGCGTTCAGCGAGGGCATGGTCCAGGGCATCTGGCACCAGGTGAGCCCCGTCCGGCTGGGCGGCCTGCTGGTCGTGGAGGCGCTGCTGCTCGCCGTGATGCTCGCGCTGACCTGGTACGGCGCCAAGGCGCTGCGCTTCGACCGCGAGGACCGCATCGCGATCCAGTTCGCCGGCTCCAAGAAGTCCCTCGCCTCCGGACTGCCCATGGCGAGCGTCCTGTTCGGCGCCCACGCCTCGCTGGCCGTGCTGCCGCTGATGCTCTTCCACCAGATGCAGCTGATGGTGTGCGCGGTGATCGCCAAGCGTCGCTCGCGCGACCCGGTCGACGACGACGTCACCGGCTCCGCACCAGCCGCACCGTCACGAAACGCGGTCGGTACAGGGCCACGTTCGCGTTGATGCCCGCCGAAGCGCCCGCCGTCTGCAGCCAGTTGACGTCGTAGCTGAGCACCAGCCGCCCCCCGGAGCCGCCGGACACGGCGGGGTGCGCCTGCGGGTTGTACGCGGCGACCCCGGCCGCCGGCAGCGAGGCGCCGAAGTTCCGCGTCGGGCCGTGCCACGGCCCGGTGGGGGAGCAGGCCCAGTACGAGGTCACGGTGGTCAGCCCGGCGCTCCCCGCGGCCATGGTGAACAGCACGTACGTGCCGTCCTCGCGCACCACGGAGAACGCGCTGCCCACCTTCGCCCCGCGCACCGCGGCGGCCCGCGTCCCCCACCCCGTGCCGTCCCAGTACCGCCAGGCCGCCGGGTCCGCGAGCCGGCCCTCCGGCACGCGGGCCACGTAGGCCGAGGACGACGGGCGGGAGGCGGCCTGCCGGTCGTCGCCGCCGAACACATAGCTCCAGCCGCCCTTCTCGACCAGCGTCGTGCCGAACAGGACCCGGCGCGAGGGGTCGGCGACCAGGCTCTGGTCGAGCACCTTCACGACCGACTCCACCCGCAGGTCGGGCAGCGAGAGCGTGGCCACCTCGGTGGCGGTCGGCACGCCGTAGATCCACGGCGGCTGTCCGGCCGCCCGCACCCACAGCAGCACCCGGACGACCTGCTCGGACGAGCCGGGGGAGCGCGGTTCGACGCGGGCCGCGACGGGCCACCGCCACTGGCCGGGCGCCGGGTCGGGGAACAGCGGCGCCGGAAGGGTGGACCGCAGCCGGCCGTCGCGCATCACCACGGCCGAGTTGCGCACCAGCGGCGCGGAGGTGTCCCGCCAGGAGGCGGACTCCCCGACCGGGCCGGGCGGGGCGTGCACCTGGCCGAGATAGGTGTCGGAGAACAGCCACAGCACCCGGCCGTCCGGCAGCCGCACCGAGTGGGTGCCGTCGCCGCCGGTCCAGTCGTCGCCGCGGGCCGGGTCGTCGCCGTAGCGGGTGAACTCGTCCGTGAGCCGCTCGTCCCCGGACCAGGAGGAGATGGTGTACGGCGCGCACCCGCCGCCCCGCCGTCCGCCGTGGTCCGGGAGGGCGGTGAGCAGCACGGCCGCGAGGACCAGCGTCAGCAGCAGGCCGATGCCGGTCCCCGTCCGCTGTCGTGCTCGTACGTCGTCGGGCACCCACGGGACGTTAGTGGCTGCCGCGCACGTGGTCCATGGGCAGCCACAGGACGGTGTCCTTCACGGACGCGTCCCGCCCGGCGATCTCCTCGTCGCTCAGCGCCCGGTCCCACACATGGACGTCGTCGATGGCGCCGGTGAAGAAGGCGCGGCTGTCCATGCGCTGGCCGATGTGCACGCCGAAGGGGGAGTTGCGGCTGACGGAGCCCGGCACGTCGGCGGTGCCGATGGACGTGCCGTCGATGAACAGCGTCAGCCGTCCGCCGCCGCGGCGCAGCGCCAGCCGATGCCACTGTCCGTCGTTGTAGGCGCCGGTGGTGCGCACGGACGCCGATCGGGGGGCCGCCGCCCCGTCGCGCACGGTGATCAGGCCCTGGACGCGGTCGTTGGCCGGTTCCGCGCGCAGCCAGACCTGCGGCTGGGTGGTGCCGATGCCGCCCATCCACAGCAGCGGCTGCTCGCCGGTCGTGGCGGTGTAGCGGAACCACAGGGCCGCGGTGAAGTCCTTCGTCCCGAGCGGCAGCCGGTCGCTGTAGGGCAGCCGTACGGCGTCGTCGACGCCGTCGAACTCCAGCGCGCCGCCGGCCACGCCCTTCGTCTCCGCGGCTCCGCCGAGGACGGCCGCCGGGCGCGCGTGCCGGGCCAGGTCGGGGGTGGTCGGGTCGGGGCCGCGCCGCGGTCGCAGCCAGTCCTCGGTGAAGCGGGCGAAGCGGATCTCGTCGCGCGCGTCGACGGCCCCGCCCTCGTACATCAGCCCCACGGCGTCCCGGTCGATCCGCGTGAGGTCGGAGTAGCCCGACCAGTGCGTCGTCACGACCGTGCCGCGGTCGACGCTGTCCCAGGTGCGGCCGCCGTCGTAGGAGGAGCGGATCATCATGGTCCGGCGCCGGTCCGGGTCGCCCGGGCAGGCCAGCAGGATGCGGTCGCCCAGGCGCAGCATCGAGCCCTGCACCTGCGGGGCGTAGAGGTCGGGCAGGTCGCGAAAGGGGCCGGTGAAGCTGTCGCCGCCGTCCCGGCTGACGGCCTGGGTGCGGTGGCCGAGGTCGGTGCCGTCCTGCTCCCGCCCGCTGACCAGGACCGAGCCGTCGAGGCGCTCGGCGAGGGTGAGTTCGGACGGCTTCTGCCGGAAGGTGCCGTCGTCCGCGATCGGCCAGGAGTCGGTGGCACCGGCCCGCCAGTGGTCGCCGCCGTCGTCGCTGACGATGAGTGCCGCGTGATTGGCGGTGACTCTGCTGCCGTCCCACGTCTCGGTGTTGACGCCGAACACGAGCCGTCCCGCGTGCTTGCCGCGGGTGAGCTGGATGCCGTGCACGGGACCGGTGGCGTACCAGGAGTTCCAGTCGGCGGGCAGGATCTCGTCGCTCAGGTCGCGCGGCGCCGACCAGGTCAGGCCGTCGTCGTCGCTGTACTGCAGATGCGGCGTCCGGTCGCACGGTACCGAGCAACTGGCGCTGTCCGTACGGCCCGTGTTGTACGTCTCGGCCAGCAGCACGCGGCCCGTCTCCCGGTCCACGACCGGCGCCGGATTGCCGTGCGTGTCACCGCCGCCCGCGGTGACGACCCGCAGCGGACCCCAGGTGCGCCCTCCGTCCGTGGAGCGCTTGAGCACGATGTCGATGTCCGCGGCGTCCCCGCAGTTCAGCCGCCGCCCCTCGGCGAACGCCAGCAGCGTCCCGGCCGTCGTGCGCACGACCGCCGGTATCCGGAAGCAGGCGTAACCGGGGTCCTGGGCGGCCTTGAACAGCACCTGCTGCTCGAACTCGGGCGCCCCCGAGGCAGCGTGGGCGGCGGGGGCCGGGAGGGCGGCGAGCGCGGCGGCCGCGACCAGCCCGACGCCGACGGCTCTCAGCCGGGTGCGAAGACGTGACGGCATGGTGCGCACCTGCCCTTCAGAGGTCTGTACGACCGGACATACATCCGGACATCCGGACATCCGACGTCCAATGTCGGTGTCACAGAGGCTAGTTGCGGTCTCCGAGGGCCCACAAGAACCGTGCGGCCACTTGCTGTCAGGGCCGCAGGACCACCTTTCCCAGATTGCCGCGCGACTCGATCACCTCATGCGCCTTCGCGGCCTCCTCCAGCGCGAACTCCCCGTGCGCGACGGGCTTCAGCGCACCCTCCGCGAACAGCCGCCACAGCTCCCGCCGCCACCGCTCGTACAACTCCGGCTTCCCGCGCGCGATCCGCGCCATCTGGAAGCCGATCACCGACTTGGCGCCCACGAGCAGGTCGTACGCCTGGACGCTCCCGCCGCCCGAGCTGTACGCCACCAGCCGCCCGCCGGGGCTCAGCGCCGCCACCGCCGTACCGAGCAACTCGCCGCCCACCGCGTCGAGTACGTAGTCGACGGGCTCGCCCCACCCCTCGTCGCCGTAGCAGACCACGTCGTCGGCGCCGAGGGAGCGCACGAAGTCCCCCTTCCCCGGATCGGACACGGCCCCGACGACCCGGCCCGCGCCCCGCGTCCGCGCCAGCTGCACGGCCAGATGGCCCACCCCGCTCGCCGCGCCCGTGACCAGAGCCGCCTCGCCCGGCTCGGGCCGGGCCGCCTCCAGGGCCCCGAGCGCGACGAGACCGCTGCGGACCAGGGCGACGGCGTCGACGGCGGACGCGCCGTCCGGGACCGGCGAGGCCATCGCCACTCCGAGCACCGCGAAGTCGGCGTACCCGTGCCCGAAGACGAGCCCGGTCACCCGGTCGCCGACCCGGAAACGACCGGCCCCCTCGCCGACGGCCACCACCTCCCCGGCGACCTCGCCGCCCAGCGGAACCGGCGCGGCGGCCTCGGTGACCTTGCGGACGACCGGAAGGGTGACGCCGACCGCCTCGCACCGGACGAGCAGCTCACCGGGGCCCGGCTCCGGAACCGCGACCTCCTCCAGGAACAGAGGGCCACCAGGGGACTCGTACCGAACGCGGCGCATCGCACCTCCAGAGACCGTCGGAACACCCGACGGCGATTCATTGGGAGCCCCAACGGTAGCGGGATTTCATGGGGACTCCCAACGATTTCCGGCCTAGACTCCTGCCATGCCCGAAGCCCCGCTCGCCGCGATCCGCTCCCTGCCCAGCTGGCTGCTCGGCCGCGCCGCCGACCGGGGGCGCGCCCTGGTCGCCGAGGCGCTGGCCGCGGAGGGGCTGAAGATGTGGCACCACGTGGTGCTCTCCGCGGTCCGCGACCTCGCGCCCGTCGCCCAGGCCGACCTCGGCCGCGGCGTGCGGCTCGACCCGAAGGACCTGGTCGGCGTCCTCAACGACCTCCAGGGAGCCGGCCTCGTCGTCCGCGAACCGGACCCGAAGGACCGCCGCAAGAACGCCGTGTCCCTCACCGCGCCGGGCGCGCGGCTGCTGGAGCGCTGCGAGAAGGCGGCCCGCGCGGCCAACGACGAGCTGCTCGCGCCCCTCACGGCCGCGGAACGCGACCTGTTCCTGACCTTGTTGATCCGGATTTCCGGTACGGAGGGCTGACGGCGGATAACGTTCCGTCATGACCCCACCCCTCGCCCTCGACCCCGCGCGCAGCGCCCTCGTCCTCGTCGATCTGATGGACCGGATCGTCGCGCTGCCCCTGGAGCCCCGCAAAGGCACCGAAGTGCTCTCCACCGCCCAGGAGTTGGCGGTCGCCTTCCGCTCGGCCGGCGCACCCGTCGTCCTCATCCGCGTCGAACGCCCCGGTGTCGCCGAACAGCCACCCGGCAGCGGTCTGGTCGCGGGCCTCGCCCAGGAGGGCGATCTGGAGGTCGTGAAGCGGACCATCGGCGGCTTCCAGGGCACCGGACTGGACGACCTCCTGCGCGAACGCGGCATCCGGGCGCTGGTGTTCGCCGGAATCGCCACCAACCTGGGCGTCGAGTCCACCGCCCGCGCCGCCGGCGACCTCGGCTACGACCTGATCTTCGTCGAGGACGCCATGGCCGCCTTCACCTCCGCCGAGCACGAGGCGTCGGTACGCCTGGACTTCCCCCGCCTGGGCACGGTGGTGAAGGCCGCCCAGGTGCGCTTCGTCGCCGCCTGACGGAAACGCAGGTACCTCTCCCGCCCTGACGGCAAGTGCCCACCCACGTTCACGGCACCCACGCGCCGGCCGCGGAGAGAGCCGCAGGGGGCGCGCCGGTGTCGAGACGGCGAACGCGCGGAGGCGCGCAGCGCCGAGCACGATCGCCGTCTCGACACCGGCACCCAGCGCCCCCGAAGGCGAACGCAGCCAACAAATGTGGCGGGACCCCGAAGGCGCAGGGGGCGCTCCCCGCCGGTCGGGGTCCCGCCGCCGTGCCGCGGGGAGGCGGTCACCCCTGGGCGGCCGCGGTCCGCAGGGCGATGCGGTCCTCGCCCGCGTACACGTTCATGGAGGTGCCGCGCAGGAAGCCCACAAGGGTCAGCCCGGTCTCGGCGGCCAGGTCCACGGCCAGCGAGGACGGTGCCGAGACCGCGGCCAGGACCGGGATGCCGGCCATCACGGCCTTCTGCGCGAGCTCGAAGGAGGCCCGCCCGGAGACCAGCAGGATCGTCCGGGACAGGGGCAGGTCCCCGTTCTGCAGGGCGCGGCCGACCAGTTTGTCGACCGCGTTGTGCCGGCCCACGTCCTCTCGTACGTCCAGCAGTTCTCCGGCCTCGTTGAACAGGGCGGCCGCGTGCAGGCCCCCGGTCCGGTCGAAGACCCGCTGGGCCGCGCGCAGCCGGTCGGGGAGGCTCGCGAGCAGCTCGGGGTCGATCCGGACCGGGGGAGTGTCGGCGATGGGCCAGCGGGCCGTGGTCCGTACGGCGTCGAGGCTCGCCTTGCCGCACAGGCCGCAGGAGGAGGTGGTGTAGACGTTGCGTTCGAGGGTGATGTCGGGGATCGCCACGCCCGGTGCGGTGCGTACGTCGACCACGTTGTACGTGTTGGAGCCGTCGACGGTGGCGCCCGCGCAGTAGACGATGTTCTGCAGGTCGTCCTGCTCGGCGAGTACGCCCTCGCTGACCAGGAATCCCGCGGCCAGCGCGAAGTCGTCGCCCGGGGTCCGCATGGTGATCGCGAGCGGCTTGCCGTTCAGCCGGATCTCCAGGGGTTCCTCGGCGACGAGGGTGTCCGGGCGGGACGAGACCACCCCGTCGCGGATGCGGATCACCTTGCGTCGTTCCGTGACTCGTCCCATGTGTGCCTCAGTCCCGGTTCTGTACGTGCTGGTAGCCGAAGCGGCCCTTGATGCAGAGGTTGCCGTGGGTCACCGGGTTGTCGTGCGGGGAGGTGACCTTCACGATCTCATTGTCCTGCACATGGAGCGTGAGGTTGCAGCCCACTCCGCAGTAGGCGCACACGGTGGTCGTCTGGCTCTGCCTGGTCTCGTCCCAGGTACCCGCGGTCCGCATGTCGAACTCCGACTTGAAGGACAGTGCGCCGGTGGGGCAGACCTCGATGCAGTTGCCGCAGTACACGCAGGCGGAGTCGGTGAGCGGGGCGTCGTGCTCCACGGCGATCCGCGCGTCGAAGCCGCGGCCGGCGACGGAGATCGCGAAGGTGTTCTGCCACTGGTCGCCGCAGGCGTCGACGCACTTGTAGCAGAGGATGCACTTGTCGTAGTCGCGCACGTACAGGTCGTTGTCGACCTTGGGTTCCTCGTTCAGCCGGGCCGCGTCCGGGCCGAAACGGTCCGGCTTCGCCTCGTACTCCTTGATCCATTCAGCGACTTGTGGAGTGGTCGACAAGTCGACGGACGAGGCGAGCAGCTCCAGGACGATCTTGCGGCTGTGCCGGGCGCGCTCGGTGTCGGTCCGCACCTCCATGCCGGGCTCGGCCCGGCGCGAGCAGGCCGGCACGAGGGTCCGGGAGCCCTCCACCTCGACGACGCAGACCCGGCAGGCGTTCTTGGGGCGCAGGGTGTCGCCCTGGCACAGGGTCGGGATGTCCTTCCCGGCGGCCCGGCAGGCGTCGAGGATGGTCGAGCCCTCGGGCGCCCGCACCGCCTCGCCGTCGATCGTGAACTCCAGCAGCCGGCGCGGGATCCCCAGCGATGTCACGGTCATTCGTACGCCCCCAGACGGTCGATGGCGGATTCCACGGCGTTCCACGCGGTCTGCCCGAGGCCGCAGATCGAGGCGTCCCGCATGGCGCGGCCGACCTCCCTGAGCAGCGCGATGTCGTCGGCGGCGGCCGCGCCGGTGCGCCGCTCGATCCGGTGCAGGGCCTCCTCCTGCCGCACGGTGCCGACCCGGCAGGGCACGCACTGGCCGCAGGACTCGTCGCGGAAGAACTCGGCGATGCGCAGCAGCAGCCGGGGCAGCGGGACGGTGTCGTCGAAGGCCATGACGACTCCCGAGCCGAGGGTGGTGCCGGCTTCCCGGGTGCCTTCGAAGGTGAGCGGGATGTCCAGTTCGTCGGGGCGTACGAAGCCGCCGGCCGCGCCGCCGAGCAGTACCGCCCGCAGGTTCTCGCGGACCCCGGCCAGGGCGAGGACCTCGCCGAGCGTCGCCCCGAACGGCAGCTCGTAGATGCCCGGCCGTTCGACGCTGCCCGACACGCAGAACAGCTTGGGGCCGGTGGACCGGCCCGTCCCGATCGCCGCGTACGCCGGTGCGCCCTTCGTCAGGATCGGCAACACGTTGACCAGCGTCTCGACGTTGTTCTCCACCGTCGGCCTGCCGAACAGGCCCTTCTCCACGGGGAACGGCGGCTTGGCGCGCGGTTCGCCCCGGTAGCCCTCGATGGAGTTGAACAGGGCGGTCTCCTCGCCGCAGATGTAGGCCCCGGCGCCGCGCCGGATCTCGATGTCGAAGGCGTAGCCCTGGCCGAGGACGTCGTCGCCGAGGAAGCCGCGCGCGCGTGCCTGCGCGACGGCGTGCTCCAGCCGCCGCAGCGCCCGGGGGTACTCGCCGCGCAGGTAGAGGTAACCGCGGTGGGCGCCGACCGCGTAGGCGGCCACGGTCATCGCCTCGACGAGCGCGTACGGGTCGCCCTCCATCAGGACGCGGTCCTTGAAGGTGCCCGGCTCGGACTCGTCGGCGTTGCAGACGAGGTAGTGGGGGTGGTCGGGCTGGGACGCCGTGGCCTGCCATTTGCGGCCGGTGGGGAAGGCGGCGCCGCCGCGCCCGACCAGGCCGGAGTCGGTGACCTCGCGGATCACCCCGGCGGGGCCGAGCTCGAAGGCCCGGCGCAGGGCGGCGTAGCCGCCGTGGGCGCGGTAGTCGTCCAGGGAGGCCGGGTCGACGACGCCGACACGGCCGAGCAGCATGAGTCCCGGGTCGCCGGCCTGGGGGACGGCCATCGCGGCGGGTGGTTCCTCGGGGGCGGAGTCCGGGGCGCTCGCGGCGAGGACGGCCGCCTCGACGGTGGCCGGTGCCGACACCGCCGTCCGCACGGGGTCGCCCGCGCGGACGGCGAGGGCGGCCGGGGCGCGTTCGCACAGGCCCAGACAGGGGCTGCGCTGCACCGAGAAGCCGGGGCCGAGCCGGGCCTCGACGCCCGCGCACAGCTCGGACGCCCCGGCCGCGGCGCAGGCCAGGTCCGTGCAGAGGTGCAGCACGGTGGCAGGGCGCGGCCGGACGGAGAACATCGCGTAGAAGGTGGCGACGCCGTACGCCTCCGCCGGTGGCACGGTCAGCCGGCGGCACAGGTAGTCGAGGGCGCCGTCGCTGATCCAGCCGATCCGGTCGTTGACCGCGTGCAGCCCCGGCAGCAGCATCTCGCGCCGGTCCCGGGCCTCGCGGCCGCCCCGCGCCCACCTCAGGTCGGCGTCGGACCGGTCGGCGCCCTCCCAGGACGACTCGGGAGGGCCCAGCAGGGCGTCGACGGCGGCCCGTTCGTCGTCCGTCGGCTTGCTGTCGCCGAAGTGCAGATCCATCAGGTCACCTCACGATGGTCGCGACGGGGAGCTTGTCGATCCGGATCGCCGACGCCTTGAACTCCGCCGTCCCCGCGATCGGGCAGTTGGCCTCGATCGTCAGCCGGTTGGTGTCCACGTCGTCGGGGAAGTGCATGGTCATGAAGGCGAGGCCGGGCCGCAGCGCCGGGTCGACCCAGACGGGGGCCACGACCGCGCCGCGCCGCGAGGACACCTGCACCTTCTCGCCGACGACGACGCCGTAGTGCTCGGCGTCCTCCGGGGACAGCTCGACGTACTCGCCGCGCCGGAGCGGGGAGGCGAAACCGCCGCTCTGCACACCGGTGTTGTAGGAGTCCAGGCGCCGGCCGGTGGTCAGCCGGATCGGGTACCGCTCGTCGGTGAGGTCGACGGGCGGATCGTGCCGCACGATCCCGAAGGGGGCGGGCGCGCCGCGCCTGGCCGGGTCCTTCTCCCACAACCGGCCGTGCAGGTAAGTCGGTTCGAGTGCCTCGGTGCTCGGGCACGGCCACTGGATGCCCTGGTGCTCCGCCAGGCGTTCGTACGTCATGCCGTAGTGGTCCGGTGAGACCGAGCGCAGTTCGTTCCACACGGTCTCGGCGTCGGCGTACTTCCAGTCGTGGCCGAGGCGTGCGGCGAGTTCGCAGATGATGTCGATGTCCTCGCGGGCCTCGCCGGGCGGGGTGACCGCCCGCCGCACGCGCTGGACCCGGCGCTCGCTGTTGGTGGTGGTGCCGTCGGTCTCCGCCCAGCCGGCGGTCGCGGGCAGCACCACGTCCGCCAGCTCGGCCGTCTTCGTCAGGAAGATGTCCTGCACGACGAGGAAGTCGAGCTGCCGCAGGCGCCGTACGGCCTGTTCGCTGTCGGCCTCGGACTGCGCCGGGTTCTCGCCGATGCAGTAGACGGCCTTGAGGGTGCCGTCCTCCATCGCCTCGAACATCTCCGTCAGGTTCAGTCCGTAGTGGGGCCGGATGACGGTGTCCCAGGCCGTCTCGAACTTCAGCCGGGTGGCGGGGTCGAGGATGTCCTGGAAGCCGGGCAGGCGGTTGGGGATGGCGCCCATGTCGCCGCCGCCCTGCACGTTGTTCTGCCCGCGCAGCGGCTGCAGTCCGGCGCCGTAGCGCCCGACCTGGCCGGTCAGCAGGGAGAGGTTGATGAGCGCGCGGACGTTGTCGGTGCCGTTGTGGTGCTCGGTGATGCCCAGGGTCCAGCACAGCTGGGCGCGTTCGGCGCGGGCGTAGGCGTGCGCCAACTCCCTTATGGCGCGCGCCGGTACGCCCGTCACCTTCTCCGCCAGGGACAGCGTCCAGGGTTCGACGAGCGCCCGGTACTCCTCGAATCCGGTCGTCGCCCGTGCGATGAACGCCTCGTTGGCCAGGCCCGCGTGGATGATCTCGCGGCCGATCGCGTGGGCCATCGGGATGTCGGTGCCGACGTTGAGGCCGAGCCAGCTCTCCGCCCACTCGGCGGTGGAGGTGCGGCGCGGGTCGACGGCGTACATCCGGGCGCCGTTCCTGATGCCCTTCAGCACGTGCTGGAAGAAGATCGGGTGGGCGAAGCGGGCGTTGGAGCCCCACATCACGATGACGTCGGTGTGCTCGATCTCCTCGTAACTCGACGTCCCACCGCCCGAGCCGAAGGCGGCGGACAGGCCGGCGACGCTGGGGGCGTGGCAGGTCCGGTTGCACGAGTCGACGTTGTTGGTGCCCATGACGACCCGCGCGAACTTCTGCGCCACGTAGTTCATCTCGTTGGTGGCCCGGGCGCAGGAGAACATGCCGAACGCGCCCCGGTTGCGTTCCAGGCCGCGGGCCGCGCGGTCCAGGGCCTCCTGCCAACTCGCCTGCCGGAAGGGCTCGTCGCGGGAGTCGCGGACCAGGGGGTGGGTGAGCCGGGTGTAGGTCTTCGGGGTCCGGTCGCGTTTGCTCATGCGGCACTCCTCATGCGGCGGTCCTCAGGGCGAGCAGGTCCGAGATGGCGTGCACGGTGCGCAGGGTGGGCACGTCGACGCCGGTGATCTCCGCCAACTCGACGACGGCCGCGAGGAGTACGTCGAGTTCGAGCGGCTTGCCGCGCTCCAGGTCCTGGAGCGTGGAGGTGCGGTGGTCGCCGACGCGCTCGGCTCCGGCCAGCCGGCGTTCGATGGAGACGCCGACCTCGCAGCCGAGGGCCTCGGCTACCGCGAGCGTCTCGGCCATCATCGTCTCGATGACCTTGCGGGTGCCGCCGTGCAGGCACATCTGCCGCATGGTGGCGCGGGCCAGGGCGCTGATCGGGTTGAACGAGATGTTGCCGAGCAGCTTGAGCCAGATGTCGTTGCGCAGGTCCGGCTCCACCGGGCACTTCAGGCCGCCGGCGACCATGGCCGAGCTGAAGTCCGCGCAGCGCCCGGACACGCTCCGGTCGGGCTCGCCGACGGAGAACCGGGTGCCTTCCAAGTGCCGTACGACACCGGGTCCTTCCAGTTCGGTCGCCGCGTAGACGACGCATCCGACGGCCCGTTCGGGCGCGAGCACCGCACTGACCGCGCCGTCGGGGTCCACGCTCTCGACGCGGTGGCCGTCGTAGGGGCCGCCGTGGCGGTGGAAGTACCACCAGGGGATGCCGTTCTGCGCGGCCACCACCGCCGTGGTGTCGTGCAGCAGGGGCTCGATGAGCGGCCCGCACGCCGCGTACGAGTTGGCCTTCAGACCCAGGAAGACGTAGTCGACCGGGCCCACTTGCGCCGGGTCGTCGGTGGCGTGGGTGTGCGCGGTGAAGTCGCCGCGCGGCGAGAGGACCCGGACTCCGTGCTGCCTCATGGCCGCCAAGTGCGGTCCACGGGCGATGAGATGGACGTCGGCGCCCGCGCGGTGCAGGGCGGCTCCGACGTAGGCGCCGATCGCACCGGCGCCCAGGACTGCGACTTTCATGACGAGGGAGCTCCGTTCGGTCGAGGGATACCGCGGAGAGGAGCACACTGCCGACTTCGGTCGACTGAATATTGTCTACAGTATGGAGAGGAGGGCGACAAGGCTTCGCGCAGCACCCGGGCCCGCCGCTTTCCCGTGCCGGTCGCGTCCGACCGTTCGGCGCGCGTGGCATACCGCTCATCGCATACGGTCGACGCGTCGCCTTTTCAACTACCGTGCCGGTGCCTACCGTTCGGGATCATGAGTCCCCCCGTCGCACCGGCCGGCTGGAGCCGCTGGCTGGTTCCCCCCGCCGCCCTCTCCGTCCATCTCTCCATCGGCCAGGCCTACGCCTGGAGCGTGTTCAAGCCACCCCTGGAGTCCGCGCTGGGCCTGAGCGGCACCGAGAGCGCGCTGCCCTTCCAGCTCGCCATCGTGATGCTCGGCCTGTCCGCCGCGTTCGGCGGCACGCTGGTCGAACGCAACGGGCCGCGCTGGGCGATGACGGTGGCCCTGGTCTGCTTCTCCTCCGGCTTCCTGATCTCCGCCCTCGGCGCGGCCACCGAGCAGTACTGGCTGATCGTCCTCGGCTACGGCTTCGTCGGCGGCATCGGCCTGGGCATCGGCTACATCTCGCCCGTCTCCACCCTGATCAAGTGGTTCCCCGACCGGCCCGGCATGGCCACCGGTATCGCCATCATGGGCTTCGGCGGCGGCGCGCTGATCGCCTCGCCCTGGTCGACGCAGATGCTCCAGTCCTTCGGCTCCGACAGCTCGGGGATCGCCGTGGCGTTCCTCGTGCACGGGCTGACGTACGCCGTCTTCATGTCGCTCGGCGTCCTGCTGGTGCGGGTCCCGCGCACCGACAGGCCGGTCCAGGGCGCCCCGAGCACCCTCCAGGGGCCGCAGGTCTCCGCGGGCAGCGCCCTGCGCACCCCGCAGTTCTGGTGCCTGTGGGTCGTGCTCTGCATGAACGTGACCGCGGGCATCGGCATCCTGGAGAAGGCCGCCCCCATGATCACGGACTTCTTCGCGAACACCTCGACGCCTGTCTCGGTGTCGGCCGCGGCGGGCTTCGTCGCCCTGCTGTCGGCCGCCAACATGGCGGGCCGCATCGGCTGGTCGTCCACCTCCGACCTGATCGGCCGCAAGAACATCTACCGCGTCTACCTGGGCGTCGGCGCGCTGATGTACGCGCTCATCGCCCTGTTCGGCGACTCCTCCAAGCCGCTGTTCGTCCTGTGCGCGATGGTGATCCTGTCCTTCTACGGCGGCGGGTTCGCGACCGTCCCGGCCTATCTGAAGGACCTCTTCGGCACCTACCAGGTCGGCGCGATCCACGGCCGGCTGCTCACCGCCTGGTCCACGGCAGGCGTGCTCGGGCCGCTGATCGTGAACTGGATCGCCGACCACCAGAAGGAGGACGGCAAGAGCGGCGCGAGCCTCTACAGCCTCTCCTTCGTGATCATGATCGGGCTGCTCGTCATCGGCTTCGTCGCCAACGAGTTCGTCCGGCCCGTCCACGCCCGCCATCACGTCCCCGCCCCGCGGGAGGAGGCCCTCGATGCCGAACGACAGCAGCCAGAGTCCGCCTGACCGGCGCCCGCTCATCGCCTTCGCCTGGCTGTGGGTCGGGGCGCCGCTCGCCTACGGCCTCTACGAACTGGTGCAGAAGGCGACGAAGCTCTTCACCGGGTGACGGGAAGGGGTAACTCCTGAAGAAGTGTTCGGGCGTCCCTTTTCTCCTTTTGGGAGGATGACAGAATCCGACAACCCGGGCGCCCGTTTCCTGTCGCCTTACGTGCCGCCGTACCCGTGAGTCACTGATCAGACTGGTGGATCCCGCAACCCACGGCCCGAGGGGGACCACCGCATGAACGGCTCGCGCATCGCCGCCGTCGGCCATTACCAGCCCGCCAGGGTGCTCACCAACGAGGACCTGGCGGGCATGGTCGACACCAGCGACGAGTGGATCACGTCCCGCGTCGGCATCCGCACCCGGCACATCGCCGGCCCCGACGAACCCGTCGACGAACTCGCCGCGCACGCCGCCGCCAAGGCCCTCGCCGGCGCCGGACTCGCGCCCGCCGACATCGACCTGGTCCTGGTCGCCACGTCCACCGCCGTCGACCGCTCGCCCAACATGGCCGCCCGGGTCGCCGCCCGCCTCGGCATCCCCTCGCCCGCCGCGATGGACGTCAACGTCGTGTGCGCGGGCTTCACCCACGCCCTCGCCACCGCCGACCACGCCGTGCGCGCCGGGGCGTCCACGCGGGCCCTGGTGATCGGCGCCGACAAGATGACCGACATCACCGACTGGACCGACCGCACCACCTGCGTGCTCGTCGGGGACGGGGCGGGGGCCGCGGTCGTCGAGGCGTCCGACGCCGCCGGCATCGGGCCGGTGCTGTGGGGCTCGGTGCCCGAGATGGGACACGCCGTGCGCATCGAGGGCTCGCCCGCGCGGTTCGCCCAGGAGGGGCAGAGCGTCTACCGCTGGGCCACCACCCAGCTGCCGCCCATCGCCCGCAAGGCCTGCGAGCGCGCCGGGCTGAAGCCCGCCGACCTCGCCGCCGTGGTGCTGCACCAGGCCAACCTGCGGATCATCGAGCCCCTCGCGGAGAAGATCGGCGCCGTCAACGCCGTCGTCGCACGGGACGTCGTCGACTCCGGCAACACCTCCGCGGCGAGCATCCCGCTGGCCTTCTCCAAGCTCGTCGAACAGGGCGCCGTCTCGACCGGCGATCCGGTGCTGCTGTTCGGATTCGGCGGAAACCTGTCGTACGCCGGCCAGGTCGTGCACTGCCCGTGACCTGCGGATTCCGGCCGATGTGACGCAGCCGACGCGCCAACCTACTGGCTCTTGTGCGCCGTAGACTGTAGACGAAAGACAATCCATACTGGATGTCCGGCTGCAGTTGCCCCGCGCTGCACAGGAGGGGGACCGACCGATGTTGTCGACAGGACTGCCGCAGGGTGCGGTGCCCAAGCTCGAACGCCCCGGCCCGCTGCGCGACCGCGTCTACGAGGCACTGCTCGAACTCATCACCACCCGCGCCCTGCAGCCCGGCCAGCACCTCGTGGAGAGCGAACTGGCGGGCCACCTGGGCGTGTCGCGCCAGCCCGTACGGGAGGCGCTGCAGCGGCTGAACACCGAGGGCTGGGTGGATCTGCGGCCCGCCCAGGGCGCGTTCGTGCACGAGCCGACCGAGGAGGAGGCCGACCAGCTCCTCACCGTCCGTACGCTGCTGGAGGCCGAGGCCGCCCGGCTGGCCGCCGCCAACGCGGGCAGCGCCGGCATCAAGGTGCTCGAAGAGCTGTGCGCCGAGGGCGAGAAGGCGGTGGCCGCGGACGACGTGGACGGCGCCGTCGCCATGAACGCCCGCTTCCACACGAAGATCATGGAACTGGCGGGCAACGCCGTCCTCGCCGAACTCGCCGCCCAGGTCGACCGGCGCGTGCGCTGGTACTACACACCGATCGCCCGGCAGCGCGGACAGCAGTCCTGGACCGAGCACCGCGCACTGATCGCGGCCATCTCGGACCGCGACGAGGACCGGGCGACGCAGCTGATGCGGGAGCACACGGAGCACACCCGCCGCTCGTACCACCAGCGCGCCAAGTGACCTTGTTCGGCGTCCTGTTCGCGTGCGGTGGGGTGGTCACGACACCGGCGTGACCACGGGAGCCGCGGTCGTACGCCGGGCCGCGCGTGCCTCGACCGCCAGCATGACCACCAACACCGCCACCAGGGCCAGCAGTTCCGCGACCGCCGACGCGTGGACGCCGATGAGCGCGGCGGCCAGGGCCGCCGGGGCCGCGGCCGCCCGGAAGCGGACGGGGTACAGCCGCAGCACCGCCCGGAACGCCACGTCCCCCGCGAGGAAGAGCGCCACCCCGCCCGCGAGCGCCAGCGCCGGACCGGTGTGCAGGTGCTCGGTGAGATGGCCGAGGGTCTTCTTCACACCCGTGGCCAGGTAGGCGATGCCGAGCAGCATTGGCAGGAAGGCGTAGTAGTACGCGTTCATCGCCAGCCGCCAGCGACTGGGTGCCGGCGTTGCCCGGAACGCGGCCTCGGCGAGCTCCTCGTCCCGCACGAAGTACGTCCACCACAGCGCGACCGCCAGCGCCAGCGAGAGGAACGCCCCGCCGAACAGCCCCGGGGTGAGCGGCAGATCGCCGATGCCGGTGCCGATCGCGATGACGGACTCGCCGAACGCGACGATCAGCAGCAGCCCGTGCCGCTCCACGAAGTGCGCGGGGTCCAGCCGGCCCAGCTGCGCCCGCATGACGTCGGCCGACCGCCCGTCGGCCCGCCCGGGCCCGTGCTCGGCCAGGAACGGCGTCACGAACTGCAGCAGCAGCGCGAGCACCCACAGACCGTCCGCCGCCAGGCCGTCGACGAGGCCGGCCGCGGTCACGGACAGCGCGGCGAGCCCGTTCGGGACGCCGTACCAGATGGAGTCCCGGCCGTGGCTGCGGGTGTAGAGGGCGGTGTGCACGACCACGACGGCCAGGAAGCCCAGCCCGAAGACCACGCCGGTGTCGTCGAAGACCCGCGGGATCGCCAGCGCGCAGACCAGGAACGCCCCCATGCCCAGCATCAGCAGCAGCCGGCGGGAGGGCCGGTCCGGCGGCACCTGGTTGGTGAGGTACGCGTAGGCGCCGTACATCCAGAACAGCACCACGAAGATCAGGGCCACGCGTCCCGCGGTGGCGAAGGTCAGATCACCGGCGAGCAGCACGGTGAGCTGGGTGAGGGTGAAGACGAAGACCAGATCGAAGAAGAGCTCCAACGTCGTGACCCTGCGGCCCGGTTCCTCCACTGCGCTGCCCATGCCGTCCCCCTGCGTCCGTGGCCCCTGCGGCGATGCCGACCAGATCGTAGGCGGTCAGGCGGCACGCGGCGCGCGACTTTTCTCCGTTCCCGGGAGGGCGGACCTCGGCCCGACGGCGTCCTGCGCCTTCACGGTCCCCGACCGTCTTCGGCGGGGCGAGGAGGCCCTCCCCGCATCCCGGGGAGGGCCTCCTCACGCGCGCGTGCCGTCAGCCCGCGGGCTGGGGCTGCGCGGTCAGCGCGTCGGCGCCGCTGCGTCCCGGCTGCCGCAGCAGCAGGGCGATCGCCGCCGCGATCATGGAGACGCCGCCGGCCAGGGCGTACGCCCCGTTGTAGCCCCAGGCCGCGACCACCATGGAGCCGAGGCCGCCGCCGAACAGGCCGCTGATCAGCTTGCCGCTGTAGACCAGGCCGTAGTTGGTGGCGTTGTAGTTCTCCCCGAAGTAGTCCGGGGTCAGCGCCGCGAACATCGGGTAGAAGGCGCCGCCGCCGAATCCGGAGAGGAAGGCGAAGAACAGGAAGAGCCACTCGCTCTTCATCTCGCCCGCCAGGATCACCCCGAACTGGGCGAGTCCCAGGACGACGATGACGAACACCAGGGTCGGCTTGCGGCCCCACCTGTCGGACAGCCAGCCCACGACGCCGCGGCCGATGCCGTTGATGACCGCCATGACGCCCATCGAGGAGGCCGCCACCAGCGGGCCGAAGCCGACCTGCTTGGCGTAGTCGACCTGGAAGGAGATCCCGAAGATCGACACACCGGCCGTCATCACGATGGAGATCCACATCAGGGGCAGCATGCCGGTCCTGATGGCCTCCTTGGGCGTGTACTGCCGTGTGGCGGGCGGGTTCTTGGCGAGGCTCGTCGCGTTCTTCCGGTTCCCGGAGAAGGACAGCGGGTCGATGTCCGCGGGCCACCAGTTCTTCGGAGGGTCCTTGAAGAAGAACGCGCACCCGAAGACCACGATCATCACGTAGCAGCCGATCAGGTCCAGCACGCGATGGTAATTGCCGGTGTCGAAGGCGTAGTTGAAGATGAAGATGAACGGCAGGGACCCGTAGGCGAAGCCGCCGTTGACGAACCCCGTGCGGGCGCCGCGCCGTTCGGGGAACCACTTGCCGACCATGTTGATGCAGGTCGCGTAGACCAGGCCGGCGCCCAGACCGCCGACGACGCCGAAACCGACGATCGCCAGCAGCACGTTGCTCAGGTGCGACAGGGCGAGGAAGCCGACCAGGCACATGCCGGAGCCGATGTACATGGCCCGGCGCGCGGTGAGGATGCCCTTCTCGCGCAGCCAGCCCGCGGGGAAGGCGATGCCGGCCTGGAAGAACACCCAGACGCTGAGGATCCAGAAGGTGTTGGACTGCGTCCAGCCGTGCGCGTGGGACAGGGTGTCCTCCGCGGAGCCGTACGCGTACTCGAAGACGCTGATGGCCATCATGGCGATCCACGGGAGGTACACCATGAGTGTGCGCGAGTGGCCGAGGATGTCGTGGTCGGTCTCGCCGATGCGGTAGACACGGCCGCGGGCGTCGGTGACCTCACGGTAGGGACGGTGTGCGGCTGCCGGATCGGCAGAGAGCGGATCTGCGGTCATGCTTATGCCATCTCCTCGCCGAGCGGGTGCGGGTTGGGAACGATGCGCCGGGCGTTCGGCCTGCCCGGGGACTTCAGGAAGAGCGCCAGGACCGCGGAGGCCAGCCCGATGGAACCCGCCAGCACGAACGCGCCGTGGTAGTCCCACGCGCCGACCACGACCGCGCCCAGGCCGGAGCCGACGAGCCCGGAGATCAGCTTCGAGCTGTAGACCATGCCGTAGTTGCTGGCGTTGTTGTTCTCGCCGAAGTAGTCCGCCGTCATGGCCGCGAACAGCGGGAAGATCGCCCCGCCGCCGAATCCGGAGACCATGGAGCAGAACAGGAAGAACGGCATGCTGCCCATCTGGCCGGAGACCAGCACGCCGAACTGGGCGGTGCCCAGCACGAGGCAGACGATGATCAGGGTGTTGCGGCGCCCCCGACGGTCGGAGATCCAGCCGATCACGCCCCGCCCGGTGCCGTTGACGATCGCCTTCAGGGACATCGCCGTGGCCACGACCCCGCCCGCGAACCCCATGTCCTTGCCGAACGGCACCTGGAAGGCGATGCCGAAGACGTTGATGCCGGCCGTGCACAGCAGACAGAACCACATCATCCACAGAACGGGCGTACGGGCGGCCTCCCTCGGGGTGTACTGCCTGACCGCCGGCGGGTTCTTCTCCAGCGCCCGGCGGATCTTCGGGTCGTCGGTCAGCCGGAGCGGGTCCACATGCGCCGGCCACCAGTTCTTCGGCGGATCCTTGAAGAACCAGCCCGCCGAAGCCACCAGCAGACACAACCCGACGCCCACCGTGGCGAGCACCGTCCGGTAGTTGCCGAGGTCCATGTACGAGGTGAACAGGAAGACGAAGGGCACGGACCCGTAGGCGAAACCGCCGTTGACGAAGCCGGTCTTGCCGCCCTTGCGCTCCGGATACCACTTGCCGACCATGTTCACGCAGGTCGCGTAGACGAGACCGGCGCCGATGCCGCTGAACATCCCGAAGCCGAGGTAGGCGACGGCGACGTGCGGCGCGTACGCCAGCGACAGATAGCCCAGCATCGTGCCGACGGCACCCAGCAGCATCGCCGTACGGGCCGGCAGCCTGCCGCTCTCGCGCAGCTGCCCTGCCGGGAAGGCCACGGCCGCCTGGAAGAACACCCAGACGCCCATCAGCCAGAAGATGTGTCCGCTGCTCCACAGATGCGCCTCGTGGAGCGTGTCCTCCGCCGAGGTGAACGCGTACTCGGCGGAGCTGATGCCCATCATGCCCACCCAGGGCAGGATGACCATCCACCTGCGTGTCCGGCCCATGATGTCGACGTCTGACTCGCCGATCCGGTACACGCGGCCGTTGCGATCCCTCACCTCCCGGTACGGGACGGAGGTCGAACAGTCGGTCGTTGTCATCGTTCAGTGCCCCTTGCGTCGAAAGCTCTGGCCAGCGCCCCCTGTCCAATGCCTTTCGTGTGCGCACGGGTCCCGGGGCCGGCCGGCCGCACTGCCGGCCGGCCCCGCGCATGGCTCACGTCATGAACCGCCCCCCGACAACCCCGCGACGCGCGCCCACCGGGCCGTGTCCCGCCCGGGGGACAACCCCCGGCCCCCCGGCCGACCCCGCTCGCGCGCCGGCGCCACGGCAGTCCCCGCCGGGATCACAGCAACCCCGCAGCGCGCGCCCAGCGATACTTCGCCCCGAGCACGGCCACCGGCTTCTCGGTCGTGTACGGGTACGCCACCACCCCGCGCTCGTACAGGTACTGGCAGGCGTCCTCGACCTCGACGTCGCCCGCGAGGGAGGCCACGACGGGCTTCTCGATGCCGCGTTCGCGGAACTCGGCGACCACGCGCGCGGTGAGTTCAGCGAAGACCATCGGGGGAGTGACGATGGTGTGCCAGTAGCCGAGCACGAGCGCGTGGATGCGCGGGTCCTCCAAGCCCAGCCGGATCGTCGCCTCGTACGTCGACGGCGGCTCGCCGCCCGTGATGTCGACCGGGTTGCCCGCGGCGCCGAACGGCGGGATGAACCTCCGGAAGGCCTCGTCGAGGTCCGGCGGGATCTCCATCAGGGACAGGCCGTTGTCGGTCACCGCGTCCGACAGCAGGACGCCGCTGCCGCCGGCCCCGGTGATGATCACGACGTTGTCGCCCTGCGGGGTGGGCAGCACCGGCAACGCGCGTGCGTACTCGAGCATTTCGTTGAGCCCGGGCGCCCGGATGACACCGGCCTGCTTCAGGATGTCGTCGTACACGGCGTCGTCGCCGGCGAGCGCCCCGGTGTGCGAGCCGGCGGCCTTGGCGCCGGCCGCCGTACGGCCCGCCTTCAGCACCACCACCGGCTTCTTCGGCACGGTCGCCCGCGCCGCCTCCACGAAGGCGCGGCCGTCCTTGAGGTCCTCCAGGTGCATCACGATGCACTCGGTGTGCGGGTCCTCGCCGAACCAGGTCAGCAGGTCGTCCTCGTCCAAATCCGACTTGTTGCCGAGGCCGACGATCGCCGACACGCCTGTCTTCGTGGTGCGGGCGAAGCCCAGGATCGCCATCCCGATGCCGCCGGACTGCGAGGTCAGCGCCACCCCGCCCTTGACGTCGTACGGCGTGCAGAACGTGGCGCACAGGTCCTGCCAGGTGGAGTAGTAGCCGTAGATGTTCGGACCGAGGAGGCGGACGCCGTACCGCTCGGCGATCTCCACGATCTCCGCCTGGAGTTCGTGCTCGCCGGTCTCCGCGAACCCGGAGGGGATCAGCACGGCGTTCGGGATCCCCTTGCGTCCCACCTCCTGAAGCGCCGAGGCCACGAACCTGGCGGGGATCGCGAAGACCGCCACATCCACCTCACCGGGAACGTCGGTGACACTCTTGTACGCCTTGCGGCCCAGAATGTCATCGGCCTTGGGGTTCACCGGGTGGATCTCCCCGGCGAAACCCCCGTCGATGAGGTTGCGCATCACCGAATTGCCGATCTTCCCCTGCTCGTTGGAGGCGCCGATCACGGCGACCGACTGGGGCTGCATCAACCGGCGCATCGAGGTGAGGATTTCCTCGCGCGTGTACGTCCTGCGCGGTGGCGGCTGCTCCTCGGCGAGGATCACCCGGATGTCGGCGGCGACCGCGCCCTCCGGCGTGGCGATCACCGGATTGAGGTCCACCTCCGCGATCTCCGGGAAGTCCGCGACGAGTTGGGACACCCGCCGGATCTGCTCGGCGATCGCCCACCGGTCCACGGCCGGCGCACCGCGCACCCCGTGCAGGATCTCCGCCGCCCGGATCGAGTCCAGCATCGACAGCGCCTCGTCCGCGCTCACCGGCGCCAGCCGGAACGTCACGTCCTTCAGCACCTCGACGAGCACCCCGCCGAGCCCGAACGCGACGACCTTCCCGAACGTCGGGTCCGTCACCGCGCCGACGATGACCTCCTGCCCCTGCGGCAGCAACTCCTGGACCTGCACGCCCTCGATGCGCGCGTCAGCGTCGTACGCCCGCGCGTTCTCGATGATCCTGCAGAACGCGGCCCGGACGTCCGCCGCGCCCTCGACGCCGACGATCACTCCGCCGGCGTCGGTCTTGTGCAGGATGTCCGGTGAGACGATCTTCATCACCACGGGCCCGCCGAAGCGCGCCGCACAGGCGACGGCCTCGTCGACGTCCCGCGCCAACTCCTCGCCCGGTACGGCGATCCCGTACGCGTCGGCGATCACCTTGCCCTCGGGCGCGGTCAGCGCGGTCCGCCCCTCGGCCCGCACCGCGTCGAGGAGCGAGCGCACCCTGAGCTCCCGGTCTTCCGCCATCACGTCAGATCACTCCGTTCGACTTGAGCAGGCGCAGCTCCTCGTCGCCGAGGCCGAGCTCGCCGACGTAGACCTCTTCGTTGTGCTCGCCGAGCAGCGGTGAACTGCTCACCTCGACGGGGGAGTCGGACAGCTTCAGCGGGCTGCCGACGGTCGTGAACGCGCCGCGCTGGGGGTGCGGGACGGTGACGACCATCTCGTTGGCGACCAGCGACTCGTCCTCGATGATCTCCTTCGTCGACAGGATCGGCCCGCACGGGATGTTGTGCGCGTTGAGCCGCTCCAGCACCTCCCACTTGGGCAGCGTCGAGGACCACTCCTCGATCAGCTGGAACATCTTGTTGAGCTTGGGCAGCCGGGCCTCGGGGGTGGCCCACTCGGGGTCCTCCGCCAGTTCGGGCCGGCCGATGAGCTCGCTGATCGGCTGCCAGCCGACGGGCTGCACGATGACGTACACGTAGTCGTTCGGGCCGCCGGGCGCGCACTTGACCGCCCAGCCCGGCTGGCCGCCACCGGAGGCGTTGCCGGACCGGGGGACCTCGATGCCGAAGTCCTCGTTGGGATATTCGGCGAGCGGGCCGTGGGCCAGGCGCTGCTGGTCGCGCAGCTTCACCCGGCACAGGTTCAGCACCGCGTGCTGCATGGCCACGTTCACCCGCTGGCCGCGCCCGGTGCGCTCGCGCTGGAACAGCGCGGCGAGGATGCCCGCCACGGCGTGGACGCCCGTGCCCGAGTCCCCGATCTGGGCGCCCGTCGCCAGCGGCGGCCCGTCCTCGAAACCGGTGGTCGCCATCGACCCGCCCATGGCCTGCGCGACGACCTCGTAGGCCTTGAAGTTGGTGTACGGGCCGTCCCCGAACCCCTTGATGGAGGCGTAGACGATCCGCGGGTTGATCTCCTGGATACGGTCCCAGGTGAAGCCCATGCGGTCGACCGCGCCCGGGCCGAAGTTCTCGACCATGACGTCCGAGCGGCGGATCAGCTCGGTGAGGATCTCCTTGCCGCGCTCGGTCTTGGTGTTGAGGGTGATGCTGCGCTTGTTGCAGTTGAGCATCGTGAAGTAGAGGGAGTCGGCGTCCGGCAGGTCGCGCAGCTGCTTGCGCGTGATGTCACCGCTCGGGGCCTCCAGCTTGACGACGTCCGCGCCGAGCCAGGCCAGCAGCTGGGTGGCGGAGGGCCCGGACTGGACGTGGGTCATGTCGAGGACGCGGATGCCCTCAAGTGCTGTGCGGGTCACGGGCGTTCACCTCACTTGTACATCGTCTGGTTCATGGTTCCGGGGGCGTACGCGTCCGGGTCGACCCAGACGTTGATCAGCGACGGCTTGCCCGACTCGCGGGCGCGGCGCAGGGCGGGGCCGATGTCGGCGGGGTCGCGGACCTCCTCGCCGTAACCGCCCAGCATCTGCGCGAACTTGTCGTAGTGGACGTCGCCGAGGGTGTTGCCGACCCGCTCGCGCTCCTCGCCGTACTTGGCCTTCTGGCCGTAACGGATCTGGTTCATCGAGGAGTTGTTGCCGACGATGCCGACGAACGGCAGGTCGTAGCGGACGAGGGTCTCGAAGTCCCAGCCGGTCAGGGAGAAGGCGCCGTCGCCGAAGAGGGCGACGACCTCCTTGTCGGGCCGGGCCTGCTTGGCGGCGAGGACGAAGGGGACGCCGACGCCGAGGGTGCCGAGCGGTCCCGGGTCCATCCAGTGCCCGGGCGACTTGGGCTGGACGACCTGCCCGGAGAAGGTGACGATGTCACCGCCGTCGCCGATGTAGATCGAGTCCTCGGTCAGGAAGTCGTTGATCTCGCTGACCAGCCGGTACGGGTGGATCGGCGAGGCGTCCGACCTCAGGCTCGGCAGCCGCTTCTCGAGCGCGGTCTGTTCGGCGGCGCGCAGTTCGTCCAGCCACTCCTTGCGCTTGGCCGCGCCCCCGTTGAGGCGTCCTGAGGCCGCCTCGGTCACCGACTTCAGCACCAGCCCGGCGTCGCCGATGATTCCGAGGTCGATGTCGCGGTTCTTGCCGACGGTGCGGTAGTCGAGGTCGATCTGGACGACCGTCGCCTCGGGGGACAGCCGCTTGCCGTAGCCCATGCGGAAGTCGAAGGGCGTGCCGACGATGACGATGACGTCGGCGCCCGAGAACGCGTACCGGCGCGAGAGCTGGAAGTGGTGCGGGTCGCCGGGCGGCAGGGTGCCACGGCCGGCGCCGTTCATGTACGCGGGGATGTTGAGGGTCCGTACGAGATCCACGGCCGCCTCGGTGCCACGGGTCGTCCAGACCTGGCTGCCCAGCAGGATGGCCGGCTTCTCGGCGTGCACGAGCAGGTCGGCGAGCTTCTCGATGGCCTCGGGATCACCGGCCGAGCGGGTCGAGGCGCGGTAGGCACCGGCCCTCGGCACCCGCGCCTTGCTGACCGGCACCTTGGCGTCCAGCACGTCGCGGGGGATCTCCAGGAACGAGGGCCCGGGCGCGCCGTGGTAGCACTCGCGGAAGGCCATGGACACCATGTCGGCGGCGCGCGCCGTGTCCGGCACGGCCGCCGCGAACTTGGTGATCGGCGTCATCATGTCGACGTGCGGCAGGTCCTGCAGGGACCCCATCTTGTGCTGGGTGAGGGCCCCTTGACCGCCGATCAGCAGCATCGGGGACTCCGCGCGGAAGGCGTTGGCGACACCGGTGACGGCGTCGGTCGTCCCCGGGCCCGCGGTGACGACCGCGCAACCGGGCCGGCCGGTGATACGGGCGTAGCCGTCGGCGGCGTGGGCGGCGACCTGTTCGTGTCGTACGTCGACGACCTCGATGCCCTCGTCGACGCAGCCGTCGTAGATGTCGATGATGTGGCCGCCGCACAACGTGTAGATGCGGTCGACCCCTTCGGCCTTCAGAGCCTTGGCGACGAGGTGACCGCCGGAAATCACGTCCTGGGTGTCGTCGGGCATGGCGAAGTCCTGTCCCTTCGTAGGGGGTGGGAACGCTCTCGCGGTACATTGCATACAGTCGACGAATACTGTATGAACCTTGTTATCCCGCATCCGGTGGGTGGTGTCCAGGGGGCGTGCGGCACTTTCCAGTCATCGGAGTTCGGCCTCGCGATGACTTCGCAGACAGGAGCCGAGATGGACCTGTACGAACACCAGGCAAGGGAACTCTTCGAGGAACACGGCATCTTGGTGCCGAGGGCCCAGGTGACGGACTCACCGAAGAGGGCCCGCGAGATCGCCCGCGCCCTCGGCGGGCGCGTCGTGGTGAAGGCTCAGGTGAAGACCGGTGGGCGCGGCAAGGCCGGCGGCGTGAAGCTCGCCGCGGACCCGGCCGCCGCGGAGCTCACGGCCCGCCAGATCCTCGGCATGGACATCAAGGACCACCGGGTCGGCACGGTCATGCTGGCCCAACCCGTCGACATCGAGGACGAGTTCTACGTCTCCTACGTCCTCGACCGGGCCGCGGGCACCTTCCTCGCGATCGCCTCCGCCGAGGGCGGCATGGAGATCGAGGAGGTCGCCGCGAGCAGGCCAGAGGCCGTGGCCCGTATCCCCGTCGACCCGGCCGAGGGCGTGACCTCGGCGAAGGCGGCCGAGATCGCCGAGGCGGCGGGGCTGCCGGCGCGGACGGTCGACGTCCTCGTCCGCCTGTGGGAGGTGCTCGTCCGCGAGGACGCACTGCTCGTCGAGGTGAACCCGCTCGTGCGCACCAAAGGAGGCCGGATCCTCGCCCTCGACGGCAAGGTCACCCTCGACGACAACGCCCGCTTCCGGCAGTCGCGTTGGGGCGCCGACGACGTCGAGCACGACGACGCGCTGGAGGCGGCGGCCGCCGCGAAGGGCCTCAACTACGTGAAGCTGGACGGCGGGGTCGGCATCATCGGCAACGGCGCCGGACTGGTCATGTCGACCCTCGACGTCGTCGCCGGCTGCGGCGCCCGCCCCGCCAACTTCCTCGACATCGGCGGCGGGGCCTCCGCGCAGGTCATGGCCGACGGGCTGTCCGTCATCCTCTCCGACCCCGACGTGAAATCGGTGTTCGTCAACGTCTTCGGCGGCATCACCGCCTGTGACGCGGTCGCCGACGGCATCGTGCAGGCGCTGGACACCGTACGGCTGACCAAACCGCTGGTCGTCCGGCTCGACGGCAACAACGCCGCCCGCGGCCGCGCCATCCTCGACGAGCGCGCCCACCCGCTGGTCCAGCAGGCCACCACCATGGACGGCGCCGCCCTGCGCGCCGCCCGACTCGCCACCACCGCCTGAGGAGACGGACATGGCCATCTATCTCACCAAGGAGAGCAAGGTCCTCGTCCAGGGCATGACCGGCGGCGAGGGCATGAAGCACACCCGGCGCATGCTCGCGGCCGGCACGGACATCGTCGGCGGCGTCAACCCGCGCAAGGCGGGCGCCACCGTCGACTTCGACGACCGCGCCGTGCCCGTCTTCGGCTCGGTCGCCGAGGGCATCCAGGCGACCGGCGCCGACGTCACCGTCGTGTTCGTCCCCCCGGCCTTCGCCAAGGCGGCCGTCGTCGAGGCGGCCGACGCCGGCATCGGCCTCGCGGTCGTCATCACCGAGGGCATCCCGGTCCACGACTCCGTCGCCTTCACCGCGTACGCGAAGCGGAAGGGCACCCGGATCATCGGCCCTAACTGCCCCGGCCTGATCACCCCCGGCCAGTCCGACGCCGGCATCATCCCCGCCGACATCACCAAGCCCGGCCGCATCGGCCTGGTGTCCAAGTCCGGCACCCTCACCTACCAACTCATGTACGAACTGCGCGACATCGGCTTCTCGACCTGTGTCGGCATCGGCGGCGACCCGGTGGTGGGCACGACCCACATCGACTGCCTCGCCGCCTTCCAGGACGACCCGGACACCGAACTGATCGTCCTCATCGGCGAGATCGGCGGCGACGCCGAGGAACGCGCCGCCGCCTACGTCCGCGACCACGTCACCAAGCCCGTCGTCGGCTACATCGCCGGATTCACCGCCCCCGAGGGCAGGACGATGGGCCACGCGGGCGCCATCGTCTCCGGCTCCACCGGCACCGCGCAGGCGAAGAAGGAGGCCCTGGAGGCGGCCGGGGTGCGTGTGGGCAGCACACCGACGGAAACGGCGAAACTCGTGCTCGCACGTCTGGAAGAGCAGCGGTCGCTCACTCATGGTTGACGTGAGCCATACATCTCCCCGCCCCCGACTGTGCACCGGAAGCGGAGCAACCGAATGGCATCCACCCTCGCCACCCCCACCCCCACCCTCACCCTCAAATCCGGCACCTCCTGGGCAGACGCCTGGCAGCGCTGCCTGACCGCCGCCCCGGAGGCCTTCCGGGACGACCGCGTCCTCAACCTCTGGGCCGGCACCTGGCAGGCCGACGGCCGGACCCTGCCCGCCACCAGCCCCGTCGACGGCAGCCCGATCGCCGGCCCGCCCCGCCTCGACGGCCCCACCGCGCACCAGGCGGTACGGGCCGCCCTCGACCGGCACCGCGCCTGGCGGCACGTACCCCTGGACGAACGCCGGGCCCGCGTCGCCGCCACCCTCGACGCCCTCACCGCCCACCGCGACCTGCTCGCCCTGCTCCTCGTCTGGGAGATCGGCAAACCCTGGCGGCTGGCGCAGGCGGACGTCGACCGGGCCGTCGACGGGGTGCGCTGGTACGTCGACGGCACCGAGCCGATGCTCGACGGCCGCGCCCCGCTGGACGGCCCGGTGTCCAACATCGCGAGCTGGAACTACCCGATGAGCGTCCTCGTCCACGCCCTGCTCGTGCAGGCGCTGGCGGGCAACGCGGTGATCGCCAAGACCCCGACCGACGGCGGCCTCGCCTGTCTCACCCTGGCCTGCGCGCTCGCCGCCCGCGAGGGGCTCCCCGTCACCCTCGTCAGCGGCAGCGGCCGAGAGCTGTCCCAGGCGCTGGTGCGGGCGCCCGAGATCGGCTGCGTCTCCTTCGTCGGCGGCCGCGACACCGGCGCCGCCGTGGCCACCGCCGTCGCCGACCTCGGCAAACGGCACATCCTCGAACAGGAGGGACTCAACACCTGGGGCATCTGGAACCACTCCGACTGGGACACGCTCGCGGCCGTGATCCCGAGGCTCTTCGACTACGGCAAGCAGCGCTGCACGGCCTACCCGCGCTTCGTCGTCCAGCGGCGGCTCTTCGACGACTTCCTCGCGGCCTACCTGCCGGCGGTGCGCACGCTGCGGGTCGGGCACCCGCTCGCCGTGGAACGCCCGGAGGACCCCTTCCCCGCGCTCGACTTCGGACCCGTGATCAACGCGGCCAAGGCCAAGGAGTTGCGCGACCAGGTCGCCGAGGCCGTCGACCGCGGCGCCGTGCCGCTGCACCGCGGCCGTGAGGCCGACGCCCGCTTCCTGCCCGGCCAGGACACCTCGGCGTACGTCCAGCCCGTCACGCTCCTGAACCCGCCGCCGTCCTCGCCGCTGCACCACGCGGAACCCTTCGGCCCGGTCGACACCGTCGTCCTGGTCGACACGGAGGCGGAACTGCTGGCCGCCATGAACGCCTCCAACGGAGCGCTGGTGGCCACCCTCTCCACCGACGACCGGTCCACGTTCGACCGGCTCGCCCCGCAGATCCGCGCGTTCAAGGTCGGCCACGGAAAGGCCCGCTCCCGCGGCGACCGCGACGAGCTCTTCGGCGGCTTCGGCGCGTCCTGGCGCGGGGCGTTCGTCGGCGGCGAACTCCTCGTCCGCGCCGTGACGCGGGGCCCGGCGCAGGAGCGGCTGCCGGGGAACTTCCCGGACTACCACCTCATGCCCTGACGCACACGGATACGCAGGTGAAACGCACTCCGAAACCTTGGTATTGTTGTGTCTGTCGCCGCGGGAAACACCCCCCTGTCCGGCGGCAGACACCTGGTCCGGGTGGCGGAATGGCAGACGCGCTAGCTTGAGGTGCTAGTGCCCTTTATCGGGCGTGGGGGTTCAAGTCCCCCCTCGGACACCAGCTGAGACCCCTGTTCTGCAGGGGTCTTTCGCTTTTCCCCCGGCTACGCCGCCCCCGGCTGCAGGAAGCGGGCCAGCAGGTCGTCCAGGGTCACCATGCCGGTCAGCCGGCCGGCGCCGTCGCGGACGACGGCGAGGGAGGCGCGGTGGGCGCGCAGGACGTCGATCGCGTCGGCGACCGTGGTGTCCGCGGCCAGCTCGGGCACCGGACGGGCCATGTCCCGCGCGCGCGTGCTACGGCCCCGGGCGCGGGCCACCAGGGCGTCCCGGGCGTGCACGGAGCCGAGGACGCGGTCGCCGTCGCGGACCAGCAGGCGGGTGCGGTCGCCGGCCGCCGCCGCGCGCAGCACCTCCTTGGCATCGGCGGCGGCGTCCACCGAGGTGATCCGCGCGGCCGGGACCTGGAGCGCGCCCACCGGAGTCTCGGATTCGGTCAGCGAGCGGGTGATCAGCTCGGCGTCGCTCTCACTGATCAGGTCCAGCCGCCGCGACTCGGCGACGAGGTGCGTCAGCTGCTCCCGGCTGTGCACGGAGGCCGACTCGTCGCGCGGGGTGACCCGGCACAGCCGTACCAGCGCGTTGCTGACGGTGTCGAGCAGTGAGATCAGCGGGCGTACGGCCGTCACCATGGCCCGGAACGGCGGCGCGAGCAGCATCGCCGAGCGCTCCGGATGCGCGATCGCCCAGGACTTGGGGGCCATCTCGCCCACCACCATGTGCAGGAACACCACGACGATCATGGCGACGGCGAACGCGATGCCGTAGCTGACCGCGCTCGGCAGGCCCAGCGCGCGCAGCACCGGGTCCAGTGAGTGCGAGATCGCCGGCTTGGAGACCGAGCCCAGGCCGAGGGTGCAGACGGTGATGCCGAGCTGGGCGCCGGCCAGCATCAGCGACAGTTCGCGCATGCCGTCCAGGGCGGCCCGCGCGCCGCGCCGCTCCTCGGCGGCCGCCTTCTCCATGCGGTGCCGCTTGGCGGCGACCAGCGCGAACTCGGCGGCCACGAAGAAGCCGCTGCCGATCAGCAGGACGACGGTGACGAAGAGGGCCATCGGGAAACTCAACGCCGTTCCTCCCTCGGTCGCGTCGGCCGCGTGATCCGTACGCGCTCGGGCACGTGCCGGTCCACGGCACGGACGTCGATCACCGCGCGGCCGCCGTCGGGCAGTTCGACGGTGAGCCGGTCGCCGACGGCCGGGAAGCGGCCGAGACGGTCCACGACCAGGCCGGCCACCGTGTCGAAGTCGTCGTCCGCGGGCAGCTCGATGCCGGTGGCCTCGGCGACCTCGTCCAGCCGGCGCCCGGCGTCCACCAGCCAGCCGTCGCGGTCGGCGACCGCGAGACGGGTGACGGTGTCGGACTCGTCGGCGATGTCGCCGACCAGTTCCTCGGCGATGTCCTCGTAGGTGACGACGCCCGCCACGCCGCCGTGCTCGTCGAGCACGACCGCGAACTCGTCGTCCCGCTCCCGCATCCGCTCGACCGCCTGCGGCAGCGGGAGGGTGTCGGGCAGCAGCAGTGCGCGCCGGGCGAGCGCGCCGGCGCTCGTCGCGGCCGGCCGGTCGGCGGGCAGCCGCATCAGCTCGCGCACGCCCAGCACGCCGCCGACGTCGTCGGGGTGCTCGCCGAGCACCGGATAGTTGGAGTGGCCGTACTTGCCGATGAGGTCGACGGCCTCGGCGGCGCTCGCGTCCGCCCGGACGAACACGGTGTCCGCGCGCGGCACCATCACCTCGTCCAGGGTGCGCTCGGAGAACTCCAGCGCGTGGTCCAGCAGCTCGGCGGTGTCCTTGGGCAGCCGTCCCCGCTCGTGCGACTCGCCGATGATGTGGCCGAGTTCCTCCAGGGTGGCGCCGTGGTGCAGCTCCTCGACCGGCTCGATACCGGTCTGGCGCAGCAGCCGGTCCGCCGCGTCGTCGAAGATCCGCACGACCGGTCCCACGACCTTCAGATAGGCCAGCGTCGAGGCGGCCAGCGCCTTCGCCAGCCGCTCGGGCACCGCGAGGGCGAGGTTCTTCGGGGCCAGCTCGCCCAGCACCATCTGCACCACCGTGGCGCCGGCGAAGGAGAGCACCACGGAGACGCCGGTGACGGCCGCGTCCGGGACGCCGACGCCGGACAGGGCGGGCCCGAGCAGCGCGGACACCGACGGCTCGGCGATGAAGCCGACGACCAGGCCGGTGACCGTGATGCCCAGCTGGGCGCCGGACAGCATGAACGACAGCCGCTCGAGGACCTTCAGCGCCCGCGCGGCCCGGCGGTCCCCGGCCCGCGCCTCACGGGCCAGGGCGAGGCGGTCGGCGGAGACGTAGGCGAACTCCTGGGCCACGAAGTAGCCGGTGCCCGCGGTCAGCAGGAGAACGGCCAGCAGACCCCAGACGGCGCTCGCGGTACTCACGTGCGTGACGGCCGGCAGGGGGCGTCCGGCCGGGTGCCGCGGTGGGGCTCACCGCGGCGGGACGGTCGGGGACCTGGTCCCCGGGGGTCCGTCGGTCTGGCGGACAAAGGGGTGACTCCTCGGTATCGCTCGGTGCTTGTCAGGACAACGTCCGGGAGCCGGTCCGGGTTCCCGGCTCGCGGGTCTGCGCGGGAACCGCAGGCCGCTCGCGTGGCTCCCTCCGGAACGCCCACCTCATGTCCGGCTCCACGACGAACCGGAAGACGCGTCGTACGGGCGGTGTGCACAGCAGGGTCACGACGGTGCCGGCGGCCAGCGTGACGGTGAGCACGCCGAGCGGGCGGTGGATCCAGCCGGGCGAGTACCAGCCCCAGTACTTGGAGCCCTGGGCGACGAAGCCGTGCAGCAGGTAGCCGTACAGCGTGCCGGCGCCCAGCGCGGTGCACCACAGCCGCCTGCCCGGCACCCAGGACAGGAAGCAGGCCACCAGGACCATCGAGAAGCCGAAGGCGGCCAGCGTCATCACCGGCCCGAACCACGCGGACGCGCCCAGCTCCTGGGCGCTGTCGCGGTGGTAGAACCAGGCCCCGGTCATCCGCGGCTCCGCCCAGTACGACACCGCGACCGCGCCCGTCAGCACCGGCAGGGCCAGCAGCCGCACCCGCCACCGCCGCACCAGCCGGAAGTGCTCGGGCCGCAGGCACAGCCCGAGCACGAAGTACGGCAGGAACTGCAGGACCCGCTGCAGGTCGAGGTCGTTGCCGATGTCGGGGGAGAGGGTGGCGAGCGCCGCGACGGTCAGCGCGATCGGCAGCGGCCACCGCACGCGCTGCCACAACGGCGTGGTCAGCCGCCAGACGAACAGCGCGGCGAGGAACCACGTCAGGTACAGGGGGTCCAGCAGGCTGACGGGCCGGTCGGGCTCCTGGTCGGTCCAGCGGGTGAAAAGGGTGTACGCCGTCTCGAAGACGACGTACGGCACGGCCACCCCGGTCACCAGGCGTCTGATCCGGCCGGGGCTCGCGTCGAAACTCCGCGAGAAGTACCCGGAGATGACGATGAACGCCGGCATGTGGAAGGCGTAGACGAAGTTGTAGAGCGCGCTGACCACCCGGCTGTCGTCGCGCAGCGGCTCCCACGCGTGGCCGATCGCCACCAGCACGATCGC
>NZ_JAMGBF010000250.1 GCF_023516615.1 Streptomyces panaciradicis
CGACGGCGCGGGCGCCGGTGACCAGGCCGGCGGCGGCGACGCGGTGGGCGGCGGCGCCGACCCGTCGGCGAGCGCGACCGACGGCACGGGCGACCAGTCCGGCGCGGGCGTGGGCGACCAGTCCGGTGCCGGGGACCAGTCCGGCGTCGGCGACCAGTCGGGAGCGGGCACCGGTGACCAGTCCGGTGCCGGTGCACAGGACAACGGCTCGTCCTCGCTCTCGCAGACCCACTGATCGGCCTCACGCGCGGTTCCGGTCGACGGTGGACGGTCCGGCCCTCCGGCGGGAGGGCCGGACCGCGTCGTGTCCGCCACCGCTTTCGGTCAACAACGGCCGACCGCGCCGAACGGCGCCGCACGGACCCCTCCGCCCCCGCACGGCCACCGGGACGTGCGCCGACATGTGCCCGGCGGGCATGCCCCTCGCTTCCCCGCGCGGCCGGGCGACGGACCGAGGCGCACTCGACGCGCCCCCCGGCGACCCGCCCCGCCGGGCCGGCACGGCGGAAACGGAGTCCTCGCCGCCGCATACAGGCCCGTATGCGGGCATGCCTGACCGCCCTGCGACGGGGAGCCTCCGTCTACCCATCCACCTCGGACCCATGTCACCCCAATCGATGCGCGCCGCAGCCTGCGGGCGCCTCGCGTGCGCCCCCGCGCAACCCGATGGCCGGTTCTTCGCGCCCACGGGTGATGACGGGCGCCAACAATGGGCACGCGCTCAACACCATGGAACCGGCGTACGCGAATTGAGGGGGCGGGGAGTGATCCGGGTACTTCTGGTGCACGACGAGTGTCTGGTGCGGTCGGTCCTGGCGGAGTGGCTCCGCCGGGAACCCGATCTGCGGGTGGAGGACACGCCGTGGGGGAGCGCGCCGGGCAGGGCGAGGGCGATGCGGCCCGACGTCTGCGCGGTGGACCTGGAATGCGTGGACGCCTACGGCATGCCGCCGCTGGGTGAGCTGTGCCCGCGCACCCCGGGCGCGGTCCCACCGAGACTTCTGGTGCTTGCCGGCGCGAACAGGCCGGGCCTGCTGAAGCGCGCGCTGGAGGCGGGGGCGCTCGGCTACGTCGGCAAGGAGGGCTCGCCGGAGCTGCTGGTGCGCGGCATCCGGCGCGTTGCGGAGGGAAAACGTTTCGTCGACGACTCGCTCGGTTTCGGTTTCCTCAAGGCCGCCGAAATGCCGCTGACGCGCCGCGAGTTGAGCGTGTTATCCCTGGCGGCGGAAGGAGCCTCCGTCGCCGAGATCGCCGGAAGCCTGCACCTGTCCAACGGGACGGTGCGCAACTACATGGCGGCCATCACCCGTAAGACCGGGGCGCGCAACCGCATCGACGCCATCCGCATCTCGCAGGGTGAGGGCTGGCTCTGAGCGGGGGACCGCCACGGGCGTCCAGCTGCCGACCAGATCCCGGTACAGCGGCGAGACGTCCAGCAGTTCGCCGTGCGTCCCGCAGGCCGTGCCCGTGCCGTCCATCACCAGGACCCGGTCCGCCCGCCGGGCCGAGCTGATGCGGTGGGCGACGACGACCAGCGTGCCGCCGGGCCGGGCCGCGAAGGCCCGCTCGGCGCGTTCCTCGGTCCTCGGGTCGAGATGGCAGGTCGCCTCGTCGAGGAGGGCGAGCGGGGCGTACGACAGGTAGGCGCGGGTCAGCGCGACGAGCTGCCGCTCACCCGCCGACAGCGCCGCCGGGTCGACGACGGCGTCCGGCCCGCCGAGCCGTTCGAGCAGCGGGCCCATGCCGACCGCCTCCGCCGCGGCGAGCAGCTCCGCCTCCGGCACGGGGCCCGCGCGGAAGTGGCCCAGGTTGTCGGCGACGGTGCCGGTGAAGACGTACGCCTCCTGCGGGATGAGCACGCGCCGCGCCGCCGCCGCCGGTGAGGGCACCGGCTCCCCGTCCACCTCGATGCGGCCTCCCGAGGGCCGCAGCAGCCCCGCGACCAGGGCCGTCAGCGTCGACTTGCCGATCCCGCTGGGACCGACGACGGCCAGATGCGCCCCGGGCGGAAGGACGAGGTCGAACTCCTCGACGACGGGGGCGGACGCGGGTCCGTAGGCGAAGGTGACGCCGGACAGGGAGAGGGCGGGGGGAGCGGCCGTCGCCGTGTGCGGGGCTGTGCCCTCGGGGTGCCGGGCCGCCGATTCCGGTTCCGGCAACGTGGCTTCTCCCGGCGCGTCGTCCGTGCCCGCCGACGTCAGGCGGCGCAGCACCACCGTCAGGCGGGAGCCGCTGGTGCCCAGACCGTGGACGAGGTTGTGGAGGGCGGGGAGGAGCGACTGGGTGACGTAGGCGAGGGCGCCGACCAGGGCGCCGGTGGTCACGCCGCGGGCCAGCAGCCAGGGGGCGGCGGCCGGCAGCAGGACGAGGGGGAGCTGTCCGCCGACGGCGAGGGACGCCACGCGCAGCACGCTCCAGCGGGCCAGGGAGCGGGCCGCGCCGAACTCGGCGTCGACGAGGCGGCCGGTGTCGGCGGCGATCTGCTCCTCCGCCCCGGTCGCCGTGACGTCCCGGAGCCCCGGGCACACGGTCCCGAGCCGGTCGGCCAGCGCCTCGTCGGCCACCAGGAACGCCTCCTGCCGGCGGGCCAGCGGCCGCAGTGTCGCCGCGAACAGGGCCACGCCGGCCACGAGCGGCGGCCCGACCACGAGCAGCAGGAGCGGGGCGAGCGAGAACAGCCCGACCAGCGCCCCGGCCGCGGTGAACACGAACGAGCGCGAGACCATCACCAGCCCGGCGAAGGTGTCCCGCGCGATCTCCACCTGCTGGGTGAGCCCGGACAGCGCCCCGCGGTCGGCCTCCCGCACCCCCCGCCGGACCACGCCCTCCACCAGCCGGTCCCGCAGGGGCTCCACCAGGGCGGCGACGGCCGCGTACACCCGCGCGGTGCCGTACGCGCCCAGGACCACGCCGATGCCGGCCACCCCGAGCCAGGCCAGTCCGACCCCGGCCCGGCCGGCCAGGAACCCCTCGTCGAGCGCGCGCGCCGGGGCGTACCCGGTCAGGAAGGTCTGCCCGGTCTCCAGCATGGACCAGCAGGCGAGCCGTACGACGACCCGCCACCGGGCCCGCAGGAAACGCGCCCCCCGCGACCGGACCCCGGCGCTCATGCCGTGCCCCCGGCCGAGTGGGCCTCGTCCGCGGTCTCTCCGCTGCCGTCGCCGAACACCGCCCGGTACGCCGCCTCGCGCCACAGCTCCGCGTGCGGTCCGACCGCCCGCACCCGTCCGCCGTCCAGCCATGCCACCGCGTCCGCGCGGGCCGCCGTCGCCGCCCGGTGGGCGATCAGCAGGCGGGTGCCGCCCGAGTCGTGGGCCGACAGCGCCTGTGCGATGCGGGCCTCGGTCACCGTGTCGAGGCTGGAGAGCGCGTCGTCGAGGACGAGCAGCCGACCCCCGTGGGCGAACGCCCGTGCCAGGCCGAGGCGTTGGGATTCGCCGCCGGAGCGCGGGGCGTCGGTGCACGGGGTGCCGTACCCCTGCGGCAGGCGGCGGACGAAGTCGTCGGCGTGAGCCGTGCGGGCCGCCTCGCGGACGCGTGCGGGGGAGGGGGAGGACCGGCCGAGGGCGATGGCGTCCTCGATGGTCGTGCCGAGGAGAGCGGGGCGTTCGAAGGCGTAGCCGACGGCGCGGCGCAGCTCGTCGTGGGACAGCTCGCGCAGCGGGACGCCGTCGAGGAGGATCTCGCCGGCGTCGGGATCGGTCAGCCGGCCGGCGAGGGCGGCGAGCAGCGACTTGCCGCTGCCGGAGCCGCCGACGACGGCGAGGGTCGTGCCGCCGGGGACGACGAGGCCGAGGCCGTCGAGGACGGTGCGCTCGCCCCGGCGCG
>NZ_JAMGBF010000251.1 GCF_023516615.1 Streptomyces panaciradicis
GACGGCGAGGGTCGTGCCGCCGGGGACGACGAGGCCGAGGCCGTCGAGGACGGTGCGCTCGCCCCGGCGCGCCGTCACGGCGCGGAACTCCAGCCTGCCGGGCCCTGCGGGCAGCCGCCGGTCGCCGTGGACCGGGGGCGCCTGCGTCAGCACCTCGGCGAGGCGGTCGGTGGCGGCACGGGCGCGGGCCAGGCTCGCGAACTGGCCGACCAGGACGCCCACACCGGTCGCCAGCACCGCGTACCGGGACGCCGCGAGCACCTCGCCGACGGTGAGCCGGTGCCGCAGGAGCAGCACACCGGCGACGGCGACCACGCCGAGCTGCAGCAGCGGCGCGACGGCGGAGGCCTGCCCGGCGGCCCTGCCCTGCACCCGCCACATGCGGTGACCGGCGCGGGACAGCTCCGGCAGGGGGCGCAGGATCCGCGCCGTCTCCTTCTCCGCCGTACCCGCCGCCCGGACGGTGCGGTGACCGTCCACCGCCTCCGACAGGGCGCCCGCGATGTGCCCCTGCACCCGCTGGTAGTCCGCCACGCACCGGGTGGTGTCCCGGGCGAAAGCGCGCAGCAGCAAGGTCAGCACGGGAGCGCCGGCGAGCAGGACGGCCGCCAGCCACGGGTCCACCAGGGCGAGGGCCACCACGCCTCCCACGGGACCGGCGAGGGCGGCGAGCAGCGCGGCCCGCGCGGCCGGGGCCGTACCGGACTGCGCGGCGTTGCCGACGAGGCGGGCGACGAGGTCGCCCGGCCCGAACCGGTCGGTGGCGCGCGGGCCCAGGGCGAGCACATGGCCGGTCAGCCGGCGCCGCAGCCACGCCGTCGTGCGGGCGTCGACGGTGCCGGTGAGCACCGTGTCCACGGAGTCGAGCAGGGCGGCCAGCAGGATCAGCGCCGCGCAGCACAGCACCCAGCGGGTCGCCGGGGCGTGGGCGAGCAGCAGGTCGAGGGTGCGGCCCAGCGCGGCGGGCAGCAGCAGGCCCGCTCCGGTGGAGGCCGCGCTCACCAGGCACAGGGCCACGCAGCGGGCCCGGCTGTGCCGGGTGGCGAGCCGCGTCAGCGGCGGTGCTTGTCCGGGGGCGACACCAGTCGTCATACGGCCGCGGCCTCGCATCCAGTCTCGAAGGGGCGGCAACGGACCACGGGCGGCCCCTCCCTGGTGGGAGCGGACCGCCCGGGGCCGTGTGCGCACGGTGTTCAGAGCGTCAGAGACAGAGCAGAACGCTCGCGGCGCTGATGCAGGAGATCAGGCTGACCGTGCTGTCGCCGCCGCCGCCCGTGTGCTCGTCGGATTCCATGGTCTGCAGGTCGAGCAGTGCCATTTCTTTTCCCTTTCCTTCTCTGTCCACCCGTGGGGACGGGGTTGGGTCACGACTCCGTCAGATTGCGGAGCCGCGTCATGAGGGCCGCCGTGGCGGCGGGAGGAACGGCAGGTGGGCGGAGCCTGAGGCGGCCGCGTCGAGCGCGAGCAGACAGCCCGCCGTTCCGGTCGAGAGGTCCATGGAGAGCCGCATCATCTGGTGCCCCGGGAAGGCCAGTCGGCCCTCGTACGCCATCGCGTACCAGCCGAGTGCGGCGATCTGTTCGGTCAACTGCCCGCGGCTCAAGCTTGGTTCCGTGGTGCGGGCCAGGTGCAGGATCATTCCGGCGCGGCCCTGGAACAGACCGGGCTGGGCGTAGAAGCGGGAGGTGGCGGCGGTGACGATGGCCGCCCGCGCCTTCTCGAACTCCGGGTCCGAGGCGTGCGCGAGGTAGTCGTCGAGCACCATGCCGATGCCGGCGCTGCCGTCGCCGAGGTAGGGCAGGGTCCGCCAGCCCTCGTCGACCCCCAGTCCGCCGCCTGGCTGGACGACGCAGCAGTCCAGGTCGCGGCGCAGGGCGGCGCCGGCCGCGTCGAGGAACCGTTCGTCGCCGGTCCACTCGTACTGCCGCAGCAGGAACAGCGCGGGCCCGCTCGCGCCCCGCAGCAGCCCGGCCCGGCGCCGTGCGCGCGTCTCGGGCAGCGGTTCCGCCAGCCGTCCCACGAGGATGTCCGCGGCCTCGGCCGCCCGCTCGCGCAGCTCCGACTCACCCGTGGTGCGGGCCAGTTCGCCCAGGACCAGGCCCAGCCCGGCCAGTCCGCCGTTGAGGTCGGAGGACAGCCGCTGCCACTTCTCGGCCAGGATGCCCTCGACCAGATCGAGGGCCCGCTGCCGGTGGCCGAGGAGGTCC
The DNA here is from genome assembly GCF_023516615.1 of Streptomyces panaciradicis. Lineage (GTDB taxonomy): Bacteria > Actinomycetota > Actinomycetes > Streptomycetales > Streptomycetaceae > Streptomyces > Streptomyces panaciradicis. Next base: position 2,208 of record NZ_JAMGBF010000251.1, read on the forward strand.
AGGACGTGGGCCACGCCGGCGAGGCCGTCGTAGAGCCCGAGCGGGGTGCCCGCCGGTGCCGGGTCGGTGTGGGTGAGCAGCCAGCGCTCGCCTTGCTCGTAGCGTTCGGCGCCCGCCGCGGCGAGCGTGTACAGCACCCCGGCCGCGCCGTGGGCGAGACCCAGGCCGCCGCCGTCGGAGAACTGGGCGATGTCGCCCGGGAAGAGCCGGTCGTCGCGGTCCGGGGTGGCCGAGGCGAGGATCGCCCTGACCATCGAGTCCCGGCTGTGCGGCCAGTCGTCGGGCCGTACGAGGGCCGGAACCTGGACGCCCCGCGTGATCTCGGCGACCGCCTCGTCCAGGAACGGGCGCGGCACGTCCGGGAACTGCTCGGCGATCACCTCGGCGAGGTGGGCCGCCTTGCCCCGGTCGACCACGAACAGCGTCGTCACGGGCAGGAACAGGGCGAGGCGCAGACAGGCCAGCGCGTACCGGTCGACGTCGGCTCCGGTGCGGTCGGGCGGCGCGAAGAAGCCGGGGTGGGCCACGACCTGGCGGCCGCCCTCCTCGACCGGCGCCGCCGCCTCGAAGTCGATCAGGAAGACCGACTCCTCGTCCGGCGCGACCATGATGTTGAACACGTGCAGGTCGTTGAAGACGATCCCGCGCTCGTGCACCGCCTCCACCGCGCGCTCCACGGCCCCGTGGACGCGCACCGCCCACCGCGCGTAGGCGGCCACCGCGTCCGGATCGGGGTCGGGCGACAGCAGCGGATGGCGTTCGGCGAAGAAGGAGTTCAGAGGGCGTCCCTCGACGAAGTCCATGACCAGGAACCGGTGGTCGCCCAGCGTGAACCAGTCCCGCACCTCCGGCACCACACCGGTCCCCGCCACCTGCTCCAGGGCCCGCTTCTCCCGCTCCAGCCGGGCGATCGCGTCGGCCCCGTCGGAGGCGAGCCCCGCGTGCGGCCGCCCCTCCTTCAGGACGACCTTGCGCCCGCTGCGGGTGTCGGTGCCCGCGTACACCCCGCCGCCGTTGGAGAAGTGCAGCGCCTTCTCGATCCGGTAGGGCAGGTCGCCCACGGTCGTGGTGTTGCGGGCCTGGAGATGCGGCTGGAGGAAGTCCGGCAGGGTCACCCAGTCGGGCACCTGGAAGGACGGCGCCCGCCGGTCGGGCACCAGCCGGCCCTCGCCGTCGCGCACCGCCGGCACCAGGGAGCCGCGCTCGTCGACGGTGAAGACCCGGGCGAAGGCGCCGTAGCGGACGTAGAGCGGGCCGTCGTACCAGCGCAGGTCGGTGAGGATGTACGGCCCCTCGAAGCCCTTCAGCAGCTCGCCCAGCTCGCGCAGCACCAGGTGCAGCTGCTCCTCGTCGGCCGGGTAGACGGTGACGAACTTGCCGCTGGTGTCGCGGCCCGCGTACTTGGTGTTGCGCAGGTGCAGCAGATGCGGGGCCGGCACGAACTTGAACGGGATGCGGCGCGGCACGCAGTAGTCCCACACGATCGCGGCGATCCGCTCGGCGTTCGCCCGGGTGGCGGAGGCGTGGATCTTCCAGCCCTGCGAGGGGCCGGCCACCACGCTGCCGTCCGCCTCGAGCGGCGTCAGCGTCAGCCAGTCGCCGATCCGCGCCGCGTCCCAGCCCTCGGGCACCGCCCGGCGCGCCGTGTCGAACTCCGGTGCGGACCGCTCACCGCTCGCCGAGAGCCGGTCCGGCGTCTCGTAGAAGTGTCTGTCCGCCAGCGCGTACACCTCGTACCGCTTGTCCATCGAACCCCCTCCGTGGCCCGCCATCGAGGCTTCCAGCCGGGAGGGGGCCCCGGACAGTCACGTGTGTCACGAGTCCACCGTGCGGTACGCACGGGTCACGTCATGTTCGGTGCGTTTCGACCGGACACGCCTTCTGACCTCCGCCGAACGGTCACAGGGGCTGCGCGGGCGGCTCATACGCGCTGTAATGACGGACGTGGTCAGTGAGGGCACGGAGGGACGCGGAACGCGACTCCTGCGTGCCGAAGCGGCCCTGAAAGCGCTCATGAGCGGTCCGGCCTCGCTCGAAAGGGTGCGCCGCGTCCTGGAGCAGGCACTCGTCTACGCCGGTGCGGCCTGCGTCGCCCTGTACACCCCGGGCCAGGACCCGGACGTGCTGTGCCTGGTGGAGTCGGCCGGGGCGCCGCGCACCCTGTTCGGGCTGCGGGACAGCTATCCCCGCTCCGGCCACTCCGCGGTGGCCGACGCCCACCGCTCCGGCAACGCGGTGTGGCTCGGACCCGCGCAGCTCGCCGAGCACGCCGAGTCCCGGCGGACGCCGTCCCGGGACTTCTCCGTGGCGGCGCTGCCCGTGCGCGGGGACGACAGCGGCGGCTGTCTGCTGGCGGTGAGCGAGCGCCGCGAGGGCTTCGACACCGACGACCGCAAGTGCCTGGAGCTGATCGCCGACGCCGTCGGGGCGCCCGCCCCGGCCCGCGCCCAGGAGGGCGGGGAGCTGCCCGCGGGCTCCTTCAGCCTGGCCATGGACAGCGGCCGGGTCGAGGTCGGGGACGACATCCTGGACCTGTTCGCCCTCACCCGCGCCGAGTTCGACGGCAAGGTGGAGACCCTGCTGGGCCTGACCGTGCCCGAGGACCTGCCCTCGCTGATGTCCGTCGTCGAGGCCGACCACATGTCCATCGGCGAGCGCGAGCTGGAGTTCCGGGTGCTGCAGCCCGCGGGCCCGCCGAAGTGGCTGCGGCTGCGCGGCCGCCTGGTGCCCGGCGGTGAGGGCCGGTCGGCCCGGCTCGTGGGCACGGTCGCCGACGCCTCGTCGCTGCGTTCCGACGTCACGGACGTGGCGCGGGTCCAGCGCCTGGCCGCCGCCCTCGCGACCGCCGGCACCGTCCGGGACGTCAGCCAGGCCGTGGTCGCCGCCCTGCGCAAGCCGCTGCGGGCGGACCGGATCGCGCTGGCCGAGCTGGAGGGGGAGCGGCTCGTCGTCACGGTCCTCGACCCGCCCGAGCCGGAGTCCTGGCCCGAGCTGTGGCAGCTGGAGTGGCGCTCGGAGTGGCCGGACGCCCCGGTGCGCGCCATGCCGACGCTGGCCGCAGCGCTGCGCGAGGGCCGGGCGCAGATCTGGCCCGCCGGCACCGCCCTGGAGCCCGCGCTGGCCGACGTCGGTCCCGGCGGCCTGGCCGTGCTGCCGCTGTCCGCCGCAGGCCGCATGGCGGGTGCCTGCCTGATCGGCTGGGACACCCCGCACGACTTCGGGCCCGACGAGCGCGCCCTGCTGACCGCCTCCGCCGGTCTGGCCGGCCAGGCCCTGATGCGCGCCCACGCCTTCGACGCCGAGCACGAGCTGGTCGGCATGCTCCAGCGCCAGCTGCTCCCGCGCCGCCTGCCCACGCTGCCCGGCGCGGTCGCCGTCGCCCGCTACCTGCCCGCCACCGCCGGCCTGGAGGTGGGCGGCGACTGGTACGACGTGATCCCGCTGCCCGACAACCACGTGGCCCTGGTCATCGGTGACGTCCAGGGCCACAGCACCGCCGCCGCCACCCTCATGGGCCAGATGCGCACGGCGCTGCGCGCGTACGCCGTCGAGGGCCACCCGCCGGACGTCGTCGTCTCCCACGCCAACCGCCTGCTGCTGGACATCGAGACCGACCTCTTCGCCACCTGCTGCTACGTCGACGTCGACATGGAGGAGGGCTCCGCCTGGTACGTCCGCGCCGGCCACCTGCCGCCGGTGCTGCGTCACCCGGACGGCCGTACGGAGATCCACGAGTCCGACGGCGGGCCTCCGCTGGGCGTGATGGAGCGGGCCGACTTCCCGATGGGCGTGCTGCGGCTGAGCCCCGGCACCGTCGTCGCGCTGACCACCGACGGGCTGGTCGAGTCCGCCGAGGCCGACATCGACACCGGCATGGAGCGCCTGGCCCGCGAACTCGCCGCCTCCGACCCCGCGCACCTCGGCCTGGTCGCCGACGCCCTGCTCGGCAGCGCGCACCGCGGCGACGACGTCGCCCTGCTCCTGCTGCGCTACGACGGCATGGCCCTGCGGCCGCTGCGCGAGGGCTGGACGGTGTGGCGGGTCCCGGAGGCCGTCGGGCACGCCCGCCGTTTCACCCGGCGCACCCTGCGCTCCTGGGGAGTGCCCGCGGTGAACCGGGACGCCACCCTGCTCATCGTCTCCGAACTGGTCACCAACGCCCTCGTGCACACCGACGGCCGCGTCCGGCTCGACCTGACCCTCCTCGACAACCGGCTGCGCGTGGCGGTCGCGGACGCCTCGCCCCGCACCCCGGTCAAGCCGACGAGCATCAGCTGGGAGGCGACCGGCGGCCGCGGCATCCTCCTGGTGGAGGCCATGTCGGACACCTGGGGGACCGTGCCGGTCAGCGGGGGCAAGCAGGTGTGGGCCGAGGTGGGGCTCAGCGCTCGCTGACGTTGGCCGTGATCAGCCGCAGCAACTGCTTGGCCAGGGCGTCCTGTTCGGGCGTCAGCCCCATGGCGTCGCCGATGGCGAGCGGGACGGCCAGGGCCCGCTCGCGCAGCGCCGCGCCCGCCTCGGTGAGCCGGATCGCGACGGACCGCTCGTCCTCCGCGCGCCGTTCCCGGCGCAGCAGTCCGTTCCCCTCCAGGCGCTTGAGCAGCGGGGACAGGGTGCTGGACTCCAGCTGGAGGGAAACGCCCAGATCGCGTACGGAGATCGAGTCCCGCTCCCACAGGACGAGCATCACCAGGTACTGCGGGTAGGTCAGGCCGAGTTCGTCGAGCAGGGGGCGGTAGCGCGCGGTGACGGCGCGCGAGGCGGCGTAGAGCGCGAAGCAGAGCTGGTCGTCGAGGAGGAGCGACCCCTCGCTCGGCTCCCCTGGGGCTGGGCTCACGGTGCGGCTCCCGAGTGCGGTGCGGTCCATGGCGATCACCGAGTCTAGCGTTCCAGTGCGTTCGACTGAATCGAACACCAACATGTCGGAGTCGATTAAGTTGTGTGCGACTTAATCGAGCGCTACTCTTCTTCTCGTGCCGCACCGTCCGGTGCCCCCGCCGGGGCGTGCCCGCGGCACCCGACCCGAGGAGGCCGTCATGACCGACAGCACCGCACCCCGCCCCGTCCTCGAACCCGCCGCGCAGGCCTTCGT
>NZ_JAMGBF010000252.1 GCF_023516615.1 Streptomyces panaciradicis
CAGGCCGTCACCACCCTGCGCACGGCCCTCCACACCAACTGAGCCCGGAGACAGCGGACATGACCACCACACCCACCGTCCTTCTCGTGCACGGCGCCTTCGCCGACGCCGGCAGCTGGTCCGGTGTCGTCGCGGAACTGCAGAACCACGGCATCCCCGTGATCGCGCCGCCGAACCCGCTGCGCGGGCTGGCCTCCGACGCCGCGTACATCGCCTCCGTCGCCGCGCAGATCGAGGGCCCCGTCGTCCTCGTCGGGCACTCCTACGGCGGCGCGATCATCACCGTGGCCGGCACCGTCGAGAACGTCGTCGGCCTGGTCTACATCGCCGCCTACGTCCCCGAAGAGGGCGAGAGCCTCGGCGAGCTGCAGGGGCGTTTCCCGCTCTCGCCGCTGGTGAGCAACCTCAAGCAGTGGACGTATCCGGTCGAGGGCGGGGAGACGGCCGTCGAGGTCACCATCCAGGCCGAGGCGTTCCCCGGCATCTTCGCCGCCGACGTGCCCGCCCCGGTCACCAAGGCCCTGGCGGTGTCCCAACGACCCCTGGCCACCTCGGTGTTCGACGAGCCGGCCGCGGCCGCCGCGTGGCAGACCAAGCCGTCGTGGGCGCTCGTCGCCGGGGCGGACGAGGCGATCAACCCGGAGGTGGAGCGCTTCGGCGCGAAGCGGGCGGGTGCGACGACCGTGGAGCTGGAGGGCGCCTCGCACGCCGTCGCCGTCTCCCGGCCCAAGGAGGTCGCCGACCTGATCCGCGACGCGGTGCGCGCGACGAGCTGACGCCCGCACGGAGATGATCCCCCGCGGCGGTCCGGCCCCGATCCGTCAGGGCTCGCGGTACAGCGTGGTGAGGAGTTCGATCGCCGCGGGGGTGGCCGGGTGCGGGTCGTCGCGCCACCAGGCGAGGCGCACGGCGACGGGCTCGGCGTCGCGGACGGGCCGGTAGACCACGCCGGGCCGCGGGTACTGGTGGGCCGTCGACTCCGCCGTCACGCCGATGCGGCGGCCGCCGGCGATCACGTTGAGCCAGTCGTCGACGTCGTGGGTCTCCTCGGTGGCCGGGCGGGCGTCGGGCGGCCACAGATCGGTGGTCGTGGTGCCGGTGCGCCGGTCGACGAGGAGCGTGCGGTCGGCGAGGTCGGCGAGGCGCACCGAGCGGCGCCTGGCCAGCGGGTCGTCGCAGGACAGAGCGCACAGCCGGCGTTCCAGGCCGACGATGGCGCTGTCGAAGCGCCGGTCCTGCCCCAGCGGCCTGCGGACCACGGCCAGGTCGCAGACGCCCTCCGCGAGACCGGCCGTGGCGGAGTTGACGCGGATCAGGTGCAGGTCGGTCTCCGGGTGGGCGCGGGCCCAGCGCCGCTGGAAGGCGGGCGTGTGCCGGCCGAGTGCCGACCAGGCGTAGCCGACGCGCAGTTCGGCACGGTCCGAGGTCGCCGCGTGGACCAGGTCCGACACCTCGCCGAGGACCCGACGCGCGTGCCGGAGCACGCGCTGCCCGGCCACGGTCGGCGTCACCGTGCGCGAAGTCCGCCTCAACAGCCGTACTCCCAGAGCTCGTTCGAGCGAGGCCAGGGTGCGGGACACGGCCGCCTGGGAGACGCCGAGGGCGATGGCCGCGTCGGTGAAGGTGCCCTCGTCGACGATGGCCACCAGGCAGCGCAGCTGTCGTATCTCCACATCCATGACTCAAGCGTATGGATCGACGGCAGGACACATTATGCGCATGGCCGCGCGGGTCTCACGATCGGGTCATGCGCCTCGCCCGTACCTCCGCACCCGCACCCGTGCCCCCGGTCCCCGCCCCGGCTGCCGCGGCCGGGCGGCCCGCCCGGCCCAGTGCGGCCGGTGTGGTCGCGATGGTCAGCAGCGGGGTGTCCAACCAGACCGGCGCCGCGATCGGCTCCCTCGCCTTTCCCGTGCTCGGGCCCGCCGGGGTCGTGGCGGTCCGCCAGTACGTCGCCGCGCTCGTACTGCTGGCCGTCGGCCGGCCCCGGCTGCGGACGTTCACCTGGCGGCAGTGGTGGCCCGTGCTGCTGCTGGCCGTGGTCTTCGGCACGATGAACCTGTCCCTGTACAGCGCCGTCGACCGCGTCGGCCTCGGCCTGGCGGTGACCCTGGAGTTCCTCGGCCCGCTCACCATCGCCCTGGCCGCCGCCCGGCGCCGGGCGGACGCCTGCTGCGCGGTGATCGCGGCCGTGGGTGTCGGCACGCTGATGCGGCCGCGGCCCTCCGCGGACTACGTCGGCATGGGCCTGGGCCTGCTGGCCGCCGCCTGCTGGGCCTCGTACATCCTGCTCAACCGCACCGTGGGCCGGCGGCTCCCCGGCGCCCAGGGCTCGGCCGCCGCGGCCGGTGTCTCGGCCCTGCTGTTCCTGCCGGTCGGCCTGGTCGTCGTACTCCGGCATCCGCCGACCGCCACCGCGCTGGCCTGCGCCGTCGCGGCCGGCGTGCTCTCCTCCGCGGTGCCCTACCTCGCCGACCTGTTCACCCTGCGCCGGGTCCCCGCCCCCGCGTTCGGCCTGTTCATGAGCGTCAACCCGGTCCTCGCGGCCGCCGTGGGCCGGGTGGGGCTCGGCCAGCGGCTGGGCTGGGCCGAGTGGGCGGGCATCGGCGCGGTCGTCGCCGCCAACGCCCTGAGCATCCTCGGCACGGAGCGTCCACGGGCCGGCCGGGTCAGGGACCGGTGAGGACGACGAGTTGCCGGGTGGCCCGGGTCATCGCCACGTAGTGGTCGACCGCGCCTTCGATGCCGTCGCCGAAGTTCTGCGGGTCGACGAGGACGACCAGGTCGAACTCCAGGCCCTTGGACAGCTCAGGGCTCAGGGACCGCACGCGCGCCGTCGCCCGGAAGGCGGGGTGGCCGATGACGCAGGCGATGCCTTCGGCGTGCGCGGCCAGCCAGGTGTCGAGGACGGAGTCCAGGTCGGCGAGGCTGCCGTGGCCGACCGGGATGCCGGCGCTGCGGATGGAGGTCGGCACGTTGGCGTCGGGGAGCGCCGCCCGGATGACCGGCTCGGCCTCGGCCATCACCTCCCGCGGGGTGCGGTAGTTGACGGTCAGCGACGCCAGTTCGATCCGGTCGAGCCCGATCCGCTCCAGACGTTCCCGCCACGACTCGGCGAAGCCGTGCCGGGCCTGGGCGCGGTCCCCGACGATGGTGAAGCTGCGGGAGGGACAGCGCAGCAGCAGCATCTGCCACTCGGCGTCGGTCAGCTCCTGGGCCTCGTCGACGACGATGTGCGCGAACGGACCGGCGAGGAGGTCCGGTTCGGCGACGGAGAGTTCGCCCTCGTCGACCAGGCTGACCCGGGCGTCCTCGCCGCGCAGCATCCGCACCAGGCCCTCGCCGTCGTCGCCGTCGGCCCCGGAGTTCGCCACGGCCTCGACCAGGTTGTCGACGACCTGCTCCATGCGCTCGCGCTGGGCGGCCAGGATCGCCGCGTCGCGGCGCCTGCGGCGTGCCGTCTCCGGATCGCCCAGCCGCTGCCGGGCCGCGTCCAGGAACGGCAGGTCGGACACCGTCCAGGCCTGGAGCGACTCCGGCCGCTGGAGCCTGCGGACGTCCTCGGGGCCCAGCCAGGGGGCGCACCGGCGCAGGTAGGCGGGGACCGACCAGAGGTCCGCGACGAGGTCCGCCGCCTCGATCAGCGGCCAGGCGCGGTCGAACGCCGCGCGCAGCTCCCGGTGCTGCCGCAAGGACCGGTGCAGCAGGTCGTGCGGAACGTCCTCGCCGTCGTGCTTGTCCGCCAGGATCGTCAGCAGTTCCTGCCGGACCTGCTCGCGGGCCTCGTTGTGCGGGGTGCCGGGCTCCGCCGCCTCGAACGCCTCGGCCCAGTCGTCGGGGCTCAGCCACACGTCGGACCAGTGGGTCGCGACGGTCATCCCCCGGGTGGGCGGCTCCTCGTAGAACCGGACGGCCGCCTCGACCGCCGCCACCAGCTCCGCGGACGCCTTCAGACGGGCCACCTCGGCATCGTCCTCCTCCCGCGCCGCGGCGCCCTCGGCGACGAGGTCGCGCAGGACGCAGGTCTGCACGCCCTCCTCGCCGAGGCTGGGCAGCACGTCGGAGACGTACGCCAGGTAGGGCCGGTGCGGGCCGACGAACAGGACGCCGCCCTTGCGGTGGGCGAGGCGGGGGTCGGAGTGGAGCAGGTAGGCGGAGCGGTGCAGGGCGACCACGGTCTTCCCCGTGCCGGGCCCGCCGTCCACGACGAGGGCGCCTCGGGAGCCCGCGCGGATGATGGCGTCCTGGTCGGCCTGGATGGTGCCGAGGACGTCCCGCATCCGTTCCGAACGGTTGGTGCCCAGGCTGGCGATGAAGGCGGACTGGTCGTCGAGCGCGGCGTGCCCCGCGAAGGCGTCGGGGGTGAACACCTCGTCCCAGTAGTCGCTGATCCGGCCGTCGGTCCAGCGATACCGGCGGCGGCTGGCCAGGCCCATCGGCCGCGCGTGGGTGGCGCCGAAGAACGGTTCGGCCGCGGGCGAGCGCCAGTCCACCAGCAGCCGGCGCCCGGTGCTGTCGGTGAGGCCGAGGCGTCCGACGTAGAGGGGTTCGGTGCCGTCCGCGCCGACCATGCGGCCGAGGCACAGGTCGAGGCCGAAGCGGCGCAGGGCGCGCAGCCGGCCGGTCAGCCGGTGGATCTCGGCGTCCCGGTCCATCGCCTGCCTGCCCAGGCCGCCGGGCGCCCGGCGTTCGGCGTCGAGGCGGCCGGACAGTTCGGCGATGGTCTCGTCGAGGCACGCGGCGATCGCCGCGAAGTGCCGCTCGTCGTCGGCGATCAGCGCCGGGTCGGCTTTCGCGGCCAGCCGGCCGGGCAGGGCGAACGCGCTGGTGGTCGCGGGATTCACGGAAAAGACTCCGATCTTGCGGTGTACGGCGGTGGGTGCGCGGGGTGGTGCGGTGGGCGACGGTGTGTGGGTGCTGTGGCGCGCATTGACGCGGGTGTCACGGGAACGGGGTGTGAGACCCGCGATGCCGTCCGAGGGAGGTCCTTCTGGGTCCGGGGCGGGCGTCCCCGTCGCGGGGAGAGGACGGATGCGTGCCCGGCGCCGGCCCTCGCGCGGACCCGGAACACCACTTGAGGCGGGTGCGCCGGAAGCCGTGGCCGGGCCTGTCGCGGGGTGGGAGTGGATGCGTGCCCGGCACCGCCCGTCGCGCGGACCCGGAACACCACTTGAGGCGGGTGCGCCGGAAGCCGTGGCCGGGCCTGTCGCGGGGTCGGAGTGGATGCGTGACCGACGCCGGCCCTCGCGCCGGACATGGAGCGCCACCTGAGACCGGCCCGCCGGGAGCTGTGCTGTACCCCTGGGAGCCTCCGCAGGCCCGGTCGCCGGGATGCGAGGTCTGACGGCGGTGGGCCT
>NZ_JAMGBF010000253.1 GCF_023516615.1 Streptomyces panaciradicis
CGGAGTGGATGCGTGACCGACGCCGGCCCTCGCGCCGGACATGGAGCGCCACCTGAGACCGGCCCGCCGGGAGCTGTGCTGTACCCCTGGGAGCCTCCGCAGGCCCGGTCGCCGGGATGCGAGGTCTGACGGCGGTGGGCCTGCGGGAGGCGGAGGGCCGTCCGTGGCGGGCCCTGGGGCGTCGCCCGGGGCCGTTGTCGGGCCGGGGCCCGGGTCGGCGCCATGGGGTGTCCGGTTCAGCCGAAGGTGTCGGTCAGCAGCTTCGCGGCGACGTCCGCTCCGTCGGCGCGGACCGTGCCGGCCACGGCGGCCGCCCGTGCGCGGACCTCAGGGGTCAGGGCCGCCTTGAGCGCGACCGAGAGGGACTCTACAGCGGGAACCGGACCGTCGTGCGCCACGCCGATGCCCAGCTCGGCCACCCGGGACGCCCAGTAGGGCTGGTCCGCCAGCTGCGGCACGACCACCTGCGGCACGCCGGCCCGGGCGGCGGTCGTCGTGGTACCGGCGCCGCCGTGGTGCACGACGGCGGCGACCCGCCCGAACAGCGCCCGCTGGTTGACCTCGCCGACGGCGAAGCAGTCGGCCAGGTCGTCGATCGGCGCCAGGTCGGCCCAGCCACGGGCGACGACAGCGCGCCGCCCCTGCGCGCGCACCGCCTCGACGACCGCCTCGGCGGCATCCGGGGACGCGTGCAGCGGCATGCTGCCGAAACCCACGTACACCGGCGGCTCACCGGCGTCCAGGAAGGCCGACAGGCCGGCCGGGAGGGGCCGTTCGTCGGGCAGGAGCCACGCACCGGTCTGTACGACGTCGAGGTCCGGCTCCCCCTGCCACGGGTCCAGGACCGGGTCGGTGGCCAGCCACGGCCGGTCGCCGACGACATGGTCGCGGACGTGGTCGACCGGGGGCAGACCGAGCGTCGCGCGGTTGGTGTTGAGGGCCTCGCCGAACAACGCGTCGACGTTCCGCGCGTCGAGGTCCCACAGGACCCGGTTGTCGGTCACCTCCGGCGGGAGGGGCCGTCCCGGGTACGCGAGCGGCGGCCGCACCGGTGACGGCAGGGTGACCTGCTGGAAGGTCACGGACACCGAGGGGATGCCGACCTTCTCGGCCACCGACCGGGCGCCGGCCGCGGCCGGCGTCATCCCGGTCGCCACCAGCACGTCGGCTCCCTCCGCCACCGCGGGCAGCACCTCGAACTGCCCCGCGATCAGCGCGGCGGCGCGCTGGGGCAGGCCCTCCGGCGAGCGCGGCGCCGTCCTGGTCAGGACGCGCGCCGACGGGCCGAACGGCACCATCGGCACGCCGACGCCTGCCAGCAGCTCCGCGAACTCCTCGTCCGCGGGAGCGCACACCCGCACCTGCGCGCCGAGTTCCCGCAGCCGCAGCGCGAGCGCCGCCATCGGCTGCACGTCTCCGCGTGATCCATACGTCGACAACACCACACGCACTACGTGACTCCCCGTTTCCGCAGGTCCTGGCCTCAGGCCGACGATTCTGCGGCACGACGGGGGCCTTGCCGCAAGCCCCCCGGTGCGCTATAGGTTGAGAGTGGCAAGGAGTGGGTGACCTCCTTGCCTTCGTCGTTTCCAGGATGGCACGTCTCTAGGACGGCACGTCCATCCGCTGTGTGCCGACGACCGACAGCAGGCGCAGCGCCTCCGCGGACGGTGTGCCGGGCGTCGCGGTGTAGATGACGACGTGCTGGTCGCGGTCGGTGATGTCCAGGACGTCGCAGTTGACGGTGACGGGGCCGACCAGCGGATGGTCGAAGGTCTTGCACAGCGTGGGCACGGCGGTGACGTCGTGGGTGGCCCACAGGCGGGCGAACTCCTCGCTGCCCGCGCGTAGTTCACCGACGAGCGCGGTCACTTCGGGGTCGTCGGGATAGCGGGCGGCGGTGGCGCGCAGCTGCTGGACCGCGGAACGGCCGAACTCCTCGGCGTCCGAGACTCCGTAGAGCCGCCGTCGGCCCGGCGGGCGCGGTCCGAGGAAGGCGCGGCGCACGAGGTTGCGGTCGCGGCGGGGCAGCGCGGAGAAGTCCTCCATGAGGGCGGCGGCGAGGTCGTTCCAGGCCAGGACGTCGTAGGCGGCGGAGAGCACGAGGGCCGCGGCGTGCGGCAGCCGGTGCAGGAGGTCGGCGATGCTCTGCCGGACCTCGCGCGAGAGTCCCAGCAGCGGTCCCCGCGGGGTGCCCGCGAGGGCGTGGAGGTGGTCGCGTTCGGCGTCCGACAGGCGCAGGGCGCGGGCGAGTTGGGCGAGCACCTCGCGGGAGGGGTGCGGGGCGCGGGCCTGTTCCAGACGGGTGTAGTACTCGGTCGAGATGTACGCCAGCTGCGCCACCTCCTCCCGCCTGAGCCCCGGGGTGCGACGGCGCGGCCCCGGAGGGAGGCCGACGTCGGCGGGGGTGATGCGCTCGCGTCGGCCGCGCAGGAAGTCGGCCAGTTCTCGTCGGTCCACGGATCCGGTGTGCGGGGGCAGGCGTGAGCGCATCCAGGTACCGTCGGTGCCTGGATGGGAAACGGCGGCGGCCACAGGCTCGTCGGCATGAACGACGCACCGAACACGACACCGACCGCTACGCCGGACACGGCACCGCACACGACACCGGAGGCGGCCGCCGCGACCGCCGGTCTGCTGGCCGGCAAGGTCGCCTTCGTCACCGGCGCCGGTCGCGGGATCGGCGCCGCCGCGGCGCGGCTGTTCGCCCGCGAGGGGGCGCGAGTGATGCTGGCGTCCCGTACGGAGGCGCAGCTGAAGGCGGTGACGGAGGAGATCCGGGCGGCCGGCGGCACCGCCGACCACGTGCGCTGCGACCTGGCCGACCCGGCGAGCGTCCGGGCCGCCGTCGACCGGACGGTGGAGGTCTACGGCCGCCTCGACGTGGCCTTCAACAACGGCGCGACGGGGCAGCCTCCGGGGCCGCTGGACGAGCTGCCGGAGGACGAGTTCGACCGCGTCGTGGCCGTCGACCTCAAGGGCCCCTGGGTGGCGATGAGCGCCGAGATTGCCGCCGTACGGGCCACCGCCGGACGCGGGGCGATCGTCAACACCTCCAGCGTGGGCAGTCTGATGGCCAACCCGTGGCTGCCGGTGTACGGCGCGGCGAAGCGGGCGCTCAACAGCCTCACCGCGTCGGCCGCGGCGACGTACGGCCCCGAGGGCATCCGCGTCAACGCCATCGCGCCGGGCACCACGCTCACCGAGATGATCGACGACTGGGAGGCCGACTCCCCCGGCATCGTCGCGCAGCTCACCGCCCAGACGCCGTTGGGCCGCGCGGCCGACCCGTCGGAGATCGCCGAGGCCGCGGCCTGGCTGCTCAGCGACCGGGCCTCGTTCGTGACGGGCGCGGTGCTGCAGGTGGACGGCGGAATGCGGGCCTGAGCGGACACCGTCCCGCGACGGCACCTCTCCACCGTTCCGGGGGCGGGGCCAGGACTCCCCACGCGGTCCTGGCACCGGCCCTCGTCGGCCCCGTATGTCCGGCGCGTTGATCACAGGATGCGCGGACGCGCGCCGATCTGTCGTTGGCACACGGTCCACAACTACTTGGCACACGGTCCACGGCTCCTCGCCGCGCAGTCCACGGCCGCTCCGCGGACGGTCCATGCCTACTCGGCACGCGCTCCACACCTGCTCGACGGACCGTCCACGGCTCCTCGACGCCCAGTCCACGCCCGCTCAGCGGACGGTCCATGCCTACTCGGCACGCGCTCCACACCTGCTCGACGGACGGTCAACGGCTCCTCGACCCGCAGTCCACGCCCGCTCAGCGCGCGGTCCATGCCTGCTCGGCACGCGCTCCACACCTGCTCGACGGACGGTCAACGGCTCCTCGACCCGCAGTCCACGCCCGCTCAGCGCGCGGTCCATGCCTGCTCGGCACGCGCTCCACACCTGCTCGACGGACGGTCAACGGCTACTGAGCCCGCAGTCGACGCCTGCTCGGCGCGCAGTCAACGACTGCTCGACGGACGGCGATCCGCCCCTACTCGGCGGACCGTTCGCGGCGTAGTTCGCTCGGTGGGACGCCGTAGGCCGTGCGGAAGGCGCGGGTGAACTCCGCGGCCCGGGGGAAGCCCCAGCGGGCCGCGACGGCGTGGATCGGCAGCGCCCGCAGCGCCGGATCGGTGAGCTCGCGGCGGGCGTTGGCCAGCCGCTGCTCGCGGATGTACGCGGCGACGGTCGTGCCCTCGGCCTGGAAGAGGCGGTACAGGTAGCTGCGCGAGATGTGGTGCGCGGCGGCGACGCCTGCGGGGGTCAGTTCGTGGTCGGCGAGGTGGCGGCGGATGAACGCCTTGATGCGCAGCGTCAGCGTCCGGGCGTGCGTCTCGGGCGGCACCCGGCGCTCGGCGTCCAGGGCGTGCGCGAAGACGGCGGTGGTCAGGTCGGCGACGACGGCACCGAGCCGCGGCGCGTCGGCCGGCTGGTAGGGCGTGGTGTCCGAGACGAGCTGGACGAGGAACTGCGCCAGCAGCGCTCCGATGCCCTCGCGGCTCGAGATGCGGTTGCCGATGACCCGGTCCGCCCGGTCGTCGGGCAGCGCCACGAGGGCGCGCGGGATCTCGACGCCGATCATGCTGACCGGTTCGCTCCCGGTGTGGATCTCGTACGACCGTGAGGAGCTGTTGGCGTGGATGTCGTCGCTGCTGTAGGCGAGCTGCTCCCGCCCCCAACTGGCCGCTCCCTCGCCTCTCCTGAGGAGGGAGAGGTGGTAGACCTCGGGGTCGGAGCACCGTACGAGCTTCGGTGTCCGGCGGAACACCAGGTGGTCGAAGGTCGCCGGCCACACGGTCACGTCGCCCAGGCTGATCAGGCGCTGCGTTCCGCGGTAGTCCGCCGCGCGGTCGCTGGCCAGATCCATGGGCGCGTGGGTGCGGCCCAGACGCTCGGTCCAGGCCTCGAAACGGTCGGCCACCGGGAGGTCCAGGGTTTGCAGAACCGATTCGTCCAACACGGCCGTAGTCAATCACAGGCGTCCTGGGCCCGGGGAAATGCGGCTGACAGCGCGGAGCGGGGGACGCTACGCTCGCCCGCGATGACGACTTCCTGCGTTGACAGATGGGGGGTCCCGTCCGCGCAAGGTGAGTGCTGATGGTCACTCACCTCGCGAACGAGGACTCCCGACTCTCCCTGTGGCTGCGCGTGCGCGAGTTCGCCGTGCCGCCCTCCATGATCGAGACCGCGACCGCCCGGCGCCTCGCCGGGGACTGGGCGGGCGCGTGTGCCGCCGCTCGGATCGACGTCGACCTCGATCCGCGGTCCGTGGCGCGTGTCCACGGCCGTGAGCCGGCCGCCCGGGTCCGGGACGACCTGCGGCATCTGGCTCCCGACCTGCTGCGCTGGCACATGCCGCGGATCGCCCCCGACGGGCTGCTGCGGCCCGGTCTGACGGTCGGTCTGGCCCGGTACACCGCCGTGGGCCGGGACGGCCCCTACGCGCTGCATCTGGTGGCGCGGACGCCGCCCGCCTGGGCGGATGCCGGCCAGCGGATCGCTCTGGCGCTCTGGGACGGCTCCCGGACCGGCTCCTGGGCCGGGACCGTCGGCTGCCCGCACCCGCATCCCCATCCGCGCTTCCGGATGGATCTGCACCGGCACCTGTGGGATGCGCGCAGGGCGGGTGAACTGCGGGTCCGAGCCGGGGCCGACGGGCCGTCGGGCGCGGCCGAGCGCGTCCTGCCGGGGGCGGCGCCGCATCGGCATCGGTGTGCCGTGGACCGCTGGCCGGCCGAGGCGCGGCTGGT
>NZ_JAMGBF010000254.1 GCF_023516615.1 Streptomyces panaciradicis
TGGGGCTGGGGCTGGGGCTGGGGAGCCGTCTGCGGTGTGGGCTGGGGCGGAGGCGGAGGCGCCGTGGGGGACGGCACGCCGGGGGCACCGGATGTGCCGGGTGCGCCCGAACCCCGTACCGCCGCACGGGCCGCGGCCGGGCCCCCACCCGGCGCCACGGGGGCGCCTGCGGGCATTGCAGGACCTGCGGGGCCACCGGGACCACCGGGGCCTGCCGGGCCTCCCCCGTGCGCCTCGGGACCCGGCACGTATCCCGCCGTGGGCAGCGCGCCGCCGGCCGAGAAGTTCACGCCCCGTTCCAGGCGGTCGAGGCGGGCCATCATCGCCCGCTCGTCCCCGTACGCGGCCGGCAGCAGCACGCGCGCGCAGATCAGCTCCAGTTGGAGGCGGGGCGAGTTGGCGCCGCGCATCTCGGTCAGGCCCTCGTTGACCAGGTCGGCGGCGCGGCTGAGCTCGGCGGCGCCGAACGTGCTCGCCTGGGCCTGCATCCGCTCGATGACGTCGGCCGGGGCGTCGATGAGGCCCTTCTCCGCGGCGTCCGGCACGGCGGCGAGGATGACCAGGTCGCGCAGCCGCTCCAGCAGGTCGGCGACGAAGCGGCGCGGGTCGTTGCCGCCCTCGATGATCCGGTCCACGACCTCGAAGGCGGCGGCGCCGTCGCCGGTGGCGAAGGCCTCGACGACGGAGTCGAGGAGCGAGGCGTCGGTGTAGCCAAGGAGGGAGGTGGCCATGGCGTATGTCACACCCTCCTCCCGCGCTCCGGCGAGGAGCTGGTCCATGACCGACATGGAGTCACGCACCGAGCCCTGCCCCGCGCGCACGACCAGCGGCAGCACGCCGTCCTCGACCGGGATGCCCTCCTTCTGGCAGACCTCGCCCAGGTACTCCCTGAGGGTGCCCGGCGGCACGAGCCGGAACGGGTAGTGATGGGTGCGCGACCGGATGGTCCCGATGACCTTCTCGGGCTCGGTCGTGGCGAAGATGAACTTGAGGTGCTCCGGGGGCTCCTCGACGACCTTCAGCAGCGCGTTGAAGCCGGCCGGCGTGACCATGTGGGCCTCGTCGATGATGTAGATCTTGTAACGGCTGGCGGCGGGGCCGAAGAACGCCTTCTCCCGCAGCTCACGGGCGTCGTCCACACCACCGTGAGAGGCCGCGTCGATCTCGATGACGTCGATGGAGCCGGGGCCGTTGCGCGCCAGGTCGCGGCAGGACTGGCACTCGCCGCACGGGGTGGGCGTGGGGCCCTGCTCGCAGTTCAGACAGCGCGCCAGGATGCGCGCGCTCGTCGTCTTGCCGCAGCCGCGCGGACCGCTGAACAGGTACGCGTGATTGACCCGGTTGTTCCGCAGCGCCTGCTGCAACGGGTCGGTGACATGCTCCTGCCCGATGACCTCGGCGAACGACTCCGGGCGATAGCGGCGGTACAGCGCGAGAGACGACACGCCTACGAGGTTATAGGCGCCCACTGACAAGCCGACCCGCTCGGGAACGCAAGCGCCCCCCACGCACCCGCCAGAGCCGACCTACCCTTGCTGCCTTCCGGCCCTGGGGGAGTTCAGTCAGATAGCGCCGCGTGAGGGGCTGCGCACAGGCTACCTGATCCGAGGGGGTGGGAACGAGTTCGCGAGCACTCCTCTCGGTCATGTAATGTTTCCGGCGGAGGATTCGCCTAGAGGCCTAGGGCGCACGCTTGGAAAGCGTGTTGGGGGCAACCCCTCACGAGTTCGAATCTCGTATCCTCCGCCAGTGCCTCACCGGGCACGATGTCGAAGGGCCCCACCGTTCGCGGTGGGGCCCTTCGACGTTGTCCGTCTCAGTTTTCGTCTCGGTTGGTTTGTTCCCCGGGGTCGGGAGGCGCCCACAGCGCGTCTCCGACCTGCTGGGCGACCTTGCGGAGCATGACTCCCGTCACATGCATGTAGTCGCGGCGGTGTGGCGAGCGATGACAACCCCGCCGGCAGCAAAATCCCTGATCCACCTCCTGCACCCGACTGGGGGATCCGCATGTCGGTCGTCCAGCGGATGCCCCCAGCTGCCCCAGGACCGCCACGGGCGAGGGATGCGCAGGCCGGAGAGCCGCGGAAGCCCGAGGTCCGCGCCACGGCGCTGGGCGGCCGTCCCGGTCCGCGGAGGGGAGGCCGAGGGCCTGCCGCTGAGTGACCATGAGCGAAGTGACTGGTGGCAGGGCATGAAGGAGAGCGAGCGGTGACGACCGACGACATCCTGTTCGGCGTGGGCCTGACCTTCGTCCTCGCGGTCGGCTCCCAACTGGCCGCTGCCCGTGCGCGCGTCCCGGCGCTGATCATTCTGCTCCCGGCGGGTTTCATCGCGGGGGCGCTCACCGACGACATCCATCCCGACCAGTTGCTGGGCCCGGCTTTCGGCCCGCTGGTGTCGCTGTCCGTGGCGTTGATCCTTTACGAGGCCGGTCTCGGGCTCGACCCGCGCACGCTGGGTGGGAACACGCGGCGCACCGTGGTCAGGCTGATCGTGCTGGGCGTGGCGCTGTCCTGGGTCACCGTCGCCCTGCTCGCCGGCCCCTTGTTGGGGATGTCCGGGGAATCGGCGGTGATGCTGGGCGCGATCCTCGTCGTCTCGGGGCCGACGGTCGTCGGCCCCCTGCTGGCCTTCGTCCGGCCGGCGGACCGGCTGCAGACAGTCCTCTCCTGGGAGGGCTCCCTGGTCGACCCCGTGGGGGCCATTCTGGGGGCTCTCGTGTTCGCGGCCGTCCTCGACAGCGGCCACAACAAGTCCGTCGGCTACCAGGTGGTGCAGTTCCTGATCAGCGTCGGGGTCGGTCTGGCCGGAGCCGTGGTGGGAAGCGCACTGCTGTGGCTGCTGCTGACCAGGTTCCGGCCCGGTGGGGCGCTCGGCACCACCGGGCAACTGGCCACGGTGGTCGCGGTGGCCGCGGTCTGCGACATCGTCCGCGACGACACCGGGCTCATCGCCGCCATCGTCATGGGCCTGGCGGTGGCCCGTCTGCCCGGTGTCGACATGCCCGAACAGCACCCGTTCTCCGAAACGCTGGTCCAGTTGATCATCGGGCTGCTGTTCGTCTCCATCTCCTCCACGGTCACCCCGGCGTCCTTGCGCCATGTGGTTCTGCCCACGCTCGGGATCGTCGCCATCCTCGTCCTGATCACCCGCCCCCTCGCCGTGTGGCTGGCCACGCTGGGGGCGGGCCTGACACGCGGCGAGCGGGGTTTCGTCGCGTGGATGGCCCCACGCGGCATCGTGGCCGCGGCCAACGCCTCCACCTTCTCCGTCGGCCTGGTCAGCGCGGGCGTCGACGGTGCCTCCAAGATCCTCCCGGTCACCTTTCTCACCATCGCCGCGACCGTGACGCTCTACGGTCTGACGGCGGTACCCGTCGCCCGCCGGCTCGGTGTCACTCGCCCCTCGCGCTCCCGCCCCCTCCTGGTCGGCGGCGACCCATGGGCGATCGACCTCGGGCGCACCCTGCAGTCGGCCGGACTGGAGGTGCTGATGTGGGCTGGCTCCGAGGAGCAACGAGCATGTATCCGGCAAGCCGGACTGGAACTGGCGCCCGGAGAACTACTGGCGGCGGCCACGGGAGACGGGTCCCGGCTGGAGGGCATCACCACCGTCCTGCTCCTCACCGACGAGGACGACTTCAACGCCCTCGCGTCGATGGTGCTGAGCAACGACGAAGGAGTGTCGGTCTTCCGCCTCGGACCACGCAGCAGCGACCACGGCGTCGTCGCCCTCTCCGGCAGAGGCGAGACCCTGCTCGCCCCGGCACTCACCCGCCTCGGCGTGGCCCAGCGGTACGCGCAGGGGGCCCGCATCGAGACGCAGCACGTCGAAAGCGCGGACGGCACGCTCGCGGCCGGCCATGACCTGCTGCTCCTGATCCGCCCTGGCGGCCGCCTGGTGCCCGCCGACGGCACGGACGCGCGCATCTCACCGCAGCCCGGTGACATCGCCGTCCTGCTCGGCCAGGCCCCGGATCCCCGTGCCGACCGTCCTCAGGCCCCCGGTTCTGCCTCTCCATGAGGGCAGGGCATACGCCACGAGAGGCGGTCACCACTCGCCATGCGCCGTCCACCGGCTTCAGCTGGTGAAGGTGAAGTACTTCCAGGAGCCGTTCGTCGTGGAGTTCACGGTGTCGCCCGAGGAGTTGTCGATGTACGACGACCGCACGCGCATCGAGTAACCGGTCTGGTGCGTGCCGCCCAGTTCCACGAGCGACTTGCCGGTGGAGTCGAGCTTGAAGTACTGGGTCCCCGCCGACCGCCAGGCGCCGTCGGAGTAGATCTGGAACTGCAGCCTCTGCGAGCGGCCGGGGTAGGCCGTCATCGTGGTCGTGAGGAGCGGGTCGGTCGTCTTCCGGAAGTAGTACTTGGTGTGCCCGCTGACCGTGGCCGTCTTGTAGGAGCGGCTGAGGCTCAGCGACACCTTGACCCTCGCGCCCACCCAGCTCGAGGCCGTCTTCGGGGCGGTCCGCGCGTCGCCCGAGAAGGACGCGCTGACCGTGGTGTCGCGCTTCAGGGGCAGGGTGACCGACAGGTTGCCGTCGCTGTTGACCGTGCCGGTCTTGACCAGGTACGCGCCCTTGCCGTCGCCCGCGGTGTCCGCGTAGAGCGAGAGCGTCCGGTTCTTGTACGTCGTGCCGAGGTGGGCGGTGAACGTCACGTTGGCGGCGTAGTCGTAGACGTTGCCGTTCTTGTTCACGGTCAGGGTCGTGGAGTTCCGGGAGACCTCGACCGTGTCGGAGGCGGAGGCAGCCGTGCGATCGGCGTCGCCGGCGTACGAGACCTTGTAGGTGACCTTGCCGCCCGCGGGCGGGGTGTCGGTGACGGAGAAGGTTCCGTCCGCCTTCACCGTCGCGGCCGGGAGCGCCTTGCCGTTCGGGGACTCCAGGTCCGTGCGGGTGACCGCGACGGTGGTCCCCGCGGGCAGCCCGAGCGTGTTCGTGACGTTGCCGGAGACGGTCAGCGACTTGGCACGGTCGGCCGTCGCCGGAG
This sequence comes from Streptomyces panaciradicis, assembly GCF_023516615.1. GTDB lineage: Bacteria > Actinomycetota > Actinomycetes > Streptomycetales > Streptomycetaceae > Streptomyces > Streptomyces panaciradicis. The sequence goes on from NZ_JAMGBF010000254.1 coordinate 4,995, forward strand.
CGTTCACCGTGAGGGTGGTGACGGCCTTGCCGGGGTCGGTGACGACGCGCAGGCGGTACTTGCCGCTGAGGTCGCGGGTGACCGCGAAGAGCCGGCTGCTGTCGGGCGCGAAAGCGAGGTCGCCGTGGTCGAGCAGGGTCTCTTGGGCGACCCCGCCCTGGTAGTCGGTGAAGTTGACGGTCCGCCTCGGCGTCGTGTCACCCGGCTTGTAGAGGGACACATGGGGGCGGTCGAAGGAGGCGTAGGTGTCGGTGCCCCCCGCGACGAGGCCGTCCGGCGCGACATCCACCGACCGCTGTTGCCAGTAGCTGCTCGGATACCTGGTGGTCTCCGACAGGTCCGAGGTCCGGAAGACCTGCTGGAAGTCGCCGGCCGTGGTGGCCACCACGAGTTCTGTGCCGTCCGGGGTGAGCGCCAGGTCCTCCGCGGTGTTGCCGATGGCCGCGGCCTGCCCGCCGAGGAACGCGGTCCGGCCGGCCGTGCCGGACGACACGTCGTACACGCCGAGGGTGAAGTAGTACTGGCGCGAGCCGGCCGCCAGGGTGTCGGGGGCGCCGGGGGTCGCATCCAGCAGGGGCGCGTCCTTCCACGTCCCGTCGGCATCCTGGGCGAGGGAAACCCGCGCCTGCCCGCCGGACAGGTCGAGCGAGCCGATGTTGCCGTGCCCGTCGCTGCCGTAGCCGAACCAGAGTTTGCCGCCCGCGAGCGCCAGGTGCTGCGGATCTGTGCCGTCGCCCGTCGCGTACCGCCCGGTCTCGGTGACCGTCGCCGTGTCGACGGCCACGATCTCATCGGCTCCCGGCACGGCGACGTAGAGCGTTGCCGAGTCGGCGGAAAGCTCCAGGCCGTCAGCCTGCGGCAGCGAGGTGATCGTCCCGATGACGGTGCCGTCGTAGTCGGTGGCGACGACCTTGCCTCCCGACGGGTCACTGACGAAGACCCGCCGGTGAACGCCGTCCACGATGATGTCGCCGCTGGATGTGATGGGCAGAGCGGCGCTGCTGTCCGCGACGGCAGCGCCCGCGGCCGAACCGATCAGGGCTACAGAACTGAGAGCCACCGCGAGCGCCGTCACGGCCGAAATGCTGCGCACACGCACAGTGATGCAACCCCCACCAGAAGATCAGATTGCCCACAAGACTCTCGGAGCCCCTTCAGGGTTGTACGACCCCACTGCACAAGTCTTCGCGGGTGCCCCTGGATGCCGCCCAGGAGCCGGGCAACGGTGTGGTGGTCAGTGGTGGAGGTACGGGATCGAGTGGAGTTCCACTCCTACTCGGCAGGGGACGGTGAACGGGGTCGGGCGGGTCGTGGGGGTGCCGAAGAGGGCCGCCGCGTGTTCGGCGTCGAGGGAGAACTCGATGCGGTCGCACTCCCCGGGGCGGTCGGCGGGGCCGACGACCAGGTGGAAGGCCAGCGCGCCGTCGGCATCCTGGTTCGCGGTGACCAGCGCGTCGACGACACCGGAGATCTCCTGCCGGGCGATGGTCTCGGACTGTGTCTTCATGACGTTCCTCCTGGTGCTGTCGGTGAAGTGGGTTCGTGCGGGGCCGCGGCCTACAGCGCGGGGGCTTCCTCCAGCAGGAGGTGACCCCACTGCTCGGCGAACGCCGTCTCCAGGGCGGCGCCGACCCGGTACAGGAGGTCGTCGGCCATGGCCGGAGCGATGATCTGGAGGCCGACGGGGAGACCGTCCTCGGGGGCCAGGCCGCAGGGCAGTGACATGGCGGCGTTGCCCGCGAGGTTGGTCGGGATGGTGCACAGGTCGGCGAGGTACATGGCCATCGGGTCGTCGACGCGCTCCCCCAGCGGGAAGGCCGTGGTCGGCATGGTCGGCGAGACCAGGACGTCGACGTCCGCGAAGGCGCGGGTGAAGTCGCGGATGATCAGCGTGCGGGTGCGCTGGGCGCTGCGGTAGTAGGCGTCGTAGTAGCCGGAGCTGAGCGCGTAGGTGCCGAGGATGATGCGGCGCTTGACCTCGGGGCCGAATCCGGCGGCGCGGGTGAGCGCGGTGACCTCCTCGGCGGAGCGCGTGCCGTCGTCGCCGACCCTCCTCCCGTACCGCAGGGCGTCGAAGCGCGCGAGGTTGCTGGAGCACTCGGAGGGCGCGATCAGGTAGTAGGCGGCCAGGGCGTAGGTGAAGGACGGGCAGGACACCTCCACGACCTCGGCGCCGAGGTGCCGCAGCAGTTCCACGGCCTCCGTGAAGCGCCGCATCACCCCGTCCTGGTAGCCCTCGCCGGCGAACTCGCGCACCACGCCGACGCGCATCCCCCGTACGTCGCCGTTGCGGGCGGCCGCGACGACGGGCGGGACGGGCGCGTCGACGGACGTGGAGTCCATCGGGTCGTGTCCGGCGACGGCCTCGTGCAGCAGGGCCGTGTCGAGGACCGTCCGTCCGCAGGGGCCGCCCTGGTCCAGGGAGGAGGAGTAGGAGACGAGGCCGTAGCGGGACACCGATCCGTAGGTGGGTTTGACGCCGACGGTCCCGGTCAGGGCGGCGGGCTGGCGGATCGAGCCGCCGGTGTCGGTGCCGATGGCCAGCGGGGCCTCGTACGCGGCCAGGGCGGCGGCCGATCCGCCGCCGGAGCCGCCGGGGACGCGTGTCATGTCCCACGGGTTGCGGGTCGGCCCGAAGGCGCTGTTCTCGGTGGAGGAGCCCATGGCGAACTCGTCCATGTTGGTCTTGCCGAGGATGACGACCCCGGCGGTCTTGAGCCGCCGCGTCAGTGTCGCGTCGTACGGCGGGATCCAGCCCTCCAGCATCCGCGAGCCGCAGGTGGTGGGCACGCCGCGGGTGGTGAAGGCGTCCTTCAGGGCGAGCGGGACACCCGCCAGCGGACCGAGGCGCTCGCCCCGCGCCAGCCGGGCGTCCACCGAGCGGGCCTGGGCGAGGGCGCCTTCGCGGTCGACGTGGAGGAAGGCGTGCACCTTCTCGTCGACGGCGTCGATGCGGGCGAGGTGGGCCTCGGTGACCTCGACGGCCGTGACCTCCCCCGCGGCGATCCGCTCGGCGACCTGTGCCGCCGTGAGTCTGATGAGGGCGCTGTCCGTCATGCCGGGCCTTTCGGGTGTCGTGCGATACGGCGTACCGCCTCCGCCAGGACCTCGGGAGGCTGGGCGAAGGGGAGGCGGAGGAAGTGCTGGTGCGGGCGGTCCGTGCCGGAGGCGGGGCGTGCCGCCAGGCGCACACCGGCTCTTTCCGCGAGGGCGGTGATCTCGCGGGCCGGCCGGTCTCCGGTGCGGGCCCACAGGGCGAGGCCGCCGTCCGGCACACGGAAGCTCCAGCCGGGGAGTTCGTCGCGCAGGGCGGTGACGAGTGCGTCGCGCCGGGTGCGGGCGCGTTCGCGCTGGGCGTCGACGACGTCCGCGAACGCCTGGGGGCGGGCGAGGAGTTGGAGGACCACCAGTTGTTCGAGGACCGGGGGTGCGAGGTCCACGCCCGTGCGCCGGGCGGCGAGCGTGCGCACGAGCTGGGGCGTGGCGCGGATCCAGCCGACGCGCAGCCCGGACCACAGGGTCTTGGCCATCGAACCGACGCTAACGACCGTGCCTCCCGGGTCCAGGGCGGCCGGCGGGGTCGGTGCCGGGGCGTCTGGGGTGAGGGACAGCTCGGCCAGGGTCTCGTCGACGAGGAGCGTCACGCCGGTGGAGGCGGCCAGGTCGACCAGGGCACGGCGTTGGTCCTCGGACATCAGCAGGCCGGTCGGCTGCTGGTGGTCGGGGGTCAGACAGGCCAGGCGGGGAGCGGCGGAGCGCAGCGCCCGGGTCCAGGCCGGTACGTCCCACCCGTCGTCCCGCACGGCCAGCGGGAGGGGGCGGGCGCCGGCCGCCTCCACGGCCCGCACCAGGTTGGGGTGGCCGGGCGACTCGACGGCCACCCGGTCGTGCGGTTCGGTCAACTCCCGCAGCAGCAGGGCGAAGGCGCCGGTCGCTCCGCTCGTGACGAGGATCTGCTCGGGGTCCGTGGGCACCCCGCGCCGCGTGTACCGCTCGGCCACGGCCGCCCTCAACTCCCGCAGTCCCGCGGGGAAACAGCCGTGTCCGCGCGCGTACCGCGCCAGCTCCCGCCCTGCCGCGTCCACCGCCCCGGACAGCCACGGCTCCGGCGCCGGCAACGAGGCGGTGACCAGGTCGATGACCCCCATGTCCGAGGCGCATACGCCGTGCGAGCCGGTTCGGCGCGGGGCCGGTGGCGAGGACGGGGATGGCAGCCTGCCTGTCCCCGGCACGGCAGCGGAGCCGGCACGATCCATCGGCCCAGCCGCCGCGCCCGCGGGGAACCCGAGCCGCCCTGCCCCCGGTGCGGCGCCCGTGGACGCCCACTCCGCCGACCCGGCGCCCAAGGCGGCCTGAGATACGGGCAGTCCCGTCCCTGGTAGGGCCACCGAGTTCGTGCCCTCCACCGGCCCGGCCCCCAGGGACGCCTCAGACGCGGGCAGTCTCCTCCCTGATACGGCCACCGAGTCCAGGCCCTCCACCGGCCCGGCCCCCAGGGACGCCTCAGACGCGGGCAGTCTCCTCCCTGATACGGCCACCGAGTCCAGGCCCTCCACCGGCCCGGCCCCCAGGGACGCCTGGGATGTGGGCAGTGCCCTCCCTGATACGGCCACGGA
>NZ_JAMGBF010000255.1 GCF_023516615.1 Streptomyces panaciradicis
GGGATGTGGGCAGTGCCCTCCCTGATACGGCCACGGAGCCCACGCCCTTCACCGGCCCGGCCCCCAGAGACACCCGTCCCGCCTCCCCCGCCCCCGGCATCCGCTGGGCCGGGAGCCGACGGGGCGGAGGCGGGAGGACCGCGTACGTGCCCGAGCCGTGGTGGCTTTCGGCGTGGCCTGTGGCGCGGAGGAGGCCGTAGGCGGCCGTGACCGTGGTGCGGCTGACGGCCAGGGCTGCGGCCAGCCGGCGTTCGGCCGGCAGGCGGGTGCCGGACGGGATGCTGCCGTCGCGGACGAGACCGCGCAGGGCCGCCGCCAGGCGCCGGTACGCGCTGCCGGCGCCGTCGCCGTCGGCGCGCCAGTCTCCGAGCAGCGGTCCCAGCGCGGCGACGTCCGTGCGACGCACCCTGTCCATGGCCATCCCCCCTTCGATGTGCTCAGGCCCCCAGTGAGGCGATCCGCTCGCTCTCGCCGCCGGTCAGGTCGTGCGCGAGCCGGTTCCAGATGCCGGCGTAGCCGTGGGCGAGTTGGGCCAGGGACTCGCGGCAGTGGGGCGGGACCGTGGCGGCGATGCGGCCGCCGTCGCGGGCGATCACGGCGCAGGCGTCGAGGACCCTCAGGACGCTGCGGCCGGCGTCGCTGAACCGCAGCGAGGGATCGCGCCGCAGCGCGTCGAAGAGGCGCAGGACCTCGTCGTCCGCGAGGGGCTGCCCGGTGCTCGCCGGCGGCACGCGGCGCTGTCCCGGCGGGACCGGCTCGCGGGCCCGCGCGGCCGCAC
>NZ_JAMGBF010000256.1 GCF_023516615.1 Streptomyces panaciradicis
CAGCGCGGCCCGCACCTCGCTCGCGCCGCCGGTCCGGGCCAGCCGGGGCCAGTCGGTGGCCAGCGCGCCCAGCCGGTACGGCGCCGGGCGCGGCTCGCCGGACAGGGCGCGCAGGTGGTCCCGGGTGTTGGCGATCTCGAAGCCGGCGGCCATCCGGCGCAGGGCGGTGACCCCCGCCCGGGGCTGCCATCCGGCGAGCACGCGCAGCTGCCACAGCAGGGCGTCGAGGACCGCGCGGCAGGCCGCGCCGGGCTCGGCCCGCGCGTCGGCGACCCGGCGGTAGCGGGTGCCGGCGAGGGCGCGCAGGGCTTCGGTCAGGGTGGCCGAGGCGGCCAGCTCGCGAGCGCCGTCCGGGCCGAGTCGTCCGACGGCCATGGACCTGGCCCGTGTCACGCCCGCGACCCAGCCGGCGCCCATCACGGTCTCCTACTCCGGTCCGTGCCGCTCGGCGGGCAGGCCCAGGCCGGCGGCGACCCGCGCCACGATCCGGGCCGCGAGGGCGGGGGTCCTGGCGTGTGCCCGGGCCCGCAGCGCCTCGGTCTCGCGGCGCGAGGCGGCGTCCGCCCGCTCGGCCTCGGCGGCGGCCTCCCGCCGTATCCGGGCGGCGGTCTCGTTCCTGACGTCCAGGGCGCGTGCTCTGGCCGTCCGCACGGTCTCCTCGGCCTGCCGTTGCGCGGTTCGGCGCCGTTCGTCGGCCTCGCGGGCCGCTGCGTCGCGGATGCGGTCGGCCTCGGCGGCCGTGTCGTCCAGCCGGGTCAGCGGGGGCCGCAGTTCCGTCTCGAGTTCGCCCGACCGGTCGGCGGGGACACCGCCCGGTGCGGCCGGACCGGGCGAGCCGGCCGGCCGGAGTCGTATGCGGAACTCTCGGAACCCGGGCATGAGAACCTCCGGACCCGGCGCGGGTGCCCGCCGTGGCCCACTCTCACGCTACGAAGGCGCACGAAGGTCTTCTAGGGCTGATCCGCCCCGCGGAAGGGACCGGTCGGCCCTGTCAGCGGCCACCGTCCGGGCGAGACGGTAAGAGTCAGGAGGGGTGTGGTCTCCACGCACGCTGGGAGGTAGCCATGAGCGACCGAGAGGCACGAGAACACGCCGCCGCGTCGGTGGAAGCCCGGCATGCCGTACCGACCTTCGCGCCGTCGCCGGTGGAGGACGTCCATCAGGACATGATGGTGCGCTACCTGCAGGCGATGGCGTCCCATTCGGCGGCCGCGCTGGAGACACCGGTCGCCGCGGGCCCGCGCTCCGGCGAGGCCCATCACGTCCACCACGTTCACCACAAGGCACGCACGACCGCCGAGCTGCGGGTGCGTGACGTCATGCGGAGGTCGGTGGTGGACGTCTCCCGTGACGCCCCGTTCCTCGACGTCGCCCGGATGCTGGCACGCCGGCAGACCGGCGCGGTGCCCGTGGTGGACGAGACCCAGCGGGTGATCGGTGTGATCGCGGAGTCCGACCTGCTCGCCCGGGCGGCGTCCATCACCGCGGGCGAGCACCCCGGCGCGTTCGCCCGGATGCTGCGCCGGCATCCGCGGGACGCGGGCGCGGGGGTGACGGCTGGCATGCTGATGTCGGCTCCGGCGCTGACCGTCCACTCGTGGACCCCCGTGATCGAGGCGGCGCGCATCGCCTCGCGTTCCCGGATCAGGCAGCTGTTCGTCACCGATCACAAGGGGCACCTGGTGGGCGTCGTCAGCCGCAGCGAGCTGCTGCGCGCCCTGGTGCGGGACGACGCGGCGATCCGCTCCGAGGTCCTGCACCGGGTCATGGGCGGCGAGCTGGGCATCGACCCGGCGCAGGTGGACGTCGAGGTCCGCGACGGGACGGTGACGCTCAGCGGTTCGCTGGACGCCGGACGGATTCCGAAGCTGACGGCCGAGGTGGAACGGATCGCGGACGTCGTCGCCGTGGTGGACCACCTCGTCCCCGTCTGAGTCCCCGTCTGATCGGCCGCCGTACGGTGTGCGGGACCGCCCGCACACCGCGCGGCGCTGCGCAGCCACCCCGTCTCCGGGTCACTCCCCCGTGGAGCGGATCACGGCGACGGGGCAGTGCCCGTGGTGCAGCAGGGTCTGCCCGACCGAGCCCAGCAGCAGCCCCGTGAAGCCGCCGTGGGCGTGCGCGCCGGTCACCACGAGCTGCGCCGCGGCGCTCGCCTCGACGAGCGTGCCGCTCACCCGCCCCCGGACCAGGCGCCGCTCGACGGCGACGTCCGGGTATTCGGCGCCGAGCCCCGACAATGCCTCGGCCAGCACCCGCTGCTCCTCGTCGCGCAGCCGGTCCTCGTCGTACGTCATGAACGGCGGGTCGCCCGGGCCGTCGTACACCCGCTCGGTGGCCGTGTTCCACACGTGCTGCGCCACCAGGCCGACGGCGCGCGCCTGCGCTGCGGCGAAGGCGAACTCGACGGCCGGGCGGCTCTCCGGGGAGCCGTCGACGGCGAGGAGCACGGGACCGGACGGATCGGGCCTGCCGCGTACCACCAGCAGCGGGCGGCGGGCGTGGGCGGCGAGGTGGGCGGCGGTGGAGCCGAGCAGCAGGCTGCCGAGCCTGCTCAGCCCGCGGCTGCCGACCACGAGGAGCGGGGCGTGGCGGGAGACGATCTCCAGCACCATGACCGGCTCGCCGAGCATGCTGTCGGTGACGGTCCGCACGTGCGGTGCGATCCTGCGGGCCCGCTGCTCGGCCTCGCTGAGGATGTCGTCCACCCGCTCGCGCACGCCGGCCGCGTCCGGGTTCCACGCCGAGCGGCCCGGCCGCAGCGGAAGGGGCGGCCAGCCGACGGCGTGCACCAGGCGCAGCCCTGCGCCCCGCCGGGCGGCCTCCCGTGCCGCCGTCTCCACGGCGGCGAGGCTCGACGCCGAACCGTCCACTCCCACGACGACGGGGCCGCTCATGACGCATCTCCCCTCACGGCCGCCGCTCCCGGTCCGGACGCGGGTGGTGACGGCGGCAGCTCCGGGCGGCGAGGGTGTCGCGGCCGGCAGCGCCGGCGGGTGCGGACACGCCTCGCTGCTCCGGTCCCAGCCTGCCCCGGCCGGCCGGCTTTCCCCAGGGCCGGACGGCTCCCAACAGCGCACCGTCCGGCCCTCCCCCACCGGCGGACGCGGGACGACGCTGGAAGAAAGGGACCGAGGGGACCCGAACGCGGTGCCTCGGCGCTGCCGTCGCACCGCCGGGGAGGTGCGCCATGACCGGACTCGTCGTCGTCGGAGTCGACGGCTCGCCCGCCGGCACGACCGCCGCGTGGTGGGCCGCCCGGGAAGGCATGGCCAGGCGTTTGCCGGTGGTCCTGGTCCACTCGTGGACCACCCAGCCGCTGAACGTGCCGGTCCCGCAGGAGGCCTTGAGCAAGCAGCGGTACGGGCAGCGGGTGCTGCGCCGGACCGAGGCCGAACTGCTGCACCGCTACGGCGATCTGAGCCTCACCACCGAGCTGGTGGAGGTCTCCGCGTCGCAGGCCCTGCTGGAACACAGCGCGCGGGCCGCGCTGCTCGTGCTGGGCTCCCGCGGACACGGCTCGGCCGCGAGCTTCCTCCTCGGCTCCATCAGCCTGCACGTCCTGGGCCTGTCCCGGTGTCCCGCCGTCACCGTCCGCGCCGGCGATCCGGCGGTCGCGACCGGCTGGGGGCATCCGGCGGAGGAGCGGGAGGACATCGTGGTCGGGGTCGAGCCGGGACCGGCCGCGGACGCCCTGCTGGAGTTCGCCTTCACCACCGCGGAGGCGCACGGCGGCCGGGTGCGCGCCATACGGTCCGTCCCGCTGCCCGCGCTGGTCCCGCGCCCCCGCGTGATCGGGAACGGCCGGCGCGAGCCGGACGAAGAGGCGCGGCTCGCGGCCGCGCTGGCCCCGTGGCGGGAGAAGTTCCCCGGCGTTCCCGTCGTCGAGGAGACGACGGCCGGGCCGGCCGCGCACGTGCTGCTGTCCGCCGCCACCCACGGCCGGCTCACCGTGGTGGGGCGCCGTCGGCACCCCTCCGCGCTGACCTGGAAACTCGGGCCCGTCGCCCACGCCGTGCTGCACCACGCGCCGTGCCCGGTCGCCATCGTCCCGCACGACTGAGCCGACGTGCGGGACCGTGCCGTCAGACGATCTCCAGGACCTGTTCCACGGGCCGTCGCGGGCTCGCGACCCCTGCGGGCCCGTAGCCGAGGCGCAGCACCATCTGCACGAAGCCCATGCCCGACAGGGGGTCGCGGGCCAGCTCGCGCAGGTCCTGTCGTTCGAGGCTGTGCGAGGTCAGCGAGGTGGCCAGTCCGTGGAGGGTGGCCAGCAGCAGGACCCGTTCCATCGCCTCTCCGGCGCGCAGCCAGTCGGCGACACCGTCCTGGGTGGTACCGAGCAGGGCCAGGTTCGGGACGGTCTCGAAGACGGCCGCGGGGCGGCCGGGGACGGGCCGGCGGCCCGCGAAGTCCCGCACCGGGGCGCGGCCGCCGCGTTTGCTCGGCCCGAAGGCGTAGTCCGGTACCCCGTCCACGGCGGCACCGGTCTCCTGCGGGCCGACGCGGGTCCACGCGCGCATCTCCGCCAGGTAGGCGGCGTCGAAGTCGTCGCGTCCCTCGGCGTCGCGGACGTCGTCCAGCAGCGACTCGATGTGCCACCGGTCGGGGAACACCAGCTGGGTGCCCTCCCGTTCGGCCGCGTGGCACAGCGCAGCCCGCACCTCGGCCGGGACCGGCCGGTCCTCGAAGGGGTGGCGGCTGGTGTGCCGCCGGCCGAGCACCGTGGAGAGCCGGGCCAGCTCGCGGTCGGGGCGGTCGGTGTCCGTGATGCGCACGGCGGCGAGCAGCCGCCGGTCCGCGGGGTCGGGCAGCAGCCGGACGTCCGTGTCCCGGCCGCCGTCGGCGGCGGCGACACGGAGGTTGAACAGGGCGGCGCCGCATCCCAGGTGCAGGCCGCGCAGGTCGGGGTCGAACCGCGGCATCCTCCGGTCGAGGTCGGCGCGCAGTTCGAGCGTGCGGCTGCCCGCGGCGTGCCGGAACCGCCACGGCTGGGCGTTGTGCAGGGACGGGGCGGCCGTGGCCGCGGCCACCAGGGCCGTGACCGTCGTGATGTCCAGCCCTGGCGCCGGGCCGGGGCGCGTCCTTCCGCGCTCGGAGCCGTGGTCGACGTTCATGGCGGCCCCTTCCTCTCGCTCGGACCGCTCCATGGGAAAAGCCTCGCCCCTGCCGGCGGGCGCCGGGTAGGGGCCATCGGGTCTGGGCGGGTGGCCCATCAGGCCCCCCGCAGTCGGCGTCCGTCAGTCGACCAGGAGCAGGCTGCCGGACTCGCCGGGCCGCAGGCTCACCGACCGGTCCGGCAGCCGCACCTCGATCGGCGACGCCTCGGACTCGGGTACGGCGATCTCCAGACGGCCGCGGCTCAGGCGCAGCCGTACGTCCCAGTGACCCTGGTAGCGCAGGACGAAGCCGTACGACGACAGCTCGGGCAGCGGCACCGGGTCGAGCCACAGGGCGCCGGCGCGGGTCTCCAGGCCGGTCAGCCCGCGCTGGACGAAGTCGAGGGTGCCGGCCATCGCGCCGAGGTGGATGCCCTCCCCGGTGGTGCCGCCCTGGAGGTCGGCGACGTCCCCCTGCAGGGCCTCCTGGCAGAACTTCCAGGCCTCGGCACGCCGGGCGCGGGCCAGTACCCAGCCGTGGACCAGGCCGCTGAGGGTGGAGCCGTGGCTGGTGCGGGTCAGGTAGTGGTCGACGGTGCGCGACCAGGTCTCGTCGTCGACGGCCACCCCCAGCCGGCCGAACAGCCCGGCGAGTTCGGCCGGGGAGAACAGGTAGCCGAGCATGAGGACGTCGGCCTGCTTGGACGCCTGGTAGCGGTTGACGGTGTCGCCCTCCGCCTCCAGGATCCGGTCCAGCCGGCGGATGTCGCCGTACTTCCTGCGGTAGCCGTCCCAGTCGAGTTCCTCGAGGTCGCCGTAGCCCTCGAACTGGCTGATGACGCCCGCGTGGACGGGCACGTGCAGGGTGCGGGAGACGTCCTCCCACTGTTCGAGTTCGCCGCCGTCCAGACCGGTGCGCTCGACGAGCTCGCGGCGCCGGGACTCGGGCAGGTCGTCCAGGACCTCCAGGGTGCGGGCGAGCACCCAGGCGGCGGTGACGTTGGTGTACGTGTTGTCGTCGAGGCCGGGCAGTTCGGCACCGGGGTAGGCGTCGTGGTACTCGTCGGGGCCGACGACGCCCTTGATGCGGTGCCGGCCCAGGTCCTCGTCGTAGACGGCCGCGTCCCCCCAGAAGCGGGCGATCTGCAGCAGCATCTCGGCGCCCTTGGTCTGCAGGAACTCGGTGTCTCCGCTGGCCTGGCAGTACTGCCACACGTTGTAGGCGATCGCCGAGCCGACGTGGTGCTGGAGGCGGGAGTGGTCGGGCAGCCAGCGGCCGGAGTTGGGGTTGAGGTGGAGCCGCTGGGTCTCCTCGCGGCCGTCGCTGCCGCTCTGCCACGGGTACATGGCGCCTTTGCGGCCGGCTTGCCGGGCGGCGGTGCAGGCCTGTTCGAGGCGGCGGTGGCGGTAGCGCAGCAGGGAGCGGGAGACCTCGGGGAAGTGCAGGTTGAGGTAGGGCAGGACGAACAGTTCGTCCCAGAAGACGTGGCCGCGGTAGGCCTCGCCGTGCAGCCCGCGGGCGGGCACGCCGACGTCGAGGTCGGCGGTGTGCGGGGAGAGCGTCTGCAGGACGTGGAAGAGGTGCAGGCGCAGGATGCGGCCGGGCTCGCCGGGGACGTCGAGGTCGGCCCGGCGCCACAGCTGGTCCCAGGCCGTGATGTGGTCGTCGAGCAGGACGTCGAAGTCGGGCAACCGCCCGACCCGGTCGACGGCGGCGTACAGCGGGTCGCTGATCGCGGGATCGCGGGAGGTGTGCAGGGCGATCGTCTTGTCGACGATGACGGGGCGGCCCTCGGTCAGGCTCAGGACCGTGTACTGGGCGGGACGCGGGCCGTCGTGCCAGACCTTGACGGCCGAATCGGCGCTCAGCCTGGCGGCGACGCCCACGCGGATGTCCGAGGTGCGGGTGCGGCAGCGCAGCCACACGGTGCCGGAGTCGGCGCCGGTGTGCACGTGGGTGAGGTGGTGGCCGTCCAGGTCGCGGTAGCGCGGCACGCCGGCGTTGGTGACGGTGCCGTCGAGGGCGGCCTCCACCTCGAGCATGCCCTCGAAGCCCTCGGCGGTGAACTCGCTGCGCAGCGCGGCCACATGGGGGTCGCCCATGTGCACCAGCCGCTCCTGGCGCACCACCAGTGCCCTGCCCTCGCCGAGCCCGTACCGGGTGCGGCGTTCCAGCAGCCCCGACGTCAGGTGCAGGCTCTGGCGGTGCTCGAGCACGGTCGCCGTGTCCGGGGTGAGCCACGGGCCGCCGGGCAGGCGGAAGCGCAGCGGCAGCCAGTTCGGCAGGTTGACCATGTCCTCGTTCTCGACGCTGCGGCCGGCCACTTCGGAGGTGAGCCGGTTGTAGCAGCCGGCGACGTAGGTGCCCGGGTAGTGCACCTCGTCGGCGGCGCACTCGGGCAGGGCGCCGCGGGTGGCGAAGTAGCCGTTGCCCAGCGCGCACAGCGACTCGCGCAGCCGCTCCTCCTCGGGATCGTAGCCCTCGTACTCCCAGACCTCGTCCGTCACGTCCCCGGTCCTCCCGTCGTTCCCAAGGCCGGTCACATCTGCTGCGGTACGACGGCCACCGGGCACTCCGCGTGGTGCAGCAGCGCGTGTCCCACCCGGCCGAGCTGGAGCCCGAAGTGCCCGTGGCGGCGCCGTGCGCCGATGACGACGAGGTCGGCGGCCGCGGATCGGTTCAGCAGCACCTGCCGGGCCGGGCCCTCCACCGTGAACCGGCGCACCCGGACCGCCGGGTGGTCGGCGGCGGCGTCGTGCAGCACGGCGTCCAGCAGGGCCGACGCCCGCTGTTCGTGGTAGCGGGCCTGTTCCGTGGCGGCGCCGGAGTCGGCGGCGCTCTCGTGCTCGGGGCAGCGCCAGGCGCGTACGGCGTCCAGGCCGCACCGGCGGGCCTCGGCCTCCCGGACGGCGAACCGCGCGGCCTCGCCGCTGGTCGCCGGATCGCCGGCGCCGAGCAGGATCCGCTCGTGGGTGCCCTCCAGGCCCGCCTTGTCGCCGCGGACCACGATGACGGGGCAGTGGGCGCGGGCCGCCACGGTCAGGCCGACCGAGCCGAGCAGCAGTCCCGCCAGTTCGCTGCGGCCGCGGCAGCCGGTGATCAGGGCGAAGGCGTTGTGGCCCTCGCGCAGCAGCGCGTCCGCCGCGTCCTCGGGCACCACCTCGCCGGACACCGGTACCTCGGGCGCGCCACGGCGGGCCCGCTCCACGGCGGAGCCGATGATGTTCTCCGCCATCACCCGCCCCGACGGGCGGGTGAGACCGCCGGACGGCGCGGCGCCCTCGTAGCGCTGCCACAGGGAGGCGTACACCAGGCGCAGCGGCCGGTGATGCCGGGCCGCCTCGTCCGCCGCCCAGTCGACCGCCGCCAGACTGGATTCCGAACCGTCGACACCCACGACCAGGGGCAGCTCCATGGTTCCCACCGCCTTTCGCCGGGCCGCGGAACCGCGGCAGCGCAGGTCTCCTAGTTCACCGTGGCACCCGGACGCGGCCGGCGCGATAGGTGGTTCGGCCCCCTGCCGGGACGTTCGGCCCCCGACGGCGGCACGGCGGAAGGCGCGCGGGACGGGTGAACGCCTCTGCGGCCGGGGATTCTCGCAGGTGGGGGGCCGTTCGGGCATCTCGGATGCCCGTTCAGCCCTTTGTATACGGCCACGCCGGCGGCGACGCTGGAGATGAGCCCAGGGGGGAGGCCGCCGGCCGTCCCGGTCGGGCTCATCGGTACCGCTCCGCCCTCGGGCGGACGACCGAAGGAGGGCAGCCATGTATCTTCCGCTCTTCCTGGTGGCCGCGGCCGTCGTGGGCACCTGCATGGTGTTCGGCTACAGCCAGGCCCTGGTCGGGCTCACTCTGATGGTGGTCGGCGTTCTCGGCCTGATCATGTTCCTGTCCACGCGGGGCATGGTGAAGCGTCCCGGTGAGAGCGGGACGGTCATCGAGGAGCGCCACTACATGGGCATAGGCGAGCGCGACGACCGCCGCTACCGCGGCCTGTGACGTCGGCGCGGGTCGCCCGGTCCGGTAAGGGACCGTTCGGCACTCGTGCACGGCCGCCCGGCCCACGCCCCGGCCTTCCCGGCCGGGGCACGGTGAGGCCACGTCCGATGGGGAGGCAGCCATGTCCGAGAACACCGCCGAGCGTCCCGTCGTGGTCGGTGTGGACGGCTCCGCGGCGTCGGTGGCCGCGCTGCGCTGGGCCGGGGAGCAGGCGAGGGCGCTGGGCACCGGGGTCCTCGCCGTGCACGCGTGGGAGCCGGCCACGGGCCTGGCCCCCTACGCCCCGGCGTCCGGCCGGCCGACGCAGGCCGAGCAGCGCGAGGCGGCCGCCGGGCT
>NZ_JAMGBF010000257.1 GCF_023516615.1 Streptomyces panaciradicis
CGATGTCCAGGACGCCCGCGAGGGCCTGGGGCTGGTTGGCGACGATGCCCACCACCTGCCCGTCCAGGCGGGCCAGCGCGCACACGACGTTGCGCGCCCAGCGCTCGTGGACCTCCAGGTACTCGCCGTCGTCGACGATCTCCTCGATGACCCGGCCCATGTCGTAGGGGCGGCTGCCGTCGGCCGGGACCAGGTCCAGCAGCACCTCACTGCGCCGGGCGGGGGGATCGGTGCACGGGACGCGGGGCGGGAACTGGCGGTTGTTCTGCGGCAGCAGGGACAGCAGGTAGCGCACCTCCGCCAGACAGCTCTCCTCGTCGTCGTAGGCGAAGTGGCACACCCCCGAGGTCTCGGCGTGCACGTCGGCGCCGCCGAGGCCGTTGTGGGTGATCTCCTCGCCCGTCACCGCCCTGACCACGTCGGGTCCGGTGATGAACATCTGCGAGGTCTCCCGCACCATGAACACGAAGTCCGTCAGGGCGGGGCTGTAGGCCGCGCCGCCCGCGCACGGCCCGAGCATCACCGAGATCTGCGGGATGACCCCGGAAGCCCGGGTGTTGCGCTGGAAGATGCCGCCGTAACCGGCCAGCGCCGAGACACCCTCCTGGATGCGGGCGCCGGCGCCGTCGTTCAGCGACACCAGCGGGGCACCGGCCGCAACGGCCATGTCCATGATCTTGTGGATCTTCGCGGCGTGGGCCTCGCCCAGCGCACCGCCGAAGATGCGGAAATCGTGGGCGTAGACGAAGACGGTACGGCCCTCCACCGTGCCCCAGCCGGTGATCACACCGTCGGTGTGCGGCTTCTTCGCCTCCAGCCCGAAGCCGGTCGCCCGGTGCCGGCGCAGCTGCTCGACCTCCTGAAACGATCCCTCGTCCAGCAGCAGCCCGATCCGCTCCCGCGCGGTCAGCTTGCCCTTGGCATGCTGCGCCTTCGTCGCCTTCTCGCACGGCCCGGCCACCGCCTGCACCCGGATGGCCCGCAGCTCCGCCACCCGCCCCCGCGCATGCGACGGCCCGACCGCCGGGGCCATGTCATCAAGGACTGTCACTGTGCCTGCCTCCCTCATCAGCACGGCCGAACCCGAAACCCTCCCAGCAAAGAAACCGCTTGCGCGGTTTACATAGGGGGGTGGGTGGCACGCGCGTGGATCACGGATCGGACCTGTACGAACACCCGGCCGCGGACCGCGGCCGTCACACCGGCGGCGCTAACGCCAGCAGTGCGGGGACCGCCACTGCCCGCCCACCAGACCGGGACGCCGCCACGACGGGACGGCAGACGACGACCCCGGCCCCGGCCCCGGCTCCGGTTCCGGTGCGCCGGCCGCCGCCTGCCGCCCGGCCAGCACCGAACACAACACCACCGCCACCGCAGCCAGTTCCTCCACATCAGCCCGCCCACGCTCCACCCGCAGCGCCAGGGCCGGCACACCCGCTTCCCCCATCTCGGCTCCTCTCAGCTGCCGCCACCGTCCGCCACCGCACTACACAGCCGCTCCAGCCCCGCTCAACAACCACCGGAACCCGCACGACCCGCCCCCCTCACGGCGCCAGCGACCCCCGGGCAGGCCGGGCAGACACCGGCGAAGGCACCGCACGCCCCGCGGCGCCAAAGGGCCGGCCGCCCGCGGCGACCACTCCCCCACACCGTCCCCGCCCCGCCCCGCCACAGCGACGAACACGAGCACGCCTGCGGCGCGAAAGCCCCCCTCCGGGGCAGGCACAGGGCGCGGGCGGCTCAGCCGGCCCTCTGGCACCGGCCGCCCCGGCGGCACGAACCCCCGACCGCCACGGTTTCCGCGGCAGCCGGCGCACCACAGGGCCGCCGAAGCCGTACCCGCCGGCGGCCGGCACTCCCGGCAGGAGGCGCGCTGCACGCCACCCACCCACCCGCCGCAGAGCCACAGCCACTTCACTGCCGTGAACACACACCCGGAAGAACCCGCGAACCGCCACGAAAACGATCTGCCAGGCCAGCGCCCCCCAGCGCCCCGCCCCCCACACACCGAATCCGGCACCCCCGCAGGCAACTGCGTGGGCACGGCCGGCCCCTCGGCAGCGACCGTCAGGCCGGCACGTGCACGACCAGCCGGTCCCGCTCTGCATCAAAGATGCCGGCCAAGACGCCGGCCACCTCACGGTGCCCACCGAAAAGACCCTGCCGGCCGATATGCACGAAGAGAATGCCGTAGCCGTCGATCACCCCGGAAACACCCCGGGCATCGCCCGTGCCGGACCACGCATCCAGATTCCGACCGAACCACACCGGCAACCCGCACAGCCCGACCACGGCATCCCAGAAGATGGTCGCCGATCATCCAACCGCCTTCGGACAGCGCCCGGCCGCACCATTCAGCGGCCAGTTGGAAGATCCGGACGTCCGGCTTACGGATGCCGACCCCGCCGAAGACGCAACGGGCCGCAAAGACACCTGATCACTGAGGCGGCACGCATCAGCCTGCTCGATTCCCCAGACTGATGGGCCAGCTGAGGGGCGACCAAGCAAAAACGCTCATACTCCCAGACGGTCCAGCCAGGCGTCCTGGCCGTCCGCCAACGGGAAGGCCAGCGGCAGCGGCTCGAAACGACAGTGGAACGTCATGCCATTGTCACGCCCCGCGCCCGTCACGTGGTGGTCCCACGCATCAGGGACATCCGCGCCGTCGTCCACCTCCAGTTCGAAGAAGGTGGTGTGGCGAGGAAAGCGGCGGATCGGATGCGGCATGTGCTCCTCCGCGAGGGGGCGCAGCACCCGCACGCAGGTCAACCCGCACTCCTCTGCGACTTCCCGCAGTACCGCCGCTTCCAGCGGCTCCTGCGGGGCCACACCCCCCGCCGGGACGTGCGTGCCGGGCGGCAGGTCCGCTTCGTGGTCGAACACGAGCAACTCCACCGACCGTCCCGCGCGTCGGCGCAGGACGTAGGCAGCCACCCGGATACGCAACGTCAACTCCTCCATTCCTGCAGCGTAGGAGTCACACACTCTCGATCACGGCAGAACCCCAGGATCGAAGAAACAGGCCTTGGCTCGCAGGGCGGCGGGGGCGGACGGCCTCTTTCTCGGTGGCGGTGAAGGTGACCGTCAGCCGGCAGTCCAGGGCCGCGGCGATCCGCTCCAGCAGGGCGAGAGTCGGCAGGTCTCTGCCGGACTCGATCCGGGAGATGGCAGCCTGCCCGGTGCCCGCCGGCTCGGCCGCTCCGGCCTGGGACATCCCCCGTCGGCTGCGCCACGACCGCACCAGGCGGGCGGTGTCGTTCACAGGCCGCCGCCCGCTGCGTAGCGGGGCAGCCCGGCCGTGTCGATCTTCCAACCGGCGACGGTGACCGTGTCACCGAAGAGGTAGTGCTGCCGATTGTCGTAGGTGACCTCACCGGTACGGCGGGTGGGCGCCCAGTAATGGACGGCACTACCGTCCCGGGGATCAATGATCAGGTAGTGCGGGACGCCCATGGCCGGATAGTCCCGCAGCTTGCCTTCGTAGTCGTTGGCCGGGTTGGACCGCGAGACGATCTCGATGACCAGATGCGCGCGACGCGGGTCGATCGCGTCGCCCTCAGCGACGGCCTCCTCCTCATCGATCACCACGAGATCGGGGACGCGCAGGACGCCCAGGGCCGCGTCCTCCATATCGGTCTGCGCCATCAGCACGAGATCCGCCCCCAGCTGCGACTCGAGCTGAAGGCGCAGACGGTGGGCCACCAACTGATGCTGTTTCTTGGGGCTCAGCCTCGTCATCGAGGTCGACGATCCCCGCGCCACGGTGGCCCTCATCGAACAGTCAATCACCCGCGGCTGAGCCGCCACTTCCGGCTCGGACACCCCTCTGCCGGCTCCGTATACGTTCATCGACGCCCCTGTGCCGCCTCCTCGCCGCAGGGGGCGAGCGCCCAAGCCGCCGGACGCGGAACCGCCGTGTCCGGCCCTGCCCCACGTGCTGTCGAGCCCCCCGGCCCGGCACGGCTGCGATTCGCCCACGCCCGACTGCGGCACCGCATGCCCTGCCTGCCGCAGCAGCCGGGCTCCACCAAACGCCCGAACGCGGCCGGGCCACTGACCCCTCGCGCGATCGGGGCCTTGGCCGGGCAGGTGCCCACCCGGCACGACGGCCTGCAGCTGATCGGCTCCACCCCGCTGCCGCGCGCGGCCCCCCGCAAGACAGTCACACGCTCGAAGCCGGCCGGACACGCCGGCCACGGCTACCGCGGCAGCCACGGACGGTTCTTCCGGGATGTGCGGCTTTAGCTGCCGACGACCGCCCAGGGCATCCCGGTCACCCGGTACCCGGCCGGCCCCAAGCCCGGCGAGGAAGAAGCGACGACCACGTCACGACAACGGGATCATCACCCCATCCGGGCCGGGCAGCCGATCCCCAGGGCTTCACCGGGCGAAAGTGCGAAGGACTCCCCACCGACCGGCTCGCAGCTCACCCGGCGCGGCCGGATCGCAAGGACGAACGAACCCACCGGCCCGGGGACGACAGCCCGAGCACGACAGTGGACCGGGCCGTCATCGATCCCCTCAACAGCTCAGCTCACCCTGGAGCAGCACGGCGCTCGCACCCCCACCGGGATCTTCGCCCGCACCGGCCAGCCGCTCCCCCCTCGGGCCGCCGCCATCCGGCACAACCCAGCCGCCGACGCCAGGGCCGAGCCCCTTGACCGCCTACGACCACCGAGGACACCGGACCTCATGAACCTCCAGGGCGCCTGCGCAGCCCAACGCCGGGCACGGTGCCGCCAGAGCCCACCAACGTCCCGGAACCGGCCGATCGGAAAATGCTGTTCCCACCCGCCGCCCCATGCTGTCCCCAGAAAGCAGCGGCGTCAGCCCAAGCCACCTGCCAGGGCGCCTGCCTCAGCCGGCCGCCCGCTTGACCAGCTCCGCGATCCGCTCCTCCACCTCGCCCGTCACCTCACTCAGCGCGAACCCGGTCGCCCACATCGAGCCCTCGTCCAGCCGGGCCGCGTCATTGAAGCCGAGAGTGGCGTAGCGGGCCTTGAACTTCGCCGCGCTCTGGAAGAAACACACCACCTTGCCCTCCAGGGCGTAGGCGGGCATGCCGTACCACAGCTTCGGCGCCAACTGCGGGGCAGCGGCCCTGACCACGGCATGCACCCGCTCGGCCATCACCCGGTCAGCACCCTGCATCTCCGCGATCTTGTCCAGGACGTCCCGCTCCGCCAGCGCCGCCTTCTGAGCCTGCGAACCCCGCCGCGCCGCCGCCTTCTGCTCCTTGGCGTGGTCCTTCATCGCGGCCCGCTCCTCGGCCGAAAACCCCTCATACGAGCCGGCCTCGGCGCTCTTACCACTCCTGGTACCGCTCATGATCACTCCCGAAAACCCCTCGCTCACCACGACCGATCCCCGGTGCGCGCGGCCGAACCCGGTCCCTGCCGCCAGTACACCATCCCCCCACCCCCACCCCCTCGAACCCCACTCAAGAACCACTCGAACCCACCCCTCACCCCCCAGCCGGCACGCCGGCCGGCACGCCGCACCACCCCGCACAGCCAACAGACCGGACACCGCCGCGACATGGCCGAACCGACAGCGCGAACCCGGCCGCACAGACGGCCGACCCGCCCGCCCAGCCGGGCACTCATCGATCCCCAAGCCCTCACCGGCGCCCGTCCGTCACGCACAGGCCGGGGCAACCACCGCTGCTTTGCACCCAGTTGCCAGCCTGCACACGTGGCCAGGCCGTGTCCGGCCGATCACCCTCCCGCCTGCCCCGAAGGTGCCGCCCGGCCCTGCCCTTGCTTGCCCGGTCCCGGCACAAGAAGCCGGAGAACCTCCGCCGCTGCTTCAAGCCCTCGGACGAGGCAATCGCCGAAGCCACCGGCCTGCTCGCACCCGGCGACGCCCGGCGTTGATCCAGCCCAGTCAGCCCGGACGCCGGCCCTCACACGCGGTGGGGTCCGGGCGAGGATCGCCGCCTTCGGCGAGCACACCTCGGCTGTCGACCTCGCGTCGCGGGCCCGATGAGGGAGGGCTTTGTCCGTTCACTACGGACGGCCAGCGGGAGGGCTTTGTCCGTTCACTACGGACGGCCAAAAGCAAAGGCAAGGAGGTCACCCACTCCTTGCCACTGTCAACTTATAACGCGCGGAGGGCCTTGCAGCAAGGCCCTGGGCGTGGCGCAGAATCGTCGGCCGAGGCCAGAACTTGGGGACATCAGGGATTCGCGAAGTATGTGTGCCTTTATCGACTATGGGTTCTGCGGGACGGGAAATCGCCGGGCGGGACTCGCGGTGTGGTTGCGGGCACGCGGCGCGCAGGTCCGGGTGTGCGCGCCGCCGGACGCGCAGAGCAGCTGGCCGAAATGCAGTCTTCTCGAATGGGGGGTTCATGATTGATGTGATCGTTGCCGGCGGCGGACCGACCGGCTTGATGCTGGCCGGCGAGTTGCGGCTGCACGGCGTGCACGCGCTCGTGCTGGAGAAGGACGCGGAGCCGACCCGGATCGTCCGCTCGCTCGGTCTGCACGCGCGCAGTGTCGAGGTGATGGACCAGCGAGGTCTGCTGGAGCGGTTTCTCGCGTTCGGCAAGCAGCACCCGGTCGGTGGTTTCTTCGCCGCCCTTGACAAGCCGCGCCGGACCAGATGGACACCGCGCATCCGTACACCCTTGGCATCCCGCAGACCACCACCGATCGCCTGCTTGCCGAGCACGCCACCGAACTCGGCGTCGAGATCCGGCGCGGTTGCGAACTCGTCGGGCTGAGCCAGGACGAACAGGGGGTGAGCGCCGAACTTGGCGACGGTACGCGGCTGCGCTCGCGCTACCTCGTCGGTTGTGACGGTGGCCGCAGCGCGGTGCGCAAGCTGCTCGGCGTCGGCTTCCCCGGCGAGCCCTCCAGGGTGGAGACGCTGCTGGGCGAGGTGGAGGTGACCGCGCCGCCGGACACGCTGAAGGCCGTGACGGCTGAAGTCCGCACGACCCACAAGCGGTTCGGCGCCATGCCCCTCGGGGACGGGGTGTACCGCCTCGTCGCGCCCGCCGAAGGGGTGGCCGAGGACCGCACAGTCCCGCCGACCCTGGACGAGCTGAAGCGGCAGGTGCGAAAGCTCGCCGGCACCGACTTCGGCATGCGCTCACCGCGATGGCTCTCCCGCTTCGGCGACGCCACCCGGCTGGCCGAGCGCTACCGCACCGGCCGGGTGCTGCTGGCCGGCGACGCGGCGCACATCCACCCGCCGACCGGCGGGCAGGGGCTCAACCTCGGCATCCAGGACGCGTTCAACCTCGGCTGGAAGCTGGCCGCCGAAGTCAACGGCTGGGCACCGCAGGCACTGCTGGACAGCTACCACACCGAACGGCACCCGGTGGCCGCCGATGTGCTGGACAACACCCGCGCGCAGACGGAGCTGATGTCCCTCGAGCCGGGTCCCCAAGCCGTGCGCCGGCTGGTGTCGGAACTGATGGACTTCGAGGAGGTGAACCGGTACCTGATGGAGAAGATCACGGCGATCGCGGTCCGCTACGACTTCGGCGAGGGGCATGAACTGCTCGGCCGTCGGCTGCGGGACGTGACGCTGAAGCGGGGTCGCCTTTACGCGCTGATGCACGGCGGCCGCGGGCTGCTGCTCGACCAGACCGGCCGCCTGTCGGTGGCAGGCTGGGCAGATCGAGTCGACCACGTCGGCGACATCAGCAAGGAACTGCACGCGCCCGCGGTGCTCCTGCGGCCGGACGGCCACGTGGCGTGGGTTGGTGACGATCAGCAAGATTTGCTCGCCCGGCTCCCCCAGTGGTTCGGCGCCGCGGTCAGCTGAGCACGCATGCGGGGCGCGCAAGCCCACTGGGCCTGCCCGGACGGAGCGGGTACGCAAAGCCGTCACTCGTGAGGAGACGCTGTCGCCGCTGAAGGCCACCGGCCAGTACGGACGCCGAAATGGAGGGGGGGCGGCTACTGAGGTCCTTCGCGTGATGTCGCCGGTCCCGGCTGCTGAACAGCAACGATGCCTGATCCATGAACGGCTCTGCCCAAAGATCACCAGTAGACGCTCTCGGCTTGAGCGTCCAGCGCCTTATGGATCTGTCGTTGCGTCACCTTGTGCCGGACGCGACCAGAAAGCCGCTCCAGTTCGAAGCGACCGGCTTGTTGAGGGATGCGGGCCAGGGCGCGTACGGCAGTGCCGGTCAGCGGGGTTCGCACGGGTGCCCGTTCGACCAGGTCTCCCAAAGTGCGGACGGAGGTGGGGTGCGGTGGCAGCAAGGAGAGCAGCCAGGTGAGCCCGGCGAGTGCAGGCACGTGGTACGGGTCGTAGCCGCCGTCCCAACGGCCCCCACCGCCGGCGGCGAGGCCCAGCCAGGGCGTCACCGTCCGGCGGATCTCCTCGGTGCCGATCGGGGCGACGAGGGCCAGCGCCGTGCGGTCCCAGGCGCGCGTGGGACGCGCCACCGGCGCGAGCAGAGCGTGGCCGATGACGTCGGGCCAGGGTTCGCCGAGCGAGGGCAGGCCGGCGAGCAACGCATCGGCCCACGGCTCGCCGGGGTTGAGTACGGGGTGGCGAAGACGGTCGAGCACCGGTGTCACGCATTGCGTGGGCCAGGCGTGCTCCAGCGCGGAGCGGCGAAGCAGGGCGACGACCGGTTCGGGTACACGCCTGCCGGCGTCCAGCAGAGCCTGGCTGCACGTCCACAGCTCGTCGCTGATGCCACAGGACCAGAACCGATCTGCCATCTCCAGCAGCAGGGCTTCCCATGCCTGGCACCAGTCGGCGTCGGCGATGTCACGCGAGACTGCGGCGAGCAGCACCAGCCCACGGTTACCGACCTCACCGTCTGCCGGTGCCGTTACTGTCGTTGCTGCGTGCTCGGCGAAAGACCGGGCCAGTGCAATGCGCTCTGCCTCTGGCAGACCCCGCAGCACCGTCGTCACTCCGAAGCCCTCGTGCCATGAGTCCTCCGCAAGGAGCACGGCACGCGACAGCTCGGCGAGGTCGCCCTTGCCCGCCAGCTCCCCTATGTAGTCGACTCGCGCGACTGACTCCCACGGTGACGCCACCACATCCATGGCGGGAGCGTACGGGCAGCCACCGACAACGCCAGGGAACGCGACTCGAAGGACTTCCCTCTCCCCGCCTACCGATGATCTTTGGGCGAGTGCTTGGCGGATCAAGCATTGCTGCTGTTACGGCACCTGACAGGGACGACATCACGCGAAGAATCTCAGTAACCGGCCCTGCCAAAGCCACGGGACGTGCCGGCGGGTGATCAGG
>NZ_JAMGBF010000258.1 GCF_023516615.1 Streptomyces panaciradicis
CGACCTCTTCGTCCCGAAGCAACTTGGGTGGGGGCTGTGTCTTGGGCTGGCGGGGTGCTCACCTGCGCTGATGATCCGTAGACGTTCACGCTCGTCCGCTGCTGTTCGTCGGCGTTGTCACGCAGTTAGACACTCACCCCTGACCCTGTCCAACTTCCTACAACTCTTGCTCGCCCTCCTTTTCAACTCCTTCGGTTATCAAACTAAGCGGGCGAGTCGACGCTGTGAGAACGGGTTTCACCTCAGGCGGCCATGAAGAAGTTCGCGTGCGGCATGGCCTGCTCGGCTCAGCCGAAATGCAGATCGCCGTTGATGACGCGGGTCTGGACTACCGGACCGTTTATGTCGCCACCGCTGACCGTGTTGTGTACGCCGCCCGAGTCGTGGGCGGAATGCGCGAGCAGATCCCGCAGTCGCTCTGCTGACGCCGGGTCGTTCAGCAGCAACAGGAGCAGTCGCGTACGCCACTGGTTCGCGATTTCGTTGAGAGTTTCTTCGTCGCCGCCTTGAGCGGCGACGACAGCGACCCGAGTCGCTTCGAGCTCGGACGCTATCGTTCCTGATCGCTCCTCTTCCTGGCCGCGGAAGAGCGCGGTGACACGCCTCTTGATCGTGTCCCATGCGTCACTGGCCATCAGCTGCATGATCTGTGTCGCGCCTGAAGCGGCCAGTGCGGCCAATTCTGCTTCCATGTCTCCCCCTGGGTTTGTGGTGCTCTCTGCGCTGAGATGCTATGCGGGTGTCGTCACTCGAATCGGTAAAGCAGGTCGCGTACCTCAGATGCCAACGAATCCTCCAGGAGCTCCAGAAGGCGTAGTGCCTCCGTGAGGGCTGCTCGGGCCTCAGCTCGATGGGTTCGCATGCGAACTCGCCCCAGTTCGAGGAGTGAATAGGCCAGACCGGGGCCGTCGTCCACCCTGCGCCGGAGGTCGATGGCTTGTCCATACCAGTCCGCGGCGGCTTCGAGATCGTGAAGGTGACTGCTCGCGTCGCCCAGTCGATGAAGGACATCTGCTTCCAGCAGCAAGTCACTGACTTCTCTGGTCAAGGGAAGCGCGGCCAGGCAGAGGTCAAGCGCTTGCTCCGGTCTGTTTAGCGCAATGCTGAGCCAGCCGAGTTCACTCAGGCTGACCGCCTCGGCGCGCCGATCCCCCTCGGAGCGCTGAAGGTCGAGAACGGCCATGCGCTGCGTATAGGCCTCCTCGTGGCGACCCATAAGGCGTAGGGTCCAGGCGAGGTTGCTGAGGGCAATGTTCTCCCAATGCCGGTCGTTGATCGCCCGGCTGAGTTCCAACGCGGCCGTGAAGTGCTCGGTTGCCTCCATGTGCCGCCCCACCTCGCCCTCCGCTCCCCCAAGGCAGATTAATGCCCAAGTCTCCGCCCATGAGTCCCCGCTCGCGCGCGCTGCCTGAACTGCGATCACGGACAGGTCGCGCCGGTAGGCATGGTGGTGGCGAACCACGAGGTAGTAGATGAGGGCAATCGGAATCTTCCATGCCATTTCATATTCATGTCGCTCCGCCGCCTGCTTGACCGCGGCGGACAGGTTGACGATTTCCGCATCGCACCAGGCAAGTGCCGCGGCGTGATCGTCGAAGGCAACCCGACCAGATCGGGGGGACCTGCTATCCATGGGCACATGCTGGCGCTGCGGGGCCAAGAGCCGGTCCATGTGATCGCAATGCTCGAGGTAGTAGCGGAGTTCGCGGCGCACAGCCGCGTCGCGTTCGGTTGCCGGCTCATCGGAGAGGACGCGTTCCTGAGCGTAGTCCCGAACCAGGTCATGGAATCGGAACCGCCTGTTTGTCACTTCCTCCAGGAGGTTGTCCGACTTGAGGGAGCGCAAGAGGCGTGTGGCCTCTCTGTGCGTCGTGTCGAACAGCGCAGCGGCTGATTCGACCGAGAAATCCGAACCTGCATGCAGGGCGAGTAGTCTAAAGGCGCGTGCCTTGGGCACGTTGAGTCCGTCGTACGACCATGAGAGCACCGTCCTCATCCCCATTTCCTCGTCCGGGCTCGACATCGCCGAGAGCCGATCGCTGGTGTTGGAAAACTCTTGGACCAAGGACCTGATATCGCTGGGATCATGAGTCTGCTGGGCGGCGATTCGCACGGTTAGCGGAAGACTGCCGCACTGCTTGATCAACTCGGCGACCTGTTGAGTCTCAGATTGCCCACACAAACGGTTGAATAAGACAAAGGCGTCACGATGATGCAGTGGACGCACCCTGATGGAGCCGGCGCCCTCAGTCACCTGCAAGGTGTCCAGGTCATTGCGACTGGTGACGATCATGAAACATCCCGGAGCGCCGGGTATCAGCGGTGTAATCTGCCGCGCGTCACGGGCGTTATCGGCAACGATCAGCATTCGTTTTCCGTGCAGTTCGGAGCGAAACAGTGCAGACATGGCGTCCACGCTCCCCTGGAGTCCCTCCATCGGAGCGTTCAGGGCCAGGAGGAAGGAGTACAACGCTTCCTCTGGCCGTTGAGGGGAACGGGCATGGAAGCCACGCAGGTCGGTGAAGAGCTGACCGTCCGGAAACTGCCCTGATATCTGGTGAGCCCATTGGACGACCAGCGCGCTCTTGCCCACCCCTGCCTGTCCTGATACGACGACGAGGCCGCTGGCCTGACGTACCAACGCATCCAGCCGCTCGGCCTCCGGGATGCGGTCCGTGAAGTGGGTCGCTGCTCGAGGGAGCTGACGGGGCACCGTCTTAGGGGCAGTGATCTTCGGGCTCACGTGGATGTCTCCGTTGATCACCCCTGCCTGCACCACGAACTGCGCCTGACCAGAAAAATCGTTCTGTTTCCCCACAGGCTGGCTCCCCCTCGGCGTGGTTCTCGCTCAGTGCATGCCCGTGCAGGTGGCATGGAAAAGCTAGCGAATGGAGGATGCCGGCAGAACCAGGCGACCGCGTGAGGCCGCTGAACTCCCTGTCACTCCCTGGACACGATGGCGGTGTGCCTCGAGGCGGCGCTGATCTACCAGCACTCCGCCGACGAGCCCCATGAGGAGGTCGCCGCCAGCCCAGATGCCACTGGGGGCAGGGGATGCGTGGCGGCAGCCGGAAAGGTCCCGGCTGAGCTTTCCGGAACGGATTTGGCACGACCACTGATCACAGCGGACAGCAAACGGTCCAGGTTGCTGTCCTAGGCCGGACCTCACCATGGAGTGAGTGACGCTAATTGAAACGACTCTCAGCTTGGGAAGCTGCGGGCATTCCGGGCCTGTTCGGGCGCTGACCTGGGCGGACGGCCGGTGAGCGGTATCGTCCGGCCTGGCCACTTTCACCGTGATTCCCCGCTGTTCCCCGCTCGATCTGGTGCGCTTGTGGTGCAGCCATGATTCGCGCACCACGGCCGCACCTTCGATCCGTAGCTCTACAGAGACCGGTCGTTGGAGGCCATGCAGGCTGCGGTACAGCCCCGTGGTTGTCAGTGAGGGACCTTGCCGAGTACTGGCGTTGTTGTACGTTGCTGCTGAACTTCGAGCATGCGCCGGGGGGCCGCGATGGATGAGCGCACGTACGCGATCATGGAAACTATGAGGTCTGCGCAAGCGGACACGATGGTGCGCGCCGTCAGGAAGGCGGTCGACGACGACCCCGGCATCTCCGGGCGTGAGGTCTTGGCCCTGCTTGAAGAACTGGCCCACGAGGCTCAGGAGCGCGCCACTGAGGCGATGGCTGACAGTGAGCCCGATCGGGACACATGCGCTAAGTGTGGGCAGCCCATCCAGACGGACTCCCGGGACCGGGAACGTTGGTTGCACAGCTCTGATGGAAGCCGCGGCTGCCGAGCAGCCACCTTCGACCGAGAGAACGGCTGGAACGACGACATCCCGAGGTCTTGGATGGCTACCCCCCGTCGGCGTCACCCCTGAGGGGCAAGTGACTCTACGGCCCGGCGTATCCGGTTGGAAACGGAACAGACCCGCACGCTTTCCAACTGTGGTGGTGGCTCTGAGGGCCTTGGACGGGGGCGTTCACCTGCGTTCGTGGGCGATCGACCCCCTGGGCGGCTACCGTCTCCGGTCCCGTCTGAACGGTCGTGAACGGCGCAGAATGAGACGGAAAATGAGACGGCCGGTCATGCCCATCCAACACGCTGATGGGCAAACGGGCAGGCCAGCGTTGAGAGTCCGAGTCGGAGTTCTACGAGCAGGGGCGCTTGTCTGCGGTCCGAACAACTGTCGTGTGTGCCACCGCTGTCACTCCTTGCGGCGGCCCAACGAAGATCGGCAGACCTTCGGCAGTGAACACGTGATTCACGACGTCCGTCACCCGCTCGTCGAGGCGCCACAGGATGAGTTCGTACTGCTGTCCCTCTGGACTGGCGGCGTTGCCGACCTGGAGGGAACCGACAGTCCAGCCGCTGCCGCTGGCGTCTGGTTGGACCTGTCGAGACAAGTAGTACCCCCGGTTGCCGACTCCATGAACCACGAGCCACAGTGACCCGTCTTTCGGTACCTGGCCGGCGCCCCGGACGGAGTGGAGACAGAGCCCGATCCGGTCCGCGTCACCTGGCATTGCGATCGAGTACTCCGTAGGCGCTTGTCTGGGCGATGAATGAGTCGCGAGGTACGTGACGTAGGTGCCTAGGCTGCCGAGAGCCAACGTCGCGATCCCGTACGTAACCGTCCAGATGTTCATGGTCAACCAGGCAGGTCGTCGCCAGGCCATGTTCCCCCCTACTGACACGTTGGACAGACATTAAGGGGTACTACTGAAGTTTAGTGACAGTCTGACCATATTTGATTAGTTGTACCTTGATAACGAAGATAAATAGGCGTTATTGATCCATATCGGTTGCGCTGCTGACAGAAGATGCCATCGCTCTCAGCTTGGGAAGCCAAGCGTATTTGGGGCTTGTTACGGGAGTGACCTGGGACGGAGCAGAGTGGGCTGCGAGTGGGCGATCGCCTGGTTCCCCGGTGTTTACCGCGGTTCCTCGCACGGTCTGGCACGCCTCTGGTCACCTATGCTCTTCCATCCCTCAAAATGATGCCCATGAATGTGGACATGGCGACGGCCCTTGTGGGCTTCGGTGGCGCGGTCTTGGGCGCGGGAGCCTCACTGGCAGGGACGTGGCTTACCCTCCGGAAACAGTCGGAGGATGCTCGGGAAGCGCGCAGATACGAGATCGGCAGACTGGCAGGTGAAGAGGCCCTGACGACGCTACTCCAGCTACGTGAGTACCTGGAGACAGTAACGGTGCCGACAGGGCCGATCAGTCCGGATCCGTGGGAGGAGCAAGCTAGGGCGTCATTGACCAAGGCCGCTGTCGCCATTGGCCGCATTCCTGGTCAGGCTCTGCCCGAGCGAATCCAGAAGCCTTACGACCTGGCTCGCGCCTATAGGTATGCCGGCCCCCGGCACCCCTTGCGTGTCCGGTGGGTGCGCCTGATGGTCGAGGACATGATCAGCGTGTTGCTCGAACACCTACGCCAGGAAGAGCTTCCCAAGGTGAGCCGCAACGTCGAGCAGTTCCAAGAGACTTACGACCGTAGGAGGGAAGCCGAGCGTCGGGACTATGAGCGTTTGCGACGCGAGGCCTTCGATGACGCTGACCCTGACTTCACCCCAGATGACGCGCCTCTCGGGCCGTAACAATCCCTCGGTACCGAATCACACAGCATGCTTTCCAGCTGCGGTGCTGGAGCGGCGAGGTGCGTGCAGGGCCGTTCAACTGCGTTCGTGGGCGCGCCGCTCATGGGCTGCGGCCGACTCGTGGTCTCGCCTGAACGACCGTGAAAGGGGCTGAATGAGACGGAAACTGAGTCGGACAGCCATCACGGGTTTCCTGATCGCGGGAGTGGGAGTACCTTCACGCTCACCGCGGTTCCACGTGACGGCACCTTGCCCGCTGGGTGTAGCCGCCGGGGACGCCAACTGCACATCCTCGCAGACCGCTGCCACCGAACAATGGGCAAAGGGCACGCGAACACCTGTAGATCATGCCAGACTGACCTACGCGTCATGATCCGCTGAGGAACTACCCGGGGGTAAGGGTGCGTATCGCCTTTTTTGATGCTGAGTCTGATGAGCTCACTTCGCAGCAGAAGGGGCGTCTATTCGAGAAATTCACTGCTCGTGTTGTGGAGCTATGCGGATACAGGGATGTCGTAATCAGGGCAAAGAGGGCGAGCCTCGAATATGACATTGAGGCGAATTCGGCCCTTCATGACCGTAAGCTTTATGGTGAAGCGAAGGCTCATGAAGCATCAATGTCAGGTAAAGAGGCTAGCGCATTCGTTGGAAAACTGCTCCCTCTGGCGGTCGGTACTGGCGGAATTGATGGGCTGTTTATCTCTACCTCTCCTTTTACTCCAGAGGCAGAGGATTACCTGAGAAGCCTCTCATCCGCCGGAGCTAGCATTGCGGGGATTAGTCTCAGAACGCTGGCGGGGAGCCAGATTGCACAGTTCCTAAATGAGGGGAATATCTGTATCTCGGAGGCGCAGCTGCGCGAAAAGGCTGCGGCAGTTACAGGGCTTGCCCCGTGTGATGCGTGGCTTACGGTCGCAGACAGGGGTGACTTCTTCATCGTCACTCTTGGGCAAAGTGTTATGTCCACTGCCGCGAATTTCGCAGCCTTTTCGCTGACAGGTGATTGGATTTCGCTCAGCAGTGGAGAGGCTCGGAGGCTGGCTAAGCAGATCTCGGACTTGGAGGAACTAAGGTTCGTTTCGCCGCAAACGCCCGAAGTGAAAGTATCCGGTGATGCTCAAACGCTTCCGACCGTAGTAGCCGGCTCAGGTTGGTTTGATTATAAATTCCCTAGTCCGCCAGAGTGCTTTATTGGGCGAGAAACTGCTCTGGTAGAGATCGATAAGTTTCTGACTGAAGTCCGGGGAGCCGAGACATCGCTCCGCGCAGCACAAGTGCTCAGCCGTTCCGGCGTAGGAAAAAGTTCGCTCCTGCTGAAGGTTGCGGCTTCTGATCGCGCAATTTGTGCCGTCACTGTAGATGGTCGGAACCTAAGAGTTCCCTCTGACTTGCGTCTTATTGCTGCTGAACTGGTTGAGCTGGTGAATCAAATCGGAGACCCTGCTATCGCCCTCCCGGTAAGTCAGGATGCTATCCGCCAGTCGTTCACATCGACGGGTAGCTACCTGCGAGATTCAGGCCAACTTGCCCTAATTCAAATTGATCAATTCGAGGCTCTTCTGTCTAGACCGGCCGTGTTCCAATCCGTTCTAGACCTCCTCATTTTTTGCACCACCTTGAGTCTCCCTATCGCCTGGATCATGGCTCGTAAGAATGATTTGGCTGCTACCTACGACGAAAGTGCTGCAATCGACCTATCCCAGATGAACGAGCTTAGTAGGGCTATCAAGCTGGATGACTTCAGTCCGCCGGAAGAGCAGGCACTTCTAGATCGGCTCGCCGTGGAGCTGGGGGCACCTGTTTCGCAAACCCTTTCTGAGGCCCTCCTTACCTTCTCTGCCGGATTTCCGTGGTTGCTC
The DNA here is from genome assembly GCF_023516615.1 of Streptomyces panaciradicis. GTDB lineage: Bacteria > Actinomycetota > Actinomycetes > Streptomycetales > Streptomycetaceae > Streptomyces > Streptomyces panaciradicis. The sequence continues at coordinate 7,472 of NZ_JAMGBF010000258.1, forward strand.
AAGCGCGTGTGCGCCCACGTGCTTAGCATGAGCCGTGAAGGAGTGACGCAAGCAAACCTTAGTCGCGGAGGACTGCGTGCGGAGGACCTTTTCAATGAGGACCTAGCTGGCCTGGAAGAAGGAGACAAGGCACTACTTAAGACGCTCGCTGCGAACATGCCAAATACGGCCAGTGAACTCGCACGGCGCCTAGAGGGGGAGGTCTCTGTTCAGCGACTCACGCAAAAACTCAACGAATTTTTGGGCCGTAAGCTATTGCGACTCTCAGGTGACGTATATGACACCTATAATGACGTCTTTAAAGCGTACCTGCTAACGGATCGGATTCCATTCCAGACTCGCTTTGTATTTCGAGTGACGCCCGGCCCTGCTTTTGCTCTCCTCCCCAAGATTGTGGAGGAGGGGCCGATGGATATGAGCGTTTTCACTAAGCGTGTGGGCGGGAATGCAATTGCTACATACAATAAATTGAGAGAGCTTCGGCTCTTGGGGTTCTTGGATCCGCAGCCGGGGCGGGTGGCGCTTTCCCCTGAGGCTTCTGCCGCTCTGGAGAGTGACAGCCTAGGGGACTATCTAAGGCGGGCTCTTCGCAGTAACGCTCTAGTTGGTCGACTCCTGGATCTAGTCGCCAATGAAGACTCGATTACTTTCGATGATGTTTCGGTCATGCTCCAACGTGAGTTGCCGCACATTAATGTAAACCCTAATACGTGGTCATCCTATGCCAGTATTATGGTCAATTGGGTCAGGTATGCGGGAATGGTGGATGTCGAGGGCGACAGGGTCCGATCAAGAGAGTCTGCGTCGGATGAGCTCCTTCTGCGGCGTGAATTCACCCGTGGAAACTTCTCTTCTGGTACTTTTCTTCCATCGGTTCGGCCGAAACTCGTTCGCTCTCTCTTGGTATTCTTGAAGGGCGACTCAAAGACGCTAGAGGACGTTCGGTCGGAGTTCGGGCCGAAGTACAGTGCTTCGCTAATCCGAGACTCGCGCGCACTGGGGCTTATTGATGATCACGAGGAGTCTGTTGGACTTTCGGCCCACGGGAGAGCCATCCTCGATGGAGGCGACGTGACTGAGCAAAGAATTGCTTCCCTCTGTCTTGGTAAGCCCAATGTTGCGGCAATCCTCTCGGCTGCCGCAGATGGACCGGTAAATTTCGAGAAGGAGCGAGAGGTCTTGGCTCGGTTTGGTAACGCTAACTGGACCGAGGGTACCTGGAAATGGCGCCTTGGCATTCTGAATTCCTGGCTCGCGGCTTCAGGCCAGGCCAAGGCAAGTCGGGTCGGGGTGCGCCTACAGCCGTGACGGGGCATGCAAGGTCGGTGGAACGGCTTTGGGGTGGCGCTGCTTTGGCGCGAGTGATCATGGCCCCGTAAGCTTCCGGCGCGTCGGGCAGTCTGTGGACCTGCCCGGTAAAGCACGACGTTGGGGCCATGATCTGCGAGGCTCGCGCCAAAGTGGCTCCGTAACTGCCTGTTCTCTATCCGC
>NZ_JAMGBF010000259.1 GCF_023516615.1 Streptomyces panaciradicis
TACAGGTCCGAGCTGATGCACCCCTACTACGCCGCCGAACGCGGCCTGGTCGACGACGTCATCGACCCGGCCGCCACCCGCGAGACCCTCATCCGCTCCCTGGCGATGCTGCGCACCAAGCACGCCGACCTGCCCTCCCGCAAGCACGGCAACCCCCCGCAGTAACCCGCACCCGGCACCCAACACCCGGCATCCGGCCGGCAGCGTGCCGGGTCCTCCTGGCGGGCCGGAAGCGCCCCACCCCGCCGCCTCGCCGGTCGCCCCGCCGCCTCGTCGCTCCGGCGCGTCGCTCCGCCGCGCCCCCGGGGGGGACTCCGTGAAAGGTGTGTGCGGGTGCGAAGTGAGCCGGGCCGGCGCCGGGGTGTGAGCTCGGGCGCGGGTCTCGCCTCCCGCATTGACAAACCGACCGTGCTGTTTTTTACTCGTGTTCAAGCGGGAGCCGTGGCGCACCGTCCAGGCTTCCAAGCGGTGGTCCGCGCGGCATGGACCTGTCCGCAACCGGCACCGGACACAAGGGGGAAGACAGTGGACATCGAAGTTCTGGGCGCGCTGTCGGTCAGCGAGCACGGCATCTCTGTCACACCCACGGCCCCCAAGCCGCGGCAGGTGCTGGCCCTGCTGGCGCTGCACGCGGACCGGGTGGTGCAGGTCTCTGCGCTGATCGAGGAGCTGTGGGAGGACGAGCCGCCGCGCAGTGCCCGCACCACGCTGCAGACGTATGTGCTGCAGCTGCGCGAGCTCATCGGGGAGGCGCTGGTGAAGGCGGGGGAGAAGGGGGTCAGCGCCAAGGACATCCTGGTGACCCTGCCGGGCGGGTACCGGCTGAACACCCGGGGCGGGCGGGTGGACTTCCGCGAGTTCGAAAAGCAGGCCGGGGCGGGCTACCGGGCCATGGACGCCGACGACTTCTCCGGCGCGGCCCGCCGGCTGCGCGAGGCGCTGGCGTTGTGGACCCCTCCCGCGCTCGCCGACGTCCATGCCGGCAGCCGGATCGGTCTGGAGATCAAGCGGCTGGACGAGGCCCGGCTGTGCGCGCTGGACCAGCGCATCGAGGCCGACCTGCGGCGCGGACGTCACCGCGAGCTGCTCTCGGAGCTGACCGTCCTGGTCAACCGCCACCGCATGCACGAGAGTCTGCACGGCCAGTTCATGGTGGCCCTGCACCGCTCCGGGCGGCGCGGGGACGCCCTCAACGTCTACCAAAGGCTGCGCACCACGCTCGTACGGGAGTTGGGCCTGGAGCCGTCGGCGACGCTGAGCCGGCTGCAGCGCTCCATCCTGATGGCCGTCCCCGAGGCCCTCCCGGCCCGTGATGCGGAGATCAGCGGGCCGCCCATGGCCCGGCTGGGCTGAGCCCGAGCCTTCGCCCCACCGGGCCGGCCGCCGCACGCCGAGCGGTCCCCCCACCGGCCCCCCCCCGCACACCCGCCACTTTCCCCCCAGCCCCCCAGTACGACGGCTCGGCATGCCCGGCCTCCGGCCTCCTGCTCCACGCCGAGCAGCCCCGGCGCGACACCGCAGCCGGTCGGTTCCGCCGGCGCCCGCCCGCCCCGCCGGGAAGGCTTCGATGCCCGGCCGGCCGGGCTGCTTCGCGGGGCGAGGGAAGCCGCCGGCGAGCGGGGTGCGCACCTCCGGTACGGTCCACGCGGCGGTGTCCGCGCCGGCCTTTTGGGCAGCAGCCATCACGGTGCCTGTATCGCCCGTGTCCGGGCGGGGCGCTGCCGACGTTCGGCACTCTTCTTCGGGCTCGTGTCCTGGCTGAGCGGCAGCGACCGCCCGGAGGTGAGCGAAGGCGTCCCGGGCCCGGTCGGCCCGCACCGCGTCCCACGTCCCTTGCGGCTCCCGTGGTGGGAGACCGGCCGCGCCCCGGGGATGAACGGGCAGGTCCCTCCGCCCGTCCACGGTAGGGACGATGACGACCTGGTCGAGGTAGTCACACTGGTCGGGCTCGGGCCGATGTGCGGTGAGCCGGTCACCTGCCTCCGTGTGGGTTCCCGGTCCCCACGGACACGCGGAGGGCAAGACGGTTGCCGCGGCGCGGGCGTCGAACTCCACCGGTGGCATCCGCTCAGAGGGACAACTGGCACCCCGCGAACACCGTCGGAGCCCTCCCTTGTGAAAACCATTGGTGCCCGGCGTGCTCCGCTGATGGACTGACGTCCTGCCGTTGAGTCTGCCGCGTGACGGAGGCAGTGGTTGTGACAGGTTATGACGTGCCTGCCGAGGTGTATGAATGGCTCATCTCGGATGCGAAGTTGCCTCCAGCCGCGTTCGCTGCGTCGTTCGACGACGTCCTCCATCTCCTGCCGTCGAACGCTCACGTCCTGGACTGTTCGTGCGGGACCGGGCAGTTGGCGGTGGGCCTCGCCGGCCGTGGCCTGCAGGTGGCCGCAACGGACGCCAGCGAGGCGATGGTCCGTCGGACTGCGCAGTTGTCCGAACAGTTCGGGGCATCGGTCCGGGCCGTACGGGCGAGCTGGGAGGAGTTGCCCGACCTTTTCCGCGACGACACGTTCGACATGGTGTTCTGCGTGGGCAACTCGCTGCACCATGCCGCGGGCGCGAGGGGCAGGGGTGCTGCTCTGGAGTCGATGTCACGGCTTCTGCGCCCCGGCGGGCGCCTGGTCCTCACCTCCCGCACCTGGGAACTGGTCAGGGCCAGAGGATCCCGGCTTCAGATCGGTGACCGGCTCGTCCGCCGCAATGGTCGCGATGCCGTCGTGGTCTACCGCTGGGAGATTGCGCCGCGCTGGGAGCAGGAGCACCACATCGAGATTGCGATCGCGCAAGTCGATGCGACCGGGTTGGTTGTTGTCCGCTCGGAACTGCTGTCCTGCTGGCCCTACCGCTACGAGGAACTCGAAGCCGGGCTGCACCGGGTCGGACTCCAAACGGAACTGAGCACGTTCGATCGTGAGGCCGAGAACTACAGGGTGGTCGCGAGGAAGGTGTGAACACCGCACTCTCAGTCCCTGGCCGGACCGTGCGGTTGCTCGCAGGACGCCTGCGCCCTGTCATCGGTGCGGGTTCACATGGCCAACGCAACGCCTCGGACGAGGACTGCTCGTCGATCAGACGGCGGTAGACCCGGGGTGAGGATGTGGCGCTGTTTCCTGGTCGCATCCAGATCGATGAACAGGATCTCGTCGATCAGCGGCGTGAACGGATCCCGCTTCGAAGGTCGCGCGTCGAAGCGGTTGTCGTGCGGGGCTGCGGCCAAGCCGAGGCCAGATCCTTGTTGAGAGTGCTCCAGGTGACGCCGTACTGGCACGGCAATGCCCGGTTCGACATGCCCTCGCGGCAGTCGCGCCGCAGCGCGGCCTGCACCTCGCCCTTCGACTGGCCGGGCAGCATCGAGAGGCCGCCTGCATCCCCGACGAGGGCCGATGCGGCGGGCGCCGATGGCAGGTTCATCCTCCGGGAGGCCGGGCGCTGCGCGTGCGACGGCCGCCGACCTTGCCGGCCGCTCGGCCGCCCGACCCACGCGGGCCGGCCTGCTGCCCCGCACCGCGCCCGGCACGGGGCAGCCCTCGTCTTTGCTCTCCGGCCCGCCGTCGGCCCCCTCCGGGCCTTGTCGCGGCGCCGTGACCCCGGCGGGCGCAGGAGCCCGTGCGCTCTGCGGCCCCGGGGCCCCGTACCCGTCCGGCAAGGGCCCCGGAGGAACCGTGCTTGTGCTGCCCGGTGGCGGACGGCTACTGGCCGGGGTGGACGCCGGTGCCTGCGTATGCCTTCGGAGTCAGGGTGAGCAGGAACCGTCCGCCAGGGTGGGCGGCGGAGGGCCGGGCGGCGTGGATGGCGTGGACGGCGGCGAAGGAGTGCCCGAAGCGCAGCAGTTCGGTGGCGGTGACCGCGGCGTCGGTGTCGAACGCCTCGATCCGGATGAACCTGAGTCCCTTGATGGAGCCGAGCAGGCCCGGCCGTCCGGCGTCGCCGGCGGTCAGGCAGAGCACCGGCGCACACAGCTCGCCGAGTCCGCCGCAGGCCTGGACGTAGAACGCGGCAACCGCCTCGTTGAACGGGTCCTTCGGGTCGTACAGCGCCGCGGCGCTCGTGTGGTCCAGGACGACCGAGATCGCCGCCACTACGCGGCCGTCTGAGGACCGTGCGCCGCGCCGCCCAGGCGCTCCAGCAGAGCCCGGGCCTTGGCCTCGGCCTCCTCGCTCGGTGCATGACCGAGGGCGGAGGCGAGCTCGGCGCGGGCCAGTTCGGCCCGCTCGGCGTACTCGGCCTGGGTCGGCGTGCCCTGCTTGACGCGCCTGACGGCCTTGACGGTGAACGGCTGGCCGTCGCCGACGCAGAAAAGGGGAATCCGTCCATTCTCCGGCTGCCGTGGCCAAAGAGCCAGATACCGCGGGGGAACGGCGGAAAAGAAACCCCGCCTCCAGCGGAATTGGGGGCTCATTCGAGTTCTGGTGGTGTGTTCTGTCCGTTCTCCCGCCGGGTGCTCTCGGTGGTCTTGGTTTTTCTGCCGGCGGGGCCGGAGCGTATCGGGAACGGGTGCTTCCGCCCCGGCGGGCGGGGTGCGGCAAGAAGGTCACTCAATGATTCCTCGACGATATCCGGGGGCCGGGCCGGGGCGGGATACGGTGCGCCTCGTTCATGTGTCGCGGGAAAGGACGTTCGGTCCCCGCGTGGCGCAATATCGACGAGCCTCGGGCACTGATTCGTACACCGGATCGGAAACCGACTACAGCCGTCGAGGTACGGGGAGGAAGCCATGAAGATTTGTGTTCTTGGTCCACTGAGTGCCGACGTCAACGGGATGTCGATCGTCCCGACGGCCGGGAAGCCGCGCCAGATCCTGGCCCTGCTCGCCCTGTACCCGAGCCGGGTCATGCCCGTGCCCACGCTGATGGAGGAGATCTGGGGCACCGAGCTGCCCCAGAGCGCGCTGACCACCCTGCAGACCTACATCCTGCAGCTGCGGCGCCGCCTGGGCACCGCCATGGGACCGGACGCTCCCGGCACCGCCAAGGACGTGCTCGCCACCCGGCACGGCGGTTACCTGCTGCAGATACCCGCCGACGCCGTCGACGTCCACGCCTACGAACGCCTGGTCACCGAGGGCCAACAGGCCTTCGAGAAGGGCGATGACGAGCTCGCGGCCCGCACCTACCGCCAAGCGCTGGATCTGTGGCAGGGGCCCGCCCTGGTCGACGTCCGGGTCGGGCCGGTGCTGGAGATCGAGGCGATGCGGCTGGAGGAGAGCCGGCTGGTCACCCGGGAGCGCCGCATCGACGCCGACCTGCGCCTGGGCCGGCACGCCGAGGTCACCGCCGAGCTGATGGACCTGACCGCCCGCCACCCCGAACACGAGGGACTGCACTCGCAGGCCATGGTGGCGCTGTACCGCTGTGGCCGGCAGGCCGCCGCGCTCGAGGTCTACCACCGGCTGCGCCGCCGCCTGGTCGACGAGCTGGGCGTGGAGCCCTCACCGCAGCTGCAGCGGCTGCACCAGGCGATGCTGGCCGTCGACCCCCAGCTGGACGTGACCTCCTGCGTCCGGCGCACCTCCACCTTCGACCTCTACGCCGCCTGACCCCGACACCCCGACGTCCCGTTCGCGCCGCCGGGTACGCCGGGTGCGGTGCGGGTTTTCAGTTCACGCGGCGCAGGTCCCTCAGCAGGGCGCGTTCCAGCGCGGTCAGGGGCAGGTCGGGACGCAGCCGCTCGGGATGGCCGGGCGGGGGTGCGTGCAGCAGCCGGCCGGCATCCATCCGGGCCGTCTCACCGGCCAGGTGGACGGCGCCGGAGGCCACCAGGCACTGCCAGACGCAGGCCGCCAGGGCGCGGGCGGCCCGCCGCACACGCCGGGCACCACGAAACGCCATCACCACTCCTTCGGGCCGCGGACGCCGTTTTTCGCCCGCCAGAGTCGGTGCGTGCGCTCGTGAAGTACCGGACACCGGCTGGAACGCCACGGCCGGCAGCCCCCACGAGGACTCCCTCAGGTTGCTCGGGCACCTGGGAAAGGGGGGCTCGTGCGGCCCGGTGAACACCCACCCGCGCCGACGCGGCATCTGCGGTGCTCAGCCAAAGGTGCCACCCCCGCGATCCTGAGGCCCCTGAGGCCCATGAGGAACTGGCGTATGCGGCTGAGGCCGCACCAGTTCAGGCCCCGGACCGGTTTGCACGCCTATCCGGCTCCTCCAGCCGCGGCACCCCCTGCGCCCCACCACGCTGCGCGGCCCCGACCCCATGGGCCGGCCGCGCGGCGACCACGACGAGCCCAGCCGGCTCGCGGCTCTCATCTTTTCTTTCGCCGCCTCCTCCCGGCACCCGATCGTCCCTGTACCGCTACGCGAGAGCCCTCCGCCCGACGGGGGCTTCGGCGAGTGGGTGTCGGCCTCGTCCCGGCTCACCACACGCTCGCCCCTGCGCCCCTGCGCCCCGGCATGTGGCCCGGGCTGCGGCGCACGGTGGTCAACGGCGCTGCGCTGAGGCGTCCGTACCGACGAGCCGCGCACCGCATGGGGCGCCGCCTCCTGGCGCGCACGCTCGCAGCGGGCCGGCTTCCGGGACGGACTGCGCCACGCCGCTCGCGCCCGGACGTTCTTCCTCCTTGGGCAGCCGGGACGTCTTCGCGTGGACGGCTGGGTATCTCGCGGACGCGGCCGGCTGGGGCCCGTACCAAAAGGGTGTTGCCCAAGGCCGCTTTGCGCGGATGACGGCGCTTTCGAACCTGGTCCGGCCTCCCGGTGGCGGGCATCCCCTCGAAGTGCTGGTCTCTCGACCGGGCGTATCCCTCTACGCCCCTTCCGGCGGCCGGGTCACTGCCGTGCCGGCGCCTGAGGTCGACTGCGACTGCGCCGGCGCCCGCACCCTCATCGACGCCGCCCGCCGTGCCCTGAACCCGCGCTGCGGCAGCGGCCGTCGCACCCCCCGGCCGCTGCCCCGCCACCTCGATCCCCCCGGGCCCTGCCGTGTCCCCGGCCCGCACCGCCCTGCCCCTGCCCCTGGCCGTGTTCCTGTCCTGCGGTGCCCTCCGTTCGGTGCGGGCTTCGGCGCGGGCAGGGTCGGCCGCGGTGGTCGGGCCCGGATCGAGCGGGCGTGGAGCGGGCAGGCCGTGCCGGCGGTCCCGCCGGCGGCGTGCTGGGGATTCGAGCCGTGCTCCGGTGGCGGGCGAGGTGTTCTCCACCCGGTCAGGACACAGTCCATGGCGAGCCTGTACGAGGCGGGCCGGCGGGGCATTGCCCGGCCCGGCCGGGCGTGGCTCGGGCCGGCCCGGATCGGGCTGGTGTGGTGGATGTTCGAGACGAGGAATGGGGTGTGGTGGATGTACCTCGCGCCGGTGCACCGTATGGCCCAGCACGCGGAGGTGGACGCCCCGGCCGGTGTGCTCTACGGCCTGATCGCGGACGCTCTGCGCTGGCCGGTCTTCCTGCCGCCCACGGTCCATGTCGAGCAGCTGGAGTTCGACGGCGGGTCGGAGCGGCTGCGGATGTGGGTGACGGCCAACGGTGAGATCAAGTCCTGGACGACGCGGCGGGTCCTGGACCCCCTCGCGCACCGGGTGGAGTTCCGGCAGGAGGTGCTGCCCCGTCCGGTGACCTCCATGGGCGGCAGCTGGAGCGTGGAGCCCCGCGGCCCGGAGAAGTCCCTGGTCACCTTGCGCAATGACTTCGCGGTCGCCGACAACGCGCGTGCGGACGTGGACTGGGTCAGGCGGGCCACCACCGCCAACACGCGGGCCGCGCTGGCCAACCTCAAGCAGCTCGCCGAGCGCTGGCGCCGTCTGGACGCCCTGGTGCTGGCCTTCGAGGAATCGGTGCACATCGATGCGGGGGTGGAGCCGGTCTATGCCTTCCTGCACCGTTTCGGTGACCGGGCCGACGCCGTGCCCGGCGCCCTGAAGGTGGAGTTGTCCGAGCGGGCCCCGGGGGTGCAGCTGATGCGTGTGGAGCTGCCCGCGGCGGCCGGCACGACGCGGACGACGGAGTCGGTGCGGATCGGTTTCCCGCACGCCGGGCGCATCGTCTTCAAGGACATCCGCGACAGCGAGCAGCCGGCGCTGCTGGCCGCGCACGCGGGGGAGTGGTCGGTCGAGCCCGATCCCTTCGGCGAGGGGGTCACCGTCGTCGCCCGCCACCACGCGGTGCTGGACGAGGACGGTGTGCGCGAGCACTACGGAGCGGGCGCGCAGGCGGTGCGCGTGGCGCGTCAGGCGCTGCGTGCACGGCTGGCCGAGCAGAGCGCCGCCGCGCTGGGGCTGGCCCGCCAGTACGCCGAGGACGCACAGGTCCGCGAGCCGGCCGAGGGCGCGCTGGCCCGCCGGGTGTGAGCCGCACGGCCGCCCCGGCCGCCA
>NZ_JAMGBF010000026.1 GCF_023516615.1 Streptomyces panaciradicis
AGTTGTAGAGCGCGCTGACCACCCGGCTGTCGTCGCGCAGCGGCTCCCACGCGTGGCCGATCGCCACCAGCACGATCGCCAGGTACTTCGCGTTGTCGAAGTAGGCGTCACGCTGCTTCGCCCGAGGCTCCCGCACGCCGAGGGGGGAACCCGCCGCCTGCGGTGCGCCTTCGCGAGGTGCGGCTTTCACGGGGGCCACGGCTGTGGTGTGCGACTGGGACATTACAGCCGCCTCACCGGATCCGGCGGCCGTAAACCACCCGCGCAGGGTCCCGGCCGGGCTCACGGGTTGACGCCGGGGCGCACGGGGCGCGGCGGGAGCCGTCTCCCGTCGGGTGCGAAGCGTGCGCCTACGATGGGGCGTTGAGCTGCGGCAGCGGGAGGTGGCGTGCGGGACGGACAGCGGGACGGGAGCGGGGAGCCGGGCGGGCCCGCCCGCCGGCGGGGTCAGGGCGAACTGGAGGCACAGGTGCTGTCGGCCCTGCGCGCGGCGCCGGAACCCGTGCCGGCGGGCTGGGTGCGCGAACGTCTCGGCGGCACCCTCGCCTACACCACCGTGATCACCATCCTGACCAGGCTGCGCGCCAAGGGCGTCGTCACCCGGCAGCGCGCGGGCCGCTCCTTCGCGTGGACGGCAGCCTCCGACGAGGCGGGCCTCGCCGCCCACCGCATGCGACGGGTCCTGGACGCCGAGGCCGACCGGGAGGCGGTGCTGACGAGCTTCGTGTCGTCCCTCCCGGCCCGGGACGAGGAACTGCTGCGGCGGCTGCTCCGCGAGGCCGGCGCCGACGGCGGCCTCGGCGAGGAGTCCGAGGGGCGGGGGCGCTGACAGGTGGGGGTGTTCGTCTTCCTGCCGCTCGTGCTGCCGCTCACCGCCTGGCCGATAGCGCGGCTGGCGGAGCACCGGCTGCATCCGCGGGTGGCGACCCGGCTGCTGTCCGCCGTCGCCGCCGTGCTCGGCCTGTGCAGCAGCCTGTGCCTCGCCCTGCTCGCGATCGTGGGCACCGCCCAACTGCCCGGCAATCCGCTGCCCGACGCCTGGGCCGATCCCGAGGTGCGGGCCGCCGTGCCGCACGACGAGGTGATCGGCAAGGCCGCCGTGGCCGCCCTCGCCGCCGCGGCCGCCTCCTGCGCCGCCCTGCTCCTGCGCCATGTCCGGGTACGGCGCCGCACCGCACGCGCGCTGCGGGGGCTGCCCGGCGCGCAAGTGGCCGTGCTGCCCGACGAGTTGCCGTACGCGCACACGCTCCCGGGGCGCGGCCGGGCGGGGCGCGTCCTGGTGTCCACCGGCATGCTGGCCGGTCTCACCTCGGGAGAGCGGCGGGTGCTCTTCGCCCACGAGCGGGCGCACCTCGCCGGCCGGCACCACCGACACCTGCTCCTCGCGGGTCTCGCGGCCCGCGCCAACCCGTTCCTGCGGCCGCTGCGCACGGCCGTCGCCTACACCGTGGAGCGCTGGGCCGACGAGGAGGCGGCGCGGGCCGTCGGCGACCGGCGGATCACGGCCCGCGCGGTCGCCAAGGCCGCTCTCGTCTCCCGGCCGACGCCCGCGCCCGTGCTGGCCGGCCTGGCGGCCGAACCCGGTCCGGTGCCGCGCCGGGTGGCGGCGCTGCTCGGTCCGGCCCCGGCCGTCCGGGCCTGGCCCCCGCTGTTCACGACCGTCGGCATGGCCGTGTGGACGGCGGCCGCGGGCGCCGTGGTGTCCGCGATGTCCTCGGCCAACTCGGCGGTCACCATGTTCCTGATCCTGCGGGCGGCGACCCCGCTGTAGGCCGCCTGGGCCGCCGCCGGGCAGGTCAGAGGTCGAACTCGTGCGGCGGCAGGTCGAGGGTGAAGCACGCCTCGCGCACCACGGCCTGCTCGGTCTTGTCGAAGTCGCCGTCGGCGCCGCCGATGACGATGCCGATCTGGATGACGGCACGCGCCTCGGCGGGCTTCTTCTTCGCCTTGGCGACCTCCTGCAACACGCTGACCTTGCCGAAGGCGAAGTCCGCGGTGAGCTTGTCCAGGTTCTCCTCGAAGCGGCGGCGCAGGTCGTCGGCCGGGAAGTTCTGCAGGACCTCGTTGGTGGCGATCAGTTGGGCCACGCGCTGCCGCTCGGCCGGGTCGACGGTGCCGTCGGCGGCGGCCACCAGGGCGCACATCGCCATGCTGGCGTCCCGGAAGGCGCCGCTCTTCAGGTCGTTCTTCTTCGCCACGAGCTGGGTCTGCATCGTCGACGCGGACTCCTTGATGCGGTCCCACAGGGCCATGAGAACTCCAAAGGTTCGAAAGGAGGCGCGGTCCGCACGGCCGGCGGGCCGACGCCTCGTGACTACTACAGCAGTGTAGAAACTCGCGGCCCGGCGGATAAGTTCCGCCCACGCCAGGAAAGTTCACGACCGCCGAGCGCGCGGAAAAAGGTGATGCCCCGTGACGTCCCGCTTCCCTACACTCGCCACGCACCGCGCATCGCCGTGACGCGCGGAACCGAGTGACGAGGGGAGACCGGCCGTGCCGTACCGCACCGCTGTCGTCGTCCCCCGCTCGCGGTACGAGGTGATCCTGGTGTCCCCGTCCGTCCGGTGCCCGCTGCGCGGCCGGTACCGGATGCCCGTGACGAGCGCCTGACCCGCAGGTCCATCCTGCGCTGCGCCACGTCCGGGAATCGCGTCGCCCTGCTCACTTCACCAGAAAGGCCAACGGGCCGTGCGCACCCACCTAGACGCCCTCACCACCGTCCGCAACCTCGGCATTCTCGCCCACGTCGACGCGGGCAAGACCACCGTCACCGAGCGGATCCTGTACGCCACCGGCACCACGCACCGGCGCGGCGAGGTCCACGACGGCACCACCGTCACCGACTTCGACCCGCAGGAGCGGGACCGGGGCATCACCATCTTCGCCGCGGCCGTCAGCTGTGCCTGGGACGGCCACCGGATCAACCTGATCGACACCCCGGGCCACGTCGACTTCGCCGCCGAGGTGGAACGCTCGCTCAGGGTTCTCGACGGCGCGGTCGCCGTGTTCGACGCGGTGGCCGGCGTCGAGCCGCAGAGCGAGTCGGTGTGGCGGCAGGCCGACCGGCACGGCGTACCGAGGATCGCGTTCGTCAACAAGCTGGACCGGGCGGGCGCCGACCTCGACACGGCCGTCGCCTCGATCCGGGACCGGCTGCATCCGGCGCCCCTGGTGGTGCAGTTGCCCATCGGCGCGGAGGACCGCTTCACCGGCGTCGTCGACCTGCTGCGCATGCGCGCGCTGGTCTGGGCCGAGGGCGGCGACTCGCCCGAGGACATGCCGGTGCCGGAGGCTCTGCGCGAGGAGGCGCGGCGGCGCCGCAGGCTGCTGGAGGAGGCCGTCGCCGAGCTGCACCCGGCGGCGCTGGAGGAGTTCGTCGGCCGCGACGAGCTGTCGGCCGGCACCCTGGCCGCCGCCCTGCGGGACCTGACCCGCAGCGGCGACGGCGTGGTGGTGCTCTGCGGTTCGGCCTACCGCGACCGCGGCATCGAGCCCCTGCTCGACGCGGTCGTGGCCTACCTGCCCTCGCCGCTGGACGTGCCCGCCGTACGCGGCGGCCACGACGGTACGGCCCAGGAGCGGGCGGCCGACCCGGCGGCGCCGTTCGCGGCGCTGGCGTTCAAAGTGCACGCCACGCCGACCGGGCGGCTGACGTACGTGCGGATCTATTCGGGAACGATCGGGAAGGGGGACACCGTGTGGGACGCGGGCGCGCGCCGCGGCGAGCGGATCGGGCGCATCCTGCGGGTGCAGGCCGACCGCCACACCCAGGTGGACCGTGCGCTGGCCGGGGACATCGTCGCCCTGGTCGGGCTGAAGTCGGCCCGGGCCGGCTCGACGCTGTGCGACCCGCGCGCCCCGCTCGTGCTGGAACCGCCGGGCGCCACCGAGCCGGTGGTCTCCGTCGCCGTCGAGGTCCGCAGGTCCACCGACACCGACCGGCTGGCCTCGGCGCTGGCCCGGCTGACCGAGGAGGACCCCTCACTGGTCGTCCGCACGGATCCGGAGACCGGTCAGACGGTGCTGTCGGGGATGGGCGAACTGCACCTGGAGGTCGCGGCGGAGCAGCTCCGGCGCGTCCACGGCCTCGAGGTCAACGTCGGCCGTCCCGCGGTGAGTCACCGCGAGACCGTGGGCCGCGGGGTGTCCGGCTTCGTCTTCCGGCACGTCAAACAGGACGGCGGGGCCGGGCAGTTCGCCCACGTCGTCCTCGATGTCGAGCCGCTCAAGGAGGGGTTCGCGTTCCGCTCGGCCGTCGTCGGCGGGCGAGTGCCGCAGGAGTACGTGCGCGCGGTGGAGGCCGGCTGCCGGGAGGCGCTCGGCGAGGGGCCGCTGGGCGGGCACCCGGTGACCGGGCTGCGCGTCACCCTCACCGACGGGTCCACGCACGTGAAGGACTCCTCGGACACCGCGTTCCGCACCGCGGGCCGGCTGGGCCTGCGCGAGGCCCTGCGCGCCTGCGCGATGGTTCTCCTCGAACCGGTCGTGGAGGTCACGGTGAGCGTCCCCGAGGACGCCGTCGGCGGTGTCCTCGGCGACCTCGCCGCGCGCCGCGGCCGGGTCTCGGGCTCGCTGACCCGGTCGGGCGCGGCGGTGGTGACGGCGACGGTGCCGCTGGCCGAACTCTTCGGCTACGCCACCCGGTTGCGCAGCCGGACGCAGGGCCGCGGCACCTTCACGGCCCGTCCCACCGGCTACGTGCCGGCACCGGCCCGGTGACGCCACGGCGGCCCCGCCCCACGCGGGCGGGGCCGCCCCCGGCTCACGGGTACGACACCACCGTGGACGGCACGGTCGACGTGCCGGACGTCGGAGCCCCCGTCTCGTTGATCACGTGCTCGTACTGGCCCTGGCCGCCGAGGGAGACCACGAGCAGGTCGTGGAACCGCACGCCCGGGTGGTCCGGGGCGGCGAAGCCGTGGTGCTGGACGATGCCCGGGTCGACGTTGTAGAAGCAGTAACTGCCCAGTCCCCAGCCCTCGTGCGCGGTGACGTGGTCGCCGACCTTGTAGGCCGCGTATCCCTTGACCGGGCCGTTCTGGATCGCCGCCTGGTTCGGGGCGTCGTACGCCTTCTCGTTCTGGAAGAAGATCGTGCGCCCGCGCTGCCCGTACCACTGGACGTCGTACTTGTTGAAGTGTTCGACGAACAGGCCCGTGCAGAGCACGTCGTCGCCGTTGACGACGATGCCGTAGTCGGCCCGGTTGGTCTCCCAGCCGACGCCGTCGCCGTGGTCGGCGCGCCAGACCCAGGTGTGGTCGACGATGGTGTGCCGGCTGTTGATGACCATGCTGGTGGTGGCCTTGCCCGGACCCGCGCCGCCGATGCGCACGAAGACGTCCTGCACGGTGGTGGGGTTGCCCGAGTGGTCCTTGTGGGCTCCGCGCGGGCCGACCTCCAGCAGCGTCGGGGAGTTGACCGGTCCGGCGTCGATGAGGAGGCCGGCGAGGCGGACGCCGTCGACGTCGGCGACCCGCAGGGCCGTGACGCCGTTGTCGGGGATCAGGGTCGCGTAACCCAGGCCCAGGACCACGGTGTTGGGGCGGTTCACCTGCACGGGCCGGTCCAGGTGGTAGATGCCCGGCGTCAGCAGCAGGTGCAGCCCTTGTGCGAGCGCCCGGTTGAGGGTGGCCGCGGAGACGCCCGGCTTGGCGACGTAGAAGCGCGACAGGGGCAGCGAGGTGCCCCTCGGGGTGCCGTTGCCCCAGGTCACACCGCGCGCGGCGGTGCGCTTCGCGGGCAGGAACACATGGAACGCGCCCGCGCGGTCGACGTACAGGAACGGCTTCTCGCGGGAGACCGGGGTGGTGTCGAGGGTGGTGTACGGCGGGTTCGGGAAGCTCTGCGCGGGGGCGCCCTCGACCCCCGAGAAGACCATGTTCCACACGCCGTTGAGCCAGCTGCCGATCGCGCTGTCCCGGGTGTACCACTGCTGCTGCGAGTACGGGCCCACCTGACCGTCGATCCGGCTGTCGGCGATGTAGCCGCCGCTCGCCCAGCCGTAGCCGGTGGGCTCCAGGTCGAGGCCGCCGCGCACGTGCATCCGGCGGAACGGCGCCGCCTGCGCGACCGCCCACCGGTTGGTGCCGTTCGCCGGGACGAGGGCCAGGTTCTCCGCCGAACGCCAGAAGTTCTGCGTGGCGTTGCCGCCGAACCAGCTGGCGTCGACCGTCACGTCGCCGTTGATGGTGGTGTCGTCGGGGGACAGGCCCAGGCCCGCTATGGAGGTGTAGAAACCGAGCTGGGCGTTGAGGCCGTGGTACGTGCCGGGCTTGAACAGCAGCGCGTAGCGGCCGGTGCCGAACTGGGCCGACTCCTGCCGCCGGAACACCTCGTCCAGCCTGGCCTGGATGTCCGGGGTGGACGGGTCGAAGACCAGGACGTTGGGGCCCAGGTCGCCGCCACCGGGGAGGAGGTGGGGCTTCCTGGGCGTCTCGGGGGCGGCGTGCGCGGGCGCCGACAGTCCGAGCAGTGCGGGCGCGGTCGCGGCGGCGGCGCCGAGGACGGTTCTGCGGCCTATGTCGGGCAGGGGCATACGGCGGCTCTCCTGTTCGGGAAGTGAACGGGGTGCGGTCTGGGAGCGCTCTCTTGGCGGTGCATGCTTCAACTGTCCGAACGCTCGCGTCAAGAGTCGGGACCGGATTGCCGCTGGGCTGCCGTACCCCTTGACGAGTTCCGCTCCGGAGGTTTAACTCACGTCCTAAATTAAGCCATGAGTGCAAACCCCGAAGGGACACCGGGAGCCATGCGCAGCATCCGAGCCGCGGCCGTAGGCGCCGTCACCGTGTCACTCGCCCTTGCCGCGACGGCCTGCGGAGGCGGTTCGTCGAACGGCGGCGGGTCCAACGACTCGCCGAAGACGCTCACCTACTGGGCCTCCAACCAGGGCGCGAGCATCGCCGTCGACAAGAAGGTCCTGCAGCCCGAACTCGACAAGTTCGAGAAGCAGACCGGGATCAAGGTGAAGCTGGAGGTGGTCCCCTGGTCGGACCTGCTGAACCGGATCCTCACCGCCACCACCTCCGGTCAGGGCCCCGACGTCCTGAACATCGGCAACACCTGGAGCGCGTCCCTGCAGGCCACCGGCGCGCTGCTGCCCTGGGACGCCAAGAATTTCGCCAAGATCGGCGGCAAGGACCGCTTCGTCGACTCGGCGCTCGGCTCGACCGGCGCGGCGGGCAAGGACCCGGCCGCCGTCCCGTTGTACTCGATGGCCTACGCCCTCTACTACAACAAGCAGATCTTCGCCGACGCCGGCATCTCCAAGCCCCCGGCCACCTGGGACGAGCTCGTCGCCGACGGCAAGAAGATCTCCGCGAAGGGCAAGTCCCCGCTCGGCGCGGAGGGTTCGAACCTCTCGGAGAACATCCACCACGTCTTCGTCTTCGCCAAGCAGCACGGCGGCGAGTTCTTCACCGCGGACGGCAAGGCGGACTTCACCAACGCCAAGGTCGTCGACGCGGTCAAGCAGTACGTCGACCTGATGGCCAAGGACAAGGTCATCCCGACCGGCGACGCCGAGTACGCGCAGAACCAGTCCGTCAGCGACTTCGCCAAGGGCAAGCAGGCCATGCTGCTGTGGCAGTCCGCGTCCGCCAACCTCAAGTCCCAGGGCATGAGCCCCGACCAGTACGGCATCGCGCCGGTCCCCGTGCAGTCCGGCACCCCCGGCACCGGCACCCAGGTCAACTCGATGGTCGCCGGCATCAACCTGGCCGTCTTCAAGAACAGCCACAACCTCGACGGCGCCGCGAAGTTCGTGAAGTTCATGACCAGCGACGCCGAGCAGAAGATCCTCAACACGGCGTACAGCTCGATCCCGCCGGTCAGGACCGCGCAGACCGACGCGGCGTTCAACTCCCCGGCCAACGCGGTCCTGAAGGACACCCTCGCCAAGAGCGCCGCCGCGCTGCCGCAGGTCGCCGACGAGTCGCAGTTCGAGACGGCGGTCGGTACGGCCGTCAAGAACCTGTTCGCCGACGTGGCGGCCGGACGCGCGGTGACCACCGCCTCGGTGAAGGCGGCCCTGGAGAAGGCCCAGCAGCAGATGCCGGCGAAGTGAGCCCGATGACCACCACCACCCTCAAGGAACCGCTGAGGGGGAGTCCCGCCGGTGCGGCGACGCGCGAACCGCGTCGCCGCACCGGGCGGATCCGCCGCGCCGGACTCCCGTACCTGCTGCTCCTGCCCGCCCTGATCCTCGAACTCCTGGTCCACCTGGTGCCGATGGTGATCGGCATCGTGATGAGCTTCAAGGAGCTCACGCAGTTCTACATCCGCGACTGGGGCACCGCGCCCTGGACCGGCCTCGGCAACTACAAGGTGTCGGTGGACTTCGACGCCCCCGTCGGCGAGGCGCTGCTGCACTCCTTCTTCGTCACCGTCGCCTTCACCCTGCTCTCCGTCGGCCTGTGCTGGCTGATCGGCACGGCGGCCGCGATCTACATGCAGGACACCTTCACCGGCCGCGGCCTGCTGCGGGCGCTGTTCCTGGTGCCGTACGCCCTGCCGGTCTACGCGGCCGTCATCACCTGGGTGTTCATGTTCCAGCACGACAACGGCCTGGTGAACCACGTCCTGCACGACCAGCTCCACCTCACCGACAAGCCGTCCTTCTGGCTGATCGGCGACAACAGCTTCTACGCCCTGCTGACGGTGTCGGTGTGGAAGGGCTGGCCCTTCGCCTTCCTCATCGTCATGGCCGGCCTGCAGAACATCCCCGGGGAGCTGTACGAGGCCGCGGCCCTGGACGGCGCCGGGATGTGGCAGCAGATCCGCCGCATCACCCTGCCGTCGCTGCGCCCGGTCAACCAGGTGCTGCTGCTGGTGCTGTTCCTGTGGACGTTCAACGACTTCAACACCCCCTACGTCCTGTTCGGCAAGTCCGCGCCCGAGGCCGCGGACCTGATCTCGGTGCACATCTACCAGGCCTCGTTCGTCACCTGGAACTTCGGCACCGGCTCCGCCATGTCCGTCCTGCTGCTGCTGTTCCTGCTCGTCGTGACGGGCGTGTACCTGGCGCTCACCTCGCGCGGACGGAGGACCGGCGATGTCTAAGTCCCCCATGGCGCCTCCCAGTTCGTTCCTGTGGTCGCGCCGGGTCTTCCTCACCCTGCTCACCGGGTTCGTGCTCGTCCCGGTGTACGTGATGGTCTCCAGCTCGCTCAAGCCGCTCGCGGACGTCACCGGCAAGTTCCGGTGGCTGCCCAGCGGGCTGACGATCCGCCCCTACATCGACATCTGGTCGACGGTCCCGCTGGCGCGCTACTTCGCCAACTCGCTGATCGTGGCGGGCGCGGCGACCGTCTGCTCGGTGGTGATCGCGGTGTTCGCCGCGTACGCCGTCAGCCGGTACAGCTTCCGCGGCAAGCGTGTCTTCACGGTCACCGTGCTGTCCACGCAGATGTTCCCGGGCATCCTCTTCCTGCTGCCGCTGTTCCTCCTTTACGTCAACATCGGCAACGCCACCGGCATCGCCCTGTTCGGCTCGCGCGGCGGCCTGATCCTGACGTACCTGACCTTCTCGCTGCCGTTCTCCATCTGGATGCTGATCGGGTACTTCGACTCGGTGCCGCGCGACCTCGACGAGGCGGCGCTGGTGGACGGCTGCGGTCCGCTCGGCGCGCTGTTCCGGGTGGTCGTGCCGGCCGCGATCCCCGGCATCGTCGCGGTCGCCGTCTACGCCTTCATGACCGCCTGGGGCGAGGTGCTGTTCGCCTCCGTCATGACCAACGACACCACCCGCACCCTCGCCGTCGGCCTCCAGGGCTACTCCACGCTCAACGACGTCTACTGGAACCAGATCATGGCCGCGTCGCTGGTCGTCAGCGTGCCCGTGGTCGCCGGCTTCCTGCTGCTGCAGCGCTATCTCGTCGCCGGGCTGACGGCGGGTGCCGTCAAGTGACCCACTCCCACCGCCTTGAGAGGACTTCCGTGTCCGACCGCATCGACCTCGCCGCCTTCCCCCGCGACTTCCTGTGGGGCACGGCCACCGCGGCGTACCAGATCGAGGGGGCCGTCGCCGAGGACGGCCGCTCCCCGTCGATCTGGGACACCTACTCCCACACGCCCGGCAAGGTCGACGGCGACGACAACGGAGACGTCGCCTGCGACCACTACCACCGCTGGCGCGAGGACATCGGCCTGATGCGCCGGCTCGGCACTAACGCCTACCGGCTGTCCGTCGCCTGGCCGCGCGTGGTGCCCGGCGGCGACGGTCCGGTCAACCCCAAGGGCCTCGCCTTCTACGACGAGTTGATCGACGCCCTGCTGGAGGCGGGCATCACCCCGTTCGTCACGCTCTACCACTGGGACCTGCCCCAGGTCCTGCAGGACCGCGGCGGCTGGCCGGAGCGGGACACCGCGCTCGCCTTCGCCGACTACGCCTCGGCCGTCGCCGAACGCCTCGGCGACCGCGTCACCCAGTGGGCCACGCTCAACGAGCCGCTCTGCTCGGCCTGGATCGGCCACCTCGAAGGCAGGATGGCCCCGGGCCTGACCGACCTGACGGCCGCCGTCCGCGCCTCCTACCACCTGCTCCTCGGCCACGGCCTGGCCGTCGACGCGATCCGCGCCGCGGCGCCGTCCGCCCAGGTCGGCATCGTCACCAACCTCTCCACGGTGCACGCCGCCACCGACCGCGACGAGGACGTGGCGGCCGCCCGCCGGCAGGACGGCCACATCAACCGCTGGTGGCTGGACCCGGTGTACGGCCGCGGCTTCCCGGCCGACATGCGCGAGGTGTACGGCGTCGAACTGCCCGAGCGCGAGGGCGACCTGGCGAAGATCGCCGCGCCGCTCGACTGGCACGGCCTGAACTACTACATGCCGTCCATCGTCGCCGACGACCCCTCGGCCCCGGCGCCCCGCGTCCGCTCCGTGCGCCGCCTCGGCGTGCCCCGCACCGGCATGGACTGGGAGATCGACGCGAGCGGCCTCGAGACGCTCCTGCTGCGCCTCACCGACGAGTACCCGATCAGCCGCCTGTACGTCACGGAGAACGGCTCCGCCTACCCGGACGTCGTACGCCCCGACGGAACCGTCGACGACCCCGAGCGCACCGAGTACCTCGAACAGCACCTCGCCGCCTGCGCGTCCGCCGTCCGCAAGGGCGCCCCCCTGGCCGGCTACTTCGCCTGGTCCCTGCTGGACAACTTCGAGTGGGCGTACGGCTACGACAAGCGGTTCGGCCTGGTCCACGTCGACTACGAGACCCAGAAACGCACGATCAAGGGCACGGGCCACCGGTACGCGGACATCGTCCGGGCCCATCGGGGACGGGCCCGGAACGCCGCGTGACCGGACGGCGCGGTCAGCAGTCCCTGAACTCCGGTGACTGGTTCAGTACCTGGGATCGCGGGGACGTGAACCGGCCGTAGGTGCCGCCGGTGGTTCGCGCGCCCGGGCGGAAGGCCGCCACGCGGTGGCAGTTCTGGAAGGCCAGTTCGATGGCGAAGTGGCGTTCCAGGCTGCCCCGGATGGCGTCGCTGGCCAGGGCGCGCAGCAGCTGCCCGCGCTCGCTCTCGGACGGCGGCGGGGTCTGGTTGTCGGCGAACTCGGCGTCGACCGAGTCGAGTTCGGCGGCCAGGGAGGCGATCAGGTCGTAGGCGTAGGGGAGGGACGTGCGGACGGTGGCCACGAAGTCCTCCTCGCGGATGTCACCGGACTCGGCTTCGGCGAGGAGCTCGGGGGAGACGTCGAGAGACATGGGGGGTGTCCGTTCTGGTCGTCGGTGCGTGTGAGTGAAGGGGTCGGTCAGGTCAGGGCCGTCGGGCCCGGCACGAACTCCGGGTCGATCTGACGGGCCAGGTCCTCGCCCGTGGCGCGGTCCGCCCAGGCGCGGGCGTTGCGCAGGTGGAACTCGACGGCGTGGCGGTGCAGGGTGTCCCAGTCCCTCGGGCGGGCGTCCACCGCCGCGCGCAGGACGTTCAGGGCGTGACGGTTGTGCTCCTCCAACTCGCCCTGCGGACGCCCCTGTTCGCTCGCCCTCACCCAGGGCGAGTGGACCAGGTGGGTGAGCAGGTCGTCGCCCACCTGCTCCTTGAGGAAGAGCACGTCGTCCTCGCCGTTCACCTTGTTCCCGACGACCGCGACGCGGATCCCGAACTCCCGGGCGTGGTCGCGGTACTGGCGGTACACCGAGACGCCCTTGCGGGTCGGCTCCACCACCAGGAACGTGAGGTCGAAGCGCGTGAACAGGCCGGAGGCGAACGCGTCCGCGCCGGCCGTCATGTCGACGACGACGTACTCGCCGGGCCCGTCCACCAGGTGCCCCAGGTACAGCTCCACCCCGCCGAGCTTGGAGTGGTAGCAGGCCACGCCCAGGTCGCTCTCGTCGAACTCGCCCGTCACCATCAGCGGCACGCCGCCCGCGCGCCGGACGTGCCGGGCGTGCAGTTCGTCGTCGCCGAGCAGGCGCAGCAGCCGTGAACCGCGGCCCGCGGGCGTGGTCTTGACCATGGAGTCGGCGGAGGAGATGCGGGGGTTGGTGCCCCGCAGGTAGTCCTTGATGTCGGTGAGGTGGGCGCCCAGGGGCGGCGCGGCGAAGGGGGCGCCCTGGTGGCCCAGCGCCTCGGCGAGGTGCTGGTTGATGTCGCCGTCGACGGCGAGCACGGGAGCGCCGGACGCCAGCAGACGGCGGGCGAAGAGCGCGGACAGCGTGGTCTTCCCGCTGCCGCCCTTGCCGACGAACGCCACCCGCATTACCGGCCCGACCCGGTTTTGAAAATGAATGTCATGTCGCTAGGTTGTAGGCAGCTTCCGAGGTTCTGTCAAATCGCGATGATCAAGGCGGGCTGCTTAATGCATATGATGTGCAAGTGCGTGACTACTGCATCAGGGCCGCGGGCCCGGACGACCTCGACGGTGCGCGAGCCGTGATGCTCGACACCGTGTACCGCGACTTCGGCACCGGCTACGTGCCCCGCTGGCACGGCGACATCGTCGACCCGGCCGCCGCCTACCTCACCCCCGAACGCCACACCCTGCTCGTGGCGCTCGCCCCGCACGGCGGCGAGGTCGTCGCCACCGCCGCCCTCGACTCCCGCGGCCCCGCCCACCCGCCGAACCCCCGCCGCCTCGCCGAGCGATACCCCTCCGGCGCGACCGCCCAGCTGCGCCGCGTCTACGTCCGCCCCGGGCACCGCCGGCGCGGGCTCGCCCGGCGACTGGTCGGCGAACTGCTCGCCTTCGCGGCCGCCGACGGCGGCTACCGCTCCGTCTACCTGCACACCGACCCGGCGGTGCAGGGCGCGGAGGCCTTCTGGCGGTCCCTCGGCAAGGTCGTGCTCGACGAGCGGGAGGACCCGGCGGCCGGGCAGGGGATCATCCACTTCGAGATACCGATGGGGCGATAGACCCGTGCGCCGCACCCGACTGCTCCTGGCCCTGCTGCTCGCCCCGGTCCTCACCGGCTGCTTCGCGTCCCCGAGTTCCGGCGGTTCCGCCGGGAAGACCGAGTCCGCCTCCCGGCTGCGGGTCGCCCTCGCCTTCCCGCCCACCGAGAACCTCTCCCCGTACGGCGACGACGCCACCGTCCTCAGTCGCCTCGGCGTCTCCGAGGGACTGACGGCCCTCGACGGCAACGGCACCGCCACCCCCGCGCTCGCCGCCTCCTGGCGCCGCGAGGACGACCGCACCTGGCTGTTCACCCTGCGCCAGGCCGCCTTCCAGGACGGCACGGACGTCACCCCGGCCGCCGTGGCCCGCTCCCTCCGCCACGCCGCCGAGGCCGAACCCGCCCCCGCCGCCCTTTCCGGCGTCACCCTCACCGCCGAGCCCGCCGGCCCGGCCGCCGTGCGCATCACCACGGCCGCCCCCGACCCCGTCCTGCCGCTGCGCCTGTCCAGCCCCGGCCTCGCCGTCTTCGCCCAGAAGGCCTACGGCAAGAGCGGCCGCGTCGACCCGGTCGGCACCGCCACCGGCCCCTTCGAGATCCGCGCCCTCGACGGCACCGCCTCCGCCACCCTCGACCGATTCGACGACCACTGGGGCGGCCTCGCCCGATCCCCGGGCATCGACGTGAAGTTCATCGCCGACGGCGCCGCCCGCACCGCCGCCCTGCGCACCGGCCAGGTCGACCTCGCCGAGGCGATCCCGGTCGCCCAGGCCGCCACCCTCGACCGGGCCATCCGCAAGGAGACGGCCACCACCCGCACCACCGGCCTGCTGCTCAACACCCGCTCCGGCCCCTTCGCCGACCCCGGTCTGCGGGCCGCCGCCCGCCGGGCCGTCGACACCTCCGCCCTCGCCGACGGCGTCTACGAAGGGCACGCCGACGCCGGCACCGGCATCTACGGACCCGCCGTCACCTGGGCCGACGGCAAGCGCACCCGGCCGCCCGGGCGCGCGCGGGCGACGTCGCCCGACGGGGCGCGGATCACCCTGGCCACGTACGACAACCGCCCCGAACTCCCCGAAGCGGCACAGGTGTTGAAGCAGCAGCTGGAGAAGGCCGGGTTCCGCGTGAAGCTGGAGGTGCGGGAGTACTCGCGGCTGGAGGGCGACGCCCTGCGCGGGAGGTTCGACGCCGTCGTCCTCGCCCGCAACACCCTCGTCGACACCGGCGACCCCGTCGCCGTCCTGGCGAGCGACTTCACCTGCGACGGCGGCTACAACCTGGCGCTGCTGTGCGACAAGGATGTCGACCGGGCCGTGGCGAGGGCCGAGCGGGTCGCCGACCTCGCCGGGCGGCAGGACGCCGTCATGGCGGCCGAGGCGGAGATCCTCCGCACCGACGCCGTCGTCCCCCTCGTCCACCAGCGCATCGTCACCGGCGTCGCCGGCACCGTCCGCGGGGCGCTCCTCGACCCGTACGAGCGCACCCTCGTCGGCCCCGGCACCCGGCGCTGACCCGTGCGCGACCGGCTGACCCCGCTGCTGTGGCGGACCGGACTGGCCCTCGCCCTGGTGTGCGGCATCGGTCTGCTGCCCTGGCTCGCGCGCACCGACCCGGCGCTCACCGTGCTCAGGGCGCGCTCCGCCGACCGCACTCCGACGCCCGAGGTACTGGCGGACATCCGCACCCAACTCGGCCTGGACGCAGGTCCGTTGCGGCTGCTCGGCCAGTGGGCCGGCGGGCTGTGGCGCGGGGACGCGGGCCGGTCGTGGCTCTCCGGTGCCGAGGTCACGCCCGCCGTGCTGCACGCGCTGGGCGTGTCCCTGCTGCTGATGGCGGTGGCCCTCGTGGCCGCCGCCGGCACGGCCGCCCTGGTGTGCGCCCGCACCCTGTACCGGCAGGGCCGGCGAGGACGGGCGGGCGGCGGCGGCTCCGCCGTCCTCGCGGCGCTGCCCGAGTTCCTCACCGCGTCCGTCCTCGCCACCGTCGTCGGCGTCCAACTCGGCTGGCTGCCCGCCCTCGGCTGGTACGGCCCCCGCTGGACCGTGCTGCCCGCGCTCGCCCTCGGCCTGCCCGCCGGGGCCGTGCTCGGACGGCTCCTCGACGACCTGCTGCCCGGCGCCCTCGCCGAGCCCTGGGCCGTGGCCGCCGCCGCCCGCGGGCTGCCCCGCCGGCGTATCGCCCGGCACGCGGTGCACCGCTGCCTGCCCGGACTCCTGCCCAATCTCGGCCTGTTCGTGGTCGGGCTGACCGGCGGGTCCGTCGCCGTGGAGCAGATCTTCGACATCCCCGGACTCGGCCGCACCACCCTTCAGGCCGCCCTCGCCCAGGACCTGCCCGTCCTGCAGGCCGGCACCCTCGTCCTCGTCCTGCTCGCCGCAGCAGCCGCGGGCGCCGCGCGGCTCGCCACCCGCCTGCTGACCGGCCCCGCCCTGCGCGACGGCGCCCTGCCGACCCTGCACCGGCCCGCCCCGCCCGCACGCGGCGTCCAACCCCTGCTGCACGGCGCGGTGTTGCTGGCCGTCGTGGCCCTCGGGCTGCCGCGCGACCCGCTCGCCGTCGACACCGCCGAGCGGCTGCGGCCGCCCTCCTGGGCCCATCCGTTCGGGACCGACGCGCTCGGCCGCGACCTGCTGGCCCGGGTCGCCCACGGCGCGTTCGACACCCTGCTGCTCGCCTCCGCGATCGGCGCCGTCGCCCTCGTGGCCGGCCTGGTGCTCGGGGCACTGCCCCGCCTGTCCGGGCCGCTGGCCGACACCGTCAACGCCGTACCGCCCGTCCTCGGCGCGCTGCTGGTGGCCGCCGTCGCCGGGAGCGGCCCGGCCACGCCCGCCCTCGCGGTGAGCGCCGTCGCCTGGGCGCCGCTCGC
>NZ_JAMGBF010000260.1 GCF_023516615.1 Streptomyces panaciradicis
GGGAACTGCGCGAACGGCCACCGAGCACCCGCAGACGGCATCGAAACCGTCCGGGGCAGCCCGGTGGCCGCACGAACCAGGTACCTACCGCAGTCGCGCCATCAACGCGTGCTCCACGAGCGTGATCAGCGCCGACTTCGCGTCCGCCCGATGCCGCGCGTCCGTCGTGATGATCGGGGTGTCGGGACCGATCTGCAGGGCCTCGCGGACCTCGTCGGGGTTGTACGGCTGGTTGCCGTCGAAGCCGTTCAGGGCGATGACGAACGGCAGACCCGAGTTCTCGAAGTAGTCGACCGCCGGGAAGCAGTCGGCCAGACGCCGGGTGTCGACCAGCACGATCGCGCCGATCGCGCCGCGCACCAGGTCGTCCCACATGAACCAGAAGCGGTCCTGGCCCGGCGTACCGAAGAGGTACAGGATCAGGTCCTGGTCCAGGGTGATACGGCCGAAGTCCATGGCGACCGTGGTGGTCGTCTTGTCTCCGGTGTGGGTGAGGTCGTCGATGCCTGCCGAAGCGGACGTCATGACGGCCTCTGTGCGCAGCGGGTTGATCTCCGAAACGGCCCCGACGAACGTGGTCTTGCCCACGCCGAAGCCACCCGCCACCACGATCTTCGCCGAGGTGGTGGAGCGGGAAGGACCGCCGCTAGAGCTTGCGAAGTCCACTGAGCACCCTTTCGAGCAGTGTCACGTCTGGCTGGCCGCCGGCGTTCTCGTCGCCGCCGGGCTGATGAATGGCGACCAGTCCTGCCTCCGCCAAGTCGGCGACGAGGATCCTGGCCACGCCGAGAGGGATCGTGAGCAGGGCCGAGATCTCGGCCACCGACTTGATTTCCCGGCAGAGGTTGCAGATCCGCTGATGCTCGGGCAACTGGCCCTGCATCTGATGCGGCTGCGCGGTGGTGTGCACCAGCGCCTCGATGGCGAGCTGGTAGCGCGGGCGCGTCCGGCCGCCGGTCATGGCGTACGGACGCACCAAGGGGTTGTTCGACGCCCCCGCGGGCGCCGGCTCGGGGGCGCGTCGATGCGGCTGCACGGGCTGGATGCGGGGAGCGGGCGGCTGGTCGTACGGCGACGGACCGGGACCCTGGGGGCCCGGGGGAGCGTACGGCTGGTGACGCCGCTGGTTCGGTGCGGAGGGGAAGTTGTAACGGTTCGGGTTCTGGGAACCGTCGCCCTGGCCCTGGGCAGGGCCGTACGACCAGTTGCCCGTATTCGAACCGCCTGGTGGTGTTGCCACTCTCTTCTCCTCCTCCGACCGTGCCGGGCACCCATCCCTGTGGAGCCGCGTCCCGAAACCTTACGGCCCCGGGACGGCAAAACGCACCGTCCGTCTGTCAGTTGAGCAGGCTGCCCTGGAGCTCGGCCCGCAGATCGGGCGTCAGGACCGAACCGGCACGGTCCACCAGAAGCGCCATCTCGTACCCGATGAGGCCGATGTCCGCCTCCGGATGTGCGAGTACCGCGAGCGACGAACCGTCGGATACGGACATGATGAACAGGAATCCCCGCTCCATCTCCACAACCGTCTGGTTCACGGCGCCACCCTCGAAGATCCGGGAGGCGCCCGCCGTCAGTGACGTCAGACCGGAGGCGACGGCAGCAAGCTGGTCGGCTCGGTCACGCGGAAACCCTTCGGACATCGCCAGAAGGAGTCCGTCGGCGGAGACCACCACCGTGTGGGACACCCCCGGGGTGTTGTCCACGAAGTTGGTGATCAACCAGTTCAGGTTCTGTGCCGCCTGGCTCATCGGGCTCACACTAACGCTCCTGGTTGTAGGTGCTGTCAGGACCGAAGCCCTGGCCGTTCGTTTCTCCGCCTGCGGTGCGGGCCCGCTGGACACCGCGCCGCAGGTTGCTCAGTCGCCCCCGGACGTCCTCCGGGGCTCGGGAGACCTGTGGGCCTCCCTGGGGGGTGGGCTCGGCGGCCCCGTCGACCAGGTTGGCCTTCGGTATCCGCCGCGGCAGGCCGGAGGAGGTGACCCCGCCCGCCTTGGGCTTCTTCAGCTGCGAGGCCTGCTGCCAGCGCTGGTCGTTCGCCGAGCGCCAGTCGCCGGAGCCGTTGCCTTCCGAAGCCGGAGCCGATGCCGGGGCCGACGTCTCCTGGTGCGCGTGCCGCGTGCCGTTCGAGCCGTTCGTACCGCCCGCGAAGGATCCGCGGCGGGGCAGCCCGGCGTCGGTCAGCTGGTGGGCGACGGAGGAAGCCGGTCCCGGACGGTCGAAGCCTACGCGGTCCGCCTCACTCGCGTCAGCGGCCTGCGAAGGTTCCGCTTCCGGAGCGTACTGGTCCGGGTAGCCGTTCTGGTAGCCGTCCTGCTGCGGCCAGTCGTCCTGGTAGCGGCGCTGGTCGAAGGCCGAGTAGGTCTCCGGGGCGGCGGCGTGGGCGACCGAGGGCTCCTCCTGCGCCGGCTCCGCATAGCCGGGCTCCGGGTAGCCGCCGTTCGACGAGAAGGTGTCGTTCTGCGGCAGGGAGCCGTTCTGCGGGAAGTACGGGTCCTGGTACGCCGGCTGCTGGGCCGTCTCCTCGTACGCCGGACGCGCCTGCTCCTCGTACGGGCTCTGCTGCTGCTCCTCGTACGCCGGGCGGGGGTCGAACGAACCGGTCTGCTGCTCGGGGAAGCCGTTGTCGTAGGCCGGCTGCGCGTCGAAGGCGTCCGCGTACGACGAGGACTCGGCGGCCGGGTCCTGCTGCTGCGGGTCCTGCGACTGCTGGGCCTCCAGGGCCGCGCGGCGCTCCTCGCGCAGCAGCGACCGGCCGACCGGGTCCAGCTCGCGGATGTCGTCCGGGACGTCCACGTAGCGGGTGTCGTCGAAGCCGAGCTCCGCCGCCGTACGCATCGGCTGGCTGAAGTTCTCACCCTGGAAGTTCTGCTCCGGGATGATCTGCGAGACGGTGAACTCGTCGCGCTGCATCTGCTGCTCGCCGCCACCGCCGTGGGTGATCGCGTCCGGCAGCATGACCAGTGAGGTGGTGCCCGCCTGCTCGCCGGAGGGGCGCAGCTGGACGCGGATGCCGTGCCGGTCGGACAGCCGGCCGACCACGAACAGGCCCATGCGCTGGGAGATCGCGACGTCCACGGTCGGCGGGTTGGCCAGCTTGTGGTTGATGTCCGCGAAGTCCTCGGCCGTCAGGCCGATGCCCTTGTCGTGGATCTCGATCATGACGCGGCCGTCGGGCAGACGGGTCGCGGTGACACGGACCTTGGTCTGCGGAGAGGAGAACGTGGTGGCGTTCTCCAGCAGCTCGGCGAGCAGGTGCACGAGGTCGGTCACGGCGCGGCCGTGGATCTCGGCCTCCGGGACGCCCTGCAGCTCGATGCGCTCGTACTGCTCCACCTCGGAGGAGGCGGCGCGCAGGACGTCGACCAGCGGGACCGGCTGGTCCCAGCGGCGGCCGGGCTCCTCGCCCGCGAGCACCAGGA
>NZ_JAMGBF010000261.1 GCF_023516615.1 Streptomyces panaciradicis
AGGCGGCGCGCAGGACGTCGACCAGCGGGACCGGCTGGTCCCAGCGGCGGCCGGGCTCCTCGCCCGCGAGCACCAGGAGGTTCTCGCCGTTGCGGCGCATACGGGTCGCGAGGTGGTCCAGGCGGAAGAGGTTCTCCAGCTGGTCCGGGTCGGCCTCGTTGTTCTCCAGGTCGGTGATCAGGGTCAGCTGGCCCTCGATCAGCGACTGGTTGCGCCGGGAGAGGTTGGTGAAGATCGCGTTGATGTTGCCGCGGAGCAGGGCCTGCTCGGAGGCGAGCCGGACGGCCTCGCGGTGGACCTGGTCGAAGGCGCGGGCGACCTCGCCGATCTCGTCCTTGGTGTGGATCGGGATCGGGGCGACCCGGGTGTCGACCCGGCCGGGGTCGGTGCGCGAGAGCTGGTCGACGAGCATCGGCAGGCGCTGCTCGGCGATGCCGAAGGCGGCGTTGCGCAGCTGGCGCATCGAGCGGGACATCTGCCGGGCGACGGCGCCGGCCAGGATGAACGCGAGCAGCAGCGCGACGATGACGATGGCGCCGGTGATCAGGGCGTCCCGCTTGGCGTTGTCGGCGATGGTCGACGCCTCGCTCACCGCGGTGTCGGCCTTCTCCTTCTCCAGCTTGCGGTACGCGTCGAACTTGAGGGTCGTGACGCCCCACCAGTTCTGCGCGCTGATGCCCTCCCCGGCCAGCGCCTCACGAGCGGCCGGAGCCGTCGTCTGCAGCTGGGACATCCCCGCGATCATGTCGGTGGGGTTGGCCGGCGGCGGCACGTACTTCTGGTTCTGGGCGGCCGCCTGCGCGGCGGCCTGCTTGGCCATCGCCGCGCCGTCGACCTTGATCTGGTTCTCGGCCGTCTTGAGCTTGGCGAGGTCCTCGTCGGTGCCGCCGGCCTGGTACTCCTGCAGGGCGATGCCCTCCAGGTAGGCGTACGAGGTCAGGGCGGTGCGCTGGCGGGTCAGATCGGTGTCCTTGGGACCCGGGTTGACCAGCAGGTGCATGCCGATGGAGCGCTCGAGCGAGAGGGCGCCCTTGGCCAGGGCGATGGCGTAGACGGAGCGGCCGTAGCTGGTGATGTTGCCGGTGCCGAGACCGAGCTCGTTGGAGAACTCCAGCAGGGGGTGCTCCATGTCGACGTAGGTCTCTTCGGTCTGCACCCCCTTGTACTTGGAGGTGTAGGCGTACTTCCGGATCGTCGCGAGCTCCGGCTCCACCTTGCGGAAGCGCTCCAGGCGGCGGACCAGGTTGGGCCGGTCCGGCATGTTGCGGGCCGCGGCGTCGAACTCGTCGGCGGCCTGGTCGGTCTGCTTGCGGAGCTTGGCGACCAGGGCCTTGTCGGCGGCGGTCTGGCTCTTGCCCTTCAGCAGCGGCGCGGCGGTGGTGTCACGCTCGACGAGGAGCGCGTTGCTGTAGGTGAGGGCGGCCGCCACCAGGCGGGCGGTGTTCTCCGCGTCCCGGGCGTCCTGCCAGGTGTCGATGGAGTTCTTCACCTGGAAGCCGCCCATGACCAGGCCGACGGCCACGGGTATGAGCAGGATCGCGTTCAGCCGGGTGGGCACGCGCCAGTTGCGGGGGGAGAAACGGCCACCGCTCGATGCGGACGCGGCCGGGGTCTCGGATACGGGCACAGGGGCGGGCGCCGCTCCGCGCGGCGGCGGGGTGAAGTTGCCCCGGGCCGACGGCTCGGGACCGTTCTTGCTTCGCCTCACTCGACCAACAACCTCTCGGCGGCGGGCACCAACGTCGTGCCGCAGTGTCTCAGAGCCCAGTACGTCATCGCGTACGCAGTACTACGGAGTACGTCTTTGACTAATGGGCAGTTCAGGCATTCCAGCACGACGGCCTGCGCTCTTCCAAACAGTGGAAAGCGCTGATTGCGTGTGATGTAAGCCCCAGATAAAACGGTCATAAAGAGCGAGCCCCGTCAAAAGACGGGGCCTTTGTGTGCGCAGCGACACCAGTTGGCAACGACCCGTGGCCGTACCACCCGATTCCTCTGCCGAAACGTTATGAACACCGGGGCCGACCGTGTCAAAGGCCACAGCCGGCTCCGATGCGTCTACGACAACTGCCGTACGACATGGCTGGTTTGAGTGCTATCGCAGCCGTGCCATGAGCGCGTGCTCGACCAGCGTGATCAGCGCACTCTTGGCATCCGCGCGGTGGCGGGCGTCCGTCGTGATGATCGGCGTGTCCGGGCCGATCTGCAGCGCTTCCCGAACCTCCTCGGGGGCGTACGGCTGGTGCCCGTCGAAGCCGTTGAGGGCGACGACGAAGGGCAGACCGCTGTTCTCGAAGTAGTCGACCGCGGGGAAGCAGTCGGCCAGGCGCCGGGTGTCCACGAGCACCACCGCGCCGATCGCGCCGCGCACCAGGTCGTCCCACATGAACCAGAAGCGGTCCTGACCGGGCGTGCCGAACAGATACAGGATCAGGTCCTGGTCGAGCGTGATACGTCCGAAGTCCATGGCCACCGTGGTGGTGGTCTTGTCCCCGGTGTGCGTGAGGTCGTCGATGCCCGCGGACGCGGACGTCATGACGGCCTCGGTGCGCAGCGGGTTGATCTCGGAGACGGCACCCACGAACGTGGTCTTGCCGACGCCGAACCCTCCCGCCACGACGATCTTCGCGGAGGTGGTCGCCCTACCTCCGTCAGAGCTTGCGAAGTCCACTGAGCACCCTTTCGAGCAGGGTCACGTCCGGTGCACCGGTCGTCTCGTCGCCACCCGGCTGGTGGATGGCGACGAGCCCGGCCTCGGCCAGGTCCGCGACGAGAATCCGGGCCACACCCAGCGGCATGGCGAGGAGGGCCGACACCTCGGCCACCGACTTGACCTCACGGCACAGGTGGCAGATGCGCTGGTGCTCCGGGAGCAGCCCCATGAGTGCTGCCGGGTCGGCCGTGGTGCTGATCAGCGCCTCTATGGCGAGCTGATAGCGCGGCCGGGTCCGGCCACCGGTCATCGCGTAAGGACGTACCAGCGGCTGGTCGCCCTCATCCTCGTACGGCTCCGCGTACGGATCATGAGAGGCGGTGGGCGGGGTCATGAATCCTCCGGGCGGGACAGCAAGTCGGTCGGGCAAGCCGTCTGACGGGGCCGGTGGGGGGATTGTGGCGGCCGGACGGTGGTTTGGTGAGACGGGTGGTGCCGGTGCGGGTCAGTGGAGCAGACTGCCTTGGAGTTCGGCGCGCAGGTCGGGCGTGAGGACCGCGCCCGCGCGGTCTACCAGCAGCGCCATCTCGTAGCCGACCAGGCCGATGTCGCACTCGGGGTGCGCGAGCACGGCCAGGGACGAGCCGTCCGAGACGGACATGAGGAAGAGGAAACCCCGCTCCATCTCGACGACCGTCTGCGCCACGGCGCCGCCCTCGAAGATCCGGGAGGCCCCGGCCGTCAGCGAGGTGAGTCCGGACGCGACGGCCGCGAGCTGGTCGGCGCGGTCACGCGGGAAGCCTTCGGACATCGCCAGAAGGAGTCCGTCGGCGGATACGACGACGGTGTGGGACACCCCTGGGGTGTTGTCCACGAAGTTGGTGATCAACCAGTTGAGGTTCTGTGCCGCCTGGCTCATCTGGCTCAACTATCGCTCCTGCTGGTGAGTGGGGCTGGGGAAACTGCCGGTCTGGCCGGTACCCGTACCGGCCTGTCGACCCTGTGCGATGCCCCGACGGAGATTGGTCAGCCGGCCGCGTACGTCGTCAGGCGCACGCGAGACCTGCGGACCTGCTTGGTGCTGTTGCTGCTGAGCCGTGCCCGGGACGAGGTTCGCCCGGGGCACCCGGCGCGGCAGGCCGGAGGTGGTGACGCCGCCCGCGGCCGGCTGCCGTACGCGCTCCGCCTGCCGGACGAGGTCGTCGTTCGGGGAGGTGCGCCACGACGAGGTCGCGGGACGTTGAGGTGCAGCGGCCTGCGGCTGCTGCTGGGCGGGGACGGAACCGTTGCCCTCGCCGGGCCGGCCCTCGCCGCCCGGACCGCCGTGGAACCAGTTGGTCTCCAGCGTGTCGTACAGCGGGGTACGGCCGTCGCCCGGGCCGGTGGCCGGCGGCAGCGCCTCGGGCTCCTGCCGGACCGGCCGCTGCGGACGCGGCGGGACGGGCTGGCGCGGGGCACCGAAGTCGCCGCCGTTCTGCGGGCGCTCGAACTGCCCGTTGCCGGACGGGTTCTGACGCCCCGGCAGGGAGTGCTGCCCGGTCGAGGAGCCGTCGTAGCCCGGCACCGCGAACTGGCCCGTGGAGCCGGCGTCGAAGGACGACGGGCTCGGGTACTGGCCGTTGTTCTGCGGGGTGCCGCCCTGGCCGTTCGCGCTGCCGAAGACGTCGGGCCGGACGAACGAGCCCTGCTGGCCCTGCGTGCCGTTCTGCGGGACGCCGTAGTCCTGACGCGGGAACTCGCCGGTGTTCTGCGAGCCGTTCGCACCGGGACGGCCGAACTGGCCGTTGTCCTGCGGGGAGTCCATGCCCGGGCGGGCGAACTCGCCGGTGTTGTGCGGCGCGTCCATCCCGGGACGGGCGAACTGGCCCGTGTTGTGCGGGTCGTTGCCGAACGCGGGCCGCTCGAAGTCGGCGGCCCCGAGGCCCTGACGGTCGTCGCCGCGCCCGATGGCCGGCATCTCCGTCGTGGCGCCCGGACCCTGGTGGTCGTCGAAGCGCGGCATCCGCGAGGTGTCGTCGTGCCCGCGCGGGGTGTCCAGCGAGGCGCGCGGCACCGGCGGCTGGGCGTTGTCGTCGCTCCAGCTCGGCGTGCGCGGCTGCGTGTCGCCACCGGGCAGCTCGGCCCGCGGTCCGCCACGGCCCGGCAGCTGCGGCCGACGGCCGCGGCGGCCGCGGCCCTCGTTCTCGGCGGGGGCCTGGGGCGGGGACTGCGGCGGTACG
>NZ_JAMGBF010000262.1 GCF_023516615.1 Streptomyces panaciradicis
CGCCGCGGCCGCACCCGCGCCCGCCGCGCCCGCTCCACCGGCGACGAGGCCGACCGCCTTGGCGTACCCGGCGGTCCCGAACCAGCCGATGACGGCGACCGGGACGACCGCCGGGATGCCGCCGGCGACCTCCTTGATCTGACCGGCGGCCAGCCGGCACTTGGCGCACTCCTCCAGGTGCTTGCGCAGCCCGCGCTCCGCACGGGTGCGCAGGCCGCCGCGCGCGTAGGCGCCGAGCCGGTCGGCGTAGCGGGCGCACTCCTCGTCGGCCACGAGGGCGGCGCTGACGTGCGCCTGGAGATACGCCTGCTTCAGGCCCTCCCGGGCCCGGGAGGCGAGCACGCGCGTGCCGTTGGCGTCCAGCCCGAAGAGCGTGGCGACCTCGCTGGGCGACTCGTCCTCGACCTCGGTGTGCCACAGCACGGCCTGCCAGCGCTCGGGCAGCGACCGGAACGCCCGCATCGCCATGGACTGCTCGGCCTCGTGCAGGGCGCGCACGTCGGCACCGAGGTCCAGGGTGTCGTGGTCGGCGACCTCGGACGAGTGCGCCGCCTGCGCGGCGAACACCGCGAAGTCGTCGACGAGTTGCTCACGCTTGGCGGACTTGGTCCAGCCGGCGGCCACCCGCCGCACGGAGGTGAGCAGGTACGCGCGTACGGCGTGCTCGGGGCCGTGCCCTCTGCGGACCGCCTGCAGCATGCCGGCGAAGACCTCGGCGGTGAGGTCGTCGGCGGTGTGGCCGTCGCGGCAGCAGGTGCGGGCGTAGCGGCGCACGGCGTCGGCGTGGCGCCGGTACAGCGCCTCGTACGCGCTGTCGTCGCCCGCGCGCATCCGCTCGATCAGATCGGCGTCGGAAGGGGGCAGGTCCCTCGGGGGCGGCAGGACGCCACTGTCCTCCCGCCGGTCGCGCTGGGCCGGGACGCTGCCCTCGACGGGTTCCCCGGCCTGGGCCGGAATGGAGGGGCGTCCCCCCTGGAGCGGCACCTGCGGCGAGGCGCCGTCCTCCGGGTCACCGTCGCCGAGTGACTCGTCCCGCCCGTCAACGCTCATCGCGGAAAGCCCCCGCCGCCTGCCCTACCGGTCCCGAACACCGGGTCAGAGTGCCATATTGGCTTTTGGTCAGGACCCCTGCCGGGTGACCCTTCCACTCGTCCGTGGGGACTTGCCGTGCACCAGTACTAGCCCCCACCCGTTCGGGGAAGCCTCAATGGATCTCCGGACGGCGGCAGTTGGTCAGGATGCCCGACTCGTCGGAGATGTCCTGTACGGAGTGGCGGCGCACGCGGGAGGCGCGGGGCGTACGGCGCCCGCGCCTCGGAGTCACGCGTTCGAGTGAGTCGTACGGGCCACCGGATTGACCCGCCGCCCACACCGGCCGATCGACGCACCACTGACCGACCGGACGCACCGGAAGATCGGCGCACCGCCGTCGGACGGGGCGGGTGGGAGCCCGAACCCGGCCGGGAGCCGGGCGGTTCGCCCACCCGCGACCGTCACACCGGCCGGGACCGCAGCCCCTCCAGCAGGATGTCCAGCAGCCGCGCGGACGCCGCGGCCTGCTGCGCCGCGTCCGGCAACGAGGGCGCGGCGGTGGCGATCACCAGCAGCACGTCCGAAACCGACACGTCG
Organism: Streptomyces panaciradicis; assembly: GCF_023516615.1. Lineage (GTDB taxonomy): Bacteria > Actinomycetota > Actinomycetes > Streptomycetales > Streptomycetaceae > Streptomyces > Streptomyces panaciradicis. The sequence goes on from NZ_JAMGBF010000262.1 coordinate 1,630, forward strand.
GCCCGCAGCTCACCCGCGGCCCGGGCCCGCTCCACCAGCTGCCCCACGACCTCCAGCAGCGCCGAGGCCCCCGCGTCGTCGTCCGCGCCCCTCCCCGCCGAACCGCCCTCGGGGACCAGCCGCAGCTCACCGGCGCCGGGCTGGGTCCGCTGCAGCGGCACCCGCGCCTCGTCGAACACGCTCCTGCCGTCCCGCTCCTCGGCGACACCGACCCGCAGCACATGGGGCGGCAGCAGCCGGCCGGCACCCGACGCCACGGACGTCCGCAGGAAGCGCGACAGCGCCGACCACGGCTCGTCCTCCTGCCCGAGCGCCGCCCGGGCCTGGTCGGTCAGCCGGGAGGTCTCCTCCTCGGCTATCCGGCGCACCAGGACGTCCTTGCTCGGGAACCGCCGGTACACGGTCCCCACACCCACCCGCGCGCGCCGCGCCACGTCCTCCATCGGCGCGCCGTACCCCAGCTCGCCGAAGACCTCGCGCGCCGCGCGCAGCACGTGCTCCAGATTGCGCTGTGCGTCCACGCGCAGCGGCGCCGTACGCGTCTGGTCCCCGCGTCCGTTGCCCGCCGCCGCGCTCATCATGCCGCCGGCCGCGAGTGCGGACGCGGACGACCAATGAGAGTCCTGAACATGCATAAGCGTTCCCCCGGTAATGACGTCTCCCCCCGGAGACTCTCCCCGCCACTGAAAGCCGGAGCGTGCGAAGGAGCAGGACCGTCGGCCCGCCCGTCGCGGACTTCCGATCCGATGAAGCGCATCCCCCTACACCCCGTCGACACACGAACATAGTTGAGAGGGGGTCAATTCAGAAGGGGCAGGTTCCGCACGGAGCGCCCCCCGATCGGAGCACGAGTCGTATACGTCCCGATTGCACCCCTCCGCGCCCCCCGGCGTACGCCCACTGACCTGCGCTCCTTGTGAGCACTCCGGCAATTCGGCCAACTCCGGAGATCCCCGGCCCGCGGTCACACAAATTGTCGAGGCTGTGGACAAACTCAAGAGCTGGGTGCGTCATGGGATGGTGAAGGAACGTGCGCGCATTCTCGTTGTCGGCGGTGGCTACGTCGGGATGTACACGGCCCTGCGTCTGCAGCGGAGACTGAAACGGGAACTCGCGCGGGGCGAGGCCGAGATCACGGTCGTCACCCCCGACCCGTACATGACCTACCAGCCCTTCCTCCCCGAGGCGGCGGCCGGCGCGATCTCCCCGCGGCACGTCGTCGTCCCGCTGCGCCGCGTCCTGGACCAATGCCACGTCGTCGTCGGCGAGGTCCGCTCCATCGACCACGCCAAGCGCACCGCCACCCTCACCACCCTGGCCACCGAGGAGGAGGGCACGGGCGCCGAGCAACTGCCGTACGACGAACTCGTCCTCGCGCCCGGGTCGATCTCCCGCACGCTGCCCATCCCCGGCCTCGCCGAGCACGCCGTCGGTTTCAAGTCGGTCGAGGAGGCCATCGGCCTGCGCAACCACGTCATCGAGCAGATGGACATCGCCTCCTCCACCCGCGACCCGGAGATCCGCGACGCGGCCCTCACCTTCGTCTTCGTCGGCGGCGGCTTCGCCGGCGTCGAGGCGCTCGCCGAGCTGGAGGACATGGCCCGCTACACCACGCGCTACTACCACAACGTCCAGGCCGAGGACATGAAGTGGATCCTCGTCGAGGCCTCGGACCGCATCCTGCCCGAGGTCGGCGAGGAGATGGGCCGCTACACGGTCACCGAGCTGCGCCGCCGCAACATCGACGTACGGCTGAACACCCGCCTGGAGTCCTGCGCCGACCGCATCGCCGTCCTCAGCGACGGCGCCCGCCTCCCGACCCGCACGATCGTCTGGACGGCCGGCGTCAAACCCAGCCCGCTGCTCGCCGCCACCGACCTTCCGCTCACCGCGCGAGGACGGCTGAAATGCACCCCCCAGCTGACGATCGACGGCACCACGCACGCGTGGGCGGCCGGCGACGCGGCCGCCGTACCCGACGTCACCGCCGAAGAACCCGGCAGGGAGACCGCCCCCAACGCCCAGCACGCCGTCCGCCAGGCCAGGGTCCTCGGCGACAACATCGCCCACGCGCTGCGCGGCGAGGAGCTGGAGACGTACTCCCACCAGTACGCCGGCTCGGTGGCCTCACTCGGTCTGCACAAGGGCGTGGCACACGTCTACGGGCGCAAGCTGAAGGGCTACCCTGCCTGGTTCATGCACCGCGTCTACCACCTCAGCAGGGTGCCCACCTTCAACCGCAAGGCCCGTGTCCTGGCGGAATGGACCCTCTCGGGCCTCTTCAAACGGGAGATCGTCTCGCTCGGCTCGCTCGAACATCCCCGAGCGGAGTTCGAACTCGCTGCCGGTGGAAAGCCTCCTGTCGATCCCGCGGACGACCCGAAGGGGTCGTCCTGACCGGACCCAGGAACTCCACCGACCGGGTGGGCGTCTGACGGATGTCGCTCCGGTAGGCCACACTGCCAGACTGATCCCCGCCCCAGGGCGAGCGCCCGCTCACCCTTCGAACCCAAGAGGCTCTTCCCACCGTGCTGCACCCCGGGGGCGTCACGCCCCACTTCTCCGGCAGGGACCGGAGCCGCGCCAGGACTCCGAAGACGCCGGAGACGACGACACGAGGCAAGGATTCGTGAACTTCACGCGCTGGAGCGCCCGGCTCCCCGGAACGCAGCGCCGCGCGGCAGCGCGGACCGACCACACGGTCGCCCCGGACCGCCCGGCCGACGGCGCGGGCTCCGTCCCCTCGGCCCGCGCCGAACAACTCACCCACGAGGCCCCCCACCTGCCCGCCGTGGACGAACTCCCCGTCCGCGAGGTCCTCGACCGCGTCCCCGCCCTGGTCGCCCTCCTGCACGGCCCCGACCACCGCGTGGCGTACGTCAACGACGCCTACGTGACCGCCTTCGGGCTGCGCCCCCTCGGCGAGCCCACCCGCGAGTCCCTCCCCGAACTCGCCGAACTGGGCCTGCTCCCGCTCCTCGACCAGGTGCTGCGCAGCGGCAGGCCCCGCACCCTGAAGTCCCGCAAGGCCCCCGACGGCCGCTCCTACACCTTCACCTGCACCCCGGTCACGGATGCCGACCACGCGGGCGTGCTCGTCTTCGCCACCGACGTCACCGACCACGCCGAGGCCGCCGAACGCCTGCGCGCCAGCGAACGCAGCCAGCGCGAGACCGCGGTCACCCTCCAGCGCTCCCTGCTGCCCCAGGAGCTCGAACAGCCCGACGACCTGCGCATCGCCGCCACCTACCAGCCCGGCGGCACCGAGGCCGCGGTCGGCGGCGACTGGTACGACGTCATCACCCTCGGCGGCGGCCGCACGGCCCTGGTCATCGGCGACGTCATGGGCCGGGGCGTGCGCGCCGCGGCCGTCATGGGCCAGCTCCGCACGGCGGTCCGCGCCTACGCCCGCCTCGACCTGCCCCCGCACGAGGTCCTGCAGCTCCTCGACGGCCTCGCCGCGGAGATCGACGCCAACCAGATCGCCACCTGCGTCTACGCCATCCACGACCCGAACGAGGGCCGGCTGGTGTACGCCTCCGCCGGCCACCTGCCCATCCTCGTCCGCGACGAGACCGGCGCCGTCCAGCGCGCCGACGAGCCGACCGGCCCGCCGCTGGGCACCGGCGGCTGGATGCACGCCTCCGGCTCCGTGCCCCTCGGCCCCGGCTCCACGGCCGTGCTCTACACGGACGGCCTGGTGGAGCGCCGCGACGCGGACCTGGACGAGGGCATCGCGGCCCTGGAGGCCGCCCTGTCCGGGGCGACCGGCACCCCCCAGGTGGTCTGCGACCGCCTGGTCCGCTCCGCCGGGGTCACCGCCGACCACGACGACGACGTGGCGGTCCTGGTCCTCCAGCACCCGGCCCGCATCGGCCACGACGGCGAGCTCTTCCGCAACGCCGCCCTGGAACTCCTCGGCGGCGTCGAAGCGGCCCCACGCGCGCGTGCCTTCGCCTCCGGCGTCCTGACCAGCTGGCGCTTCCCCGCAGAGCTGCACGACCTCGGCGTCCTCGCGGCGAGCGAGCTGGTCGCCAACTCCCTGCAGCACGGCACCCCGCCCATGCGTCTGAGGCTGCGCCGCACGGACCGCCGCCTGATCATCGAGGTGACGGACGGCGACGACCACCTGCCGCGCCGCCGCCGCGCCGAACCGGGCGACGAGTCCGGCCGGGGCATCGCGATCGTCGCGACGATCGCCTCGAACTGGGGCTCGCGCCGGACCCCGGGCGGCGGCAAGGCCGTCTGGTGCGAATTCGTCCTCCCGAAGGGCTCGCCCTGACGGCAGCCCGCCGCCGGTGACCGCCCACGACGGCCGCCGGCTCACGCCTCCGCGGCAACAGCCCCCGTGGACGTCCCACCCCGTGCGACGACCCGGCTCCGGCTCCGCGCCAGCCACGGCTGGTCCTGTACGGCGGTCAGCCGCCGCCCCAGCCGCAGCGCGAGGACGGTGATGCCCAGCGAGAACAGCAGGAACGTCACCACGTACGGCGCGTGCAGCGAGGCCCCCATCGGCCCGCCCACCGCCGGCCCCACGGCCAGCGCGAGCTGCTTGACCAGGGCGAACGCCGAGTTGTACTGCCCCGCCATGCCCGTCGGTGCCAGATCGGCGACCAGCGGCGCGACCGTCGGCGACAACATCGCCTCCCCGAGCCCGAACAGCGCGTACGTCGACACGAACGCGGCCGTGGCCATCTCCCGGCTGCCGTGCCCGAGCCCGGCGTACCCCGCCACGGCCCACGCCACGGCCCAGATCAGCCCGACGCCCGCGATCACCCGGGACCGGCGCCGGCGCTCGACGAACTTCAGCACGGCGAACTGCGCGACGACGATCATCAGGGTGTTGGCGGCCAGCGCGGTCCCGAGCGCGGACGTGGAGATCCCGGCCGCCTCGACGCCGTACGCGCTCAGCCCCGACTCGAACTGGCCGTAGCAGGCGAAGAACAGCACGAAGCCCAGCACGGACAGCTGCACCATGGCCCGGTTGCCGAGCAGCTGCTTCCAGCTGCCCCGGCCCGCCGACGCGGGCGCGCCCTCGATGCGCGGCGCACGCGGCATCCGGACCGTCGCCATCACCCCCACCAGCACCAGGAACATCGCCGCCTCGATGGAGAACAGCAGGGTGAAGGAGTCGACGCGCGTAGCGTCCACAAGATGACCGCCGATGAGCCCGCCGACGCCCAGCCCGAGGTTCTGCAGGAAGAACTGGGTGGCGAAGGCGCGCGAGCGGGTGTCCGTGGTGGAGACGTCCACGATCATCGTCGCCAGCGCCGGCTGCATCACGGCCTGCCCGGCACCGAGCGCGGCGGCCGCGAGCAGCACGGTGGTCGACGTGGCCGCCAGCCCCAGGCCCAGCGCACCGACGGCGGCGGTGACCAGGGCGGCGATCAGGACCGGCAGCGGACCGCGCCGGACGATGGCCCGCCCGGCGAACGGCAGCACGACCAGCGCGGCCACGGCGAAGACGGCGAGGACCAGCCCCGCCGTCATGGCACCCAGTCCCCGCACCTGCGCCACATAGACGTACAGGTAGGGGACGGTGAAACCGAGCCCGAACGCGCTGAGTGCGTTGCCCACGTGGATCCGGCGCATCGCTGCGCCCATCGCCCTGGTCACGTTCACCTCTCTCATCTGATGGAAGCTTCGCTCCGAAGAGCTTAGGAGTGAAGACTTCAAAGCTAAAGTTCGATATCGAAGAGTACATAATCAAGGACTTCGAGGCAAAGCAGGGGCGTGGGATACTGCCCACATGGCCGAGCCCCCCGGCGCCACGGAGCCGACACTCGAAGAGCAGATCGCCGCGTACCAGCGAGAGTTCCGGGACCTCGACCCCCAGGTCGAGAAGATCGTCTCGGCGCTGTCCCGGCTGAACCGCCGTATGAACGTCGCGTACGGCCGGCAGACCGCCGCCCTCGGCATCAGCAACGCCGAGTGGGAGGTCCTCAAGGCCCTCGTCCTCTCCGGCGCCCCCTACCGCCTCGGCCCGAGCGACCTCGCCAAGCGCCTCGGCCTGACGCCGGCCGCGATGACCCACCGGATCGACCGCATGGTCGCCGAGGGACTGGTGACCCGGGAACGGGACGAGTCCAACCGGGTCCGCGTCATCGTCGAGCTGACGGTGGAGGGCCGCGAGAAGTGGCTGGAGGCGATGCGACTTGCGACGGTCTTCGAGGAGGATCTCCTCCAGGACCTCTCGGCCGAGGACCGCACGGCCCTGGGTGACGTCCTCACCCGCCTGCTCCGCAGGGTGGAGCACGCCCAGCCGGACGCCGGCGGACGCCTCACCGACCTGGACTAAAAGATCTTGACAGCGGGCGCTTGACAGGCCATCGCCGGATCCGTAAAGTTCTTCGGGTTGCCACGGGGCCGTAACGGTTCTTCGGCAGCACCTCCGCCGCAGCAGCGGCAAACCAAACCATCAGCACGATCTCCCAGCCGGGTTGATTTCGGCGTGCCCGAATTCAATTCGATGTGGATCTCGGCGGCCCGATTGGGAATCGCCGAGAGGATCCGCTAAGGTTTGAGACGTCGGAACGGCCCAACAGCCGG
>NZ_JAMGBF010000263.1 GCF_023516615.1 Streptomyces panaciradicis
CGCCGTACTCGGCCTGCTCCGCGGCGACTCCTTCGAAGGCTTCGTCCCGGGCCCTTTCGACGTGTGAGGCGGAGCCCGCCGTCTGGTCGACGACGGCCACGATGGCGTCGGTGACCTGTCGCCCGGACTCCATGGTCTGCCGGTACGTCTTGCGAATCTGGGGTCCTACCTGCTTGGCGTAGTCGTCGTCGACGCCGGCCCACCCGGTGAGCGCGCTCTGGTAGTGCGCCAGGTCGTTGACGAGCGCGTGCGCGTGCTCCGCGATGCTCGCCATGACCTCGGCGCCCCTGCGGGTGAGATGCGGGTCGGCTTCGAACGAGTTTCCAGCCATGGGGTTTCTCCAGGTCGGGCTGTCTGGGTCGTCCCGCGCGTGCGCGCACCGGAAGACCGGGTCTGCTGAGGGCTGCCGGGTTCTCAGGCGGTCTCCTGGTCCTCCACGATCTCGTCGCGCAGTTGCCCGCCGGCCGGCTTGCCGGGCCGGGTCTCTCCTTCGGCGACCATGGAGCCGAACAATCCCTCCCAGTCGATCTCGACCCCGGGGACGTCGGTGAGCTGCGGCATGCCCTCGGAGATGGGCCGGTAGGTGTCGAGCACCTGCTGGGCCATCCGGGAACGGGCCTGTCCCAGCGTCTGCAGGATCACGGCGGACAGCTGGGCGGGAGCCATCGCACGGTACTTGCCGTCGTGGAACCTCAGGGCCGTCACCTCGCCCTGCGGGCCGACGGTGATCTCCACCGACCGGTCCTTGGACATGACGGTGACCGCCGCGCTTCGCAGTCTCTGCTCGGCGTCCGCGACCGCGGCTCTGGTGGACTCCAGGAGCTCCATCGCCTTGGCGAGACGCTCCTCGACGGGTTCCATCCTCATATCTCCTTGCTTTTCAGACGTGTTGGTGCCGGACGGACGGCGCGGTGTGTCAGTCGTCGCGGCCGAGGACGGCGGGGACTCCCCCGTCCTCGGTTCCCCAGACCTCCTCGTCCTCGGACAGCCAGGTGGTGCGGGTGCGGTCCTCGCTCTGCGTGGACTGGCCACCGGGGCCGGCTCCCGCGCCGGGGAAGAAGGGGGCGCCCGAACTGCTGGTCGCCGTCCTGGCCGCGGCGGCCTCCTCCGCCGCGGCGGCGGCGCGGGATCCGGCGGACGTCGTGCGGGGACTGCCGGTCACGGCGCTGTCGGTGTCCGCGAAACCGGAACGGACCCGCTCCGAGCCCGAAAGGTCCCCGTTCATCGCGCCCGCTCTGGAGGCGGCGGCCAGCGCGCCGGGGTTCAGTCCGGTCCCGGCGGAGAAGCCGTCGGTGCCGGGCGCGGCGCCCAGCGCGCCGGACAGGGAGGAGGTGTACGGCACGTCGTCGTAGAGGAAGTCACCGTCGGTGGCTGAGTCGGTGAGGGGGAGGCCCGAGGAACCACCGGACGACAGGCCGCCGTTCAGGGATCCGTTCAGGGATGTGTTGACGGTGCCGGTCGAGCCGTGCGGGGCGGGCACGGTGGTGGAGGTACCGCCGCCCAGCGAGGACGTGTCTATGCCGGAGCCGTCGGGCTGGTCGACGGTGTAGGTGCCGTCCGGCTTGAGCGTGCCGACCAGGCCGTCCGGGAAGGTGGTGGTGACGCTGCCGTCGGCGTTCACCTTGGTGGTACTGCCGTCCGGGTTGGTGATGCTCTGGCCGGGCTGGAGATCGCCGTGGGTGACGGTGCCGTTGGCGCCGGTGGTGGTGTACGAGCCGTCCGGGCCGAGGGTGACCTTGCTGCCGTCGGGGAACGTGGTGGTGACCGTGCCGTCCGCGTTCTGCACCGAGGTGCTGCCGTCGGCGTCGACCAGGGTGGTGCGGCCGTCGGGGCCGGTGGTGGAGGTGCTGCCGTCCGGGAAGGTGGTGACCTCGGTGCCGTCCGGCCTGGTGGTGGTCGTGCTGCCGTCGGCGTTGGTGACGGTGATACTGCCGTCGGGGTTGACCTTGGTGGAACCGCTGCCGCCCGAACCCAGGCTGTTGAGCGCGCCGTTGAGCAGTGAGGTGTAGGCGGGGGAAACTCCCGCACCGGTGCCGGAGGTGCCGCCGGAGCCGGTGTCGCCCGTGCCGGCCGTGTCGGACAGCAGCCCGTTGACGTCCGGGGTCCCGGTGAGACCGGTGTCGTTGAGGGCGCTGTCGGTGGTGCCGGAGCCGCCGGAGAACAGGTCGTTCAGCGCGTTGTTGGTGGACCCGCCGACGTCGTTCAACGCCTGGTTCTGGTCGTTGAGCGCGTTGTTCATGGAGCCGGTGATGTTGTTGAGCGCGTCGTTGACCGATGCGTTCTGGTTGTTGAACAGGCTGGCGATGTCGTTCGGGTTGAACGTCGAGTTCGAGTTGCCGCCGCTGTTGCCGGTGGAGCTGAGCGTCGCCGCCGGTGCCTCCTCGAACCCGTAGTCCGGGTCCCAGGCGGTGTTGAGCAGCTTCGACCATGCCTCGGCCAGACCGGTCTGCGCGGTCTCGGCGGCCGGGTCGAGGTGGGCGACCACGTTGTTCTTCCAACGCGAGACGGCCTCCTGGGCGATCTTCACCCAGGTGTTGGGGTCGGTGAGGGGACCGTAGACAGGGACGTTCTCCTTGAAGCCCGCCATCGTGTCGTACCAGTAGTCGTCGCCGCCGGAGCTGCTCCCCGTGGATCCGTAGGTGGTCGAGTGGGTGACCACCTTGCCGGCGTTGTTGGCGTTGATCCACTGCGCGACCTCCTGGAGGACGCCGCGGACCGTGACCTCCGGGTCCCAGTGGGCGGCGGCGGTGGTCGCGGAACCGTCGGGGGCCGTGCCGGAGACCGTGCCCTTGTCGCTGTGCCAGTCGTCGAACGCGACCTTGAGCGTGCGCAGGCCGACGCTCAGCGCCATCTCGGCGCGGACCAGCCCGGCCCCGTGGTAGGTCCGGGGCCGGTAGTGGTCCACCTTGCTCTCGAGCGGCGCGCTGAAGCCGGGCGGCGCCAACTGCTCCTTGTAGTGCTTGTACTGGGTGTGCAGGGTCGTGATGAGGTTCTGGAAGACGCCGGCCGCGTTGCCCTGCCAGGCCGCGCCCGGCCCGTCCATCGCGTCGGTCCAGGTCTTGAGCCGCTGCTCGTGCTGGTCGAAGAAGGCCATGGCCCGGTCGATGGACCGGGCCCGGTGGGAGAACGTGCCGAGGTCGACAGCGTCCTCCTCGGCCACGCTCAGACCGTCGAACGAGAAGCCGGTGGTCCGGTACGGCGGGTAGGACAACTGGCTGATGGCCGCGTTCGAGCCGAGGGAGTACTTCTGGAAGTTGGTGCCCGCCTGCCCTGAGCCCCGCTGCCAGGGGAAGCCGATCCGGACCACGTACAGGTTGAGCTTCTTGGCGTTCGTCATCGGGCCGCCGTCGCCGGTACCCGCGTAGAAGAGGAGGAAGTCCCCCCGTGACGCCAACCGGTTGGCCAGCGCGGTGCCGTCGACCTTCCCGACGTTGCTGATGGTGACGTCGATCCAGGGCGCGTCCACGGCGTTGTCGTCGGCGTCGCCGTACTTCCTGGACTTGCCCTTGAGGTCCTCGGTGACCGAGTCGCGGGTCGGGACCTTGTACCCGGTCATCAGGTAGACGGTCGTCTCCCACTTGCCGGGCGTTTCGTCTGCCATCGCGGGGGCTCGCCTTTCGGTCGGAAGGGATCAGGTGGTGCTGTGTCCGCCGAGGTCCTGGCCGACGTCGGCCATGGCGGAGATGAACCGGTCGCTGCTGATGGAGTCCAGTGACGTGCCGGCGGTGTTGAGCAGGGTGCGCACGGTGTCCCGGATGTCGGTGTCCATGTCGCGGAAGAGGTCCTGGTGCTTGACGAAGACCTTGTCGATCGCCGTCGCCAGCGCGACCATGTTGGTCCGGAGGCTGTCGCCGTGCACGGTGCCCGTGGCCCCCATCTGACCGATCGTCAGCTGCTTGTTGGGGGCGCTGCTGAGCGTCGAGGAAAGCGTGAACAAGGCCTCGACCGACGGTGTGTCGGCCGTGTCCTGGCGCATCTTCTTGATGTCGGCGATGAAGGTCTGGACCTCGTTGTCGGCGAACTGGATGAGTGACGCGGAGTCCAGATGGGTGAGATCTGCCATGGTCTTCCTTTACTGGGAGACGGTCCGGGACGGGTCCGGGACGGCGCGGCCCGGTCGGCGGGCGGTGGCGGACGACGCGCCGTCCCGCCGGTCAGCTCAGTTCGCTCCACATCTGCGACAGGCTGTTCTCCGTCTGCCGGTAGTTGTTGGAGATCTCGCCGAGAAGGGTGGCGTGGGACATCAGCAGTCGCTCCATCGTGGTGACCGCGTTGTTCCAGTCCGCCTGGGCCTTGGTGTACGCCTCGGCGTCCGCGCCCTGCCAGGTGGTCTTCAGCGCGTTGAGTTCGGCCTCCAGGTTGTCCAGAGTGGTCTCGATCGCCCTGGTCTGCTGGATCATGTCCTCCACGCCCTGCTCGACGTGGTTGTACTCGACGTGGATCACGCCGTCGGTCATCTCGCTCACGGGAACTCCTCGTTCTGGGGGTCGGGTCGGCCGCGCTGCGGGTGGCACAGAGAGGCGGGCCGTGGGGTCGTCGTCAGGTGAGCTGGTTGTAGGCCGAGTCCGCCGTGCTGGTGGACGTGCGGATCATGTCGGTGTTGTTCGACTGGGTGGTGCTGTGGGTCTGGAGGGTCTGGGTGAGGCGGTCGATCAGGCCCTGCAGCTTGTTGAGGATGATCTGCGCCTGCCCGTCCCACTGCGTCAGCAGATTCTGGAACTCGCGGCCGTCCGCGGAGTTGGCGCTGTAGGCCACGGCGAGGTTGCCGGCCGTGGTGTCGACGTCGTTCTTGCATCGCTGGATGCCCTGGTGGGCCGAGTGGAGGGCGTTGATGCCGGCGGTCGTCGACGCCGTCGTGGACTGCTGGAGCGGTGTTGCCACTGGGTACCTCTCGTTCCGGTGGGTGGATTTTCGGTGTTCCGGGCCGTCCTGGACGGTCCGGAAGTGTGGTCAGCCGGTCGGAGCCGCAGGCGCGTTGTCCGCGGGGGACGCGGCGGACCTGCCGTCCGTGGGAGCGTTCTTGTGCCCGGCGACGATGCCGGTGGCGCAGCCGCCCGCTGACGTGGTGCGCACCGGGGCGCTGCCTGAGGCGGCGGCCGGATCGAGGTCGGGGCCGGTCGGCAGCATGGCCAGCAGCGGGGACGGCAGGCCCACGGCGTCCGTGCCGCCGTAGCCGAGCGCGGTGACGGCCGCGGAGGACGCCATGCGGTACTTCACGCCCGCGTCGGTCACCAGGTAGGTGGTGTCGCCCAGCGTTCCGCCGTCCGCGCTCAGCGCGCGGACCACCGCGCCGGCGCCGGGACGCACCGCGACGGCGTCCACCGGGGAGCAGGCGGGGGCGGCTTCCTCGGGAGTGGGGGCAGGCGCGGCGTCGAGGGTGGAGACCACGGCGACACTGGTCACCGGGCCCTTTGCGGTCGGCCTGAGCGCTGTGCACACGTCCTCCCGCGCGGCCGGTCCGGTCAGCGTCGGCGGGCTGGCCGGCCACCCCGGGGCAGCGGCTGTCGTGCCGGCGGCAAGGTGGGCGTCGGCGGTGTCGGTGGCCAGCGGCGCCGGCACCGGCTTGTGCCCCGCGTAGCTGTGCTCGCGCGTGCGCGGGTCACCGAGGGCGAGCGCGGCCTGGGTGGCGGTGACCGCGACCAGGCCCTGCCGGGACAACAGGTAGTACCGCACGGGCGAGTTGGGCACCTGCACCGTGAACAGCTGACCGATCCGCGTGGGTCGGCCGTCCAGCGAGGGACCCTTCTCGCCCTGTCCGGGCACCGCCGGGGGCGTCAGGTCGGGGCCGGCCGGCAGCGTGTTGAGGAACTCCGCCGAGACCGCCCGGACTTGTACGCCGCCATAGCCGAGTGCCCGGTCCGCTCCGTGCTCGGTGTCCAGCCTGAGCCGACGGCCGCGCCACACCAGGTAGCGGGTCCGGTCGGGGGCGGAGACCAGCAGCGCCTGGCGGGCGGTCAGCCCGTCACCGGGCGACGGCCGCGCGCCGACGACGAGCGTGGTGGTCGTCCGCCTGCCGTCCGCCGCGCCGAGGAGACCGGAACACACCAGCCAGGGGCCGTCGTTGACGTCCCGGGCGGCCGGCAGGTCGTCCGGTGCGCCGGTGATGCCGACGGCGGCGCCATGCGGCGTGCCGCGCAGGGAGGCGCCGGAGACCAGGGTCGTGGACAGGTCGGAGCCGCCGATGAGGCGGGCCGAGGCGTAGTTGCGGACCGGGCGAAGGACACCGTCCTGGTACAGGTAGCGGGCGCCGGTCTCCTTGCGCACGATCAGGCCGTCGGCGCTCTTCCAGGAGGTGTCGCCGCCCGGCGAGAGCAGTCCGAACAGCACGCAGCCGGCCGCCCCCAGCGCGCCGATCAACATGCCCATGGCCGCCCCGCGGCCGGTGCGGCCCGAGGGGCTCTCCGGGGCGTCCGGGTCCGAGAGCAGCATGCCCGAGGACAGCCTGCTCATCATGAAGACATGCGCCTCGACCTGGTCCCGCTTGGACTGCATCGCCGCTGTTCCTTCCTCTTCCTCAGCTCGGCTCTGGTGTCGTCCCGGACACGCCTTCCGCGTCCGGACCGGTCCTCAGCCGAAGACTCCGCGCATCCGGCCGTAGACACCCAAGGTCCACAGCACCAGCGGCAACAGTGCGATCGCGGCGGTGGAGTGCAGCAGTTCCGCCGCCCGCCCCCAGTGCGGTACGAGTCGACGGCCCGGCAGCGTCCAGCACAGGACGGCCACCGCCGCGGCCACCAGGGCCAGCGCGGCGACCAGCAGCAGCCGGGTTCGCGTCCCGGATTCCGCGGCGAGCGAGGTCATCAACGCGGCCACCCCCCACACCCCCGGGAACAGCACCGCGGTGCGCTGCCAGGCGTTGCCGATGCCACGGCTGTGCAGTGCCAGCAGCAGCGCCAGTACGGCCGCGGTGACGCGCGCCGGAGTACCGGGGTCGCCGACCAGGGCGCTGACGGCGCCGGTGCAGATCACGCCGACCGCCGCGTACAGGGCCGTCATCCACGCCTCGGCCCGCACAGTTCGGACGACCAGCTGTTCACCGGGTTCGGGGTCGATGCCCTGCTGGAGTTCGTCGGCGTTGGTCGGCAGGGGCGGCATACGCAGGCCCGCCAGCCAGAACGAACAGGCCGGTGCCGACGCGCCGAGCAGGACGGCGACCACCGCGACGACCGCCGCGGCGTGCGCCGCCGGCACGTCGAGCAGCACCATCAGCAGCCCGCCGAGCCAGGCCGCCACCGCGACGACGGCAACCGCCAGGTAGAACCGTGCGGGACCGGAGATGGCGATGAGCGCCAGTCCGGCACCGGCCGCACACGCGGCGGACGCGGACAGCAGGCGGACGCCCGTGGCGGCGGGGCCGGAGCCGCCGTCGGCGCCGAGCGCCGGCGCCAGCCAGCCGGC
>NZ_JAMGBF010000264.1 GCF_023516615.1 Streptomyces panaciradicis
ACCACGGCGGTCTGAAGAAGTACAACGAGTACAAGCAGCAGGACGCCGACCACCTGCTGGAGACCACCGGCAAGCAGCTGCGCAAGCTGATGAGCTGGGTCGACGAGGAGGCGTAAGCCTCATGGCCACGGGGTCGGAGCGGACCGCTCCGGCCCCGTTGTCCAACCCGTCGCATCACGGACGGGTGATCCTTCCGCAGAGGCGCAAGACGACCTCCGCCGCGCCACTACACTGCCGTACTACATACGCGTCAGGCCCACAGCGTCGTGCGTCTTCCACGCGGCTAGCCAACCTCCACCGCCTGCGGCCGTCGGGACGGCCGTCCGCATTGGACTTGTGAGGACTCACGTGAGCTCGAAACCCGTCGTACTCATCGCTGAAGAGCTGTCGCCCGCGACTGTGGACGCGCTTGGCCCGGACTTCGAGATCCGGCACTGCAACGGAGCGGACCGAGCCGAACTGCTCCCGGCCATCGCCGACGTCGACGCGATCCTGATCCGCTCCGCCACCAAGGTGGACGCCGAGGCCATCGCCGCCGCGCACAAGCTGAAGGTCGTCGCACGAGCCGGCGTCGGCCTGGACAACGTCGACGTCTCCGCCGCCACCAAGGCCGGCGTGATGGTCGTCAACGCCCCCACCTCGAACATCGTGACCGCCGCCGAGCTGGCCTGCGGTCTGCTCGTCGCCACCGCCCGCCACATCCCGCAGGCCAACGCCGCGCTGAAGAACGGCGAGTGGAAGCGCAGCAAGTACACGGGCGTGGAGCTCGCGGAGAAGACGCTGGGCGTCGTGGGCCTGGGCCGCATCGGTGCCCTCGTCGCGCAGCGCATGTCCGCCTTCGGCATGAAGGTCGTCGCCTACGACCCCTACATCCAGCCCGCCCGCGCCGCGCAGATGGGCGTGAAGGTGCTGTCGCTGGACGAGCTGCTCGAGGTCTCCGACTTCATCACCGTCCACCTCCCCAAGACCCCCGAGACCCTCGGCCTCATCGGCGACGAGGCGCTGCGCAAGGTCAAGCCGAGCGTGCGCATCGTCAACGCCGCGCGCGGCGGGATCGTCGACGAGGAGGCGCTGTACTCGGCGCTGAAGGAGGGCCGGGTCGCCGGCGCCGGCCTCGACGTGTACGCCAAGGAGCCCTGCACCGACTCCCCGCTCTTCGAGTTCGACCAGGTCGTGTGCACCCCGCACCTCGGCGCGTCGACGGACGAGGCACAGGAGAAGGCCGGTATCGCCGTCGCCCGCTCGGTGCGCCTCGCCCTCGCCGGTGAGCTCGTGCCCGACGCGGTGAACGTCCAGGGCGGCGTCATCGCCGAGGACGTCAAGCCGGGCCTGCCGCTCGCCGAGCGCCTCGGCCGCATCTTCACCGCGCTCGCGGGCGAGGTCGCCGTCCGCCTCGACGTCGAGGTCTACGGCGAGATCACCCAGCACGACGTGAAGGTGCTGGAGCTGTCCGCCCTCAAGGGTGTCTTCGAGGACGTCGTCGACGAGACCGTCTCCTACGTCAACGCCCCGCTGTTCGCCCAGGAGCGCGGCGTCGAGGTGCGGCTGACGACCAGCTCGGAGTCGGCCGACCACCGCAACGTCGTCACCGTGCGCGGCACCCTCGGCAACGGTGAGGAGGTGTCGGTCTCCGGCACCCTGGCCGGCCCCAAGCACCTGCAGAAGATCGTCGCCGTCGGCGAGTACGACGTCGACCTCGCCCTCGCCGACCACATGGTGGTGCTGCGGTACGAGGACCGTCCCGGTGTCGTCGGCACCGTGGGCCGCATCTTCGGCGAGGCGGGCATCAACATCGCCGGTATGCAGGTCTCCCGCGCGGTCGCCGGCGGCGAGGCGCTGGCCGTGCTGACCGTCGACGACACGGTGCCCTCCGGGGTGCTGGGTGAGGTGGAGACGGAGATCGGGGCGACGTTCGCCCGCTCCGTGAACCTCGTCTGACATCGTCCTCAAACGCCGGACGGGCTGAGAATGCCCGTCCGGCGTTCGTATGTCCTCTCACTTGTGGTCGACGTGGATTCCCCGCAGGGTCCGCGCCGCCAGTGCTGCCGCGCCCAGCAGCAGCACCGCCCCCGCGATCGCCGCGCCCTGCATGCCGCTGGTGAAGGCCTCCCGTGCCGTCGTCGCCAGGCCCGGTATCCGGTCGGCGACCGCCAGTGCACCGCCCAGGGTCTCGCGGGCCGTGGCCGGTGCCGTGGCCGGGATGTCGTGGCGGTAGATCGCCGTGCCGATCGAGCCGAGCACCGCCATGCCCAGTGCGCCGCCGAACTCGCCGCCGGTCTCCATCAGGGAGGACGCCGAGCCGGCGCGTTCCACCGGGGCGCTGCTCAGGGCCAGGTCCGTGATCTGGGAGATGACCATGACGATGCCGGAGGCGAGGACGCCGCAGGCGGCGAGGACCAGCCAGAGGGAGCCGGTGTCCGCGAGGGCGAGCAGGCCGTAGCCGCAGGCGCCGACGGCGAAACCGGCGGTGACGACGTGGGCGCGGTCGACCCCCTTCTGGACCAGGGTGGTCGCCAGGGGGGCCGCCATGCCGATCGGCACCGAGGGGAGCAGTGCCCACAGGGCGGCCTCCATCGCGCTCTTGCCGAGCACCGACTGCAGGTACTGCGTGGTGAAGTACGCCGAGCCCATCATCGCGAACGAGCCGACGAGGTTCAGGACGACCGAGGGGGCGAAGCCCCGGCCGCGGAAGAGGGCCGGGTCGATCATCGGTGAGGCCGTGGTGCGCTGGCGGTGGACGAAGGCGGCCGCGAAGAGCAGGCCGACGGTGATCGAGACGACGTACTGCGGGTGCCAGCCCTCGGACGTGATCTCCTTCAGGCCGTAGATCACCGGGAGCACGCCCGCCATGGACAGCGGGACGCTCGGCCAGTCGAAGCGGCCGGGGTGCGGGTCCCTGGACTCGGGGAGCAGGAACGGGCCCAGGACCAGCAGCAGCGCCATCGCGGGCAGGTTGACCAGGAAGACCGAGCCCCACCAGAAGTACTGGACCAGCACCCCGCTCAGCACCGAGCCGAGCGCGATGCCCGCCGTCATCACACCGGACCACAGGCCGATCGCCTTCGCGCGCTGGGCGGGGTCGGTGAACATCGTGCGGATCAGCGCCATCGTCGAGGGCATCAGGGTGGCGCCGCCGACGCCGAGCACCGCGCGGGCCGCGATCAGGGTCCCGGCGCTGTCGGCGTAGGCGGCGATCAGGGAGGCCGTGCCGAAGGCGGCGGCGCCCAGGAGCAGGAGCCGGCGGCGGCCGATGCGGTCGCCCAGCGAGCCCATCGTCATCAGCAGGCCCGCCAGCACGAAGGCGTAGATGTCGAAGATCCACAGCTGCTGGGTGCCGCTCGGCTCCAGGTCGGCGCTGATCGCGGGGATCGCGAAGTAGAGGACCGACACGTCCATCGAGACCAGCAGCAGCGGGAGCATCAGCACGCCCAGGGCGGTCCATTCGCGGCGGCCCGCGCGGGCGGTGCCGGCCGTGGTCGCGGTGGTGCTCGTCGAGTTCGTCATGCCGAGGAATGTACGCGCGTCTTAAACGCTTGTCTATGACGCTTGTATAAATCGTTCGTCTAGGACGGCTGTATGGATCCGGAGGTAGGGTGGCCGGCATGGGACACCGTGAGGATCTGCTCGAGGGCGCCAAGCGCTGCCTGCTTCAGAAGGGGTTCCTGCGGACGACCGCGCGGGACATCGTCAAGGAGTCGGGGACCAACCTCGCGTCGATCGGCTACCACTACGGCTCCAAGGACGCGCTGCTGGTGCAGGCGTACGTCGAGCTGATCGAGGGCGTCGGCGACACCTTCGAGCCCGGCTGGGACGCGCAGCCGGCCCCGCCGGCCGGGTCGCTGGAGCGGTTCCAGGAGGTGTGGGCGGGCATCATCCGGTCCGTGCCCGCCTCACGGGCGATCTGGCTGCTCAGCTTCGAGCTGCTGTTCCAGGGCGACAGGCTTCCCGAAGTGCGCAAACTCCTGGCCGAGGCACAGGTGGAGGGCCGCAAGGGCATCCTGACGATGTTCAACGGCGTCCCCGAGGACCGGTTGGAGGAGAGCGCGGTGGACACCGAGGGCCGCTTCTACCAGACCCTGCTCAACGGCCTGATGGTCCAGTGGCTCTTCGACCCGGGCTCCGCCACCGACGCCGACCAGCTCACCGAGGGGCTGCGCCGGGTGATCGAGGGCGTCAGGAACGACTGATCCGCCGGTCGCGCACCACCGGGACCAGGGCGGCCAGCATCGCCCCGGCCGTCACCGCGAAGGCCCACGGATAGCCGGTCGCCCCCGCCAGCACGCCGAAGCCCGCCGCGCCGACGCCCATGCCGCCGTCGTAGGCCAGGTTCCACAGCGCGCTGACCGTGCCGTACGAGGACGGCGAGACCCGGGCGTACATGAGCGCGAGGGTGGAGTTCTGGGCGATGCCGAACCCGGCGCCGAACAGGGCCGTTCCGGCGATCACGGCGGCCGGGGTGCCGGTCGTCGCGGTCACGGCCACGCCCGCCGCCGACAGCAGCAGCCCGGGCGGCACGAGCCGGGCACTGCCGTGCCGGTCGCCGAGCCGGCCCGCCAGCCAGCGGGTCGCCGTCGCGGCCGCGGGCTGCACGAACAGGGCCACCGTGACCACACCGGAGTGCGCCCTCGCAACGGCCAGCGGCAGGAACGTGACGATGATCCCGGCGGCCGTCGCGGTGGTGGCGAAGACGAGGACGGGGCGCAGCAGGGCGCCGGTGCGCAGGCCGCGCAGCACGCCGACGGGCCGGTCCCTGCCGGGCGCCGCCTCCGCGTTCCGCGTGTCCGCGGCCGGCAGGCCCAGCACCGAGACCGTCGCGGCTAGGGCGGCCGTCCCCCCGATCACCGCCACCGTCCCGTATCCCGCGTGCGCGACCAGCCACAGGCCCAGCGGCAGTGCGACCAGGGACGGCACCCCGGAGACCAGGCCGACCAGGGCCAGCCCCTCGCCCCGGCGCTCGGCGGGGATCAGGGTCGCGGTCAGCGCGCCGCCCGCCACGATCGTCAGCGCGAAGCCCAGACCGCGCAGCAGGCACACGGCGACGATCCACGTGATGTCCGACGAGACCGTCAGCACCAGGGCCGGGGCACCCAGCAGGACCAGGCCGGCCATCAGGGTCGGACGGTAGCCGTGGCGGGCGACCAGGCGGGGGGTGACGAGCTCGCCGAGGACGGTGGCGAGCATCAGGGAGCCGGTGGCGAGGCCCGCCGCGTTCCCGCCGCCCGACCCGGCCGCGTACGCGGGCACGACCGACAGCAGCAGGAAGAAGCTCACGCTCGCGCCGACCAGACTGACGAAGCGCAGCAGCAGGGGCCGGGTCAGCAGCGACGGCCGTGCGGGGGCCGTGTGGGGAGGGCAGTTCGCCGAAGTCGTCATACCGTCGACGCTAGAGACGGACCGGCCCTCCGCTAAGCTCCAATTCCATGCCAGTGCAGTGGGCCGGTTTGTCACCCGAGCTGCTTGTGACGCTCGACCGGGAGAGCGGGCAGCGGCTGTCCGCGCAGCTCGAGGGCCAGGTGCGGGACGCCATCCGCACGGGCCGGCTGCGGGCGGGCGAGCGCCTGCCGTCCTCCCGGGAGTTCGCGCGGATGCTCGGTCTGTCCCGGGGACTCGTCCAGGACTGCTACGCCCAGCTCCAGGCGGAGGGCTACCTCGTCACCCGGGTCGGCTCGGCCACCCGCGTGGCGGCCTGCGCGCAGGTGCCCGAGGCCCCCGTGCCGTCCCCGCCCGACACCGGGCCCCGCATGATCGCCGACTTCCGCCACGGCGTACCGGACCTGGCCTCCTTCCCCGTCTCCGACTGGCTCTGGGCGACCAGGGAGGCGGCCCGGCGCATGCCGACCGCCGACCTCGACTACGGCGATCCGCAGGGCAGTCGGGCACTGCGCGAGGTCGTCGCCGGGTATCTGGGCCGGGTCCGGGGCGCCGCGGCCGACCCCGCCCGTACCGTCGTCTGCTCCGGCTACGCGCAGGGGCTGAGCCTCGCCCTGCGCGCCCTGGCCCGCGCCGGGGTGCGGGTCGTGGCCTACGAGGACCCGGGCGGTCCGGCCACGGCGGCGGCCGCCGCGGAGGCGGCGGGGCTGACGGCGGTCCCGGTCCCGGTCGACGAAGAGGGCCTCGACGTGGGGGAGTTGGACGCCACCGGCGCCCGGGCGGTGATCGTCACCCCGGCCCACCAGTGGCCGACGGGCGTGGTCCTGGCGCCCTCCCGCCGCCATGCGCTGATCGCGTGGGCGGCACGCCGGGACGCGTATGTCGTCGAGGACGACTACGACGCCGAGTTCCGCTACGACCGCGAACCCGTGGGGGCGCTCCAGGGGCTGGCCGCCGACCGGGTGATCTCCATCGGCACAGTGAGCAAGTCCCTCGCGCCCGCGCTCCGGCTGGGCTGGCTGCTGTGCCCGCCCGTCCTCCTGGAGGCGGTCGCCGACCACAAGCGGGTCGCCGACCGCGGCTCACCCACCCTCGACCAGCTGGCCCTCGCCCGCCTGATCGAGTCCGGCCGCTACGACCGCCATCTGCGCCGCATGCGCACGGTGTACGCCGCGCGCCGCGCCACCCTCGTCTCGGTCCTGGCCGAACACGCCCCCGCGGTACGGCTGTCGGGGCTGGCGGCCGGGTTCCACGCGGTGGCACACCTGCCCGACGGCGCCGAGGAGGAGACGGTCGTGACGCGGGCCCGCGACCGGGGGGTGGGCCTGTACGGCATGAGCGCCTGCCGGACCTCCCGCACCGCGGTTCCGCCGCAACTCGTCCTCGGATTCGGCCAGGTGACGGACCGTGCGATCACCGAGGGCGTGGCGGCCGTGGCGGATCTGCTCGACGGGCCGTGAGGTCAACGCCCTTACAGCCGCGCTCCCTTGAGTGCCATGTGCAGCAGCAGCCGGTCCTCGCCGTCGTCCAGGTCGAGGCCCGTGAGCTTCTCGACCCGGGAGAGGCGGTAGTAGAGGGTCTGGCGGTGGATGCCCAGCTCCGCCGCCGTGCGGCCGGCCTGCCCGGCGCGGTCGAGGTACACCTCGGCCGTGCGGGCCAGTTCACGGTGGGCGGGGGAGAGCAGCGCCCGTACGGCGGTGTCGTGCGCGGTCTCCGGGGGCAGTGCGGTCAGCAGCCGGAACGGGCCGATGTGCGCCCACTCGGCGACCGGGCCGAGCCGGGGCTCCGCCAGCGCCGCCCGCGCCGCGGCCGACGCCTCCCGCCAGGACGTGCCCAGGTCCGCCAGGCCGGCGCGCGCGGTGG
>NZ_JAMGBF010000265.1 GCF_023516615.1 Streptomyces panaciradicis
AGCCGCGGGCCGGCCGGGCGCTGGACGCGGGCCGGCTCGGCGCGCGCACCGGCCTCACCGCGGGGCTGCTGCTCGCCGCAGCGGGCCTGGCCTGCGCGATGCTGCCCGGACTGGCGGGCGTCCTGCTCGCCGCCGTCCTGATCGGCGTCGGCACCGGCCTGATCACCCCGCTCGGCTTCGCCGCACTCGCCTCCGCCACCCCGCCCGAACGCCTCGGGCAGACCATGGGCGCGGCCGAACTGGGCCGCGAACTGGGTGACGCGGGCGGCCCGTTGCTGGTCGCCGCGGTCGCCACGACGGCGACACTGACGTACGGCTACGCGGCACTGGCGGCGGTCCTGGCAGGCGGCACGGCGGTGGTCGCGGCGGCGGGTGCACGGCGCGCGCGGCGGGGGGACGAGAAGGCGGACGTCGGCCGAGCGCCTGGCGGGTGAGCGGTGCGGCTGGCGTCGACGGGGGTGCGGCTGATGTCGGCCGGGTCGGCGGCTCGGGGCCGCGGGGCGGGACGGTTGGCGTCGACTGGAGCGCCGGGCGAGTGAGCGGTGCGGGGCTTGGGGGCCGGTGCGGGGCTAGGGGGCGGTGCGGGCGTCGGGGGCGGTGAGAGCGGACGACCGACGGCCACCGGGTCGCCGGACCGGTCGAGCGATGCGCCTGATGTCGGTTGGTGGTGCGGCTGATGTCGGCCGGGGCGGTGGCGCGGGGCCGCGGGGCGGGACGGTGGTCGTCCGGCTGGGGGCGTCGGGCGGCCGAGAGGACGGGGGCAGGCGCGGGGCCGGAGGGGCGGGCGACGTACACCCTGGGCCGGCAACCTGCCCGAGCGGCGGGGGTATGCGCGACTCCGGGCCGCGCTGCTAGAGCGTGCCGCCCGTCAGCAGGCTCAGTAGGTCACCCGTGGCGTCCGCCGCTCCGAGGGCCGCGAGGGCGCCCAGGGCCAGGATGGCCGCGGCGACGGGACGCAGACGGCGTGGCGGGGTGGTGTGGAGGGCGGCGACGCGGCGGGTGACGGCGCGGTCGGCGAAGTGCAGGACGCAGTCCGCGCCATGGGCGACCAGGGCGGCGCGGGCCAGGGCGCGGGCCGTGGTGCGGCGGTCGCCGACCGCGCCCGCGGCCTGTTCGTCGGCCCAGCGTTCCACCAGGTAGGCCACGGCGTCGCGGACCGGCACGAGCAGCGGGTTGCCCGCCGCGGCCAGGGTCACCGCGTGGACGTGGAACGCGTGCCGGTGGGTGAGGTGGGCGCGCTCATGGGCGAGCAGGACCCGGCGTTCGGCGGGGCGCAGCGCGGCGAGCATGGCGCTGGTGACCAGGATCCGGCCCGGGTCGCCGGGCACGGCGAAGGCGCGGGGCCGCGGCGAGGCGGCGACGACGAGTTCGGTGCCGGGCGGGTGACCCTCGCACAGCCGGCGCAGGGTGCGGCGGGTCGCGCGGTGGGTCCGGACCGCGCCCACGATCCGGCCGACGGCGACCGCGAGGAGGCAGAGGGCGAGGACGGCCACGGCGTCCGGGACCGGCTCGGGCAGCGCACGGCCGCCGGCCCGCGCGTGGGCGACGAGCGACGGGGCCTCGCCGGCCAGGGTCGCGGCCAGCAGCCCGAGGGCCCACAGCGAGGCGCCGGCGGTGAGCACCGCGGCACCGGTCAGCGCGCGGGCCGCCGCCGCGGGCGTCCCGAACCGGGCGAGCCGCGGGCCGACGGCGCCGAGCAGGAGCGACAGCAGCAGCGGGGTGTACACGTCGATCCTCATGCGCCCCCTCCTGCCAGCAGCTCGCGCAGGGCGCTCTCCTCCTCGGGGCTGAGCCCGGTGACGAACTGCTGCAGGGCGGCTATCGGATCGGGCCCGCGGTCCAGGGCCCGGTGCATGGCCTCGGCGGTCATCTCGGCGGCGTTCTTCACGGGACGGTAGGCGCCGCGCCGTCCGTCGGCGTCGCGCACCACGAGGTTCTTGTCGTGCAGGCGGCGCAGGATGGTGTGCACGGTGTTGTAGGCGAGCCCGTCGCCGAGTTCGGACTGGATCTCGGCCGGGGTGAGGGGGCGTTCCGTCGCCCACAGGGTGGCGAGGATCTCGCTCTCCAGCTCCCCGGGGCTGCGTCGCTCGGCCCTGCCGCGAGGGGTCGTGCCTGCCATGGCCACCACCTTACGGTGCGTAGGGTCCCGCGGTCACCGACTCGCACCTGCCCCTTACCCGCCTCAGGCACCCTGCCGACCTACACGTCGTAGGGTGAATCCGGACCTTACGCACTGTAGGGCCGGGAGGGTCGGGAGGGATGAGGATGACGACGACGTCCCCCGCCTCCCCCGCCTCCTTCGCATTCTCACGCGCCGCGGCGAAGCGGAACGCGGCATGAGCACCCCGGTCGGTCCGTCGACGGTCGTCGGCCGGCGGCTGCCGTGGCAGGGCCTGCTGGGGATCGTGGTGGCCGCGGGGGCCGCGGGGCTCGCCGTGCGGCACTGGCCGGTGCTGGACGCGGGGGCGGACCGGCTGGCCGTCGCCGACCGCGGATGGCTGTCCCTGGCCGCCCTGCTCGCCGTGCTGACCTGGGCGTGCTCGGCGCTCGCGCTGCAGGGGGCGGTGCGGGAGGCACTCCCTGTACGGCGGCTGGTGGCGGCGCAGTTCGCGGCGGCCGCGGCGAACCACGTGCTGCCCGCCGGACTGGGCGCCGGTGCGGTGAACGTGCGGTTCCTGATGCGCTGCGGGCTGCCGCCCGGCCGGGCGGCGACGGCCCTCGCGGTCAAGGGCACGGCGGGCACCGTGGTGCGGGGCGCGCTGATCGCGGGGCTCGCCATGGCCTGGCCGGGCATGCTGCGGCTGCCGTCGGTGGGCCGGTGGCCCCTGCTCGCCGGCGCGGCGGTCGCCGTGGCGGTCGCCGGTGCGGCCGTGCTGCTGCGGGCCCGGCTGCGGCGCGCACTGGCCTGCGCGGTGGCCGATGTGCGCGGCGTGCACGAGCGTCCGGGGCGGGCGGCGGCCCTGTGGGGCGGCTCGCTGGTGTTCGCCGCGCTGCACACGGGCGTCGTCCTGGCCGTCGTACGGGCTCTGGACGTGCCGCTTCCGGCGGGGCGGGTCGCGCTCGCGTATCTCGCCGCGAGCAGCGCCGCCGTCCTGCTGCCGACCCCGGGCGGGCTCGGTTCCCTGGACGCCGCGCTCGCCTGGTCGCTGACGGCGGCCGGGGCGCCGGCGGCGGTCAGCGTGTCGGCGGTCCTCGGCTACCGGCTGCTGACCGTGTGGCTGCCTCTGGTGCCGGGGCTGCTGGTGCTCGGCGGACTGGTGCGCGCGAAGGCCCTGTGAGGGGCGGGCGGCTCGGGCCGCCGGCGCGGGCTCAGCCTTCCGGGGGTGCCGGCGTGGACGGAGGGTCCGGTGCCGGCCGGGAGGGCGTCGAGGGCGCGCCCGTCGGTTCGCCGTCCCGCGGTGCCGTACCGGAGTCGCCGGCCGCCCGCTGCCGCCACCGGGTCAGCCCCCAGCCGCACAGGGCGAGCCAGGAGACGGCGAGCAGCCAGCCCCCGAGGACGTCGCTGGCCCAGTGCACGCCGAGGTACACCCGGGTCGCTCCGACGGCGGCCGCCCAGCACACCGCGAGCACACAGGTCGTCCGCGCGAGGTCGGGGCGCGCGCGGCGGGTGACGGCCCAGCAGAGCAGGCCCGCGGTGAGGGCGGAGGTCGTGGTGTGGCCGGAGGGGAAGGAGTAGCCGGAGGCGTACGCGACCCAGTCGGCGGGGTTGGGCCTCGGCCGCGCGAAGGACTCCATCACCACGTCGCGCACCAGTTGCCCGGCGAGCAGCACGGCCAGGGCGCAGGGCACCGTCCTCAGCCGCTCCCGCGCGTCACGTCCGGCGATCATGCCCGCCACGGCGACGATCAGGTACGGCCAGATCCCCGACCCGGTCGCGGTGATGCCGCGTGCGAGGGCCTGCGCGACGGGCGGCCGGTGTCCCACGGCCCACGTGTGAAGGGCGCCGTCGCCGGGCAGCGGGGTCCCGTGCCGTACGCCCACCAGCACCGCGAGGCAGGCGAACAGCGCGGCACAAAGGAGCCCGGCCCGCACCGTCCCGGACCGCACCGCCCGCCGCGTCTCACTCACGCGGATTCCTCCGTGCCGGCGCCCACGGCGCCTCCTTTCCACCGCGCGGGACCGGCACCCGGCACCCGCGCGTCCGCGCCCGCGGTCGTCGGCCGCCACGACCGCCCCGGCCCGGCCGTACGGTCAGCCACCGCTCCGCGCCCGTCGTCCACTCCAGCGTGCGCTCAGCCACCGCCCCGCGCGCCCGTGACCAGCTCACCGAACCGGGTTCCGGCCGCCCGCTCCACCAGGGGAGCGGCCCGGTCCGCCAGCAGCATCAGCGGCCAGGCGAGCAGGGCGCCGAAGGCGAGCCCCACCACCACGTCGTGCGGGTAGTGCACGCCGATCCAGACGCGGGAGACGGCCATCAGGACGGCGGCCAGGGCCGCGACCCGGCCCAGGACCCGGTCGGTCAGGGCCACCGCCACCGCCGCGGCCCCGGCGATCACCGCGTGGTTGCTGGGGAAGGACCAGTCGCCCACCGCCGGGCACGCCTCCAGGGTGACGGTGTGCAGCGTGCGGCAGGGTCTGTTCTCGGCGACGGCGGACTTGACCAGGACGTCGGCGACGTAGCAGAGAACGACGACCACGGGGGCGGCCAGCGCCCGGACCAGCCGGGCCCCACCGGCGCCGCGGGCCCGCCACCAGGCGGCGAGCATCAGCGCGCCGAACACGGCGAGGCCGTAGTCGGACCAGTCGGCGACCGTCGTGTCCACGGCGTGGGGGGTGTCGCGGGCCAGGTGGGTGATCCACAGGTACAGGCCGCCGTCGACCGAGGCGCCGCCGAAGGCAAGGGGGGTCATGAGGAGACCTCCGAAGAGGTGCGGCGCGCCCGCGCGCGGCGCGCCTCGAGAGCGAGCGGGGTCAGGGAGACGAGGACCACGACGGCGACCAGCGGCAGGAGGTAGCGGTCGACGTTCGGCACCGAGGAGCCCAGGGCGTAGCCGCCGAGCACGAGACCGACCGTCCACAGCAGGCCGCCGACCACCTGCCAGAGCGTGAAGACCCGCACCGGCACGTCCAGCGCACCGGCCAGCGGGTTCAGCACGGTGCGCACCACCGGCACGAAGCGGGCCAGCACGACCGCCTTGGCGTGGCCGTACCGGGCGAGCAGTTCCTCGGCCCGGGCCGCTCCCTCGTGCAGCTTCCGCGCCCGGCTGCGCACCAGCAGCGCACGGCCTCCGCGCCGCCCGATCCAGTACCCGGTCTGCGCCCCGAGCAGGGCTCCCACCACGGCCGCGACCAGCACCTGCCCGAGCGAGAGGTGCACGGAGCCGCGGACGCCGTTCGCGCACAGCAGCCCCGCCGTGAACAGCAGCGAGTCCCCGGGCAGGAAGAAGCCGACCAGCAGACCGGTCTCGGCGAACAGGACCGCGGCGACGCCGAGCGCGCCGAAGGCGGACAGCAGGGACCCGGCATCCAGGACGTTCACCGCTTGGGTCATGGCGAACTGGGCAGCTGCCATGCGGGCGGCCCCTCTCATACTGGAACGTGGACGGTGCGGGCAGGGGCCCGCGCCGGGCGACTACAGTCATGTAGACCGTCTACTGAACTGTAGACGAATAAATGTCGAGGAGCGTTCCCATGCCCCACGGGCAGATTGACGAGCCGTTCGACGGCCCGGACGACGGGCGCCCGGAACGGCGGCCGGCCGGCGAGCTGGAGGCGAGCGTCCTGGCCGCGCTGTGGGCGGCCGACGGGCCGCTCACCCCCGGCGCCGTCCAGCTGGAGCTCGGCCAGGGTCTGGCCCGGACCACCGTCACCACGATCCTCACCCGGCTGCACGCCAAGGGCGTGGTCACCAGGGCGCGCTCCGGGCGCGGCTACGCCTATGCCCCGGCCCAGGACTCCCCCGGTCTCACCGCCCGCCGCATGCACGCCGAACTCGACAAGGACGAGGACCGCGGCACCGTCCTCGCCCGCTTCGTATCCGATCTGAGCCCCGAGGACGAGCAGTTGCTGCGCAGTCTGCTGGCGGACGGCGCCGCGGGCCCGGACGACACCGCGTGACCGGCCGCCCGGAGCCGTCCGGCGCGACGGCGGCCTGTGGAGGAACCCTGTGATCTACGCCGTGTGGCTCCCGCTCCTGATGCCGCTGCTCGCGGTGCCCGTGGCCCGGCGCGGCGCCGAACTGCTGTCGCCGCGGACGGCCGCGTGGGCGCTGACCGCCCTGGCGCTGGTCCTCGCCGGCTCCAGTACGGCCGCGCTGGCGCTGCTCGCGCTGGACGGCGCCCTGCGGCTGCCGTTCGTGGCGGCGCTCGGCCACTTCTCCCCGCATCTGCTCGGCGACGGCTCGTCCGCCACCGTGCCGGCCGCGGTCCTGGCGGCCCTCGCGCTGGCCGGACTGGGCGTGCTGGTGCCCTGGCGGGCCCGCCGCCATCTGCGGGAACTGCGCGCCGCCCACCGCGGTTGCGGGCACGAGCCGGGCGCGGGCGACCTGTGGGTGCGGCCCGACGCCCGCCCCGACGCCTACGCCCTGCCCGGCCGGCCCGGCCGCATCGTGGTGACCACCGGGATGCTGCGCGCCCTCAGCGCGCGGGAGCGCGAGGTGCTCTTCGCGCACGAGCGCGCCCATCTCGCCGGCCGCCACCACCTCTTCCTCGCGGGCGCGGAGCTGGCCGTGGCGCTGCATCCCGCCCTGCGCGGCCTGCGGGGGCCGCTGTCGTACGCCCTGGAGCGCTGGGCCGACGAGTCCGCCGCGCGGGCGACGGGCGACCGTGCCCTCACCGCCCGCGCGGTGGGCCGGGCCGCGCTCGCC
>NZ_JAMGBF010000266.1 GCF_023516615.1 Streptomyces panaciradicis
GGGGGACGACCCGGCGCCCGCACAGCCGCAGCCCGTGGCGTCGGCCACCCGCGGCTGAGGCGACCGGCCGGCCCGGCGAGCCACCGGGCCGGCCCCCGCAGCCGGGCCGACGCACACACCGGTACCCGTACGGTAAGGTTGACCTGCGCGATCACGCGGTCCACCGCGAAGCGCGCACCGGGACGTGGCGCAGCTTGGTAGCGCACTTGACTGGGGGTCAAGGGGTCGCAGGTTCAAATCCTGTCGTCCCGACGGTGCGAAGGGCCTGCACAGGCGGACAGCCTGTGCAGGCCCTTCGTCGTGCCGGCGGGAGGAGCGCACCGGTCGGGGCCCTCACGGACCGTCGTCGGGGCGAATCCGCCGAAGGCGAGGGGCCGGATCGTTCGCAGCAGGTGTGGCGCCACCGCGGGTCATTGGGCGCTTGCGGCGGGACGGACGATGATTTCGTTGACGTCGACCTGCGGAGGCTGGGAGAGGGCGTAGGCGATGGCCTCCGCGATGGCCGAGGCGGGCAGCGCCACGGCGCGGTAGGTCGTCATGGCCTCCCGGGCGGCAGGGTCGGAGATGCCGTCGGCGAGTTCGGACTCGGTCACGCCCGGGGAGACGAGGGTGACCCGGATGTTCCCGGTGGACTCCTGGCGCAGTCCCTCGGAGATCGCGCGGACGGCGAATTTGGTGGCGCAGTAGACGGCGGCGGTGGGAGAGACCTCGTATGCGCCGACGGAGGCGATGTTCACGAAGTGTCCGCTGCCCTGAGCACGCATCGTGGGCAGGGCGGCGGCGATACCGTGCAGGACCCCCCGCACGTTGACGTCGATCATGCGGTCCCACTCGTCGGTCTTCAGCGCTTCCAGCGGGGAGAGTGGCATCACTCCGGCGTTGTTGACCACCACGTCCACTCGGCCGTAGCGCTCGCGGGCGGCGGACACGAAGGCCCGGACGTCATCGGCATCCGTGACGTCCAGCCGCTGGAACGCCGCGGTGCCGCCTGCGGTAGCGATCTCCCTGGTCAGCGCATCGAGACGATCGGTGCGCCGGGCTCCAAGGAACAGACGGTGGCCGTCGGCGGCAAGCCGGCGGGCGGTCGCCTCGCCGATCCCGCTGCTCGCTCCCGTGACTGCCACGACCTTGGGTGCGCCTGTCATGCCTGCTTTTCCTCTCGGTGGAGCACGAGGTGCTCGTGGTGGAGCACGCCATCGCGGATGTCGCCCGTCGCGTGGAACCCGGAGTCGTCGACGTAGTCGATGTGGCTGTCGGACACCGTGTATCGGCCCGTGTACGCGCTGCGCCGGTCACCCCGGGCCTCGTCGTACCGGCCGTCCGCCCGCAACTCCTGGCGGATGTGACCGTCCGCGGTCACCCACATGCCGACCACGTCGGCAGGGCCCTCCTCCGCGTTCCCTGTCATGACGGACTCCCTTCGTCCACGAATGCCGATCTGTCCTGCCCGACCGAGTCTGGACAGGCCGGAGACCGCCGACCAGGACGTGTGCTGCCTGGGTGCACCGCACCCAGGCAGCACACCGCTCCCGCGCCCTAGCCTGAGGACATGACCGACAACCACCTGGGAGAGTTCCTCCGCGCACGCAGGGCGGGCCTACGGCCGCAGGACGTCGGCATGGCGAGCTACGGCGTGCGCAGGGTCACCGGACTGCGCCGTGAAGAGGTCGCGGTCCTGGCCGGAGTGAACGCTGATTACTACACCCGTCTGGAACAGGGACGCGAACGCCACCCTTCGGCCCAGGTACTCGACGCGCTCGGCCGCGCTCTGCGACTGGACCCCCACGCCCAGGCACACCTGCACCAGCTGGCCGGGGCAGCGCCGAGCAACCGGTTCACTCACACCACGGACCGCGTCAGTCCGGCCCTTCGCCGGCTGATGGACGGCTACCCGGGCGCCCCGGCGTTCGCCATCAACCGGACCCTGGACATCCTGGCGGACAACGCCCTGGCCGAGGCCCTGCACTCACCCTTCGAACGGGCGGACAACCTGGCCCGCATGACCTTCCTCGACCCGGCCGGCCGGCGGTTCTACACCCGGTGGAGCCACACCGCGCAGGCCACCGTGAGCCACCTGCGTCAGGCGGCCGGCCTCGACCCGGACCACCCACGGCTGCGGGAGCTGGTCCGCGCCCTCAGCGAGCACAGCGCGGACTTCACCCGCTTGTGGAACACCCACGCCGTGCGGGGCAAGACCCAGGACACCAAGCACTTCCTCCACCCGGACGTCGGACCCTTGACCCTCACCTACCAGGCCTTCGACGTATGCGACGCTCCGGGCCAGCAACTCGTCATCTACCAGGCCGAACCCGGCAGCCCCAGCGCCCAGGCCCTCAACCTGCTCGGCTCCCTCCATGCCACGTCGCATCAGGACGCCCTGTAGCCGGAAGTGACGGCCGGTGTCTGCGGAGCAGCAGCCTCAGCCGACGCTCGCTTCCGGACACCCCCTTCGAGTACCAGGCAGGCCCTCCACCTGGCCGGGCCCGGGCGACGGAGGGCGAACGCCGCGCGATGCGCCACGGCGCGGCGCCGCACGCGTCGAGGACGCGATAGAGGACGCGCTAGGGGAGTGCCGGGGCCCTCGGCCGCCGGCCAGGGCCCCCGTGGGCTCAGCTCTGCCGCGCCAGCCAGTCGGCGAAGCGGGTCGCGCCGAGGTGTGCGCCCGGGCCCGGCAGCAGCGTGTCCTCCTGCAGCGCGGCGCCCCAGTAGCGGGCCTGCGGGTCCGTGACGATCTCGCGGGGGTCGTTCAGCGCGGTGAGGCCCATGCGGATGAACTCCTCCAGCCGGAAGGCCTCGGGGCCGCCGGTCTCCACCACGCCGCCCACCGGGGCGCCGGCCGCGGTACGGCCGACGGCCGCGGCGACGTCGTCGGAGACCATGGGCTGGATCCTCGCGTCGGGCAGGCGGACGGTGCCGTCCTCGGTCATGCCGTCGGCGAGGCCCTTGGCGAACTCGAAGAACTGGGTGGCGTGCACGAGGGAGAAGGGGACGTCCGATGCCCTGATCAGGTCCTCCTGGACCTGCTTGGCGCGGAAGTAGCCGCTGTCCAGCAGGCGATCGGTGCCGACGACGGACAGGGCGACATGGTGCCCCACACCGGCCTCGGCCTCCGCCTTGAGGAGGTTGGTCGTGGACGTGCGGAAGAAGTCCATGACGTCCTCGTCCTTGAACGAGGGGGAGTTGGAGACGTCGACCACGACCGACGCGCCCCGCAGGACCTCGGCCAGCCCCTCACCGGTCAGCGTGTCGACGCCGGTGCTGGGCGCGGCCGCGACCGCCTCGTGCCCGTGCTCGCCGAGCAGCGCGACCACCTTCGAGCCGATGAGCCCGGTACCACCGATCACTACGACCTTCATGTCGGAATTCCTCTCGGAGTCTTCTTCGGTGCCTGCATCAGGACAGACCGGGCAGGGCCCCGGCTTGTGACAGTGCCCCGCCCGTCCCGGTGACGGCACGGGCGGGGGCCGGGCCGTCAGGCGTCCAGCGATGCCACGTAGGGCGCGAGTTTGCGCGGGCTCATGACCCACATCAGGCGCTCGATGCCGCGCTCCGAGGCGTCCAGGCAGAGCAGGGCCACCGCCTGCCCGTCCGCCAGGACGAGGGCGGCCGGCACGCCGTTGGCCTCCACCGGCCGGATGTCCTTGCCGGGCCAGAAACGGGGGGCGAAGGCGGCCAGGTACCGGGAGACGTGCCGACGCCCGAAGACCGGGATCCGCGACGCTCCGCGCACCCCGCCGCCGTCGGAGTAGCTGGCCACGTCCTCGGCGAGCAGGCCTTCGAGCACGGCCAGATCACCGGTCTGCGCCGCGGTCAGGAACACCTCCGTCAGCCGCCGGTGCGCCGCCGGCTCCACGGGCCTGCGGCGGTCCGACGACAGATGCCTGCGGGCGCGGCTCACCAGCTGGCGCGCGTTGGCCTCGCTCAGCTCCAGCATCTGAGCGATCTGCGGATACGGGTGGTCGAAGGCCTCGCGCAGCACATAGGCGGCGCGCTCCACCGGGTTGAGCTTCTCCAGCAGGAAGAGCACCGCCATGTCGAGCGCCTCGGCCCGCTCCGCCCCCAACTGCGGGTCCGCGCGCGTGTCGACCGGCTCCGGCAGCCAGGGGCCGACGTACGACTCGCGCCGCACCCGGGCGGACCGGGCGAGGTTGATCGCCAGCCGGGCGGTGACGGTGGCGAGGAACGCCGCCGGTTCGCGCACGGCGCCGCGATCGGTGTTCTGCCAGCGCAGCCACGCCTCCTGGACGATGTCCTCGGCCTCCGTGGCGCTGCCGAGGACGCGGTAGGCGATGCCGAACAGCTGCGGCCGGGCCGCCAGAAAGGTCCTCGTGGCGTCGCCGAGGGTGTCGCTGTCGTCCTCGGTGCCCATGCCTGCTCCCGGTTCCGCGTCCGCCCTGCCGGAGCCGTACCCCGCCGGCCCGGTGGCCACCTCCGCCTGTCGGGTGATGCTGCTGTCGGTCCTCACACCACCCAGGACCGGACAGCTGCCGATTCTGTGACACCCGCGCGCCGTCCCTGCCGCTCGCGACGTGCGTCCCGTGCGCGCGGGGCGCACCTCCCGGCGGGCGGAAAACGCGTGGACCGGACGGGGACCTTCGCGGGACACTCCCATTCCTGGCCTGCACGTACTCGCGCGAGGGCGTCGCCGCGAGCTGTGCGAGGGCGCTCACACGAACGACGTTGCCCGCCGCGCCACGCGCAGGCCCACCGCCGTACGACGACGGGATCGGGATGGGATCAGCTGACGCACGCGCGGGTTCGCCGCGCAGGGGCCCCGTGCTCCTCGCACTTCGCTACTACGGACGACAACTGGCCCGGTTACGGCGGCTGACGGCACCCGCCATGCTGCTGCCGGCCCTCGGGAACATCGGCCTCAACTACATCGCGCCGCTCATCGTGGCCAAGCTCGTCGCCCGCATCGCCGGCGGCGACGGCGCCGGCCTCGGCGCGACCCTGCCGTACGTCATCGGCTTCGCCGGCGTCATGCTGCTGGCTGAGGGCCTGTGGCGCATCGGCCTGCACTGCCTGAACCGCCTCGACGCCCTCGGTGTCGAGGCGCTGTACGTCCTGGGCATGGACGAGCTGTTTGCCAAGGACGCCACGTTCTTCCACGACAACTTCGCCGGATCGCTGACCAAGCGGGTGCTGAGCTTCGCCTCCCGCTTCGAGGACTTCATCGACACCCTCACCTTCAACGTCGTGGGCAGCCTGGTGCCGCTGCTCTTCGGCTCGGTGGTGCTGTGGCGCTACGAACCGCTGCTGGTCGTCGGACTGCTGGCGATGATCGCGCTGACGGCCCTGCTGGTGGCCCCGCTCATCCGGCGCCGTCAGGCCCTCGTCGACCAGCGCGAGGAGGCGATCGCCCGGGTGTCGGGGCATGTCGCCGACAGCCTGATGAACATGGACACGGTCCGGGCGTTCGCCGCGGAGGAGCGCGAGGCCGCCGAGCACCGCTCGCGGGTCGCGCACTCGCGCCGCCTGATGCTGCGGTCGTGGGACTACGGCAACCTCCGCATCGACACGCTGGTCGCGCCGATGTCCGTGCTGACCAACGTCCTCGGGCTGGTGCTCGCCGTGGCTCTCGGCGGCGGCGAGCACGGGGTGGAGGCGATCGTGGTCGCCTTCACCTACTACGCCAACGCCACCAAGATCATGTTCGACTTCAACCAGATCTACCGCCGTCTGGAGAGCTCCATGACGGAGGCCGCGCAGTTCACCGAACTGCTGCTGGTGCCGCCGACGGTCCTCGACCCGGCGGCCCCCGAGCCGCTGCGCCAGGGGCCCGCCGACGTCCGCTTCGAACGGGTGACCTTCGCCCACGGGGGAGGGAAACCGCTCTTCGACGGCCTCGACCTGGCCGTGCCCAGCGGCGCGAAGATCGGCCTCGTCGGCCGGTCCGGCGGGGGCAAGACCACCCTGACCCGGCTGCTGCTGCGGATGACGGACATCGACGGCGGCCGGATCCTCATCGGCGGCCAGGACATCAGCCGGATGCGCCAGGCCGACCTGCGGGGCCTCATCGCCTACGTCCCCCAGGACCCGGCCATGTTCCACCGCACCCTGCGCGACAACATCGCCTTCGCCCGGCCGGACGCCACCGATGCCGAGATCCGCCGGGCGGCCGAGGCGGCGCACGTCACGGAGTTCGCCGACGCGCTGCCGCACGGCTTCGACACCATGGTCGGCGAGCGCGGCATCAAACTGTCCGGCGGGCAGCGTCAACGCGTCGCCCTGGCCCGGGCGATCCTGCGCGACGCGCCGATCCTGCTGCTCGACGAGGCGACCAGCGCACTGGACTCCGAGAGCGAGATCCTCGTGCAGGAAGCGCTGTGGCGGCTCATGGAAGGGCGCACGGCCCTGGTGGTGGCGCACCGGCTGAGCACGGTCGCGGGCATGGACCGGCTCGTG
Organism: Streptomyces panaciradicis; assembly: GCF_023516615.1. GTDB lineage: Bacteria > Actinomycetota > Actinomycetes > Streptomycetales > Streptomycetaceae > Streptomyces > Streptomyces panaciradicis. Next base: position 6,409 of record NZ_JAMGBF010000266.1, read on the forward strand.
GTCCTCGACCGCGGCCGGATCGTCGAACAGGGCACGCACCAGGAGCTGCTCGCGGCCGAGGGCGCCTACGCGAAGCTGTGGTCGCACCAGTCGGGCGGCTTCCTCGACGACAACGCGCCCGTGGACGCCCCGCTGCCGGACGGCCGGGTCACCGGCAGCGTCGCCGGCGCCGACCTGCACTGACCCCGGCGCACCGTGGGCGGCCCCGCCCACGGTGCGCCACGCGTACCGGCGGCCGCTAGCGGGCGGCCCGGCGGCGGC
>NZ_JAMGBF010000267.1 GCF_023516615.1 Streptomyces panaciradicis
CGGGCTGCTCGCGTCGGCCGTGCGCAGGGCGTTCGGGGGCCGCGTCGGAAGCGACGTACGCGCGGTGCTGGTCGAGGGGCCCGCGGCGCGGGTGCTGCTGCGGCAGGCGCGCGGGGCGGCGCTGCTGGCGCTGGGACGCGGCGATCACGGCAGGTGGGACCTGCCGGCGCTGGGCCCGGTGGGCCGCGAGTGCCTGCGGCACGCCCTGGTGCCGGTGGTGACGGTACCCGCGCCGGACCGGAACGCGACTCCGCTGCGCAGTGTGAAAGGGGCGTTCTCACGCACCGGTGCCGCATGAAGCTGGCACCAGGGCGCCGTACGAGAGCGCCTGCGACGGCTCGCGGCCGCGCAGTCCCTCGGGGACCGCGGTCGCGTTGCGCCGTCGCTCGTGGCTTGGGAGCCGCGGCGCGGCGACGTGGTGCGCGACAGTCGTATCCGGTCGTGCCGTGCCCGGTGAGGGGCGGGTTGCCCATGTGCGGGGACGCGCGGCGGGGTGAGGGTCGAGCGGGAGGTGTTCGTGGTCGCCGCGGGCGCCGGGGTGCGGAACCTCCTGGTCGCGCAGGCATGGAGGGCGGGGCGGGCCGCCGCGGTGTGGAACGGCGCGGATCCACGGCGGCACATCGTGGGACTTACGGCTGCCACGCCGCCGGTTCAGCCGTGGACCGGCGTACGGTGGTGTGTGATCGTCGGCCGGTGCGGGGCCCTGGCCGGGGGCGGCCGGTGTCCGCGACGGTCCTTCATCCGCACGACGAGCGCGTCGAACAGTGCGGTGAGGACGAAGGTCACGGCCATCGCGGCGACCAGCAGGACGGCGAACCGCTCCCAGAACTCCGGTGTCAGGGTCGTACCCACTGTCCTCCCTCCTCTCGGGTAGGCGTCGTTCCTTCTCCTACAGCCAACTCCCTTTCGGTGTGCGGCACATGAGCCTTCCGGCCCGAACAGGGGTCTGGAGCGGCCCTTGTGCGCGGGCGCCGGCGTCCGGGCCGGATGGGCCGGGCGGCCCCGGGTGGAGGTGGGCGGGGCGGCCCATGGCCCGGGGAAGGTCGCCCCCTGGGCCCGCGGCGTGTGGCGCACGAGGCTGGGTGTCGTCGACGGTGCCGGAGTTCGGCGCCCGCGGACCACGACCCGGGAGGCGACGGTCATGAGGCGGATACAGGCGACCAGGCGACCCCGGACACCGAGCGGGCCGCAGCCCCAGGATCTGCGCACGCCCTCCGGGCGGCCGATGCCCTACTGAGAACGGCGGTCCTCAGCGGACCAGGACCCGTTCGCCGGAGCGGGGCACCACCGCGGTCCAGCCCAGGGTGTGGTCGATGCGCTCGCGCAGCGCCTCGGCCGCCTCCTGCTCCCCGTGGACCAGGTAGGTGACGTGCGGGGCGGGAGCGCCGCGCAGCCAGTCGACGATCTGCGCCGCGTCGGCGTGTGCCGAGAAGTGCGGCACGTCGGCGATCTGGGCCCTGACGGGGACGTACTCGCCGAACATCTTGATCGCCGTGGCGCCGTCGACGAGGTCGCGGGCCCGAGTGCCCTGGGCCGCGAAGCCGACGACCACGACGGCGTTGCGCGGATCGGGCAGCACCCGCCGCAGATGGTGCAGGACGCGTCCGCCGGCGGCCATGCCGGACGCCGAGACGATGACGGCCGGTCCGCGGGCGTGCCCGAGTTCGATCGACTCCTGCAGCGAGCGCACGGCCCGGAACGGTTCGGGGCTGAGCACGGCGCCGCCGGTGGCGGTGACGTCCGGCCGCAGGTCGGGGGCGTGGGCGCGCAGGGCGTCCCGGTAGACGTCCAGGGCGGCCAGCGCCATCGGGCTGTCGACGTACACCGGCACGGCGGCCGGAAGGCGGCCCTCCCGGCGCAGTTCGGCCAGTTCGTGCAGGACGACCTCGGTCCGGTCGAGGGCGAAGGCCGGGATGACGACGGTGCCGCCGCGGGCCAGGGTGCGGGTGAGGACGTCGGCGAAGTTGGTCCGGCCCTCCCGCTCGTCGTGGCGCCGGTTGCCGTAGGTCGACTCCATGAGCAGGACGTCCGCTCCCGAGAAGGGCTCTGCGGGGCTCAGCAGCGGGTGGCCCGGGCGGCCCATGTCGCCGCTGACGGCGAGGGTGCCGCCGTCCTCCAGGGTGAGGCGGGCCCAGGCCGAGCCCAGGATGTGGCCGGCGGGGTGCAGGGTGAGCCGGGTGCCCACGGCGATGTCGACGGGTGTGCGGTAGGGCACGGCCTCCACGAGCTTCATCGTGCGGTCCACGTCGGAGTCGTCGTACAGGGGTTGCGCCACCCGGTGCTTGGACCAGCCGTGCTCGTTGGCGTGCTGGGCGGTCTCCAGCTGCAGCTTGGCGCTGTCGCGCAGCACGATCTCCATCAGCCGGGCGGTGAACTCCGTGGTCACGACGCGGCCGCGGAAGCCGTGGCGGACCAGCCGGGGCAGATATCCGCAGTGGTCGAGGTGGGCGTGGGTGACGACCACGGCCTCGATGTCGGCGCCGTCGCAGGGCAGTTCGCGCCAGTTGCGCCTGCGCAGCTCGGCGATGCCCTGGAAGAGGCCGCAGTCGACGAGGACGCGGGCGTGGTCGCTCTCCACCAGGAACTTGCTGCCGGTGACCGTCCCCACGCCGCCGAGGAAGGTCAGCAGGGCGGGCCGGATCGGTGACCGCGGCCGGTCGTCGGGACGTGCTGGCACGGTGGTCATGGCCACGGTCTCCTTCGCGGATGGGGGCCCATCGGCCCTGGCGCCCGCGTCGCGGGCGTGGTGTGCTTGAGGTGACGGGAAGGACCTGAGGAAGACGCGGAGCAGCGGACCCGAGCCGCGCACCGCGCAATCAGGATCCGCGAGAAGCGGATGGGTCCTTCCCGCCTTGGCGTGCCGGGGCACCGGCGGCGGCGGTGCGATGCCGGACGATGTCGTCCTCCACCCGGGCCGCCAGGCCGGCGACGGTCCCGGCGACCGCCTCGGACAGTCCGCCGCCCTGCGAGAGGTCCTCGGCCTCGACGGCGTACGCCACCAGGTGGTCCGGCAGACGGTCGAGTTCGCGGGCGAGTTCGACGGCCGCGCCGAGACCGCGCGGCCCGAGTCCGTCCCGCCCTCGCAGTTCGCGGGGGCCCAGGTCGAGCCGGTGGACCCGGCCGGGATGTCCGGTGCCTTTGTGCGCGCACTCGATCACGACGGCGAGTTCCGCGTTCTCCCACAGGTCCGCCAGGTGCCCGGCGTCGCCGTCGCACTCGGCGAGGGCCGTGCCCGGGGGCAGGGGCCGTCCGGCGGCCCGCTCCCTCAGCCGCGTGAGCACCGCGCCGCCGATGCCGTCGTCATGCCGCAGCCGGTCACCGACGGCGACGATCGCGATACGGGTGGAGACAGCCATGGGTCCTCTCCCCTTCCCAGCCTTCTCCTTCCAGCCTGCGGGGCCGCGAGGGCGCTGCCATGGGCCGAAGGGCTCCGCGGTCGGGCCCGATGTACCCCTGCCGGACCCGCGGGCCGGGAGGTGCAATGGAGGGAAGGTGGAATCCGCGTCGCAGCAAGCGGTGTCTCCGCCGCGGCGGTGCGCGCATGAGGAGGTGGCCCATGCGTTACCGGGATCGCGGGGAGGCGGGGCGTCGGCTGGCCCGGCGTCTTGCGTACCTGCGGGGACAGGACGTGGTGGTGCTCGGGCTGCCGCGCGGCGGGGTGCCGGTGGCCCACGAGGTCGCCCGGTCGCTCGGCGCACCCCTCGATGTGCTGGTGGTGCGCAAGCTGGGCGTGCCCTGGCAGCCGGAGCTGGGTTTCGGCGCGATCGGCGAGGGCGGGGTGCGCGTCCTCAACGAGGACGTGCTCGGCGAGACCGGGCTCGGTCCCGAGGATCTGGCGGTCGTGGAGCAGGCCGAGCGGGCGGAACTGGACCGGCGCGTACGCCGCTACCGCCTCGGCCGCGCACCCGTGCCGGTGGCCGGGCGTGTCGCCGTGGTCGTGGACGACGGGCTGGCGACCGGGGCCACCGCCGAGGCCGCCTGCCGGCTGGTCCGTGCCCGGCACGCCGCCCGGGTCGTCCTGGCCGCGCCGGTCGCCCCGCAGACCGGTCTCGCCCGGCTGCACGGGATCGTGGACGAGCTGATCGTCCTGCACCAGCCGCGCCCCTTCGGCTCGGTCGGCGCCTGGTACCACGACTTCACCCAGGTCACGGACGCGGAGGTGGCCGAACTGCTCGAACGGCCGACCGTACCCGCGTCCGGCGGCTCCCCCGGCCCGCCCGGGGGCGGCGAGCTCCAGGTGCCCGCCGGCCGCGTCCGGCTTCCCGCCCGTCTGACGGTGCCCCGGGCGGCCCAGGCGGTCGTGGCGTTCGCGCACGGCAGCGGCAGCAGCCGGCACAGCCCGCGCAACCGCTATGTCGCCGACACCCTCAACCGGGCCGGCCTGGGCACGCTCCTGCTCGATCTGCTCAGCGCCGACGAGGAGGAGAACCGGCACAACGTGTTCGACATCGGCATGCTCGCGCAGCGTCTGCACGCCGCCGCGCTGTGGCTGCGGCACGAGACGGGACTGGACGTGGCCTACTTCGGCGCCAGCACCGGAGCCGCGGCCGCGCTGGAGGCGGCCTCCGCCACGGACGCCGACATCGTCTCGATCGTCTCGCGCGGCGGCCGGCCCGATCTGGCGTCGCCCGCCGCGCTGGCCCACGTGCACGCGCCGACGCTGTTCGTCGTGGGCTCCGCGGACACCCGGGTGCTCGGCCTCAACCGGCTGGCCGCGGACTGGATGCGCTGCGAGCACCGGATCGCGATCGTGCCCGGTGCCACGCACCTGTTCTCCGAGCCGGGCGCCCTGCCCATGGTCGCCGAACTGGCCTGCGACTGGTTCACGGGCCATCTCGCGCGCCCGTCCGCCGGAGCGTCGTCCGGCCGGCCGGTGTGAGGCCGACGGCTGCGTCCGACGAGCGCAGGAGCCGGTGCGGGCCGGCGGCCCGGCCCGTACCGATCCCCGCCGACGCCGCTCGTCCGCCGACCCGTACCCAGTCCCCGCCGACGCCGCTCGTCCGTTCCTCCTGTCGCCTTCCTAGCCCGCCGACCTGTCGACCAGGAACCTCACCGTGTCGGCGAGAGTGGTGAGTTCGGGGTAGTCGTACTCGTCGATCGGTACGCCGGTGGCTTCCGTGAGGAGCTCCACCAGACTCAGGAAATCCAGTGAGTCGAGTTCCAGCACGTCACGGAACCGGTCGTCCGGCCGCAGACCGGTGAAGTCGGCGTCCGGGATGATCTTGACAATGCACTCCTGGACGACTTCCGTCGCCTCGGCGTCGCTCAAGGGCTTCATCCGCATCACAACTCCTCGGGGTTTTGCAGCAGTCGGTCCACGGCCGTGAGGTAGCGGGCCCCGACGGCTCCGTCGGTGGCCCGATGGTCGGCGGACAGGGTGGCGGTCACCACGGGGCGCACGCCGAGCAGTCCGCCCGTGGCCCAGGCGCGTTCGACGACCGCGCCGAAGCCGACCAGGGCGACCTGCGGTGGATGGATGACGCCGAACACGGACTCCACACCCTGATCGCCCAGGTTGGTGACGGTGACCGTCGCGCCGGACAGCTCGCTGCCGCGCAGCCTGCCCAGGCGGGCCCGTTGGACGAGGTCCTTGAGGGTGGCCATCAGCTCCTCGGGCCCCAGCGTGTCGGCGTCGTGGATGACCGGTGTCAGCAGTCCCCCGTCGCGCAGCGACACGGCGACGCCGAGGTGTATCCCGGCGCCGGGCGAGAAACCGCCTTCCTGCCAGAAGCCGTTGAGCTGCGGCACCGCACGGGCGGCCAGGGCGGCGGCCTTCAGCAGCAGCGCCGCGGGGACCAGTCGGTCGGACGGGGGCCTGCCGCGGTTGCGCCTGCGCAACCACTCCAGGGCCGCGGTCAGATCGATCGTGGTCGACAGGTAGTAGTGCGGGATCTCGCGCTTGGAACGGGCCATCGACTCGCCGATGGACCGCCGCATCGATGCCGCGCGCTGCTTCTTGCGGTCGTCCGCCGCCGGCACCGCGGGCCGCGCCCGCACCTCGGCCGGTCCGGCCTCCGGGAGTCGAGGGCCGCCGCGTGCCCGCGCGGCGGCGTGGACGTCCGCCGCGCGCACCGCCTCGCCCACTCCGCTGCCGTGCAACGCCGTGAGGTCGACGCCGAGTTCGTGGGCGAGCCTACGGGCGTACGGGGTGGCCCGCACCCGTCGTCCGGAAGCGGGCAGGGAGTGTTCCACGTCGGCGCGGGTGATCCTCCCGCCGCGTCCGGTGCCGTGCACGGACGTCAGGTCGACGCCGCGCTCCGCCGCGAGGTGGCGCACCAGCGGACCGGCGCCGGCGACCGGCTCCGGACGCGGCGGCGCGGAAGCGGCGGGAACCGGCACCCGGAGCGGCTGCGGCGGAGCCGGAGCCGGGGCCGGAGCCGG
>NZ_JAMGBF010000268.1 GCF_023516615.1 Streptomyces panaciradicis
TCCGGCGTCAACGCCGCCGCCAGGCGGGAGGCGGCCGGGCGGGACTCGTCGCGCAGGGCGGCGGCCGCGGCCAGCACGGTCTCGCGTTTCCCTTCGGGCGCGTCGTCCGCCGCCCGTTCGTACAGCCGTGCCCCTTCCTCCAGGACCAGCTCCGTGTCCAGGCCGGCCGGGATCTTGATCTGCGCGTGGTGGCGCCAGGTGGTGATCGGGTCGCCCCACGCCTCCACCGTGTACGTCCAGTGGCCGGGTTCTCCGGCGGTGACGGTGGCGCCCCAGCGGTCGGTGCCGGGCGCCAGCTCGCGCATCGGCGTCCACGGGCCCGGTCGGCCCTCGGGGTCGGTGAGAACGACATTGGCGGCGACGGCGTCGTGGCCCTCGCGGAAAACGGTGGCCGAGATCTCGAACGACTCTCCGGCGACCGCCTTCGCGGGGAGGCGGCCGTGCTGGACGACCGGGCGGACGTCGAGGACGGGGATGCGTCCGACGCCGGCGGTGGCCGGCTCGGCGCGGGGCGTCGGGGGTGCCGACGAGTGGTGCGTGGCGGGCATGACCGCTCCTGTCCGCGTCAACATGGGTGGCCGGTTGGCTGTGGGGAGGGGGGTCCTGCGTGGCTTCTGTCGTGGAAGGTACCGGAGGAGCCTTCCCACCCTGTTCGGGTGAGCATTCCGGCACTTTGTTAACTACTCACGCGTTTGTCTCCACACAAGACTGGCCCCGTTCGTGAACGAACGGGGCCGTCTCTGGGTCAAGTTCCCACGAATTTCCTACGTAGTTCCTAAGAAGACGGCACCTGCAGCAGTTCGTCCGGCGAACCGGGTCCCCGTCCGCCTACCCCGGAGACCGCCAGTCGGAACAGGGCGCGGGCGACCTGTTCCGGCGTGGCCCTCGGACGGCCGGCCAGGTACAGCGCGGCGGCGCCCGTCGCGTGCGGTGTCGCCGTCGACGTGCCCGAGATGGTCGCCTTCGCGGTGTCGCTGCTACCCCAGTCCGAGGTGATCGACACCCCGGGAGCGAAGAGATCCACGGCGGAGCCGTAGCCGGAGAAGGCCGCCCGGGCGTCCGTCCGGTCGGTCGCGCCGACCGTGATGGCCTCCCTGACGTCCGCGGGGGAGGACAGGGCGGCCGGCAGGCCGTCGTTCCCGGCCGCGACGGCGTAGGTGACACCGGAGGCGATGGAGTTGCGGACGGCCGCGTCCAGCTGGGCGTTGTGCCGGCCGCCCAGGCTGAGATTGGCCACCGCCGGCTTCCTGGCGTGCCGGGTCACCCAGTCGATACCGGCGATGACCTGCGACGTCGTACCGGAGCCCGAGTTGTCGAGCACGCGTACGGCGACCACCTTCGCCTTCTTGGCCACGCCGTACCTCGTGCCGGCGATGATCCCGGCGACGTGCGTGCCGTGGCCGTTGCCGTCCGAGGCGGTCCCGTCGTCGCCGACGAAGTCCCAGCCGTAGCTCGCGCGCCCGCCGAAGTCCTTGTGGGTGATCCGGACACCGGTGTCGATCACGTAGGCGGTCACCCCCGCGCCGCCGGCGGAGGGCCAGGTGTAGTGCCTGTCCAGCGGCCCGACCGGCTGGTCGATCCGGTCCAGGCCCCAGGACGGAGGGTTGCGCTGGGTGCGGTCGAGGGCGACCCGGGTGTCCTGGGCCACCGAGGCGACCCGTGGGTCGGCCGCGAGGCGGGCGGCCTGCCGCGCGTCGGCCCTGATCGCGTAGCCGTTGAGGACGGAGCCGTAGGTATGGCTGATACGGGCCCCGTACTTCTCGGCGATGCCCTTGCCGGCCGGCGTCGCGGCCCTCGTGCCTCCCTCGAGTGTCACCAGGTAACTGCCGCTGACGGAGCCGGGCCGGCCGGCGCCGAGTATCCGCCCCTCGGGTGCCGCCTGCGCGGGCAGGGTGGCGGCCGAGAGCGCGGCGGCACAGGCCACCGCGGTCAGGCCCGCTGCCCGGCGCAGACGTCTGCTGCGCGTCCGTGCCATGGTCGTTCTCCCCTCCCTGTGTCTCCCCCTCGGCAGCCTCTCGTGCGGTGTGAGGCCCCACAAGAGGGCCCACGGGGTGAATCGGCCATGTCGGCCATGGGGGACGGGCGAAGCTTGCGGTGGTTTTCGGACTCTGTACGAGAGTGCCGCCCTCTTGGACGCGCCGTGGTTCTCAGGGCCCCCGCACCGATAACGTCGTCATCGACGACGAGGCGCACAGTGTTGTGCGTCCGCACAGCACACGCGTCGAGGTGGGAAAGTGAAGGCTATCCGTCGTTTCACCGTCCGGCCCGTTCTCCCCGACCCCCTGCGGCCGCTCAGCGATCTCGCGCGCAATCTGCGCTGGTCCTGGCATGCGGAGACCCGCGACCTCTTCCAGTCCGTCGACCCCGAACGCTGGGCCGCCTCCGAGGGCGATCCCGTACGGCTGCTCGGCAGCGTGTCGCCGGCGCGGCTCGCGGAACTGGCCGAGGACCGCCGGTTCCTGCGCCGGCTGACGGCGGTCGTGGACGATCTCAACGACTACGTGTCGGGCGAGCGCTGGTACCAGGCGCAGTCCGGCGATCTTCCGGCCGCCGTCGCCTACTTCTCGCCCGAGTTCGGCGTCACGGCCGCCCTGCCCCAGTACTCCGGCGGGCTCGGCATCCTGGCCGGCGACCACCTCAAGGCCGCCAGCGACCTCGGTGTCCCGCTGATCGGCGTGGGCCTGCTCTACCGGCACGGCTACTTCCGGCAGTCCCTCTCCCGTGACGGCTGGCAGCAGGAGCACTACCCGGTCCTCGACCCCAACGAGCTGCCGGTGGCCCTGCTGAACGAGCCCGACGGCAGCCCCGCCCAGGTCTCCCTGGCGCTGCCCGGCGGCCGGCGGCTGCACGCCCGGATCTGGCTCGCCCAGGTCGGCCGCGTGCCGCTGCTCATGCTCGACTCGGACGTCGAGGAGAACGACCTCGGCGAGCGCGGGGTGACCGACCGGCTCTACGGCGGCGGCAGCGAGCACCGGCTGCTGCAGGAGATGCTGCTGGGCATAGGAGGGGTGCGGGCGGTGCGGACGTACTGCCGGCTGACCGGGCACCCGGAGCCGGAGGTGTTCCACACCAACGAGGGGCACGCGGGCTTCCTCGGCCTGGAGCGCATCGCCGAACTGTGCGCCCAGGGGCTGGACTTCGACTCCGCGCTGGAGGCGGTGCGCGCCGGGACCGTCTTCACCACCCACACGCCCGTCCCGGCCGGCATCGACCGCTTCGACCGCGAGCTCGTCGCCCACCACTTCGGCCCCGACGCCGAGCTGCCGGGCATCGACGTCGAGCGCGTCCTGCGGCTCGGCATGGAGACCTACCCCGGCGGCGAGCCCAACCTGTTCAACATGGCCGTGATGGGCCTGCGCCTGGGCCAGCGCGCCAACGGCGTCTCGCTGCTGCACGGCCACGTCAGCCGGGAGATGTTCTCCGGACTGTGGCCGGGATTCGACCCCGACGAGGTGCCGATCACCTCCGTCACCAACGGCGTCCACGCCCCCACCTGGGTCGCCCCCGAGGTGTTCCGGCTCGGCGCCCGGCAGATCGGCGCCCAGCGCACCGAGGACGCGCTGACCGTCGGCGCCTCCGACCGCTGGGACGCCGTCACCGACATCCCCGACCAGGACATCTGGGAGCTGCGCCGCAACCTGCGCGAGCAGCTGGTCGACGAGGTGCGCGCGCGGCTGCGCGCGTCGTGGCGGCAGCGCGGCGCCGGTACCGCCGAGCTGGGCTGGATCGACGGGGTCCTGGACCCCGACGTCCTCACCATCGGCTTCGCCCGCCGGGTCCCGTCGTACAAGCGCCTGACCCTGATGCTCCGCGACCGCGACCGGCTGATGGACCTGCTCCTGCACCCGGAGCGGCCCGTGCAGATCGTGGTGGCGGGCAAGGCGCACCCGGCGGACGACGGCGGCAAGCGCCTGGTCCAGGAGCTGGTCCGGTTCGCCGACGACCCCCGGGTCCGCCACCGCATCGTCTTCCTCCCCGACTACGGCATGGCGATGGCGCAGAAGCTCTACCCGGGCTGCGACATCTGGCTGAACAACCCGCTGCGCCCGCTGGAGGCCTGTGGCACGTCCGGCATGAAGGCGGCCCTCAACGGCTGCCTCAACCTCTCCGTCCTGGACGGCTGGTGGGACGAGTGGTTCCAGCCCGACTTCGGCTGGGCGATCCCGACGGCGGACGGGGTGGGAACCGACCCGGACCGGCGCGACGACATAGAGGCGGAGGCGCTGTACGACCTGCTGGAGCAGCGGGTGGCCCCCCGCTTCTACGAACGCGGGCAGCACGGCCTGCCCGACCGCTGGATCGAGATGGTCCGCCAGACCCTGACCCTGCTCGGTCCGAAGGTGCTGGCCGGCCGCATGGTGCGGGAGTACGTGGAGCGCCTGTACGCCCCGGCCGCGCAGGCGCACCGGGCGATGGACCCGGACTCCGCGCGCGAACTCGCCGCCTGGAAGGGGCGGGTGCGGGCCGCCTGGCACGAGGTGAAGGTCGACCACGTGGAGACCTCGGCCACCACGGCGACCGCGGAACTGGGCACGACGCTCGCCCTGCGGGTCCGGGTCGCGCTCGGTGACCTCGGCCCGGACGACGTGGAGGTGCAGGCCGTCTCCGGCCGGGTCGACACCCAGGACCGCATCGCGGACGCCGAGGCGGTCCCGCTGAAACCGGCGGGCGCCCCGGACTCCGACGGCCGCTGGGTCTACGAGGGCCCCCTCTCCCTGGACCGCACCGGCCCCTACGGCTACACCGTCCGCATCCTGCCCGCGCACCGGCTGCTGGCGTCCGGCGCGGAGCTGGGACTGGTGGCCGTGCCGAGCGAGGAGACCGGCGAGGGGGCGGGCGTGCTGATGCGCTAGCGCTCCGGCCTGCCGGGCGGGGCGGTCCTGCGGCCGCCCCGCCCGGCTCCGGCCGCGGGGGCCCTCACCACTCGGCGAGGTCGGCGCACATCCTGCGCAGCACCTTCCCGCAGCGCCGCGCGTAGGCGTTCTGCAGGCCCCGGGTGGCCGCCCCGCCCGCTCGCGCGTACCACTTGGCCGGGCGGCTGAACGCCGACACCGTCAGCCACACCGTGCCGTCGCCGGTCCGCTCCACGACGAACGCCTCCTCGCCGCACTCCGGATGCCCGGCCAGCGTGCCGTACGCCCAGCCGGCGCGGCGGGGTTCCTCGACCGTGTAGACGATCCGGCAGGGCGCCTTGATCATCCCGGCGAGGGTGACCGTGACGTCGACGCCGGCGGCGGCGCGGTCCGCGCTCGCCTCGATGCCGACGCCCATCTCCCGGTGCATCTCCCAGGTCAGCACCGCCTCACAGGCCCGGCGGAAGACCTTCTCGCCCTCGCCGATGCGCGTACGCACCTGCATCTGGTGAAAGCCCGGCGGGCAGAACCCGCCGCGCCGGGTCGCGCCGATGTCGTCGTACGTGAAGTCGCTCGGGGGCATGGGACACAAGAGTAGGGCGGCACCCGGGGAAACCCTCTCCCCGGGTGCCGCCCCGCCAACCCCCCTCGGGTCAGCTGACGTTGACCGCGGACCAGGCCGCCGCCACCGCGTTGTACTCGGTGCTGCCGGAGCCGTAGAGCGCGGCCGCCGCGCTCAGCGTGCCGGTGCGGGCCGACTTGTAGTTCGTCGTCGACGTGAAGTACGTCGTCAGCGCCTTGTACCAGATCTGCAGCGCCTTGGCGCGGCCGATGCCGGTGACCGTGGAGCCGTTGGACGTCGGCGAGTTGTAGCTCACGCCGTTGATCGTCTTGCTGCCGCTGCCCTCGGAGAGCAGGTAGAAGAAGTGGTTCGCCACACCCGAGGAGTAGTGGACGTCCAGGTTGCCGA
>NZ_JAMGBF010000269.1 GCF_023516615.1 Streptomyces panaciradicis
AGCGCCACCGTCGGCGCCACACCGGTGAATTCGTGCACCTTCGCCGCGTCCGCGAGCTTCTCCCAGGGGTCGCGGGGGACCCCGGGCTGGGCGAACACCTTGAACCGGGTCCCCGAGTTCCCGTAGGCCCACGACGGGGTTTCGATCCGCTGGGCCGCGAGCGCTGCCTTCGCGGCGGACAGGTCTGGCATGACCACCTCTGCACACTGTTTGAATCGTTTCAGGGAAAGTAGCCGCAGGTTCGCGACGACGTCAAGGTGTCGGGGCGACTCCGCCGAGTCGGCATCGTCAGACGGAAAGCTTTCGCCCGTCCGAACCCTTGACGGACGGCCGTGTCGCCTTCACGATGCGTGAAACGTTTCACGCAATCTTTCGGTATCAGTGACACGTGCCATCACCGAAATGCCCGAGGGCGGCCCGCCGTATCACCGCCGTCCGGGAGAAGGAGACCGTCCGATGAGGGTCACGGCCCCTGTTCTCGAACACCACCGCGAGCCCGTCGGTATCGGCGAGTCCCGGCCCCGCCTGAGCTGGCGCACCGAGACCGACGCGCCGGACTGGACGCAGCGGGCCTACCGCGTCGAGATCACCGATGCCGACGGCACGGTCCTCACCGACACCGGGCGCATCGAGGGCGCCGATTCCGTGCTGGTGGACTGGCCGGGCCCCCGGCTCGGCTCCCGCAGCCGGGTCGGGGTGCGGGTCCAGGTGTGGGGCGAGGGCGCAGAGGCGTCCGACTGGTCCCCGCTCACCCGGGCCGAGACGGGACTGCTCGACCGTACCGACTGGACCGCCCGCCCCGTCACCCCCGACCGCGACGCCTCCGACGCCCCCCTCCCCGTGGCGCTGCTGCACCGCACCTTCTCCCTCGGCAAGGCGGTCGCGTCGGCACGGCTGTACATCACCGCGTACGGCGTCTACGAGGCCGAGATCAACGGCAGCCCGGTCGGCGACCATGTCCTGGCCCCCGGCTGGACCTCGTACCACCACCGCCTGCGCTATCAGACCTTCGACGTCACCTCCCTCCTGCGCGAGGGCGACAACGCGATCGGCGCGCTGCTCGGCGAGGGCTGGTACACCGGCCGGCTCGGCTTCGGCGGCGGCCGCCGCAACCTCTACGGCGACCGGCGCGCCCTCCTCGCCCAACTGGAGGTCACCCACCCCGACGGAACCGTCACCACCGTCGCCACCGACGCGACCTGGCGCGCCACGACCGGGCCCGTCCTGCGCTCGGAGATCTACGACGGCGAGGTCCACGACGCCCGGCTCGCGCGCCCCGGCTGGTCCGAACCGGGCCACGACCTCGCCGACTGGACATCCGTCACCGAACTCCCGCTCCCCGAAGCCGAGTTGGTGGCGCCGACAGGCCCGCCCATGCGCCGCACCCAGACCGTCGCTCCGCTCGACGTGATCACCACACCGTCCGGCAGGACCGTCCTCGACTTCGGCCAGAACCTCGTCGGACGCCTGCGCATCCGGCTGTCGGGCCCGGCCGGGCACACGGTCACCCTGCGCCACGCCGAAGTGCTGGAACACGGCGAACTCGGCGTCCGGCCCCTGCGGCACGCCGCCGCCACCGACACGTACACGCTCGCCGGCACGGGCGTGGAGACGTACGAACCCCGCTTCACCTTCCACGGCTTCCGGTACGCCGAAGTCGACGGCTGGCCGGGTGAGTTCGACCCGGCCGCCGTCGAAGCCGTGGTCCTGCACACCGACATGGCGCGCACCGGCTGGTTCGCCTGCTCGCACGACCTGGTCAACCGGCTCCACGAGAACGTCGTCCAGGGAATGCGCGGCAACTTCCTGGACGTGCCCACCGACTGCCCGCAACGCGACGAACGCCTCGGCTGGACCGGCGACATCCAGGTCTTCGGCCCCACCGCGTCCTTCCTGTACGACTGCTCCGGCATGCTCGGAGGCTGGCTGCGCGATCTCGCCGCCGAACAGCTCGCCCGGGCCGACCGGGTCCCGCCGCTGGTCGTGCCCGACGTCCTGCCGTTCGACTTCGGCGGCACCCCGCACGCCGTGTGGGCCGACGTGGCGGTGCTGCTGCCGTGGACGCTGTACCGGCGCTTCGGCGACCTCGGGGTGCTGCGCGCCCAGTATCCGAGCATGCGCGCCTGGATGGAGGTGGCGGCCCGGCTCACCGAGGAGGGCGGCGGCCTGTGGCGGCAGGACTTCCAGCTCGGCGACTGGCTGGACCCGGCGGCGCCGCCCGAGGACCCGGGGGCCGCCCGCACCGACGGCGACCTCGTCGCCAACGCCTACGTCGCCCGCTCGGCCGACGTCCTCGCCGAGACGGCACGGCTGCTCGGGGAGAAGGACGACGCCGTGCGCTACGAGGAGCTCGCACGGTCCGTACGGGCGGCGTTCACCGAGGAGTTCGTCACCCCGGCCGGACGGCTCGCCAGTGACGCGCAGACGGCCTACGCGCTGGCGCTGTGCTTCGCCCTGCTGCCGACGGAACGCCAACGGCGGGGAGCGGCAGAGCGGTTGGCGTTCATCGTGCGCAAGGCCGGCTTCCGCATCGCCACGGGATTCGCCGGTACGCCGCTGATCTGCGACGCGCTGTGCGCGGCCGGGGAGCCGCAGTCGGCGTACCGGATGCTGCTGGAGGAGGGCTGCCCGTCCTGGCTGTATCCGGTGACCATGGGGGCCACCACCGTGTGGGAACGCTGGGACTCGATGCTGCCCGACGGCAGCATCAACCCGGGCGAGATGACCTCCTTCAACCACTACGCCCTCGGCGCCGTCGCCGACTGGCTCCACCGCACGGTCGCCGGTCTGGAGGCCGTCGAACCCGGCTGGCGCCGGCTGCGGATCGCCCCCGTGCCCGGCGGCGGCCTCACCTTCGCGCGGGCGGCGCACGAGACGCCGTACGGGCGTGCCGAGGCGGGCTGGCGGATCGAGGGGGACACCCTGGTCGTCGAGGTCCTGGTGCCGCCCAGCACGCGGGCCGAGATCCGCCTCCCCGGTGAGGACGAGCCGTTCGAGGTCGGCTCGGGCCGCCGTACCTTCCGGCGGCCGTACACCGCACCCGCCTGGCCGCCGGCGGCGATCCGGCATCTGTTCTCCGCCCCGGAGTGACCGTGGCATCCGTTCTCCGCCCCGGAGTGACGGCGGCCTTCGTTCTCCGCCCCGAGTGACCGTGCCGTCGGCGGTGCTCAGGCGAGGACCGCCGGCCTCAGCACCTCCTCGCACCACTGGCGGAAGCCGGTCGGGCTCGGCCGTGCGGTGCGGTGCTCCTCGTCGTAGGCCCCCTCGTTCTGGGCGACGGCCATGTCGGCCACACCCTGGGCCGAGGCCTCGCTCGCCCCGTTGTCGAGCATCATCGACTTGTACGCGTCGAGGGGAAGCTGCTGGTACCGGACCGTCCGCTCCAGCACTTCGCTGACGACTTCCGCCATGCCGTCGGGCGTGAGGGAGTCCGGGCTGACCACGGGTACACCGCCCTGTCCGCTCCACGAGCCGTCGAGCAGCAGCTCGGCGCCCCGTGCGGCGATGTCGCGGGTGGCGACGAGCGCGAGGGTGCGGTCCCGGTCGCTCGGCAGGAAGAAGGTGCCCCGGCTCTTGATCGCGTCGACTTGGCGGAGCAGGTTCTCCATGAAGAACGGAGGCCGCAGCGCCCGGGACTTCACGCCCGTGGCGGCGATCAGTTCCTCGGCGGCGCGCGCGGCCGACAGGTGCCCGGCGTTCTTCTCGATGCCGCGGCCCATGGTCGACACACTGACGACCCGGTCGACGCCGTTCGCGACGAGCGCCTCGCACGCCGACCGTGTCGGGTCCAGATAGTGGCGCTCGAGATCAACGGTGCGGTGGTCCGGCGGGATCACCCAGAACACGCCCTCCGCACCGGCGAAGGCCGCCATGAGAACACCGGGGTCGGTGTGCGAGCCCTGGACGACCTCGACCCGTTCACGCACCTCGGGGGAGAGCCGGCCGGGATCCCGCGCGATCAGGCGGACGGGGTGCCCGGCGTCGAGGACCCGGTCGACGACCTGTCCGCCGATCTGACCGGTGGGCGTGGTGATGACAAACATGCGGAAGCTCCAAAACGGTTCGCGGGAAAGGCGGTGCACGCCCGTCACCTGTGCCGGTACCGGGGGCCGCGTACCTCGATCCTGTGCCCGGACGCTCCTGCGGGGAAGGATCAGCGGGGTCCCGCTTGTTACCCTCCGGGTAACACCGAATGGAGGTGCCAGGCCATGGAGTCCCGGTCACTGCGCTACTTCGTCGCCGTGGCGGAGGAACTCAACTTCGCCCGCGCGGCCGAACGGCTGGGCATCTCCGCCCCGCCCCTGTCCCGCGCCATCCGCAAACTCGAGGCGGACCTCGGCATCACCCTCTTCGAGCGCACCACCCACAGCGTCGCCCTCACCCCGTCCGGCACCGTCCTGCTCTCGGAGGCCCGGATCGCCCTGGACGCCCTCCAGGCGGCCGGCCGGCGCGCCCAGCGTGCGGCCGACCCGAGCCCCAAGCTCGTCCTGGCGGTCAAGGCCGACGGTGACGCGGGTCTGCTGGAACCGATTCTGGCCCGCTTCGCCGCCGAGCCGGAGGCCCGGCCCGTCACGGTCCGCCTCTCCGGTTGGGGCGAGCAGGTCAGACTGCTGCGCGAGGGCGAGGCGGACGCGGCGCTCCTGTTCGGCCCCTTCGACCAGACGGGCCTGGACGCCGAAGTGGTGACCGTCGAGCCCCGCCTCGCCGCTCTCCCCGTCACCCACCCGCTCGCGGACCGGGACGACATCACCCTCGCCGACCTCGCCCTGCCCGGCGTGGTACCCGGCGACTCGCACGGCCTGTGCCGTTACCTGGACCTGATGATGGAGCGGCACTCGATCGCCGACCTCGCCCAGCTCCTCGCGCTCGTCGAACTCGGCAAGCTGGTGACCCTGCTCCCGGAGTCGGTCACGAGCCGCTATCCGCGCCCGGGCGTCCTCTACCGCACCGTCCCGGACGCCCCACCGGCCACCCTCTGCATCGCCTGGCCCCAGCAGTCCCGCTCGACGGCCACGGCGGCACTCGTCCGAGCGGCCACCTCGGTGGCCCGGGAATCGGAGGCGGCGGCATGAAGTACATGATCCTCATGTACGCCGACCCGGCGGCGACCGAGGCCATGACGCCCGCGGAACGCGCGGACGTCTTCCAGCGGCACGAGGCCCTCCACGAGGACCTGCGGGGCACCGGCGAGATGCTGAACGGCGCCGGACTGGCCTACCCGCGCGACACGACCACCCTCCGGTACGGCGAAGAAGCCGCCACCGGGACGAACGGCCCGCTCACCGGAGCGACCGAGCAGCTCACCGCCTACTACGTGGTCGAGTGCGCCACCCCGGAGCGGGCGCGGGAGATCGCCGGGCGCGTCCTCGACTTCCATGTCGTGGCCGTCGAGGTGCGGCCCGTCCACGACTCGTTCGGCATGGGAGAGGACTGACCTGCCGGGCCCGCCTCAGGCGCCCCAGCCGGCCTGCTGCCCGCCGACCCGTTCCTCGACGATCTTCTCCGCCCATCCGGAGCGGTGGTAGGCGGCGATGGGGTCGGGGTCGAGGCCCATCTCGGTGCGGACGTCGGCGAGGAGGGGGCGGACGTCGGTGTTGTAGGCGTCCATGAGGACGGCGTTGGCGGCCAGGACATCGCCTTCGCGCTGGGCGGTGGCGAGCGCGTCCCGGTCGACGAGGAGCGCCTTGG
>NZ_JAMGBF010000027.1 GCF_023516615.1 Streptomyces panaciradicis
TGTGGGGCGGCTCGGCGGCCTTCGTCGCGCTGCACGCCCTCGTCCTCGTCGCCGTCACCCGGGCCGTCGCCCTGCCGCTGGCCGCGGACCGGGTGGCACTGCTCTACCTCGCCGCGAGCGGCGCCGCCGCCCTGCTGCCCACCCCCGGCGGTCTCGGCTCCCTCGACGCGGCCCTCGCCCTCGCCCTCACGGCCGCCGGCGCCCCGGCCCCCGCGGCCGCCTCCGTCGTCCTCGGCTACCGCCTCCTGACCGGCTGGCTGCCCCTGCTGCCGGGCCTGCTGATCCTGGGCGTGCTGGTGCGACGTCGCACGCTGTGAGACCGCGCCGGGCGTCTCCCTGGCCGCAGCCGCCCGGACCCTTTCCCCGCCCATGGTGAAGATCTGCCGCGGGCTTTACTGCAACCAATGTGCAAGTACGGGAGGATGGCATCATGTTGCCCGCCGCGACCGTCACGCACCCGGAAGAGAGAACCACCCGTATGACCTGGCACCGCGTCCGCACCTCCATGACCCGCGAGGAGTGGACCAGGGTCGGCGGCATGGCCGCCTTCGTGATCGCCCTGCACGTCATCGGCTGGTTCACGCTCGTCGGGATCGTCGCGCCCGAGCACTACAGCATCGGTGAGAAGTCCTTCGGCATCGGCATCGGCGTCACCGCCTACACCCTGGGCATGCGGCACGCCTTCGATGCCGACCACATCGCAGCCATCGACAACACCACCCGCAAGCTCATGGGCGAGGGCAAACGGCCCCTGTCGGTGGGCTTCTGGTTCTCCCTCGGCCACTCCAGCGTCGTCTTCGTCCTGGCGCTGCTGCTGTCCTTCGGGATCAAGGCGGTCGCCGGACCGGTCCGCGACGGCGGCTCGGAACTGCACGACGTCACCGGAGTGATCGGCACGACCGTCTCCGGGACGTTCCTCTACGTCATCGCGGCCATCAACCTCGTCATCCTGGCCGGCATCTGGAAGGTCTTCCGCCAGATGCGCTCCGGCCACTTCGACGAGGCCGCCCTCGAAGAACAGCTCGACAAACGGGGCTTCATGAACCGGCTGCTGGGCCGCGTCATGAAGTCGATCACCAAGTCGTGGCAGATGTACCCGCTCGGACTCCTCTTCGGCCTCGGCTTCGACACCGCCACCGAGATCGCGCTGCTCGTGCTGGCCGGCTCGGGCGCGGCCTCGGGCCTGCCCTGGTACGCCATCCTGTGCCTGCCGGTGCTGTTCGCCGCCGGAATGTCGCTGCTCGACACCATCGACGGCTCGTTCATGAACTTCGCCTACGGCTGGGCCTTCTCCAAGCCGGTCCGCAAGGTCTACTACAACCTCACCATCACCGGCCTGTCGGTCGCCGTCGCCCTGCTCATCGGCACCGTCGAACTCCTCGGTCTGCTCGCCCAGAAGCTCGGCCTGCACGGCCCCTTCTGGGACCGGGTCGCGGGAGTCGACCTCAACGTCGTGGGGTTCGTGATCGTCGGCCTCTTCTTCGCCACCTGGATCGTCGCCCTGCTGGTGTGGAAGTTCGGCCGCATCGAGGAGAAGTGGACGGCGGGCCTGGCCCGGCCGGCCGAGCAGGCCGCCGAGTAGACCCGCCGCACCTCAGCCCCGCAGCCGCAGTTCCTTGCGCCACTTGACGAACTGCTGCTCCGCGTCCCCGGTGTACGACCAGGGCGTGCGCGTCGCGCGCCGGCCCAGCATCCGCATCAACGGCCCCGCGACCTCCTTGTCGCCGGCCAGACAGGCCGCGTGCGCAAGGTAGTTGAAGTCGCGCAGCTCGCCCGGGGCGATCTCGCTCTCGACCCGCCCCATGATCCAGCGCTGCCAGGTGCGCCGCACGTCACCGACCGCACCGTCGTTGGTCCAGTGCTGCCCGAGACCCACCGCGCTGCGGCCGCTGTGACCGGCGTCCAGGGCGAAGCGGTACTCCTCCACGCGCGCGTACTGCACCAGCACCGGCAGCGCGCAGCCCGGCGGCGCCACTCCGGCGGCGTCGCGGGCGAAGTCGTACATCAGACCGTGGCTGCCGTGCCAGCGGGCCGAGTAGTAGTGCAGGACCTGCAGATGACCCTCCACGCTGTACGGGTCACGCTGGTGCAACTCGTCCCACCAGCGCGCCAGTTCCTGCCGGCGCACCCCTTGCGGGTACAGCCGCGCCACGGAGATCAGCGAGATCCACGGCGTCGGATCGTCCAGATAGGCCTCCGCCGCCTGCAGGCACGCCGTCACCGCGGTGTCGATGCGGTGCTGGTCGATCGGCGCGCCCCGGCCCGCGGCGATGGCCACGTTGAACGCCCGGGCCGTCTCCGTCGCCGCCCGCAGCACCAGCGCGTCCGCGCTGTACGGTTCGGCGGCCACCCAGGTCTCCGCGGTCGAACTGCTCGCGCAGGCCTGGGCGAGCGTGCGGACCCGGTGGCCGCGGGCGAGCCACTCGGGGCCGGTGGTCCGCAGCAGGTCCCTGAGGCCCTGCCAGCGGCCGATGACGATGTCGTGCGAGGCGTTGCTGAGGGCGGCGTCGCCGCAGTCGGGGTCGAAGTCGGGGGCGAAACGGTCGCGCGCCATCGGGGGAGTCTCCCTCAGAAGTCGGTCGGGAGACCCTCGTAGGCATGGTTGCTCGCCACCGCCAGGTCCTCGGGCACGTACTCCGCCTCCACCGTGCGGCTGGCGTCCAGCCGGGCCGGCCGGTAGTAGTCGCTGCCCTGTCTCCAGTACCAGAGCATCGGCACGAGACCGACGGCCAGGCCGCCGATGCCGATGGCGATCGCCGCGGGGTCGAGCTCGCCCAGCGACTCGACGAAGATCCAGAACATGAACAGGGCGCCGAACAGCGGCCACAGACCGCCGAGCACGAAGTTGCCCACCGACTTCAGCAGCATCTTGCGGTACGCGACCACCACGGCCAGGCCCGCGAGGCCGTAGTACACGGCGATCTGCAGACCGATCGCCGAGATCGCGTCGCCGAGGATCTCCCCCACGGAACCGAGGGCGTTGGACGCGATGAACATCGCCAGCGCCACCCCGCCGACCACGGCGATCGCCACCCACGGGGTGTTCCAGGTGCGGTGCACCTTGCCCAGCGCGGAGGGCATCGTGCGGTCGCGGCCCATGGCGAACAGCGAGCGCGTGACCTGGATGAGGGTGGTCTCCAGCGTGGCGATGGTCGACAGCATCACCGCCACGATCAGCAGCTTGCCGCCCCAGCCCGGCCAGACCTCCTCGCCGAGCACGCCCAGCACGTTCGCGTCGTTGTCCTCGATCTGCTTCGACGACAGGATCACGTTCACCGCGACGGTGAACACCTCGAACAGCAGGAAGACGATGCCGACCCCGATCAGGCCCGCGAGTCCCGTCGTACGACGGCTGTTGCGGGTCTCCTCGCTCAGGTTGCTGGTGACGTCCCAGCCCCAGTAGTAGAAGGCCGCGACGAGCGCGCCCGAGGCGAAGCCGGCCACCCCGTCGAAGTGGGAGAAGCCCAGCCAGGACCAGTCGAAGGCGCGGGCGTTGCCGGTGTGGAAGAAGGCGAGGACCGCGAACAGCGCCAGAACGGCCAGCTCCACGCCGGACATGACGAGCTGCGCGCGCACGGTGAGCCGGGCCCCGCCCAGCACCACCAGCAGCATGATCACGAACCAGGCCGCGCCGACGACCGTGGACAGCGCCGTGTTGTCGGCGAGCCCGGAGTCGAACAGGGCCAGGGTCATCGAACCGGCCGGCAGCGATCCCGCGACCATGAAGATGGTCGCCGAGATCACCAGCGCCCAGCCGCTGATGAAGCCCAGGAACGGATGAAGCGTGCGGCCCACCCAGGAGTAGCTGGCGCCCGCGTTGACGTCGATACGGCTGAGGTAGCTGAAGGCGAGGGCGATGCCCAGCATGGGTATCGCGCAGTACAACAGCGCGGCCGGGCTGGCGAGCCCGACCGCGCCGACGAGGACCGCCGTGGTGGCGGCGATGGAGTACGCCGGGGCGCTGCCCGCGACGGCCATCACCACGGTGTCGAACGTACCGAGGGCATTGGCCTGCAGCCCTCTGCCCCTGTTGATGCTCATGGTTGCGCTGCTTTCCGTATTGCGCGACGCGAGGCCGGCCCGGCCCCGACGCCGTAAGGGAGGTGGGGGGTGGTGAACCAGCTTCTGCCCGACGGGGGTTGACCTCGGGGCAGAGGCAGGCGAAAGGCGTGGTGGATCGCGCCCGGCCAGTGCGTCGCCGGGTAGTCACAGCGTGTGTGCGAGTGATGATAGCCCCACACTTTGAGCTTTCAAGATTGACCAATGGGTAATCTCATGAGCCGCACGGGGCCGGGGAGGTTGGACGGCGCACAACGGGAAACGCGGATCAGGACACCGTACGAAGCGATCCGCCGCAGTGCGCCAGGAGGTACTCATGGGCACCGACCCGATGGCCGACGACGCCTACCAGCCCACCGGAACCAACGAGGAGCAGGAGGACGCGGCGCCGCTCGACCTGCAGGACGCCCTCGACGAACGCGACTACGACACCACCCTCGACGAGGGCTACTCCCCGCCGGAGAAGCCGCTGGGCGTGAACAAGCACGGCACGACCGCGGCCGAGCAGCACGACGGCGAGAGCCTCGACCAGCGGCTCGCCGAGGAGGTCCCCGACGTGACGGCGCCGCCCGGCGACGAGATCGGCGACCTCCCCGGCGGCGAGGGCGAACCGCTCGACCCCGAGGCCGGCACGGACCGCGCGGGCCGGCTGGTCGCCCCCGACGAGGGCGCCCACCCCGACACCACCAAGGAGACCATCGCCTCCGACGTGGGCATCGACGGCGGCGCCGCCGGCGCCGAGGAGGCCGCCGTCCACGTCGTCGAGGACGACACGGAGCTGCCGGGCGGCTGACCCGGAGCCGGCGGCGGCCGGTCCGGCGCTCAGTCGCCGATGTGGTCGATCTGCCGCAGCCGGTTGGTGGCGTCCAGGGCGGCGACCTTGTACGACTCCGCCAGCGTCGGGTAGTTGAACACCGCGTCGATCAGATAGTCCACGGTGCCGCCGCAGCCCATCACGGTCTGCCCGATGTGGATCAGCTCGGTGGCGCCGGTGCCGAAGCAGTGCACGCCGAGCAGTCTGCGGTCCTCGGGGGAGACGAGCAGCTTCAGCATGCCGTGCGAGTCTCCGATGATCTGGCCGCGGGCCAGTTCGCGGTAGCGGGAGATGCCCACCTCGAACGGCACGCTGTCCTCGGTGAGCTGGTCCTCGGTCCGGCCCACGAAGCTGATCTCGGGAATCGTGTAGATGCCGATGGGCTGCAGGCCGGCCATCTGCCCGACCGGCTCCCCGCAGGCGTGGTAGGCGGCCGAACGGCCCTGCTCCATCGACGTGGCCGCGAGCGCGGGGAAGCCGATGACGTCACCGACGGCGTAGATGTGCGGCACCTCGGTGCGGTAGTGCTCGTCGACCGTGATCCGGCCGCGCCGGTCGGCCGTCAACCCGGCCTTGTCGAGGTCGAGTTCGTCGGTCAGGCCCTGCCGGCCGGCCGAGTACATCACGGCGTCGGCGGGGATCTTCTTGCCGCTCTCCAGGACGGTGAGCGTGCCGCGCGCATGACGCTCCACCGCGGCGACCGTCTCGCCGAACCGGAAGGTCACGGCGAGGTCCCGCAGGTGGTACTTGAGCGCCTCGATGATCTCGACGTCGCACATGTCGAGCATCCCGGGCCGCTTCTCCACCACCGTCACCTTGCTGCCCAGCGCGGCGAACATGGAGGCGTACTCCATGCCGATCACCCCGGCGCCCACGATGACCATGGAGCGCGGGACGCGTTCGAGCTCCAGGACGTTGTCGGAGTCCATGATCGTACGGCCGTCGAACTCGACGCTGTCCGGCCGCGCCGGCCGGGTGCCGGTGGCGATGATGATGTTCTCGGCGCTGAGCAGGCGTTCGTTGCCGGTCACCTCCCGCAGCGCGACGGTGTGCGGGTCGACGAAGCGTCCCGTGCCCGCGAAGAGGTCGACCTGGTTGCGGGAGAGCTGGCTGCGGATGACGTCGACCTCGCGGCCCACGACGTGCTGGGTGCGGGCGGTCAGGTCGGCGACGGTGATGTCCTCCTTGACCCGGTAGCTCTGCCCGTACAGATCCCGCTGGGTCAGGCCGGTCAGGTACAGCACGGCCTCGCGCAGGGTCTTCGAGGGGATGGTGCCGGTGTGGATGGAGACCCCGCCGACCATGTCGGGGCGGTCGACGACGGCGACCCGGCGGCCGAGCTTGGCCGCGGCGATGGCGGCCTTCTGGCCGCCCGGGCCGGATCCGATGACGAGTATGTCGAAGTCGGGCACCCTCGGGAGTCTGTCAGTCCGAAGGCCCTCTTAGAAAGGGCGAACGGTCAACGGATGTCCTTTGATCGATCCGAACCCCGCCCGACCGTCCGGCAGTTGCCCGCCGGCATCCGAGGAGGTGCCGATCCGCCCGGCGAGCGCGAGAATGCGCCCATGGGCCATCGACTCGCCGACACAAGCAGCCCCGCCCGGCTGGCCGCCCCCGACGAGGGCATCGGCCGGGACGAACTGGCGCTGGCCACCCGCAACCACGGTCTGCCGCTGGAGGCGCTCCGCTACGACGTCACCCCGCCCGGTCTGCACTACGTGCTGACCCACTACGACATCCCCTATGTCCCCGACGACACGGCCTGGGAGCTGACCGTCGCGGGCCGCGTCCGCCGTCCGCTCAGGCTGAACCTGGCCGACCTGAAGGCGTTTCCCCAGGTCACCACCCGGGTGACGCTGGAGTGCGCGGGCAACGGCCGCGCGCTGCTGACGCCCCGCCCGGTCAGCCAGCCCTGGCTGGTCGAGGCGGTCGGCACCGCCGAGTGGACCGGCGTACCGCTGCGGCTGCTGCTCGCCGAGGCGGGAGCGGACGCGGACGCCGTCGACGTGGTCTTCACCGGCGCCGACCACGGCGTGGAGCGCGGGGTCGAGCAGGACTACCAGCGGTCCCTGCCGCTCGACGTGGCCACGGGCACCGAACCCGAGGTGCTGGTCGCCCACGCGATGAACGGCGCCCCGCTGCCGCCGCAGCACGGCCGCCCGCTGCGGCTGATCGTGCCCGGCTGGTACGGCATGGCGCACGTGAAGTGGCTGCGCGAAGTCACCGTCACCGACGCGCCGTTCACCGGCTTCCAGCAGGCGGTCGCCTACCGGTTGCGCCAGGAGTCCGGCGAGGACGGCGAGCCGGTCACCCGGATCGTGCCGCGCGCGCTGCTCGTCCCGCCCGGCTTCCCCGACTTCATGTCCCGGGCCAGGGTGGTGCGGCCCGGCCCGGTGCCGCTGGAAGGGCGCGCCTGGTCGGGACGGGCCCCGGTGACCCGCGTCGAGGTCAGCACGGACGCGGGACGCAGCTGGCAGGAGGCCGAGCTGGACCCGGAGGACGGCGGGCCGTGGGCGTGGCGCCGCTGGCACCTCGTGTGGACGGCCACCGAGGGCGAGCACGAACTCAGCGCCCGGGCCACCGACGCCGAGGGCCACACCCAGCCGCTCCAGCAGCCCTGGAACCGGGGCGGGTTCGCCAACAACCTGGTCCAGCGGGTCCCGGTGCTGTGCCTGGCGAAGGACACGCCTTAGGGCAGCAGCTTCTCCATGGCGGCCTCGCCCTCGCTCTCCAGCTTGTGCCTGGCCCATTCCAGGCTGCGGGGCGTGATGTCCTTTCCTGCCGCGAGGACGAGGTCCTCGGGCGAGACCTCGGTGCCGGTGCGGGTGTGGAGCAGGGCGTCCGGGGTGACGCGGTCCTCGGACGACGCGGACGCGTCGGGCTGTGACATCGGCATGATCTCTGCTCCTCGTGTCCGGGGCTGTTGCGCGGTCCCGGTGCTGTACCCGGTTCCGATATCACCATTCAACGCCCGGGCCTCTTGTGCATCCGGAAGGTGACCCGAGATGCCGGAGTGACGGGGCGGGCGTCTAATGATGAGGACGATTGTCTGGCCCACGGGAGAGACCAAGGCCATGCCACCGAGGCACACCACGAGGGGGGAAACGGGGACCGCCCGCGGAGGCGTCCTGCGGCGGCTGGGGGAGTGGTGCGCCCGGCATTTCCTGATCGTGATCGTGGCCTGGCTGGTCGCCCTGGTCGTCCTGCAGGTCCTCAACCGGACCGTGGGCGGCGGCTTCTCCGACAACTTCTCCCTCCCGGGAGTCCAGTCCCAGCAGGGTCTGAACGTCCTGAAGAAGCACGATCCCGCGGCGGGCGGGTACAGCAGCCAGATCGTCCTGCACGACGGCGACAAGTCCTTGAACGCCCTCAACTCGCAGATGTCGAGCACCGTCGGCGACCTGCAGAAGCTGCCGCACGTGCTGTCCGCGCAGAACCCGCTGTCCACCCCCGCGTCCGAGGTCGGCCCGCTGTCCTCGGACGGCAGGACCGCCTACATCACCGTTCGCTTCGACACCCAGCCCTCCACCCTCGGCGACAGCTACCTGAACGGCGTCGACAAGGCGGTGCAGCCGCTGCGCTCCGCCGGGGCGCAGGTCGAGTACGGCGGCCCGCTCGGCGAACTGGCCCGGCCCGCACCCGACGACCGGGTGAGCGAGCTGATCGGCTTCGGCGTCGCGATCGTCGTGCTCCTCATCGGCTTCGGCAGCGTGGTCGCCGCCGGCCTGCCGCTGCTGACCGCGCTGGTGGGCGCGGTCGGCGGCCTCGCCTGCCTGGGCCTGCTCGCCGCGGCGTTCGAGTTCGCCACCGTCTCGCCGACCCTGGCCACGATGATCGGTCTCGGCGTGGGCATCGACTACGCCCTGTTCCTGGTCACCCGGCACCGCCAGAACCTCATGAACGGCGCCGACCCGGTGCGCGCCGCCGGGCACGCCACCGCCACCAGCGGGCGGGCCGTCCTCGTCTCCGGCTGCACCGTGATCATCGCGCTGGGCGGCCTGTACGCGTCCGACGTGAGCTTCATCGGCAAACTCGGCCTGGCCGCCGCCGTCACGGTCGTCTCGGCCGTCGCCGCGGCGCTGACCCTGGTCCCCGCCCTGCTCGGGCTGCTCGGCACACGCATCGACCGCTACCACGTGCGCCGGCCCGTCGCCGAGACCGACGCCGAGCCCGGCGCCACACCGCACGGCACCTGGCACCGCTACGCGCAGCGCGTGGAGCGCCGGCCCTGGCAGTTCCTGGCGGTGGGCGTGGCGACCGTCGTCGTCCTCGCCATCCCGGTGCTGTCCCTCCAGCTCGGGCACATCGGCGACGGCGCCGACCCCACGTCCTTCACCGACCGGCGCGCCTACGACCTGATGACCGACGCCTTCGGTCCCGGCTCCAACGGCCCGCTCACCGTCGTCATCGACCAGAGCACCGTCCCCTCCTCCCAGCGCTCCGGCCTGTCCTCCCAGGCACAGAAGACCCTCGACGGCGTCTCCGGAGCCTCCACGGTCACCCAGCTGACGCCCACCAAGGACGGAGACGTCCTGGTCGGCACGGTGTACTCCAAGGAGTCCCCGCAAAGCGCCACCACCACGGACCTGACCAACCGGCTGGTCCACCACACCCTCCCCGACGCCGTCTCCGGCACCTCCGCCAAGGGCTACGTCACCGGCACCACGGCGGCCCAGGTCGACTTCCGCGACATCGTCGCCAGCCGGCTGCCGCTGATCATCGCCGTCGTCGTCGGGCTGGCCTTCCTGATCATCCTGGCCGTCTTCCGCGGCCTGCTCGTCGCGGTGAAGGCGGCCGTCCTGAACGTCCTGTCGATCGGGGCCTCGTACGGCGTCGTGGTGGCCGTCTTCCAGTGGGGCTGGGGCGGGCCCGCGCTGGGCGTCAACGGCAAGGTGCCCATCGAGAGCTATGTGCCGATGATGATGTTCGCCATCATCTTCGGGCTGAGCATGGACTACGAGATCTTCCTGCTCTCCCGCGTCCACGAGGCCTGGCTGCGCACCGGGGACGCCAAGGCGTCGGTCGCCCACGCCCTCGAGATCACCGCCCGGGTGATCACCTGCGCGGCCCTGATCATGGTGAGCGTCTTCGCGGCCTTCATCGTCAGCGACAACATCGTCGTCAAGATGCTCGGACTGGGCCTCGCGGTGAGCGTGCTGATCGACGCGACCGTGGTGCGGCTGCTGATGGTGCCGGCCGTGATGACGCTGCTGGGGCCGCGTGCCTGGTGGACACCGCGCTGGCTCGACCGGATCCTGCCGCACATCGACGCCGAGGGCGACCAGGAGCAGGCCGCCGCCCGGGGCGACGTCAGCGGCCGACCGGTGACGCGGGCGTGAGCACCAGCATCGTCACGTCGTCCACGACGGCGGGGCAGTGGCGCAGAAGGTCCGTCCAGACCCGCTCGGCCAGTACGGCGGGGTCGCTGTCGGCCAGCGCCGCGAGGCGGTCGGGCAGCGGGTAGAAGGCGCCGTCCCCGTCCCGTGCCTCGCTGACGCCGTCCGACGCCAGGAATAGACTGTGCCCGGGCTCCAGCCGCAGGGTGAGCCCGGCGGGCGGGCCCCCGCCGGGCAGGCCGAGCCCGAGCGGCAGGCAGGCCGTCAGCTCGACCTCGGTGGCCTCCCGGCCGCGCAGCAGCAGGGGCGCCGGATGCCCGCAGGAGACCAGCCGCACCGAGCGCGCGTCCGGTGAGAACTCCAGCAGGACGGCGGTCGCGAACAGTTCGGGGTACCGCGACGACGCGGAGTCCGTCACCAGCCTGCGGTCGAGCCGGGCGGCGACCGACTCCAGGTCCGGCTGGTCCAGGACCGCCTCCCGGAAGGCCCCCAGCAGGGAGGCCACCGTGGAGATCGCGGACAGCCCGTGCCCCTGCACGTCGCCGAGCACGGCCCGTACGCCGTAGGGCCCCTCGCGCACGTCGAAGAAGTCGCCGCCGACCAGGGTGCCCCGCTGCGCGGCCCGGTACAGGCCTGCGCAGCGCACCGCGCCGACGCGCTCCGGCAGCGGCGGCACGACCGCGCGCTGCGCCGCCTCGGCGACCGTGCTCTCCAGGTCCAGCTGGGCGTCGCGGTGACTGCGCACGTAGGACACGAACACGCTCAGCACCGCGACGAAGACGATGGTCAGCAGGTCGGTGTTGCCGGGGCTGTCCAGGTGGAAGGCCGGCACGTTGAGCACGGCGACCACGGCGACACCGAGGAGCGCGGTCGCCCAGGGGCCGTACGAGAGAACGGCCAGCGGCGGGATCGCGCCCAGCAGGAAGCCGATGTCGAGCGGGTCGGGGCTGATCAGCGTCGCCGTGCACACGCCCGCGATCAGGACGACCGGCAGAGCCCTCACCCACCACGGCGGCGGCGCCCCCCGCAGCCAGCCGCGCCGGCCTCGGTCCCGGCGCGCCGGCTCGACGGTCACCCTGTTCACACCACCACGCTCCTACGGCGGGCCGGTGCGCGCATGCCGGAGGAGCGGGGCAGGGGTCGGGCCGCCGCGCCCCTCAGCCGGTGCGGCCCTCCAGCAGGGCCTCGGCCTCGGCCAGGATCTCCGTGACCCGCAGCCCGAACGCCGCGTCGCAGGCGTGCGGCCGCCCGGTGCCGACGGCCGTCAGCAGGGCGTCGGCGGCGTGGGCCAGAGCGGTGACGGCGTCCTCGTCACTGGTGGGCAGTACGGCCACGCCCGGCTCGCCGCGCAGTTCGACGGCGGCTCCCGCCGCCGCGGGCGGCGCCGAGAGGCTGAGCGTGAGGGTGCTGGACGCGCCGCCGGCGTGGGCGAGGACCAGGTGGACGGTGTCGCCGGGGCCGGGTGCCGCGGCCGTCACCGCGCGGGCGTCGCCGAGGACCGGCAGCAGCACGGACAGCGCGTGCGGGCCCACGTCCCACAGCGCGCCCTTCTCCCGCCGCCACGGCGAGTCGGCGAACGGGCTGCCGCTGTCGTGGCCGAACAGCGCCCCCAGCCACTGCGCGCGCCCGGTGAACCAGCCCCGCGCACCGGCCTGTTCGGCGATCCACGCCGCGGGCTCCGTCTGGAAACGGGTGGTGAAGAAGACCACCGACGCCACTCCCGACTCCCGCACGGCGTCCACCACGGCCCGCCCCTGCTCCACCGTCGTCGCGAGCGGTTTGTCCAGCAGCAGATGACGCCCCGCCCGCGCCGCGCGCACCGCGAGTTCCGCCTGGACGGCCGGCGGCAGCGCCACGGCCACGGCGTCCACCTCGGCGAACAGCGCGTCGACGTCGTCGTAGGCACGCGTGCCGAACCGGTCGGCGAGTTCCTTCGCGGCCGACGGACGGCGCCCCCACACCCCGGCGAAGTCCACGCCGGGATGCGCGCCGAGGGCGGGCGCGTGTGCCATGGCCGCCCAGGGGCCGGTACCGAGCAGTCCGATGCGCATGCCGCCGCCTCTCCGCCGTGCCGCCCCTCGCGGCGGCCGTCCGGCAGTGAGCGTCGCACACCGGCCGGCGCCGCGCGCAACCGCGCCGGCGGACGCCCTGATTCAGCGCCCCGGCTGCTGAATCCGTTCTCGTTCCTCTATTGGACCTCCGACCCGCGGGCGGTCCAGGCTGGAGGAGTTCCGGTACCCCCACGCCCAGGCGAAAGAGGTCACGACCACATGCACACCCGCCGCATCGGGGACGTAGAAGTCAGCGCGATCGGGCTGGGCGCGATGCCCATGTCGATCGAGGGCCGGCCGGACGAGGCGCGCTCCCTCGCCACCCTCCACGCCGCCCTGGACGCCGGTGTCACCCTGATCGACACCGCGGACGCCTACCACCGCGACGCCCACGAGGTCGGCCACAACGAGACCCTGATCGCCAAGGCCCTCGCCTCCCACGACCGGGGCAAGGACGTCCTGGTCGCCACCAAGGGCGGTCATCTGCGGCCCGGCGACGGCAGTTGGACCCTCGACGGCAGCCCGCGGTACCTCAAGGAGGCCTGCGAGGCGTCCCTGCGCCGGCTGGGCGTCGAGGCCATCGGGCTCTACCAGTTCCACCGCCCCGACCCGAAGGTGCCCTACGCCGAGTCCGTCGGCGCGATCCGCGACCTGCTCGACGAGGGCAAGATCCGCATGGCGGGCATCTCCAACGCCGACCCCCAGCAGATCAGGCAGGCCCAGGAGATCCTCGGCGGGCGGCTGGTCTCCGTGCAGAACCAGTTCTCCCCGGCGTTCCGCTCCAGCGAGCCCGAGCTCGACCTGTGCGACGAGCTCGGCATCGCCTTCCTGCCCTGGAGCCCGCTCGGCGGCATCTCCCGGGCGAGTGAACTGGGCTCCGCCTACGCGCCGTTCGCCCGCGTCGCCGACGCGCACGGGGTGAGCCCGCAGCGCGTGTGCCTGGCGTGGATGCTCGCCAAGTCGCCGGTCGTCGTGCCCATCCCGGGTGCCAGCCGCCCGGAGACGATCCTCGACTCCCTCGCCGCCGCCGACCTGGAACTGAGCTCGGAGGAACTCGCCCAGCTGGACGCCGTCTGACACCCCGTCACCCCGGAGGACCCCCGCCGATGGCGTCGTCGTCGGAAAGACCCCTCGACCACCGCTACCGCGACGAACACCCCGTCCGCACCCTCGGCTACCTCTTCCGCGCCGACCGCCGCCGCCTGTGGGCGGCGGTCGGCGTGTTCACCGTCAAACACAGCCCCGTCTGGCTGCTGCCCCTGATCACGGCGTCCATCATCGACACGGTCGTCCAGCACCAGCCGATCGAACACCTCCTGCTGAGCACCGGGATCATCCTGTTCATCCTGGTGATCAACTATCCGCTGCACGTCCTCTACGTCCGCCTCCTGTACGGCAGCGTCCGCCGCATGGGCACCGCGCTGCGCTCGGCGCTGTGCACCCGCATGCAGCAGCTGTCCATCGGCTACCACTCCCGCGTCAGCGCCGGCGTCCTGCAGGCCAAGGTCGTCCGGGACGTGGAGACGGTCGAGCAGATGGTGCAGCAGACCGCCGAGACGGGACTCGGTGCCCTCACGGTCCTGACCGGCGGACTGGTCATCATCGCCGTGCGCACACCGGAGTTCGTCCCCGTCTTCGTGATCGTCGTCCCGGCCGCCGCGCTCGTGGTGGCCCGGCTGCGGGCCCGCCTGCGCACGCACAACGAGCGCTTCCGGCACGAGGTCGAGACCCTCTCCTCGCGCGTCTCGGAGATGACCCGCCTCATCCCGGTCACCCGGGCCCACGGTCTGGAGGGCAAGGCGCTGCACCGCATGGACGGCACCCTGAGCAGGCTCCTGACCTCCGGAATGCGCCTCGACCTCGTCAACGGCCGCTTCGGCTCGCTGGCCTGGGTCGTCCTCAACGTGGTCGGCGTGCTGGTCCTCGCGGGCGCCGCGCTGGTGTCGTACTACGACGTCTGGGGCGTCACCCCGGGCGACGTCGTGATGCTCAGCGCCTTCCTCACCACGCTCACCAACTCCACGACGACGCTGGCGGGCCTGGCCCCCGTCATCACCAAGGGCCTGGAGTCGGTGCGTTCGGTCGGCGAGGTGCTGCAGGCGCCCGAACTGGAGGACAACGAGGGCAGGGCGGAGGTGACGTCGGTGCGCGGCGCCGTCGTCTTCGAGAACGTCGCGCACGCCTACGAGGACGGCGACCGGCCCGCCGTACGGGACTTCGGCCTGTCCGTCCGGCCGGGCGAGACCGTCGCCCTGGTCGGCGCGTCCGGGGCCGGCAAGTCCACCGTGCTCAACCTCGTCATCGGCTTCATCCGGCCGACCGCCGGCCGGCTGCTGCTCGACGGCACCGACATCAACACCCTCGACCTGCGCACCTACCGGCGCTTCGTGTCGGTCGTACCGCAGGAGTCGATCCTCTTCGACGGCACGATCCGCGAGAACGTCGCCTACGGCATGGACGACGCCGACGAGGAGAGCGTGCGGGCGGCGCTGCGCGACGCCAACGCGCTGGAGTTCGTCGACCGGCTGCCGCAGGGCCTCGACACCCTCGTCGGGGAACGCGGGGCCCGGCTGTCGGGCGGCCAGCGCCAGCGCCTCGCCATCGCCCGGGCCCTGATCCGCGATCCCCGGGTGCTGATCCTGGACGAGGCGACCTCGGCGCTCGACACCCGCTCGGAAGCCCTGGTCCAGCAGGCGCTGGTCCGGCTGCTGCGCGGCCGGACCACGTTCGTGGTGGCGCACCGGCTGTCCACGGTGCGCGGCGCGGACCGGATCGTGGTGATGGGCGAGGGCCGCATCCTGGAGACCGGGACGCACGAGGAACTCCTGCGCCGGGGCGGGGCGTACACGCAGCTGCACGGCGGACAGGTGGCCTGACACGGGCGGCGCCGCCCGTCTCAGGCGGCGCTGCTGCGCGGCACCCGGTGCGGGCAGACCGCGTCGTGGGCGGTGCCCAGGCTCGTCCACCAGCGTTCGCAGCACGCCGCCTCCAGCTTCTCGCGGACGATCTCGTCGGCGGCCGAGCGCGCGGGCCGGCGCCGCCCGGCAGCGGCCGTGCGCAGTTCGCCGATGAGCGTCTCCCGTACGACCGCGATCACCGGAACCAGGGTCGCGGCGGCGCACAGGAACACGGCCCACAGCGGACCGCCGCCGCGGTACTCGAGGGCCGTGGTGCAGGCGAGCCCGCCGCTGGTGGCGAGGTACAGAGCGCAGAGGAGGCGGCCGGATCCGTCCATGATGGTCACCCTTCGTGCCGAGACCGTTGCTCTGCGTACAACGACCCAGAGGGGCTGGAGACTCGGATTGAGGGCGATATTGCGTCAATTGTGATGCGAGTGACGGTGGATGGGATTGAGACGGCTCTGCCCGGGAACACGAGGCGAAAACCGAGAGAAGGGGCGTTTTCGTGCTCAGTGCGGACCCGAAGGCCGTCAGATCGCTGCTCACCCGCTACGCGTCGCTGCGCATCGCGCAGGCCGAACGCAGCACACCGCGTACGACGAAGGAGCTGGCGGACGTCAGCCGCAGGCTGTGCGCCATGACCGGGGCCACGGACGTGCGGGACGCGATCGAGCGCGCCGACTCCCTGCTGAGCGCGGCGCGCCGGATGGGGACGAAGACCGCCTGCGGCGACGACTGCGTGTCGCGGGCCGCCTGACGGAGACCGGCCGTCTGACGGAGCCCGGCGCGGCCTCAGGGCCGTGCGCCCGCGAGGGCCGCGCGCCCGTGGAACGCGGCGCGGTACGCCTGCGGAGTGGTGCCGACCACCCGGCGGAACCGCTCGCGGAACGCCGTCGGTGAGCCGAACCCCGCCTGCTGCGCGATCCGTTCGATCGGGCGGTCGCTGTTCTCCAGCAGGTACTGGGCCCGCCGCACCCGGGCCCGCAGCAGCCATTGCAGCGGCGTCGTGCCCGTCTGCTCCCGGAAGCGCCGGCTGAAGGTGCGCTCGCTCATGCCGCAGCGCGCCGCCATCGCGCCCAGGGTGATCTCGCCCGCGAGGTGGTCCTCGATCCACTCCAGGACCGGTTCCAGGGTCGAGCCGCGCGGCACCGGGGGCTGCTCGTGGACGATGAACTGGGCCTGCCCGCCCTCCCTTTCGAGGGGCATCACACACATGCGGGCCGCGTCCGCGGCCACCGCCGAGCCGAGGTCCCGGCGGATCATGTGCAGGCACAGGTCCAGTGCCGCCGCGGCGCCGGCCGAGGTGAGGATCTGGCCGTTGTCGACATAGAGCACGTCCGGCTCGACCTTCACCTCGGGGTGGAGGCGCGCGAGCTCGGGGGCCGCCATCCAGTGCGTGGTGGCCCGCAGGCCGTCCAGCAGGCCCGCCTCCGCCAGCACGAACGCGCCGGCGCACACCGACGCCACGCGGGTGCCCGCGGCGGCCGCCCGGCGCAGCGCCGCCAGCACCGGCTCGGGGGTCGGCCCGGCTCCCGGCGCCCGGCCCGGCACGATGATTGTGTCGGCGTCCGCCAGCGCCTCCAGCCCGCGGTCCACCCGCAGCACCAGACCGTCCCCGAGCACGTCCGGCGACTCGGCGCACACCCGCACCCGGTAGGGGCGGCGGCCGTCCGGCAGCCGTGCCCAGTCGAAGACCTGCAGGGGGGCCGCCAGGTCGAACGGCACCACCTGGTCGAGTGCGAGGATCGCGACGGAGTGCATGGAGGCCACCCTAGGCGGATTCACGCCACGGCCCTGACCTGGGCACCGATTGGAAACCACTGGCGACGGCTTTGGCGAGAACCCGTTGGAAGCTGTCGATTCAGCCTCTGTGGGGCGGACCTGAAGATCCTTAGCGTGAGCGCGGACCCGGCCCCCGCACTCCTTCGAAAGGCCCCCGATGACCAAGCTGCTGCTCACCCTCCATGTCCTGGCCGCCATCGTGGCCGTGGGGCCGGTGGCCGTCGCCGCGAGCATGTTCCCGCCCGCGGCCCGCCGGGCCGACGGGGAGGCGGTGCACACGGTCCGGCTGCTGCACCGCATCTGCCGGGTCTACGCCGGCATCGCGGCCGCCGTGCCCGCCCTCGGGATCGCCACCGCGGCCGCGATGGGCGTCCTGGGCAGCGGATGGCTCATCGCGTCCCTCACCCTGACCGCCGTCGCGGCCGGCCTGCTGATCGCCTTCGTGCTGCCCCGCCAGGACGAACTCCTCGCGGAACTGGACGCGGGGCGGCCCGTCGAGCGGCCGGTCACCGTGCGACTGGCCATGTTCACCGGGGTGTTCAACCTGCTGTGGGCAGCCGTGACCGTGCTGATGATCGTCCGCCCGGGCTCCACCACGGGAGCCTGACCCCCGGCCCGGCCCGAGAGCCGTGGCCCGGGCGCTCCGGGGAATTCACACCGCGGTCTGCCGAGACGCTTACACTCGACAACTGTGCCCATACCTATGGGCCGGCATACGAAAGGCGCGTCGAGGGTGTTTCAGGATTCCCCCATCTACGACCGGCTCGTCGCCGAACGCGGCGACATCCCCCTTCAGACCCGCAGGGAGGCCGAGCGCGTCAGCCGCGAACTGGAGTACGCGATGCGACCGTTGTCGTCCTTCGGCGCGGGACTGACGCCCGAGCGGCCCGCCTCGCCGGGCGCGGGATGGCAGCGGACGGCGCTGCTGCCCGGCTCGCTGCCCCACTGACCACCCGTCAACACACCGAGGCGTCCGCGTCGTCGACCCGGTCGCCGGATTCCGGACCGGGCCTGGCGAGCCACTCCGCGACGGCACGGGCGATCGGCTGGCCCGTCTCCACCTCGACGAAGCCGAACTGTCCCGACTGGTTGCACTCCAGGAACCACCACGTCCCGTCGGCGTCCTCGGCGAAGTCGAAGGCGCCATAGGCCAGTTGCGCCCGGTTCAGGTAGGAGCGGACGGCTTCCGCCACGCGCGGCGGCACCTCGGTGGCCCGCCACGGCACGTCCCCCGGCGCGAAGCGCACGTCCACCGCGTCCGGGTCGGCGCCCGCGGGCGTCTCCTTGCGGGCCGCCAGCATCCGCCCGCCCACCACGGTCAGCCGGATGTCCGCCCGTTTGGCGACGCGCCGCTGCAGCAGCGTGGGCCCGAAGGCGACGGCGGAGAAGTCCGTGTCCGGCGCCACCCTGCTGGTCGGCACCGCCCGGGGCGGATCCTGCGGGTGCGCCCCGGAGACCGGCTTGACCACCAGGTCCGGGAAGCGCTCCGCGAACTCCCGCGCGGCCTGCGGGAACGTCGTGATCAAAGTGGCCGGCACGGGCAGCCCGCAGTCCTGCGCCAGCCGCAGCTGCCACGGCTTGTGGCGGGCCTGCCGGGCCGCGTCCGGATGGTTCATCCAGCGGGCCCCGCTGCCGCGGAGCATGCCGTACAGCGCCTGTGAGGACTCCTCGGTCAGCCAGCCGGAGGACTGCGGAGCGCGCGCGGCCGGGGCGCCGGGCCTGCGCACCCAGATGGAGCGCAGGCCGGCGATGCTCACCAGCCGGCCCGCGGACTGCAGGTGTCCGCGGAAGGCCCCGTGCACATACTCGCCCGACAGCGCGACACCGCCCGGGAGGTCCGCCGGGTCCAGGCGGACCACCGGGACCCCGGACGCGTTGAGGTGCACCACCACCATGTCGGCGGTCACATCCTCTTCACAGGTCAGGATCAGGACGGTCATCGTGGGCGGTTCCGCGTTCAGTCGTCGAAGTGAGTCTTGGAACCGGCCGTCGAGGTCGTGGTCCCCAATTCCCTCAGCAGAGCGAGGTCGCTCGCGGCGACCCGGCCGTCCATGAGCACGTTCAACTGCAGCGCGCCGTCGTAGGCGTACGGAGTCGTGGCCTCCAACTCCACCGCCGGACGTGCGTAGTTGAGCGCGAACGGTTGCATCGTGTCTCCCTCGTCGGTGCTGCGCCGACCGGGCCGTCCCCCCTCCGGGACGGCGCCGGTCCGCCGACTGCCTTGCCCTTCCAGTCACTTATACGAATCGAACGGGTGATTGGTTTCCTTACTCTGCGTAGTCAAGGGGGATTTGTGACCATAGATCCCGCGAAGTGGCGCACGCAGATGATGCAGGGCGAGGAGAAGGACGCCGATGTCGTCCAGATAGACGGGGTCGGGCAACAGGTCGACGGGCAGGACGAAGTAGAGGACGGCCCCCCAGAAAACCCAGCGCGGCCCGGTCGGCAGGCCCGCTCTGCTCAGATCGCGCCGCGTCCGCACCAGGCGGACCAGCACGGCGACGGCCGCCGCGAGCACGAGTGCCGCGAGGACCGCGGCGATGACGATCACGGTCGTGGTCGTATCCACGGATCTTCCTCCGTCCGGCGCGCCGAGCGGCCCGCCACTGGACGGATTCCCGCATCCGGCCGTCGTACGTCCTGCCGCCTTACCCGTGGCACGCGCGGCCCGCACCCCCGGGTCACCCGAGTGACACGGTGCGGTGGTGACAGGTGGTAGTTGCACGTAACGTCGCGTCAACCGTGTCGACGGCCCGAGAGCTGCCGAACCACGCCCTTTCTTGCATGGAGCACAGCACATGAGCGTCCGCTCGTCGTCCCCCGAACCCAACGGCACCTCCATAGCCGCCCCCCACAGCGACCCGGTCGGCGCTCTGGTGCACGCCGCGGTCGCCGACCGGCCACTGGAGGAGGTCGCCCATCTGATCACCCTCCTGGAGCAGTCCCCGCAGTACGCCCAGGCCACCGTCGACGCCCTGCGCGCGGTCGGCACCGACCGCTCCGTGGAGGACGTCACCCGTCTGGTCGCCCTCCTGACCCGGCCGCCACGCGATCCCGACAGCGCCGACGAGGCGATCCGCGCCGCCGCCGGGTCCCGCCCGGTGGAGGAGGTGACCCGGCTGATGGCGCTGCTGCACCGCACGCCGGTCGAACCGCACTGCGGGCAGGAGGCGGCACGCGTGGCCGCCACGGCGCGGCCGGTGGAGGAACTGGTCGAACTCATCGGCCGCCTGAGCCAGGAACGCGACGCGCGGGCGGCCCTGCCCGAGGCGGAACCGCGGGACGCGCCGGAAGCCGACACGGACGGCGCGCCGCCCGGCCCCGATCCCGAGATCCCGGACACGCCCCACGAGAGCGGGACACCGCGCCGGTTCACCCCCACACCGCCCCGGCCCGCCGCGCGCCACGCCTGGCCGGCCTTCGCCGCCGCCACCGCGCTCCTGCTGTGCGCGATGCTCTGGTTCCCCGTCCACCGCGACGACGTGACACCGCGCACGTACGGCATCGCGCTCGGCGTCTCCGCCCTGTGCGCGGTGGTCGCCGCACTGCTGATCCTGCGGCCCACGTTCGCCGTGCTCGTGGTGGCCGTCGTGGTGCCGGCGGTGCTGGCCGCGGGCCAGCTGTACGAAGGACGGTTCCGCTCGGACCAGTTGTCCCGGGCGCTCGGCCTCACGCTCGCGCCGGGCTGGATCGCCGGCCTGGCCGCCGTCTGCGCCTGCCTGACGGCCCTTATGGCACTGGGCGTACGGCTGGCCTCCTCCCAGGCGCCGCTGCTCGACGCTGCGGTGCGGCCGCTGGAGCCGGCCCGCCGGGCGGAGTGAGCGCGCCGGGGCGACTTCGGCCGCGCCGGACCGGCCGACCACGGCCGGCCCGACGCGGCCGCGCGCAGCACCCGGTCCGGTGTGAGCGGCAGTTCGCGCAGCCGCACACCCGTGGCGTGATGGACGGCGTTGCCGATGGCGGCGGCCGTTCCGACGATGCCGATCTCCCCGATGCCCTTGCTCCCCATGGGGTTGAGGTGGGGATCGTCCTCGTCGATCCAGTGCGCCTCGATGTCGGGCACGTCGGCGTGCGCGGGCACGTGGTACGACGCCAGGTCGGACTCGGTGAAGTCGCCGAAGGCCGCGTCCACGGTGCTGCCCTCGGTCAGCGCCATGCCCAGGCCCATCGTCATGCGAGCGTCGGCCGCGACCTGCGCGAGCATCGTGCGCGAGCCGGTGCCGATGTCGGTGGCGTTGATCCGCACCGGAACGTCCCGTCGGGCAGTGCCCTGGCCGCCGCCGTGGACGGCTGCGTGAGGACCGGGTAGACGGCGGCGGCCACGCCCGTGCCGAGGAGCAGCGGACCCGCGCGGCGGGAGCGCGGGCG
The DNA here is from genome assembly GCF_023516615.1 of Streptomyces panaciradicis. Taxonomy (GTDB): domain Bacteria; phylum Actinomycetota; class Actinomycetes; order Streptomycetales; family Streptomycetaceae; genus Streptomyces; species Streptomyces panaciradicis. The sequence goes on from NZ_JAMGBF010000027.1 coordinate 21,311, forward strand.
AGGGTCGCGGCGCGCCCAGTCGAAGCGGCGGGCGCCCTCGCGCAGACACTCGACGAGATGCCTGCTGCTGAACGGCTTGCCGCTGTCCGGTTCGGTCTCCGGCTTGTTGACGATCCGCAACTCCACCGGGTCCATGCCGAGTTCGGACGCCAGCTCGTCCATGGCGGACTCCAGCGCGTACATCCCGGGGGCCTCGCCCGGCGCCCGCATCCACGACGGCGTGGGCACGTCCAGGGGCGCCACGCGGTGCAGGGTGCGGCTGTCCGGCGCGGCGTACATGATCCGTGCGGGCACGGCCGCCTGCTCGACGAACTCCTTGACCCGGGAGGTGTGCGTGGTGACCTCGTGGATCAGGGAGGTGAGCCGGCCGTCGGCGCGCGCCGAGGCGCAGCCGGTTGCAGCGTGGGAGCCCGGTGCCCGACCACGGCCGGCAGGTACCGGCGCGGCAGGGCCACGGTGACCGGGCGGCCGGTCCGCCGTGCCGCGGCGAGCACCACGTCGGGGCGCGGAGTGCCCTTGGAGCCGAAACCGCCGCCCACGTGCTCGGCGACGACGGTGACCCGCTCCTCGGGAAGGCCGAAGAGGGCGGCCAGCGTGGCACGGACGACGTTCGAGCCCTGACTGGAGGTGTGCACGGTCAGCCGCTCACCGTCCCACAGGGCGGTGCTCGTGTGCGGCTCCATGGGGTGGTTGTGCAGCGGCGGCACCCGGTAGCGGACGTCGACGCGGACGACCGAGGAGCCGAACGCGCCCTCGGGGACGCCGTGTTCGCGGCTCGCCGGGTGGCCGCCGTTGGCCTTCTCGGGGACGTAGGCGCCGGGATGCGTCTCGGTGAGCGTGACGTCGTGGTCCTCGGTGTCGTACGAGACCCGGACCGCGGCGGCGCCGGCCCGGGCCGCCTCCCGGGTCCAGCCTGCGCCGCCTGACACGTGCGTCCCGGGAGGTGACGCGGGTCAGCCGTCCGTGGGCCGGGGACGCTCGTCCGTGCCGTCCCCGGCAGGGTCCCCGGCCTCGCGGTCGCCGCCGGCCGCGGGCCGCAGTGCCTTGGCCGAGAACTTCAGGCGCTCGAAGGTCCGGGTGAGCTGCTGCAGGGGGGAGCCGGCCGGCGGGGTCGCGGGAGGCTGCGGCTGTGCGGGGATCTCGACACCGGCCTCCCGGTAGACGGCCAGCGCCTCGTGCGCGCGCTCGGCGGCCTCGCGGTACAGGTCCCGCGACTTCGTCATGGCCTCCAGTGCCTCCGCGTACATGGCGACGAGCCTGCGCTCGTGGTCGAGCTGCTCCTCCAGCGTCATCAGCCGCCACTCGTCGCGCAGTTCGGCGACGGCCCGCTCCGCGTCCTGCGGCAGCGGCTGGGGCAGCGCGGCGTAACGGATCAGCGCGTCGACGAGCTCGTCCGGGCGCGAGCCGTCGAGGAAGACGGTACGGATCGAGAAGTCGTCCGCCTCGAAACCCTCGGGCGCGGGGTCCGGCGGCAGCACGACGGCACCGCCGCGCGGGACCTGCACACCGAACTCGCGCAGCGCGCGGTTGACGATGCGCAGCTGCTCCGGTGCGGCGCGATGCTCCACGACCCGGTGGCGCAGACCCGGCGGCAGGAAGGTGCCGAGCGGACGCCGGCCGCGCTCGTCGGGCGTCATCGCCTCGTGCACGACGAAGTTCACGCTCCAGCCGCCGCGCACCGCGCTCCTCAGCAGCCGCCGGATCTCCTTGTCGTCGTCCGCCGGCAGATGGGTCGCCTCGCGGAAACGCACTCCGGTGCCGGGCTCGTGGTCCCAGGCGACGTCCGGGTCGTCGGGCCAGAACATCGTGGCGGGCGAGGGCCAGCCCTGGTCCCAGGCGGCTTCCGCCTCCGCCGCCAGCACCCAGTCGCGCCCGTCCTCGGCGGGCGGGGCCAGCGTCAGCCGGGCGCGCACGGTCACCGTCCCGGCGACCTTCCAGCGTGCCTCGAAGACCTGCCGCGCCTCGCCGTCGGCCTGGGGCACCTCCATGTGGTCGTCGAGGACCTCGTCGCTCTTGAGCCGCTGGAGGGTGCGGCGTACGACGTCTGCCGCGTCGGGGCCGGTGTGCCGGCCACGGGCCAGCCACAGGGTGGTCGAGGGGGTCGGGCGTGCGGTCGGGGAAGTGCGCATGAGTCCATCTGAGGGCGGGGGCATGTGCGGACACCAGTATCTCTGCGCCGCTCGGCCGAGATCATGCGGGGTCGGGCACTCGGGACGCGGGCCGCGCACTCGGGGTGCGCGCGGTCCACGTCAGGCCCCGGTGCTTCACACGTCCCCCGGCGGCACCGGCCCGGCCACAATGGCGCCGCGAACAGGACCCGCCCACCATCCGCTTAGGGGCGGGTCCTGTTCCGCACGCGCCGTTGCCGCGACTCGCCTCCGCACCCGCCACCCCGACACGCCGCCATGCTCGCCGCCGCGCTATATATCGGAAGGCGAGATATCATGGCCGTATGGCATCGAGGAACATGACCCAGGCGGCGTTCTTCGTCCTCACCGCCCTGGCCGACCAGCCCCGGCACGGCTACGGCATCCTGCGCGAGGTCGAGGAACTGTCCGGCGGCGACGTGCAGTTGCGCGTCGGCACCCTGTACGGCGTGCTCGACCGGCTCACCGCCGACGGGCTGATCGCACCGGACCGCGAGGAGGTCCACGACGGCCGGCTCCGGCGGTACTACCGCGTCACCGACGACGGGACACGGGCCCTGGCCGCGGAGGCGGAGCGGATGGCCGCCGGAGCGAGCGCCGCCAGGCAGCGCATCGCCGAGGGCCGCAAGGCCCCCGCGCAGCCGGTGAACCCGGCCGCGAACCCCTCCACCGGTCCCGGACTCGCAGGAGGCATGGCGTGACGACCCTGCTCGAAACCCGCTACCGCGCCGTGCTGCGCCTGCTTCCCGCCTACTACCGCGAGGAGCGCGAGGAGGAGATGGTCGAGGTCTTCCTGTGGGACGTCGACCGCGACACGCAGGACCAGAGCAGGCCCACCCTCGGCGAGATCGCGAGCGTGGCCGCCCTGGCCGTGCGCAGCAGACTGGCCGCCGCCGGCGCGCCGCGGCCGTACGCCCTGCTCGGCTCGGCCGTGCGCCACTTCGCGCTGTTCGGCGTCCTGCTGCAGGCGGCCGCCGTCGTCGTCGACCGGATCATGAACTTGACCTGGGCCTCGACGCACGGCGCGCGCCAATGGGACATGTTCCTGTCGGGATTCACCGGTCGCGGAGCGCCGCTGGGCGCGGTCGCGGTCGCGCAGTGGGTGCTGCCCCTGCTGTGGACGGTCGGCTTCTTCGCGCTCGTCCACGACCGCCGGCGCCTTGCCCGCACCGCCGTGCTGCTCGCCGCGCTGCCCACCCTGTGGCCGCTTCTCGAGCCCCTCGTGAGCGCATGGGCGCCGTCGGAACCGTGGTTCGCCGTCGCCGGCGCGCTGCTGGCCTGGCTGCCGGCGGTCGCCCTGTGCGCCGCGTTCCACCGGGACGCCCCGCCGGCCGCCCTGCCCGCGGGTACCCCCGGCCTGCTCTACACGGCCTGCTGCGTGGTGATGGGCGGATCGCTCGTGCTGCTGCCCGCGCTGGCCGACGCGGCCTGGGCCCCGGCCACCTGCTTCGTCCTCGGCGCGCTGGGCTGGCTGCTGCTGCGGGCCCGCCGCGCCGACGCGGCGAGCACCGGCTCCGGCGCCGTGGCCCTCGCCGCGCTCGGCCTGCTGCTGCTGGCGCTCAGGGTGGCCGCCCTGTTCCCGTGGCTCGGCGTTCCCCTGCCCGTCGCCTTCGTCGGCGGCGCGCTCGCGCAGACGGCCGCGCTCACCCTGCTCGTCGTCGCCCTCGCCCTCGTGGCCAGGCGCGACCTCGCGGCACGCTGACCGAAGGGGGCGATACGGTCGCCCCATGTCTGACCCCCGGTTGACGACCTCCTCGTACCTCGTGCTCGGCGTCATCGACAAGCTGGGCGAGGCCAGCCCGTACGACGTGAAGGTGGAGGCGGCCCGGACCGTGGCCCCCTTCTGGACGGTGCCGCACGCGCAGGTCTACGCCCAGTGCGACCGCCTCCTCGACGCCGGACTGCTGTCCCAGGTGCGGCAGGAGAGCGGCCGCAACCGGCGCGTGCTGACCCTCACCGAGGCCGGCCGCGCCGCCCTGCGGCGGTGGCTCGACGACCCGGAGTTCGTGCCCGTCGAGGCCCGCGAGCGCGGCATCCTCAAGCTCTGGTTCGGCGGCCGCCCCGAACTGCTCGCCCCGACCCAGCTGGAGGAGCACGTCCGCACCCTGGGGGAGTACGAGGAACTCGCCGACGACGTCGGTGAGTTGCTGACGCCGGGGCAGCGCGAGGCCCTGGAGTTCGGGATCCGCTACGAGCGGATGATGGTCGACTTCTGGCAGTGGGTGGAGCGACGCGGGGAACGCACGACGGACCGTTGACCGCGGCCGCGGTCCGGCCCTACCGTCTCGATAGTCCAGAAGAGACTATCGAGCGGCCGGAGTGCCGCCCCGGCAGGGGGTCGTCGTGCGTCGTGTGACGAAGGGCGGTTGGCGGCGGGGCGCCGCCGTCGCCGTGACGGTCCTGTGCGTGGCGTACGCGCCGATCGCGATGACCGAGCTGTGGCCCTACGCCCGCCCGGGAGCACCCGCGTTCGGCGAGTGGCTGCTGGGCCGCGCGGTCTCCCCGCGCTACGTCGCCGACGCGCTGGCGACCCGGATCGGGCCGTACCGGCACAGCCTCGTACCGATGATCGTGCACTCCGTGCTCGGCGGGGCGCTGATGCTCCTCGGTCCCGCGCAGCTGCTGACGGCGTCGCGCCGGCGCACCCGGCTGCACCGCGTCCTCGGCGTGGTCTTCGCCGTCACCGTGTACGCCTCGATGGCCGGCGCCGCCCTGTACCTGGCGCGTACCGCGCCCGAGGACGCCTTCAGCGGGGCGGCGTTCTGGATCGTGCTCGCCACCATCCTGGCCGGCACCGTGCTCAGCGTGACCTTCGGCGTCCTCGCCGCCGTCGGCGGCCACCCCGACCTGCACCAGCGCTGGATGCTGCTGTGCTACGGCTACCTGCTGACCGCCCCGCTGCTGCGCCTGGAGTGGGGCGCCCTGCCCTGGCTGCTGCCGGGCCTGCCCATGACGGAGATCAACCTGGTCGCCATCCAGCACCTCGGCTCGCTGGTGGTGTTCGGCGCGCTGATCGCCTCGCGCGCCCTGGACCGGCGGGGCGAGGTGCGCGGGGTGACGGGCTCCTGGGCGCCGCTGCGCGTCCTGGTCGCCGCCCAACTCGCGGGCGCGGCGGCCCTGGTGTGGATCGTCCGCGCCTACCTGGACCTCGGCGCGCGGGGCGACCGTCTGCTGGTCGCCTATCTCCTGCCGTACGCCGTCGCCTACGCGGTGATGGCGTACGGCGCCCGGCGGGCGGGCCGGGAGGGGCGCGGCTGGGCCCGTGAGGAGTGGCGGCTGCATCTGACGGGCCTCGCCCTGGCGCCCGTGCTGTCCGTGGGCGCCGTCTCGGTGCTGCAGCGCGGCCTGGACCTCGACCGGGGCACCGCGCTGTCCGCGGGGGTCGCCGTCGGCTGCGGAATGCTGGCGTTCGCCGCGACCGCCGTGGTCAGTCTGCGCGTCCTGTACGCCCGCGAAGTGCTCAAGCGCGCGGTGCCGTCCGGACGCGCCCCCGCCGTCGACGTCACGTCCCCCGTCGCCTAGTTCGCCTCCGTGTCATCTCCCGCCCGGGAAAGGGAAAGGCCATGTCCCCCACGTCCGAGGTTCCCGAGTCGGCCGCACCTGCCGCCGTCGCGGACACGTCCGGCGGGCGCCCGCTCACGGCCGGGACGGCGATGCTGGCCACCGCGGTCGCGGTGATCAGCCTTCCGGTGGGGGGAGTGCTGACGGTGGTGAACCTCACCGGGCACGTCTTCGGCGCCTGGCCCTCGCCGGACTCGCTCAGCCAGGGGCTCGTCGGCGCCGCCATGCTCGGCACCGCCCCGGCGCTGTTCACGGTCCACCGGGCCCGCCGGTGGCAGGAGGCGCGAACCCTGCTGTATCCACTGGCGGTCGTGCTGGTCGGCCTGTTCGGGGTCAGCGTCCTGCACGCCGGCGACCTCTTCATCGCCCAGGGCGGGTCCATCGTCCCCGTCCTGTTCAGCGTGGGCTGGCTGCTGACGACGGGAGTCCTGGCGGTCGCCGCCGTCGCCCTGCTCGCGTGGCAGCACCTGGCCCCCGCGACGCCGCTGCCCGCGCGCACCGCCCCGCTGCCCGGCTGGTCGAAACCGGCGCTCGCCGTGCTCGGTTCGTCCTGGCTGGGTATCGGGGCGGGCCTGCTGACCCGCCCCGGCTTCTGGTCCGGCTTCGTCCCCTGGAGCACGAACCGCCTCGACGCCCAGGCCCTCGGCGTGTGGGCTCTCGCCCTCGGCGTCGGGGTGCTGGGCGCCCTCGCGGAGGACGACCTCGACCGCACCCGCCCGGCCCTGCTCGCCCTGCCGGGGACCGGGGCCGCCCTGACGCTCGTCCTGGCCTGCCGGGCCACGAGCGTCGACTGGTCCTCCGGTCCCGCGGCAGCGCTCGTCTGCATGGTCGCCGGGCTGCTGTTCGCCGGCGCGAGCGGGCGGGTGCTCCTCGCCCGCTCCTCCACCGTCACCCGTGGAACGTGATGTACCCGTTGCCGTCGCCGTCGTTGCCGCTCTTGGTGTACGCGTGCGAATCGGCACCGCTGCCCGAGGGCTTGTACACGTAGATCGTGTCCTTGTCGTTGTTCCACATGAAGTTGCAGTTGTTGCGGTACACGACGTTGCGCGCGTCCGAGTCGGTGCCGTGGCCGCCCCGGAGCTTCACGTAGTCGCCCGGCTGGAGGTAGTGGTTGCGGGTGAAGGTGAACTTGTTGCCCGCCTTGTCCTTGACCACGTACCCCTTGAGGTTCACGGTCGTGCGGGACGAGTAGTTCTTCAGCGTCAGGTACTCCTCGTCCGTGTTGCCGGTGGAGCAGCTGTTGGAGTCCCGGCCGGGCGCGTCGTACTGGACGCCCTTGATCTTCAGCGCGGACTGGTACTCGGTGGCGTGCGCCGGGACGGCGGCCAGAACGGCGAGCGTGCCCGCGGCGGTGGCGGTCGCGGCGACAAGACGTATACGCATGGAGAAGTCCCCCCCTGTGTGCATGTTTCGTGAAGAATCTGGAGCGTATGCGACGGGGCGGAAGTGTGTGGTCGGTTCACCGAAATCGCGTCGTCCGGTTGCCCGGCCGTGTCAGTGGGGATAGGCCCGCGGTGGCCGCTGACGCGCCAGTCCGTCGCGGAACTCCGCGACGGCGGTGCTGATCTGACGCATCAGCGCGGTGTTCTCCAGCCGGTCGAGATAGAGGTTGCGGCGGGCCAGGGCGACGGCGTCCGCACAGAAGTACACGGACATCAGCGGATTGATGAACAGCTCGCTGTCCTTGGTCCGTTCCGTGAAGCGGACGTCACCGAAGTCGCCGCGCACGGCGGCCGCGACCGAGCCGTTGACGATGCTCGGATACGCGGGCGTGGCGCGCTGGGCGTGGGCCACCGCGTCGAGGTAGAGCGCTCCTTCGCGGCTCTCGCGCGGCAGGGAGAACGCGCCGAGATAGCCGCCGTCGCGGTCCAGCGCGGCCAGGTTCTCCAGCACCAGGGAGTGGTTGACGCCGTGGTGGGCGTCCACCCCGAACCCCAGGCAGGCCACGAGCCGTTGGGGTATCTCGTCCATGCCGTGCACGGCGGCCAGGCTCGCCATGTCCTCCTCCGGCGTGCCCAGTCCGTGCTCGTCGCCCCGCATCAGGATGTCGGTGCCGCCGTCCACCAGCACCACGGCGTCCACTCCGCCCAGATGCTCCACGAGCGCGCGGTAGGCGGCGCGCAACGGCTGCACGCCCGTCTGCGGGAACGCGTACACCGTGGCCGGCAGCCCCTGCTCGTCGAGCCAGCGCGCGAGGGTGCGTTCCGGGAAGTAGTCGCCGCGCGCCGGGGTGTCGGGCCGCACGGCCGCCACGTCCGCCTCCAGCCACACGTCCAGGTCGAGGCCGTACAGGTCGGCGAAGGAGAGGTTGGCCAGATGGACCTCCTTGCCCGCCGACCGCAGCGCGAGGGCCAGCGGTAGCCCGGCGTACACGTCGAATCCGCCGCCCGCGCCGGCGACGAGGATGCGCCGCGCCTCGCGCAGACGAGTGAAGAAGGGGGGTTCTGTGAGGGTGAACACCGGGGGACGGTAACAGGCTGAGGGAATTTCAGGGCCGTGCGCTCAGGTCGGCCGTCCAGTCCAGCAGACGCGCGAGTTCCTCCTCGCCGGGGCGTGAGGGCGCGGCGCCGGTGCCGGCCGGGGACGGGGAGCTCACGCCTCGGGAGATGTTGCCGCTGACGGTGATGTTGTGCTCCACCCGCGGCCGGCGCAGCTCCTCGTAGCGGGCGAGGGCCGCGTCCGTGCCGGGGAGGTCGCGCAGGCACTTGGCGAGGACCACCGCGTCCTCCAGCGCCATGGACGCGCCCTGGCCGGTGGCCGGGGAGGCCGCGTGCGCGGCGTCGCCGACGAGCAGCACGCGGCCAGAGCGCCAGGGGCTGCCGGGCGGGATCTCGGTCGCCCGGGTGACCAGGACGTCGTCCCCGGTGGCCGCGACGATGTCCGCCGCCGGGGTGTCGTCCTCGCGCAGCAGCGGAAGGAGGGTCTCGCGCCATCCGGCGGAGGTGCCGTCGCCGATCTCCGAGGCGGGCAGCGGGTCGCCGCTCACGCGCGCGAACCAGTACGTCTCGCCCTCGGGGGAGACCGCGAAGCCGAAGGCCGCAGCGCTGCCGCGCACCATCGTGATGCAGGCGTCCCCCGCGGGCAGCCCCACCGCGGACGCGTAGCCGTAGAAGACCTGCTGGCCCGCGTAGCGCGGCCGGACGGCGGGCGCGAAGGCCGCGCGGACGGCAGAGTTCAGGCCGTCGGCGCCGATCAGCAGGTCGCCGCTCGCCGAAGTGCCGTCGGCGAAGCGGGCGGTGACGCCATTGGTGTCCTGCTCGACGGAGGCCAGCCGAGCGCCGTGCCGGACGGTGACGCCGCGGCGCACCGCCTCCGCCTGCAGCGCCGAGCCGAGGTCGCCGCGGCGCAGGCAGCGGTAGCGCAGCAGCGGGTCGGCCGCCTCGCCGAGCGGCACCTGCGCCACCTGCGTGCCGGCGCCGTCCAGGACCCGCATCGAGGTCAGCGGGAAGCCGAGGGCGGTGACCGCGGCGGAGGCGTCCAGCGCCGCCAGGGCGCGCATCCCGTTGCTCGCCAAAGTCAGGAAGGCGCCCAGGTCCTCGGCCGAGTCCGGGTGCGCCTCGTAGACACGGGCGTCCAGCCCCGCCCTGTGCAGTGCCAGAGCCGTCGCCGCGCCCGCGATCCCGCCGCCGATGACCAGCACCCGAGCCACGCCCACCCCCGTGTGTCGGTACGGCCCCCGTGGTCGTACGCGCACCGGTATGAACGCTCCCTCGGCGGCGGAGGTTCCGCGGAGGGCGGCGAACGGGCCGGTTCACACACCGGACACGCCGAAGCCGGTGGAGTCACGCCGTTCGTCCGCGTGGCCCCACCGGCTTCCGTGAGGTCAGGCGCCGCTCTCGCGGAGCATGTCCTCGCGCTCGACGATCTTCACGCGCTCGCGGCCCTGCGGCTCGCCCAGCGCCTTCTCCGCCGCGTCCAGCCGGTACCAGCCCTCCCAGGTGGTGAAGCGGACGTTCCGGTCGGCGAGGAAGGCGTCCACGGCCGCCGGCTCCGGCGCGGCGGGGGTCTGCAGACGCCCGCCCGCGTAGTCGGCCAGCAGGTTGGCCACCGTCTCGTTGGCGTCGCCCTTGGTGTGGCCGATCAGGCCCACCGGACCGCGCCGGATCCAGCCGGTGACGTACGTCGACTGCAGGTGCTCGCCGGACTCCTGGACGACCCGGCCGCCCTGGTCGGGGACCGTGCCCGAGTCGATGTCCCAGGGCAGCTTGGGGAGTTTGTCGGACAGGTAGCCGACCGCGCGGTAGACGGCGGTGACGTCCCAGTCCTTGAACTCGCCGGTGCCCTTGACGTTGCCCGTGCCGTCCAGGGCGGTGCGCTCGGTGCGCAGCCCGACGACCTTGCCGTCCTCGCCGAGGACCTCGACGGGCGACTCGAAGAAGTGCAGGAACAGCTTGTGCGGGCGGTCACCGACGTCGCGGATCGCCCAGTTCTCCAGGGTCTTGGCGACCATGTCGGCCTGCTTGTTGCCGCGCCGGGTCTCGATCGAGCCCGCGTCGTAGTCGATGTCCTCGGGGTCGACGACGACCTCGATGGTGGGGGAGTGGTCGAGTTCGCGCAGCTCCATCGGCGAGAACTTCGCCTGCGCCGGGCCGCGGCGGCCGAACACGTGGATCTCCAGCGCCTTGTTGGCCTTCAGGCCCTCGTAGACGTTCGGCGGGATCTCCGTCGGCAGCAGCTCGTCGGCCGTCTTGGCGAGGATGCGGGCCACGTCGAGGGCGACGTTGCCGACGCCGAGCACGGCGACCTTCTCGGCCTCCAGCGGCCAGGTGCGCGGCACGTCCGGGTGGCCGTCGTACCAGGACACGAAGTCGGCGGCGCCGTGGGAGCCGTCGAGGTCGATGCCGGGGATGCGCAGCTCACGGTCGGCGGTCGCGCCCGTGGAGAAGATCACGGCGTCGTAGAAGGCGCGCAGGTCGTCGAGGCTGATGTCGTTCGGGTAGTCGACGTTGCCGAACAGCCGGATCTGCGGCTTGTCGAGCACCTGGTGCAGGGCCGTGACGATGCCCTTGATGCGGGGGTGGTCGGGGGCGACGCCGTAGCGGATCAGCCCGAACGGCGCGGGCATGCGCTCGAAGAGGTCGATGGACACACCGGGCTCGGCGGCCACGTCGGACTTGAGCAACGCGTCGGCGGCGTAGATCCCGGCGGGGCCGGCACCGACGATGGCTACCCGCAGGGGGCGGGGCATGATCAGGTTCCCTTCGAGCGGCGAAAAGATCGACTCGAACAGGAAGCCTAAGCTAAGGCAAGCCTAAGTCGGTACGCGGGTCCGGTCTATGGGCTCATAAGCCGGGCTTATGAGCCCACAGAGTCCCTCCGGCGGTGTCAGCCGATGTGGTAGCTGTCGCCGTAGACCTTCCAGTCCAGCGGGGTGTTCAGGCACAGGTTGCCCTTGCGCAGGAAGACGCGCTGCTCGGTGTCGACCCGGGTGGTGTCGCTGTGGGCCTCCTCCTGCTTCATCGCCCACACCCGGGCGTCCAGGAAGGCGTTGAGCCACGCCGTCTCGTCGCCGCCCTGCGCCGGCGGCTTCGCCTTGTTCAGGGCGCGCTTGCGTATGTTGCGGAAGCTGGTCGGGTCGTTGCCGTCGCCGTGCATGACGATGGCGTCGTAGTACGCGAACTGCCCCAGCGTGCCGATCCCGTCCGCCTTGCCCTGCTTGACGGCCGGGTTGAAGTACACCCGGTCCCGCTCGTCGTTCTGCGCCTGCTGGAACGCGCTGTCCTGGGCCGCCTTGCGCCAGTCCTTGGGGAAGTTCGGGTCGAGGCCGTCGTGGGAGTCGGAGCCGTTCACGTCGCGCAGGGCGGGCAGGTACTTGGCCAGGACGTTGCCGGGCTTGCGGTCGGTGTAGAGCTGGACGAGGTCGAGCATGTCGCCGGTGCCCGAGCAGAAGCCGATGATGCCGGCGGTGTAGCCGCGCCCGTCGCCGATGTCCTCGATGTACTTGTACTGCGCCTTCCAGTCGAGCGAGGAGTTCTCCGCGCTCGACACCAGCTGCATGGCGATCTCCTTCTTGGCGGGGTCGTCCAGCCCCACGCAGCCCGCGGCCGCCGGGGCCGCCGAGGCGTGGGAGGGGCGCAGCAGCAGCGGGGCCGCGGCCAGGGAGGCGCCGAACAGGGCGAGGAGCGTACGGCGCGAGGTGTGGACGGCGGTGGAGTCGGAAGCGTCTGTCACGGGTGCTCCAAAGGGGAGTGGGGGGTGGGGAGTTGGCCGTGCTTCACTCTGATAGGAAGGTTTCCTATCAGAAGCTGGCCGCGAGGGACACCCACTGCGGAGAAGTTCGCGGGAAACGGGGAGAACTTCGTAGGGAACGACGAAGCCCGTGCCGTCAGGGCAGCGGCTGCTCGGCCCAGATGACCTTGCCTGCCGGCGTGTACCGCGTGCCCCAGCGCTCGGCGAGCTGGGCCACCAGGAACAGCCCCCGGCCGCCCTCGTCCGTCATCGCCGCGTACCGCAGGTGCGGCGAGGTGCTGCTGCCGTCGAAGACCTCGCAGATCAGGGTGCGGTCGAACAGCACGCGGACGTGGATGGGATCGGCGCCGTAGCGGATCGCGTTGGTCACCAGCTCGCTCAGGATGAGCTCGGAGCCGAATCCCAGCTCCTCCAGCCCCCACAGCTCCAGCTGCCGGATCAGCGCGGCCCGCACCCCGGCGACGGCCGCCGGATCCGGCGGTACGTCCCACTCGGCGACGCGGTCGGCGGGCAGGGCCCGGGTCCGGGCGACGATCAGCGCGACGTCGTCGCTCGGCCTGGACGGCAGCAGCGTCTCGAGCACGGACCGGCAGGTCTCCTCCGGCGACTTGCCCGCCCGCTCCAGCGCGTCCCGCAGCAGGTCCAGCCCCTCGTCGATGTCCCGGTCCCGGTCCTCGACCAGCCCGTCGGTGTACAGCACCAGCCGGCTGCCCTCCTGCAGCTCCAGCTCGGCCGTCTCGAACGGCAGACCGCTCAGCCCGAGCGGCGGACCGGCGGGCACGTCGGGGAACGTGACACTGCCGTCCGGCCGGACCACGGCCGGCGGCGGGTGGCCCGCGCGGGCGACCGTGCAGGTCCGGGCCACCGGGTCGTAGATCGCGTACAGACAGGTCGCGCCGGTCACCGGGGAGCTGCCGTCGTGCGCCGCCTCGTCCTGGTCGATGCGGGCGACCAGCTCGTCCAGGAGCGCGATCAGTTCGTCGGGCGGCAGGTCCAGCGCGGAGAAGTTGTGCACCGCCGTGCGCAGCCGTCCCATCGTGGCGGCGGCGTGCAGCCCGTGCCCCACGACGTCGCCCACGACGAGCGCGACCCGCGCGCCCGACAGCGGCAGCACGTCGAACCAGTCGCCGCCCACCCCGGCCTGCGCGGGCAGATACCGGTAGGCGATGTCCAGCGCCGACTGCTCGGGCAGCCGGCGCGGGAGCAGACTGCGCTGCAGCGTCACGGCCATGCTGTGCTCGCGCGTGTAGCGGCGCGCGTTGTCGATGGAGACCGCGGCGCGGGCCACCAGCTCCTCGGCCAGGGCCAGCTCCTCGGGATCGAACGGCTCGGGCTTCTCCGAGCGCCAGAAGCTGACCACACCCAGCACCAGGGACCCGGCCCGCAGCGGCACCGTGATCAGCGAGTGGATGCCGTACTCCACGACCTGCGCGGTCCGCTCCAGGTCCTGGGCGTGCCAGCCCGGCGCCAGGTCGAGGTCCGGTTCCAGCACGGGCTGCTCGGAGCGCAGGCTGCGGGCCTGCGGCGAGGTGTCGACGAACCTGATCTGCCGGCCCACCGGATACAGCGGCGCGTCCTCCCGGATCCCGCTGACCGCGGTACGGCGCAGCGGCGTCACCGCCTCCGGCTGGCCGCCGCCGAGCACCGCGTCGAACAGGTCGACCGTCGCGAAGTCCGCGAACCGGGGCACGGCCAGCTCCGCCAGCTCCTGCGCGGTGCGGGTGACGTCCAGACTGGTGCCGATGCCCACACCGGCGTCGTACAGCATCTCCAGGCGCTCGCGGGCCGCCTCCGCCCGGCCGGACAGGGCGCGCAGCTCGGTGGAGTCGCGCAGGGTGGCGACACTGCCGGGCGGGCCGCCCTGGACGTCGGTGGGCCGCTGGTTGACCGCCAGCAAACGGTCCTTGACCAGGTGGACCTCGTCCGTCGCGACGCGGCCGGAGGCCAGCAGGTCGGCGGTGTCCGCGGGCAGGCCCAGCTCCAGGACGTGCCGGCCCTCGGCGTCCTCCGGCAGGTCGAGCAGCCGGTGCGCCTCGTCGTTGGCGAGCAGCAGCCGACCCTCGCCCGTGGCGATGAGCACGCCCTCGCGCACGGCGTGCAGCACCGCGTCGTGGTGTTCGTACATCCGGGTCATCTCGTGCGGCCCGAGCCCGTGCGTCTGCCGCAGCAGACGTCTGCTCACCAGCGCCGTGCCGCCCGTGGCCAGCGCGAGGCCCACGGCCGCGGCCAGCAGGACGAGCGGCAGCTGCCGGTTGGCGGCGCCGCCGATGTTGTGGGTGGTGACGCCGGCCGACACCAGGCCCACGACCTTGCCGTCGGGCGCGGTGATCGGGACGACCGCCTGGTCCAGCCGCCCGATCGTGCCGTTGATCTCCTCGACCACGGTCTTGCCGGCCAGCGCGGGCCCGATGGTGCCGACGAACTTCTTGCCGATCCGGTTCGGCTTGGGGTGGGTGTAGCGGATGCCGTCGGTGTTCATGACGACGATGAAGTCCACGCCGGTCGCCTTGCGGGCCGCCTCCGCCCGCGGCTGCAGGATCACCGTGGGCCGGGGGCTGCTCAGCGCCTCGCGGGTGCCCGGCGCGTTGGCGAACGCCTGGGCGACCGCGACCGACCGTCTGCGGGCCTCCTGGGTGCTGTCGTGCCGTACCTGCAGGTACAGCGAGACCACCGCGGCGACCACCAGCAGCAGCACGATCACGACCTGCAGGACGAACACCTGCCCGGCCACGCTCCGCCCGGTCAGCGCCGACCGCAGTCTGCCGGTCCGCTGCGGCTCCTCGGGGTCGGTGCGCCCGCCCGGGCGGAGGGCCGCGCCCCGGGTCCGCCGTCTGTGCGTCGTGCGGGCATGGTCGGCCACGTGCCGGGCACGGGGACCGCCGGGACGCCGGGTGGACCGGGTCCCGGAGCGGTCCGGAAGTCGGACCATGTGCCCATGTCTACACTGCCGGGCCCCAGGAGGCGAGAGGCGTCACAGACGGTGACAAAGCCTCGTTCCGGCGGAAAGCGGTCTCACCGGCGTGCCGTGCGGGCTGCCGCCGTGATCCTCGGAGAGGGTTCGTCAGCTCGGCGGCGCCGGCGGATGGGCGCCGCGTCGGCTGTTGCGCGCCGCGACCCGCCGCGTGGCCAGGAGCAGGGCGATGTCGTCGGGCCGGTCGGCGGTGTGCCGGGCCTTGGCGGTGAGCCGGTCGGCGACCCCGGCGAGCGGCCGCCGGCCCGGACGCGCGGCGGAGGCCCCCGCTCTCGCCAGGGCCACACGCAGGGCGGTGATGCCGTCGTCGATGTCCACGCCGGGCCGTTCCACGAGCCCGTCCGTGTACAGCGCGAGCACGGCGCCCGGCTCGATGAGCAGCTCGGTGACCGGGTAGCGGGCCTGCGGGTCCACCCCGAGCACGACACCGCCGGGCAGGTCCACGACCTCCGTGTGACCGTCCGGGCGGCGCAGCAGCGGCGGCGGGTGGCCCGCGTTCGCGGCCCGGGCCCGTCCCGAGACCGGGTCCAGCCGGATGTAGCAGCAGCTCGCGAACTGCCCCGGGTCAAGGTCGATGAGCAGGTGGTTGATGCCGCTCAGCACCTCGTCGGGCGGCCGGTCGCCGAGTGCGAACGCCCGCACCGCACTGCGCAGTTGCCCCATGGTGGCCGCCGCCGACACCCCGTGCCCCTGCACGTCGCCGATCACCAGCGCCAGACCGTCACCGGCCTCCACGACGTCGTACCAGTCGCCGCCCACCTCCATGCCCTGGGTGCCCGGCAGATACCGTCCGGCGGTGTCCACCTGCGGGTGGACGGACAGCCGGCGGGGCAGGAGGGCCTGCTGCAGTCCGCGGGCCAGCGCGGCCTCGCTCTCGTAGCGCTGCGCCTTCTCCATCGCGTGGGCGATCAGTCCGGCCAGCGCGGTCAGCACCGCCCGCTCCTCGGTGCTGAAGGTGCGCGGGACGTCGAAGCCCAGGATGCAGGAGCCCACCGGCCGGCCGGAGGCGATCAGCGGCAGGAAGGCGCGCGCTCCGCGCGTGGCGTCCAGCGGGATGCCGGGGTAGGCGTCCGTCAGCTGCTGCATCGAGTCGAAGAACAGCGGCCGTCCGCTGGTCAGCGTCTCCACACCGGGCAGATGGGCGTCCAGCCCCACCCCCTCGAAGGGGGTCAGGAACCCCTTGGGGAAGCCGGACTCCCAGGCGAGGTACAGATGCCGGTCCTGCAGCAGGTAGATGGCGAGGCGGCGGCCGCCGAACGCGGGCAGCAGCTCCCGCATGACCACGGCCGCCACCTGGCGCGCCGTGACCGCCTCGGTGAGCGCGATGGCCAGCACGATGGGCCGGTACAGCGGCGCCAGCGACGCCGCGCGGGGCGCCGCCTCGGGGACCGACTCGTCCGGCTCGGACGGGGGAGGCAGCCCGGCGGCCTCGGCGACCCGGCTCGCCGGGCGGAGGGTGCACGCCAGGACGTCGGGCCCCGGGAAGACGCACACGTCGAGCCAGGCGCCCTCGTACAGCGCCCCGTCGGCCCCGCCCTGCTGCGGTGGCCCGGCGCCGCCGGCCGGGCGGGCCACGTGGAAGCGCACGGGCTCCGGCGACAGCAGGGCACCGCGCAGGTGGTCCTCGCAGGTCGGCTGGTTCAGCCAGGGCACGCCCTCCCACAGCGAGCGGCCGAGCAGCTCCGCCCGGGGGCGCTGCAGGAGCTGCGCGGCACGCGGGTTGGCGTAGTGGATCACGCCCAGCCGGTCCAGGCACAGGACGCCGTCCGGCAGCAGGTCGGCCGCCGCGTCGGCCGCCGCTCCGGGGCCCGGATCGACGACGAACCCCCGGACGGGGTGGGCGCCCGACGGTGGGCCGGGCAGGGAGGGCGCGGCGTACGGGCTCCACAGCTCCACCAGCCGCAGCGCCTCGTCCTCGGCCCGCACGTACAGCGGCAGCGGCGGCGGTCTGCCGGCGGCCGTCTCCCGCAGCGCGGCCAGCACCTGTGACGGGTCGGCCGGGGCCACGGCCGCGGCGAGCGCGTGCACACCGGAGACGAATCCCTCGGCCGGCACCCCGAGGAGCGCGGGCAGCCGTTCGTCGACGGTCACCACGTCGGTCACCGGATCCCAGGCGAATCCCCCGGCCCGCCCGGCCGGGGGGCGGGTGCCGGGCGGCCGTGCGCTCAGGGGTTCGCCGTCCCAGGCCAGGGGCGGGCCGCCGCCGCTCTTCTCCAGCCGCAGCAGAGCCGCGCCCAGCTCCTCGGCCAGCGTCATCATGCGGTCGCGGTGATGCATCAGCTCGGCGGCGTCGGCGGCGGAGGGGCGCAGCACGGTCAGCACACCGTAGGTGATGCCCCCGCCCACCACCGGGACGTACAGTGAGCCGAACTGGAACGGCAGCCCCGCGGCGAACTGCGGATAGCGGCGCATCGTCTCGGTGGCGTTCGGCAGCACGACCTGTACGCCGAGCCGGTAGGCGTCGGCCACCGGGAACGGCCGGTCGACGTGCATCCGCCACCAGGGCCGGAACAGCGGCCCGGGCAGTCCGGCGAGGACCGCCAGCCGGAGCAGTCCGGGCGTGCCGGAGCGCAGGTAGACGCCCCCGGAATGGCCGCCGGCCACGCTGATCGCCTCTGCCGAGGCGTCGATCAGCAGCGCGGCCAGCTGCCCGGACGTCTGTTGTGCGTCCTCCGCGCTCCCAGTCATCGGCCCTTCCTCGTCCGTGCCGCCCAGCGGATGACACAGCAAGAATGCGCCACCAGGGGCCTCGGGCGCACCCGGGCGGACGGTGTGGAATCGGCGACGGAAGGGAGACAGGCGGTACGGGGGACTGGGCCGGGCGCCCGGAAAACCCTCCCGGGCGCCTCCGACCAGGGCTTTTCCCGCCGCCCGCGCACATCCCGGGCAGCCTTGCCCGGCGCGTCCGGCGGGACCTTTCGAGCGACCGGCGCCCCGGAGCCGGGAGGGCGGGGACGTCGGCGTGGCCGGAATGTGGTTCCCGCGGAGGCGACGATCATGGCTGAGCGGCACCCCGTGGACGGCCTGCGGGACCGATCGGCGCGCAGGCGTCGGCCGGGGCGGTGACGCCCGAGCGGACAGATCCGGCTCCCACGGGCTTGTGGGAGCGCTCCCAAGAGGCCAGGATACTGCGATGACCTCGACGACTCCCACCGTCCGCCCCTACCGGCCCGAGGACCGTGCTGCCCTCGACGACATCTGCGTCCGCACCGCCCACGTCGGCCAGGACAGCCGGGGCGTGTACGAGGACCCCTCGATCTTCCCGGCGACGTTCGCGGCGCCGTACGTCCATCTCGAACCCGAGCTGGCGTTCGTCCTCGACGACGGGCACGGGCAGGCGGTCGGCTACATCCTCGGCACCGCCGACACCCCGCGCTTCGTCGCGGAGTTCCGCGCCAAGTGGCTCCCCCTCGTGGCGGACCGCCACCCGGAGCCCGCCGGGCCGCCGAAGACCCCCGACGAGGCGATCGTCCTGCTGCTGCACCACCCCGAGCGGATGATCGTCCCCGAAGTGGCCGCCTACCCGGCCCACCTGCACATCGACCTGCTCCCCGACTGGCAGGGGCGCGGCCACGGCCGTGCGCTGATGCGGGCCTTCCTCGATGCGCTGCGGGACCGGGGCGTGGCGGCGGTCCACCTCACCATGGTCACGGCCAACACCCCGGCCCGGGCCTTCTACGACCGCATGGGCTTCCACGAGATCGCGGTGCCCGACCCCGGCCCGGTCACGTATCTCGGGCGCACGACAGGCGACTTGGACGCCCTGTGAGGTGCGATACGGCCGTCAGATCCACGTGTCCAGCCACATCCGCGCGTGCCAGTCGGCGTAGGGGATCGCCCGGCCCGCGTACAGAGGGAAGAAGTAGATGAAGCTCCAGGCGATGAGCAGCACCAGGGCCCCCGCCGACACCGCGCCCACCACGCGCCGCCCCTCGCGCGCCCCCGGCGGCCCGAGCAGCGCGCCGACCAGCATCGCGACGGCCAGGCACAGGTAGGGCACGAACGCCACGGCGTAGAAGGAGAAGATCGTCCGGTCCTGGAAGCCGAACCACGGCAGATAGCCGGCCGCCACCGCGCACAGCACGGCTCCCGCCCGCCAGTCGCGGCGCAACGCCCACCGGAAGAGCAGGTAGACCAGCGCGGCGCAGGCCGTCCACCACAGCAGCGGCGTGCCCAGCGCGAGGATCTCCTGGGAACAGGGGGAGGTGCCGTGACAGCCCTCGCGTCCGGGCTGCGGTGTCTCGTAGTAGAACGACACGGGCCGGCCGAGGACCAGCCAACTCCACGGATTCGACTGGTACTTGTGCGGCGAGTGCAGGTTCACGTTGAACTGGTAGACCAGGTACTCGTAGTGCCACAGGCTGCGCAGCGGGGCCGGGACCCACGACCAGGGGCCGCCGCGGCCGTCCGCCCAGTGCCGGGCGTAGCCCTTGTCGGACAGGAACCACCCCGTCCAGGTCGCCAGATACGTCACCACGGCGACCGGTATCAAAGACAGCACCGACCAGCCGAGGTCCCGGCGCAGCACCGCGCCGTACGGGCGGTCCGCGCCGGCGACCCGGCGTGCGCCGACGTCCCACAGCACGGTCAGAGCGGTGAAGAACACCAGGAAGTACAGGCCGTTCCACTTGCCGGCGGCCGCCAGCCCCAGGAACACACCGGCCGTGAGCCGCCACGGGCGCAGCCCCAGGCGCGTGTACGTACCCGTGTCGTGGTCGGGCCCGGCCGAACCGTCCGCGCGCGGCGGCAGCGCGGCCGCGAGCCGGGCCCGGGACCGGTCGCGGTCGATCAGCAGACAGCCGAACGCGGCCAGCGCGAAGAACATGACGACGATGTCGAGCAGCGCGGTACGGCTCATCACGAAGTGCAGGCCGTCGATGGCCATCAGCGCCCCGGCCAGACAGCCCAGCGCCGTCGACCGGAACAGCCGGCGTCCGATGCGGCACAGCATGAGCACCGACAGGGTGCCGAGCAGCGCCGTCATGAACCGCCAGCCGAACGGGTCCAGCCCGAACAGCTCCTCCCCGAGGGCGATCACCCACTTGCCCATCGGCGGGTGCGCGACGAAGGAGGGGGTGTCGGAGAGCGGGATCACCTGGGGATGGGCCAGCAGCTGCGGATCGGTGACCTTGCGGTCCGGCCAGGTCCCCTCGTAGCCGAAGCGCAGCATCGACCAGGCGTCCTTGGCGTAGAACGTCTCGTCGAAGACGACCGCCCGGGGCTGCCCGAGCCGCCAGAAGCGGAGCACCCCGGCGAGGACGGCGACGAGGACCGGCCCCAGCCAGCCCGCCGCGGCGCCCGCCCGCCCTCTCGGCCGGGGGAAGGGCGGCACGAGACGCTCGCGGATGTCGGTGCGGGGTAGGGCCAGGTAGCCGAAGCGCCGCAGCCGCTCGGCCCACGCGGTGGCCTCGGGCACGACGGCCGCGCGCACGTCTTCGTCGACGCCGGTGTCACTCGTCATCCGATCATCGTAGGGAACGCGCGTACGAGCCGTGACGACCTCCCCGGCAGTGACCGGGCCATCCCCAACCGCCCGTGCGCGTAACCGGTTTCGTTGGCGCGTGCCCTCCCGCCCCGCCCTGATGCGGCCGACCCGAAAGCCGCCGTGCGTGACGGGCGGCCGTCGTCGTCCCCGGCTTCACGGCGGCCGCCCGTGCCTCCGCCAGGTGAAAGGGGAGAGTCGGGCAGGTCGGCCTGGTGAAGGCGGGGTGAACGGTGCGGCGCCGCGCGGGTGGTGGACGCGGGGTGACGCGGCGCTGCTGCAACTCCGGCTCCGGCGCGCGGGGTTCTGGCTCAGGGCGTAGCCCGCAACCCAGGTCGCGCGGCACGTGTCCGGTCGCGCTGCTCGGGATCACTTGCCGCCGACCTCTTGACCTTCGACGAGCGAGCGACCTAACGTTCCGGCGTTTACATCGCTTTGAAACGATTCAATCCATCGACTCCAGGGGCACAGCCATGCACGAACTCGTCTCGCGCGGCGGGATGTCACGCCGTACGGTCCTCGCCACGGGCCTCGCCGTGGGGGCCGTGGCCGCCCTCGGCACCATGGCGCCCGCCGCGGCCGCGCTGCCCGCCGGTGCCGAACAGCGGCCGGACGCCGACTGGTTCGCCCGGCCCGCGCGTTCCGTGCGCCCCCGGTTCCGGTGGTGGTGGCCGGACGGCCTCGTCGACCCGGACGAGATCGCCCGCGAGATCGACCAGATCGCCGACGCCGGCTTCGGCGGCGTGGAGATCGCGGGGGTGCACCACAGCATCAAGGACAAGTCCGTCCTCGACACCGAGCACCACGGGTGGGGCAGCAGACCGTGGCTCGACGGTGTGGAGGCGGCGCTGCGCCGGGCCGCGCGACGCGGCCTCACCGTCGACCTCACCCTGGGCCCGAGCTGGCCCGTGGCCGTCCCCGGCGTCACCCCCGACGACGAGTCCGCCGCCCAGGAACTCGCCTACGGACGCGTGTCGTTGGCCGCCGGAGCGACCTACCGGGGCCCGGTCCCGCCGCCCGCGCACGCCCCCGCCTCCGGCGTCACGCGCCGGCGGCTCCTCGCCGTCCAGGCCGCCCGTGTCGCGCCGGCGAACTCCACCCGCAAGGAGACCGGCCTCGACCCGTCGACGGTCGTAGACCTCACCGCGACCGTCGCCGACGACGTCCTGACCTGGACGGCGCCCGCCGACGGCGACTGGGTCCTGATCTCCTACTGGCAGCGCGGCTCGGGCCAGCAGCCCGAGTCCGGCCCGCACACCGCGCCCGCCGCCTACGTGGTCGACCACTTCAGCCCGGCCGGCACCGCCGCCGTCACCGGCCACTGGGACGACATGCTGAACCGTGACCTGCGGCTGCTCCTGAAGGCCGCGGGCGGTTCCTTCTTCGAGGACTCCGTGGAACTGGAGACCGACGGGCTGACCTGGACCTCGCGCCTGCCCGACGCCTTCGAGGAGCACACCGGCCGAGCACTGCTGCCGTACCTCCCGGCACTCGTCCTCGACAAGAGCAACCAGGTCTTCGCCTTCGACGCCCAGCTCACGCGGCAGATCCGGCACGACTTCTGGGAGACCGTCTCCGGCCTCTTCAACCGCCACCACCTGGGCGCCCTGCGGGACTGGGCGCACTCGCTGGACATGACCCTGCGGTCGCAGCCCTACGGCCTGCAGACCGACGCCATCGCGTCGGCGGCGCTCCTGGACATCCCCGAAGGAGAGTCCCTCGGCTTCAAGAACCTGGACGACTTCCGCTGCCTGGCCGGCGGCCGCGACATGGCCGGACGGACCGTGCTGTCCTGCGAGGCGGGCGCCTACAACGGCTCGGCCTACAGCACGACTTGGGACCGCTTCCTGCGCACCATGGGCGGCGCGTACGCGGCCGGCGTGAACCAGACCGTCGTGCACGGCTTCTCCTACGCCACCGCCCCGCAGGTGAGCTGGCCCGGCTTCGCGGCCTTCAGCCCCTACAACGGCACACCAGGCTACGGCGAGTCGTGGGGACCCCGGCAGCCCACCTGGAAGCACATCGAGGACATCTCCGGATACCTCGGCCGCGTGCACCGCGTGCTCCAGGCCGGCACGGCCAGGGCGGACGTCGCCGTCTTCCGGCAGACCGGCTACACCGCCACCGGCATCGGCGCCTCCTGGTTCACCTCGACCGGCATCCCGCGGGGCTGGACCCACCAGTTCCTCAGCGGCCCCCTGCTGGACCTGCCCGGCGCCACCGTGGCCGACGGCCGCCTCGCCCCGGACGGCCCCGCCTACAAGGCACTGTTCGTCGAGGGCGACTTCTTCTACGGCTCCACGCCCACGCTCGCCCTCGCCGACGCCCGCAAACTGCTCGCCCTCGCCCGGCAGGGGCTGCCCATGGTCCTGCTCGGCGTCTTCGACCAGGCCCTCACCCCCGGCGTCCCCGGCGACGGAGAGACGGCCCAACTGCAAGACGTCATCGACGCGTTGCTGGCAGTGCCGCACGTCACCCGGATCACGGACAAGACCGCGGTCGGCGACGCCCTCACGGGGCTCGGCGTCAGCCCCGACGTCCGGTACGCCACCTCCTCCACCCTCCTCAACGCCCACCGGGCCACGGCGGAGGCGGACTTCTACTACCTGTGCAACGGCAAGCACGCCGAGACCGTCAAGCCGCCGGTGGCCGCGATCGACCACGACGTGACCCTGCGCCGCACCCGGGGGAGGAAGTCGGTGCCGTACCTCCTCGACGCGTGGACGGGCGAGGCCGTGCGGCTGGCCCGCTACACCGAGGACGGCGACGACGTCACCGTGCGGGTCACGCTCCAGCCTGGCGAGACGATGATCGTGGCACTCGGACGGCCCGGCCTGTTCGGCGACCGTGACGGCGACCGCCCGCACGCCGTCACCTCCGACGCCGACACCGTGCTGTTCACCGAACGCGGCCTGACCGTGCGGGCCGGCGCCGCGGGCACGTACACCACGCGGCTGTCCCAGGGGCGCACGGTCACCACCACGCTTCCGGCCGTTCCCGACCCGATCGTCCCGAGCCGTTGGCAGCTGGACGTGGACGACTGGACCCCCGGCTCCACCCCGACGCGCACCGAACACGTCCGGCGCACGGTGACCCTGGACGCGCTCGCCCCCTGGTCGCGCATCCCCGAGCTGGCCGACTCCGCGGGCATCGGCCGGTACCGCACCACGATCGCCCTGCCGCGGCGGTGGAGTTCGTCCTACGGCGCCGTACTGGAACTCGGCCAGGTCAGCGACACCTGCCGGGTGACCGTGAACGGCACGCTCGTGCCCCCGGTCGACCGGCTGCACCCCGTCGTCGACGTCGGCCGGTATCTGCGGGGCGGTGACAACGTCATCGAGGTCGAGGTCGCGACCCCGCTGATCAACCGGCTGCGCGTGGCGCAGCCGGCGGTCTTCGGCACGACGGCGCGTCAGGACCACGGCCTGGTGGGTCCCGTGCGACTGGTGCCCTACGCGCAGGAGGTCGTCGCCTGACGACGTCCGGGGCGCACCCTTCCGCACGGTGCGCCCCGGACGCCGTACGCCTCGTACCGGACAACAGCGGTCCTGTTCGGCCCTGTTGACGCTCCCGGCCATGTCTTCTCGCGTGGGACTCGCGCGGGCCTGACCGGGCCTGACCGGGCCTTCCGTCCGTCAGCGGGGCAGCTTGGCCCGCAGAGTGCCGGCGACGGCCGCCGGACGGGCGGTGGCACGGGCGGTACGCCGCACCAGGTGCGCTTCCCGGCGCACGTCCCGCGCGGCGTGCCGTCCGCGCCACAGCAGGGACGGGGCGCCGGCGGTGTCGTCGGCGGCGATCAGCAGACCGCCCAGCATGGACAGGTTCTTCAGGAAGTGGATGCGCTGCTGCGCCCGGTCGGCGGGGTCCTCGGCCTCCCAGAAGCGGTGGCCCGCCAGCGTCGTGGGCACCAGCGTGGCCGCGAGGGCCAGCGAGGACAGCCGGGGCAGCCGGCCCAGCCCCAGCAGGACGCCTCCCACCACCTGGACGGCACCGCTCAGCCGTACGACCTGGTCGGTGCGGTCCGGCAGTGCCGAGACACGCTCCGTGACCGGCCGCACCACCGGTTCGGCGGCCGGGGCGACCTCCTCGGGGGCCCGCAGGCTGTTCAGGCCGCCTGCCACGAACATCGAGGCGAGCAGGGGACGGCCGGTCATGCGCAAGAGACTCATGGCGCTCTCCAGACGTGTCGATGCGGACGGCCCCTCCCGGGTTCCCGGTCCGGGCGTCCGCAATCGGCACCCCGTACCACCAGCGGGATCGAACAACTTCTGAGAGGTTTCTATGAATCCGTGAGGCGGTTGAACACTCGGGCGCCGTCATCCGTATGGGGCGAGGGATTTCCATGCCGACCGCCGAAAGCAGTAGGAGAACACTCGTGGGACGCAACTCGCGCAGACGCCCGACAGGCCCACGCCGGGCCACCTTCGCGGCCATGGCCCTGATGCTGGGCGGCGGAGGACTGATCGCGGCCAACGTCTACGCCTCGGCGACGGAGGACTCGGGGGCCCAGCAGGGATCGACGTTCAGTGCCGCCGGCGGGACGATCGACTGCCCCGACGTCGGCAGCAAGCTGACCGAGGTGCCGGAGAAGGCCAGGCCGGACGTCGACAAGGACCTGGCCGCGCTGGACCAGCAGATAGCGCAGGCCTACCAGCAGTTGCAGGCGGCGACGCCCGAGCAGCGCCAGGACAGCGGCTACACCGACGACAAGGTCATGAAGCCGCTGGAGGAGCAGCGGGGGCAGACCCTCGACAGCATCGGCGCCGCGATGGACCAGGCTGGCGGGAAGTCCGACGGGCTCGACGCGATGGCCAACTGCCAGATGCGCACCTGGAACGGTCAGGACGGCGGCCAGAACGCGGGCGACTCCCAGGGCGGCGGCCAGAACAACGGCCAGAACAACGGAAGTTCCCCGAGCGGCCAGCCGCAGGGAGGCCAGCAGAACGGCAACGGCGGCCAGGCCGGCAACGGTCCGGTCGCCGCCGACTACCAGGACATCAACTCCGTCCAGCCCAACTCACCGGCCCCGGACCTGAGTTCCTTCGACTCCAAGGGCACCTTCACCACCAGCTGCGGGGTCAATGCGAACGGCCTGCGCAACTCGGACAACGTGATCGTCGCCCCGGGCGTCAGCAACGGCGCCCACCACTTCCACGACTACATCGGCAACCAGTCCAACACCGCCTTCGCCAGCGACGACGACCTTGCGAAGGCCGACACCAGCTGCGAGAACAAGGGCGACAAGTCCACGTACTACTGGCCCGTGCTGCGTCTGCAGAACGGCACCCAGGAGCAGGACGCGGACAAGCCGGGCGGCGGCACCGAGGGCAACGCCGGGCAGATCGTCACGCCCAAGCAGGTCACCATGACCTTCATCGGCAGCCCGCGCAGCAAGGTCGCGGAGATGCCCCGCCTGCTGCGCATCATCACCGGCGACGCCAAGGCCTTCGTCAACGGGCCGGCCAACGCCAACGCCTCCTGGAGCTGCACCGGCTTCGAGGACCGGCAGCTGAAGGACAAGTACCCGCTGTGCCCGCAGGGCAGCGACGTGGTGCGCACCTTCCGCTTCCAGAGCTGCTGGGACGGCCGCAACATCGACAGCGCCAACCACCGCACCCACGTGGCCTTCGCCGACGCCTCGGGCGCCTGCCCCAACGGCTTCGAGGCGATCCCGCAGCTCGTCCAGCGCATCGTCTACGACGTCAAGGCACCGAGCCTGCAGGACGGCGGCCGGACCACCCCGCTGTTCGCGGTGGACTCCTTCCCCGAGAACCTGCACAAGCCGGTGACCGACCACGGCGACTTCATCAACGTCTTCGACGCGGGCCTGATGAAGGAGATGGTCTCCTGCATCAACGACGGACGGAACTGCGGCGCCGGCACCGGCGAGGACCCGGGCGGCTCGGGCGGTTCCGGTGACACGGGCGGCAACGGCGGCGGTGACAACGGCGGCAACGGCGGCAACGGCGGCAACGGTGGCTCGGGTGACAACGGCGGTTCCGGCGGGGGCGCGACCGAGTCGCCGTCCGCGCAGCCGACCGACGCTCCCTCCGCCACGCCTTCGCAGGAGCCGACCGCCCAGCCCACGCAGGACCCCGGCAAGGGCAACGACGGCAAGGGCAACGACGGCAAGGGCAACGACGGCAAGGGGTCGGGCGACAACGGCGGTTCGGGCAACGGCGGTTCGGGCGCCGGCGACCAGGGCGGCTCCGGTGGCGGGGCGACTCAGCCCACGACCGCCGCGCCGCAGACCGACCAGCCGGGCGGCGACGAGCCGAGCGTGTCCAGCACCTCCGTGCCCAAGGTCTACGGGAAGTCCTCGTCCTCCAAGAGCGCCTCGGCCGCACCGGCGAACAGCGCCCCGGCGGACAACGGCGGCGGCTCCGGCGGCTCGGGCGGCGATTCCGCGCAGTCCCAGGCTTCCGGCGGGAACGACGCGGCGGCCGCGGGACAGACCGAACCCCAGGCGGTCCAGGGCAACCTGGCCGAGACCGGCACGAGCCTGTGGCCCGCTGCGGCCGGCACCGTCCTGCTGATCGCGGGCCTGGTCGTGCTCGCCCGCTCGAAGCGCACCTTCCTGCGGCAACGGTGAGGACGCGCTAGCGCGGGTGACCCGCCCGCGCTTGCGCGGGTGCGGCGCGAGAGGGCAGGGTGCGGGATGTGCCCACCCTGCTGATCGTGCACCACACGCCCTCGCCGAACTGCCAGGCCATGCTGGAGGCCGTCGTCTCCGGTGCCACCGCGCCGGAGATCGACGGCGTCGACGTGGTACGGCGGCCGGCGCTGTCCGCCTCCGCGGCGGACGTGCTGGCCGCCGACGCGTGTCTGCTGGGGACCCCGGCCAACATCGGGTACATGTCCGGGGCCCTCAAGCACTTCTTCGACCAGATCTACTACCCGTGCCTGGACGCCACCCAGGGCAGGCCCTACGGCTGCTACGTGCACGGCGGCAGCGACGTCACCGGCGCCCTCCGCGCCATCGACACCATCACCACGGGCCTCGGCTGGCGACGTACCGCCGCGCCCGTGACCGTGACCGGTGAGCCCGGCAAGGCCGACATCGAGGCCTGCTGGGAACTGGGGGCCACTCTCGCGGCCGGACTGATGGGCTGACCCCGGCCGCACCGTCCGAACCTGCTCCGCACGCCGCTGCCGTGCGCAGTATTGCGGAACCATCGAGCGGACGGACCGCAAGGGCGACTCGGCCGTCCTGCTCCTGGCGCACCAGCTCGGCGGCGGGGTCCTGACGGCCCTGCTGTCCTGCCTGGCCTTCGTCACCCTCCTCGCCGTCGCCTCCGGACTCACCCTCGCCGCGGCCTCCTCCCTCGCCCACGACCTGTGGGGCGAGGTCGTCCGCAAGGGCAGGGCGGAGCAGACCGAGGAACTCGTCGTCGCCCGCCTCTCCGCGGTCGTCATCGGGGTCCTCGGCATGCTGCTGGCCCTGGTGTCCTGGGGCGCCAACACCGCCACCCTGGCGTTCCTCGCCTTCGCCACCGCCGCCTCCGCCCTCCTGCCCACCCTCGTCCACACCCTGTTCTGGCGGCGCTTCCACGCGACCGGCGCCCTGCTCAGCCTCTGCGGCGGCCTGCTGTGCTCGGTGCTCCTCGTCGTCTTCTCCCCGGTCGTCTCCTCGACCCCGGCCTCCTTCTACCCGGACGCCGACTTCGCCTGGTTCCCGCTGCAGAACCCGGGCATCGTCTCGATCCCGGCCGGGTTCGTCCTCGGCCGGCTCGGCACCGTCTTGGCGCGCCGCGAAGAGCCCGACGCCTTCGACGAGTTCCAGGTCAGAGCGCTGGTCGGCGCCGAGTAGCAGGCAGGCGCCCGCCTCCCCGCACCGGACCCCGGTGCGGGGCACGGACTGTCCGAGGCGTCCCTTAAGCTCCTCGCCATGAACGACGGGGACAGCGGCAGACGCATCGTCGACGACCGCTTCGAGTTGCAGACCAGGCTCGGTGGCGGCGGCATGGGCACGGTCTGGCGCGCCCGTGACCTGCTGCTGCATCGCGCCGTGGCCGTCAAGGAGGTCCGTCCCGCGGACCCCGACCTCGCCGAGTACGACCCGGACAGCGCGCGCATGCTCCGCGAGCGGGTGCTGCGCGAGGCCCGCGCCCTGGCGAGGGTCCAGCACCCGAACGTCGTGACGATCCACCACATCGTCGACGGCGGGCCGGGCACCTATCCGTGGATCGTCATGGAGCTCGTCGAGGGCGGCTCGCTCGCCGACCGGCTGGCCCGCGGTCCCATGGCGCCCGCCGAGGCCGCCCGCATCGGCCGCGGGGTGCTGGACGCCCTGCGCGCCGCCCACGCGGCGGGCGTCCAGCACCGCGACGTCAAACCCGCCAACGTGCTGCTGCGCACCGACGGCCGCCCCGTGCTCACGGACTTCGGGATCGCCGCCGTCCGCGAGGCCACCGCCCTGACCGCCACCGGCTCCATCATCGGCACCCCGGACTACATGGCCCCGGAACGCGTGACGGGCGGCGACGGCGGCCCCGCGGCGGACCTGTGGTCGCTGGCGATGATGCTGTACGTGGCCGTCGAGGGCCACCACCCGCTGCGGCGCGGAACGACCCTGGCCACGCTGGCCGCCGTACTCCACGAGGAGGTACCGCCGCCCAAGCAGGCCGGGCCGCTGACGCCCGTACTGGGACGCGTGCTGGTGCGGGACCCCGCGGCGCGGCCGGACGCGGCGACGATCGACGCGCTGCTCGCCGCGGTGGCGCAGGACGCCGGCGGTTCCGGCACGACCTCCTACCCGCTCGCGCCGCCGCGGCCCCAGGCGCCGCCGTCGGCCGAGACCGTCGTGGCCCGCCCCGGGCGCTCGCGCCGTGCCCTGATCGCCTCCGCCGCGGCCGGAGCGCTGCTGGTGGGCGGCGTGACCTGGGTGGCCCTGTCCGGCGGCGACAAGGGCGACAGCCCGTCGGGCTCCGCGGGACCGAGCAGGCACACGACGGTGGGACAGAGCCCGACGCCCACGAAGCCGTCGCCGTCGCCGTCCGCGGCGCAGGACACGACGTCGCATCACGGCACCGGCATGCTCACCCCCACAGCCATCCGCACGGCCCTCAAAGCCATCGAGGACGAGACGGGCAGGAACACCTTCGGCGACTTCAAGGTGTACCCCACGTACGTGTCGGCGGACGCGGTGGTCCCGGGCAGCCGGACGCGCTACGACACCTACACCTACCGTTCCGGGGGCGGAGTGGAGAAGGGCATCATCAAGGGCACCCTGACGAGCGGCGACACCCCGGTGAGCCTGAAGAACTACAACTGGGACGCGGTGCCCGACCTGCTCGCCCTCGCCCGGAAGAAGCTCCATGTCGACAAGCCGACACTGACCTACCTGTTGGTGGAGCCCCCGAGCACCCTGTGGGGTGAGCCCGCCTCGATCAGGGCCTACCTCACGAACGACTACGGCGAGACCGGCTACCTCGTGGCCACCCCGCAGGGCAAGGTCACGAAGCTGTACCCGGCCGGCGCCTGACGGCGGGCGGGGCGCCGTTCGGCCGGATGCAGCAGCACCGCGGGGCGGGGGCGGCGGCGAGCGGCAAGGCTGGGCCTGCACCGCAGTCCCGCCCCCGCCTGGAGTGCCCATGCCCCTCCGCCTCACCGACCGTTCCCGTCTGCTGATCGCCGGCTGCCTCGCGCTCTGCGTCACGGCCCTCGGCCCCGCCGCGACCGGCACCGCCGCGACCCCAGCCCCGCACCAGGACGACCTGTGGCGCCAGGCCGAGCAGCTCACACACGAGCCCGGCGGGCCGCCCGCCGTCATCGCCGTGCTGCGCCGGGACCGGGACACCCGGGTGATCCGGGCGGGCGTCGCCGACCTCGCCACCGGCCGCCGCCCGAGTCCCGGAGACCACATGCGGATCGCCAGCACGGCGAAGGCCTTCAGCGGCGCCGTCGCGCTGACCCTGGTCGACCGGCACGTCCTGCGCCTCGACGACACCATCGGCCGACGCCTGCCCCGACTCCCGCGCGCCTGGGCGGCGGTGACGCTGCGTCAGCTGCTCGCCCACACCAGCGGTCTGCCCGACTACACCGCCTCGCCCGCCTTCCGCAGCATCCTCGCGGCCGACCCGCACCACCAGTTCGACTCCCGGCGGCTGCTCGACTTCGTCGCCGACCGGCCCCTGGAGTTCCCCCCGGGAAGCCGCTACCACTACTCCAACTCCGACAACATCGCCGTCGCCCTCATGGCCGAGGCCGCCACCGGCACCCCGTACGAACAGCTCCTGCGCGAGCTCGTCCACCGTCCCCTGCACCTGCGCGACACCAGCCTGCCCCAGGGCTACCGCATCCCCGAGCCCTATCTGCACGGCTACGACGTCACCCCGCCCGCGCCCCCGCAGGACGTCAGCGAACTCCTCGGCGCCTCCGGCTCCTGGGCGTCCGGAGGGATCATCTCCACCCCCGCCGACCTGACCCGCTTCATCCGCGGCTACGCGGGCGGACGCCTGTACGGCCCGGACGTCGTACGGCAGCAACGGCACTGGATCGACGGCGCCTCCGAGCCCGCCGGTCCCGGGAGCAACTCCGCCGGACTCGCCCTGTTCCGCTACAGCACCCGGTGCGGCGTCGTCCTCGGGCACACCGGCAACTTCCCCGGCTACACCCAGCTCATCGCCGCCACCCCGGACGGCCGCCGCTCCCTGACCTTCTCGGTCACCACCCAGATCAACGAGGCCCTGAAGCCAGACCTGTTGAAGCGGCTGCGCGCCGTTCAGGAGAACTTCGTCTGCGCGCTGCTCGGCCGGTCCGGGCACTGACCCGCTCTCGCTGCGTGCCGCCCCGGCGAGGGAAGATGGGGCGGCAAGCAGTTTGGACAACCGATGTGGAGGAGCGGGCACATGCAGCACGAGCGAGCGGGCCGCCCGGCCGGCCCCGAGGACCTCGTCGACGTCGCCCGGCTGGTCACCGCGTACTACGCGCTGCACCCGGACCCGGCCGACCCGGGGCAACGGGTCGCGTTCGGCACGTCAGGGCACCGCGGATCGTCCCTGACGACCGCGTTCAACGAGGACCACATCGCCGCCACCAGCCAGGCGATCTGCGAGTACCGCGCCGGGCAGGGCACCGACGGGCCGCTCTTCCTCGGCGCCGACACCCACGCCCTGTCCGAGCCGGCCCGGGTCACCGCCCTGGAGGTGTTCGCGGCCAACGGCGTCACCGTGCTCATCGACAGCGCCGACGGCTACACGCCCACCCCCGCCGTCTCGCACGCCATCCTCACCCACAACCGCGGCCGTACCTCCGGCCTCGCCGACGGCGTGGTGGTCACCCCCTCGCACAACCCGCCCGCCGACGGCGGCTTCAAGTACAACCCGCCCAGCGGCGGACCGGCCGGCTCGGACGCCACGTCCTGGATCCAGGACCGCGCCAACGAGATCATCGCCGGCGGTCTGAAGGACGTGAACCGCATCCCGTACACCCGGGCGCTGGCGGCCGAGACCACCCGCCGCCACGACTACCTCGGCGCCTACGTCGCCGACCTGCCGAACGTCCTCGACCTGGACGCCGTCCGCTCCGCCGGCATCCGCATCGGCGCCGACCCGCTCGGCGGGGCGTCCGTCGCCTACTGGGGCCGCATCGCCGAGCAGCACCGCCTCGACCTGACCGTGGTCAACCCGCTCGCCGACCCCACCTGGCGGTTCATGACCCTGGACTGGGACGGCAAGATCCGCATGGACTGCTCCTCGCCCTACGCGATGGCCTCGCTCATCGAGCAGCGCGACCGCTTCCAGATCGCGACCGGCAACGACGCCGACGCCGACCGGCACGGCATCGTCACTCCCGACGCCGGGCTGATGAACCCCAACCACTACCTCGCCGTCGCGATCTCCTATCTCTACAGCCACCGGGAGCAGTGGCCCGCGCAGGCGGGGATCGGCAAGACCCTGGTGTCGTCGGGCATGATCGACCGGGTCGCCGCCGACCTGGGGCGACGGCTGGTCGAGGTGCCCGTCGGGTTCAAGTGGTTCGTGGACGGGCTGGTCGACGGCTCCATCGGCTTCGGCGGGGAGGAGTCGGCGGGCGCGTCCTTCCTGCGCCGGGACGGCTCGGTGTGGACCACCGACAAGGACGGCATCATCCTGGCGCTGCTCGCCTCCGAGATCACCGCGGTCACCGGGAAGACGCCTTCGCAGCACTACGCCGCCATGACGGACCGCTTCGGCGAACCCGCCTACGCGCGCATCGACGCCCCGGCGACACGGGAGGAGAAGGCGCTGCTGGGCAAGCTCTCCCCGGCGCAGGTCACCGCCGACACCCTCGCCGGGGAGGCGGTCACCGGGGTGCTCACCGAGGCGCCCGGCAACGGCGCGTCCATCGGCGGCATCAAGGTGACCACCGAGAACGCGTGGTTCGCGGCCCGGCCCTCCGGCACGGAGGACGTCTACAAGATCTACGCCGAGTCCTTCCGCGGTCCAGAGCACCTCGCACAGGTGCAGGACGAGGCGAAGGACGTGGTCATGGCGGCCCTGGGCGGCTGACGCGACGGGTGTGCACCGGGGGTGGACCGACGGAAGGCCGTCGGTCCGCCCCTTAATGTCGCTATCATCCTCTTAGATGTGAATTCGGGGGTTTCGCCCTGAAGGGGCCACGGCCCACGGCCCCGCCGGAGTGATCGATGCCCACCACGCGCGACACGGAGGACGGCGACGAGCTGCTCGCCCGACTCGGTTCGCTCACCGCCCAGGCGCGCGAGCTCGCCGAGGTCCAGCGTTCCCGCGTCGAGCTGGCCATCGCCCTCCAGCGCGGGATGCTGCCCCGGGACCTGCCCCTCGCCCGCGGCTTCCACCTGGCCGTCCGCTACGCCCCCGCCTACCACGGGCTCAACGTGGGCGGCGACTGGTACGACGTCTTCACCCTGCCCGACGGGCAGATCGGCCTGTCCATCGGTGACGTCCAGGGCCACAACATCGAGGCCGCCGCCTTCATGGGCCAGGTCCGGGTCGGGCTGCGCGCGCTGGCCTCCGTGACCAGCGAGCCCGGAGAACTGCTGTCCCGGACCAACGACCTGCTGCTGTCCCTCGGCACCGACCTCTTCGCCACCTGCACCTTCATGCGGCTCGACCCGTCCACCGGCGTCCTGGAGAGCGCGCGGGCCGGGCACATCCCGCACATCTGGGCCACCGCGGACGGCCGCTCCGGCGTCGCCGACGACGAGGGCGGCCCGCCGCTGGGCGTCGTGGCGGGCGTCGACTTCCCGGTCACCCTCTCGCGCCTGACCACCGGCGGTGTGTTCGTCCTGCTCACCGACGGCGTGGTCGAAGGGCCCTCGCTGAGCGTCGACGAGGGCCTCGACCAGGTGGTCCGCCTCGCCGGCCTCGCCGCGGTCGCCGGCATGGAGGCGGGCGCACTCGCCGCCGCGGTGATGAAGGTCGCCGAGCGGGTGGGCCACGAGGACGACGCGGCGGTCCTCGTGGTGGGCCACGACGGGGTCGCGACGCGGCCGTAGGCGCCCGCAAGCGGGCGGGAGACGCCGCTCGCCTCGCCAAGACGGCCCGGCCGGTGTGTGATGGCAGATGTGGTGGGTACCGATGATCTGCGCCGAGGGGGCGGCTACGCCCTCCAGGTGACGGCCGTCGCCGCCTGCTACTTCGCGGCCGGACGGCTGGGGCTGATGCGGCAGCTGGTCGTGGACGGCGCCGTCGTCACTCCCGTGTGGCCGCCCACCGGCCTCGCGGTGGCCTGCCTGCTGCTGTTCGGGATGCGCTCCTGGCCCGGTATCGCCCTGGGCGCCCTGCTGGTCGTCATGTCGATCAGCTCGATCCAGCCCGCCGTCATCGGCACCCTGGTGGGCAACACCGCCGCCCCCGTGTGCGCCTACTACCTGCTGCGCAGGGTCGGCTTCCGCACCGACCTCGCCCGGCTGCGGGACGGCTTCGCCCTGGTGTTCCTCGGGGCGCTGACCGCCATGCTGGTCAGCGCGACGGCCGGTGCCGGTCTGCTGGTCCTCACCGGCAAGCTCGCCACCGACGGCTTCTGGCTCGTCTGGTCGACCTGGTACGTCGGCGACGCCATGGGCGTCCTGATCGTCACCCCCGTCCTGCTGGTGCTGTGGCGGGTGCACCGGCTCCCGCGCACACCGCGCTGGAAGGAGGCCGTGGGTCTGGCCCTCGTCGCCGGGTGCGTCATCCCCTTCGCCACCCGGAGCGACGTCAGTCTGCTGTTCCTCGTCTATCCGCTGGTGATCTGGGCCGCGCTGCGCTTCCAGCTCGCCGGCAGCATGCTGTGCGCCGCCCTGGCCTCCGTCATGGCCACGGTCGCGGCCACGGACCAGATCGGCCCCTTCGACCGGATGTCCCGCATCGAGGTGATGGTCAAGCTCCAGGCCTTCAACGGCGCGATGGCCCTGACCGCCCTCCTGCTGTCGGCGGTGATCACCGAACAGCTCCACACCAGGCGCTCGGTGGAACAGGCATGCAGGGAACTGGTCGAGGTCCTGGAGCACCTCACCGCCGGTGAGTCCGTCCAGGGCCGGTCGCCGCTGGACACCGGCGACCGCGGCTCACGCGGGGAGAGGGATCAGTCCCACAGCGGATAGACCACGGTCTGCGGGAAGGAGCGCGGCCGGTCGGCGTTGTACACGAGGGTCATGCGCGTGTAGTGCCGCAGCCGCGGGTGCTTCTTCCAGGGCCGCGCGTGGTCCAGCCGTACCACCACGGGATAGGCGTGGAACCGGCCGGCCGCGCAGTACGGCTTGCAGTCGTTGACCCAGTTCACGCCCTGCGCCCTCGCCCCGTCCCGGCCCCATGTCGTCCAATGCAGCGACGCCAGGCGGCTGTTGCCGTCCCCGCAGGCGAGCATGAAGTTCGCCGGGCGGACCCGTGCGTGCCAGAAGCAGTCGACGAGCACCGGAGCCGGCCGTGCGGCCCGTGTGGCGGGCTCCGACGCGGGCCGTGCCGCGGAGGGAGGTGCCGCTGCCGCCGCCGTGAGCGACGCGGCGAAAAAGAGTGCGACCGCCGTGCTGATTACCTGTCCGCGCATGACCGCTCCCGAGCGCGAGCCACCATCGTCCGTCCCGAGTTCGACGCTACGGCCGGGCGCGCGGATCCACCACTCGGGCGGCGCAACACGCCGGTCGCGGTTTCTCCGCCCGGCGTCACAGGCGGCCGCTCGTGGACACCGGCGGGGGAGTGGTGTCGGCCTGCCGCAGCTCGGCGAGGAGCTCGTTCTGCCCGGCGAGCAGCTCGGTCAGGATCCGGCGGGCCGCGCGCAGCAGTTCGGCGACGTCACCGCCGGCGAGGGCGTAGGTGACGGTGGAGCCCTCCCGGATGGACACCACGATCCCTGAGCGGCGCAGCACGGCCAGCTGCTGCGAGAGGCTGGACGGCTCGATCTCGATGTCCGCCAGCAGGTCCCGTACCGGGACCGGACCGTGTTGGAGCAGCTCCAGGACCCGGATGCGCACGGGATGCCCGAGCATGCGGAAGAAATCCGCCTTGGCCTGGTAGAGGGGGACCTGCATCAGTGCTCTCTCCCTGCCGGGTCGGGTGCGGTTGCCATGGGGCGGCGGCCCCGAGGTCACCGCCGCGGCTGCCCTTCGGAACCGATCCTGGCCGCCCGGGGCCGTGCGCAGGCACGAATTGGGATCATGCTGATGTGGTGAGTTGAAGAAGTCTTCACATCGTGGGCGCACGACACCCGGACGGCGGAGGGATCTAGACCTCGAGTTGTTCCTCGACGCGCTTGAGCTGGTGGCGGGCCATCGCCAGGTTGGAGCGCTCCTTGTCGAGTACGAGGTACAGGAACAGGCCGTTGCCGTTGCGGCCCGCGACCAGACGGATCAGGTGGTACTGCCGGTCGAGCGTGATCAGGATGTCCTCGATCCCGCTCTTGAGCCCCAGCTGCTCCATCGTGCGCACCTTGGCCCGGATCACATCCGTGTTGCCGGCCGCCGCGACCGTCAGGTCGAGGTCCTTGCTGCCTCCCAGTGTGCCCAGGGCCATTCCGCTGGTGTAGTCGACGACCGCGGCCCCCACCGATCCCTCGACACCGGCCATCATTTCCTTCAGTGACACTTCCACGCCCGCCATGGCGCCCACCCCTTCGAATGTGTTGTCGGCTGCGACGGACCGACGGCCCGCCCGGTCCTCGGAAGGTAGGCGCGGAGCCGGGGCGCGGGACGCGAGTCTCCGGGACTGACGGATGATGGACGGGAATCGACGTCGTAAGACCGTTCGGACAGCGGTAACTGGCGTACGAGAGAGACAACTTGTCGTCCGGCGCCCGGCCCGGAGCTTTTCGGCCGCCCTGGCCGGCCGATGCCGAGACCGTGGGTTCAATCACCTCAAAAAGGGCACGCGTCGTGATGCTGTGCCACAACCGCGGAGGTGACGCTTGATGACCGAGTACGAACGCTCCCGCACGATGCCCGCCCTGCCGGAGCACGTCTTCGACCAGGCGGCCAACGTCGGCCGGCTGGACGGCTGGCTGCCGGCCGCGCTGCACGTCCGCCCCGACGACCCGCCGGCGGTCACCGTCCACGAGGACGGCAGCGACCACGACACGCCCGCCCTCCTGCGGCCGCGCCCCGACCAGATGCGCCTGGAGTGGGGCACCCGGGAGGACGGCGGCTACGCCGGCTGGCTCCAGGTCGCCGGCATGGACACCGGCACCAGCGAGGTGACCGTGCACCTGTCCTTCTTCGAGGACGCCCACGATCCGGGTGAGGCGGCCGCCTGCGAGGCTCTCGACCACAGTCTGGAGCGGCTGGAGGAGCAGGTGCGGATGCGGGTCGACAACGCCGCCGGGTGACGGCGGCCGGGCGGCCGGCCCCGGTCAGTCCGGCGTTCAGTCCGGCGGGTTCAGCTCGAACGTCGTGAGCACCGCCGCGTGGTCGGAGGGCCAGTCGTTGCCGGCGACGTCGGGCCAGGCGCGCGGGACGCCGGTGACGACCGTGCGCGCGTCGAGGACGCTGAGGCCGCGCCCGTTGTGCAGCACGTAGTCGATCCGGTCCTGCGGCTCCGGGAGCGCGGGGTCGTCCTCGTGCCGCGGGTGGACCGGCGACCAGGTGCGGCCGGGGTCGCGCACCGGGTCCGGACGGGCCTCCCGGTAGGAGTCGCGCAGCCCGGCCTCCTCGGCCGCCCGGGTCACCGGCCAGGCGACGTCCGTCCGGTCCAGGTGGGAAGGGCAGTTGAAGTCGCCGGTGAGGACGACGGGTGTCGTCGGGCCGGCCGCCTCGGCGATCTGCCGCAGGGCCTGCCGCATCTGGGCGAGCCGCACGTCCTCGTGGGCGATCAGCTCGGCCGGCGAGAGCCCGTCGAAGGCGGCCTCGTAGGGCCCGTACGGCGTGTAGTGCAGGTGGGCCGTCCACACGTCCAGCTCGCGCGTGCCGTCGAGGCGGATGCGGGCTCCGGCCGCGCCGTAGAAGCCGACGGCCGGGTCGCCGAGGCGGGCCGTGATGGGGTGGCGGCTGATGATGCCGAGGTTCTCGCCGGCCTGGTGGTGGTGCCAGCCCAGCGCCTCGGCGAGTTCCCGGGCCGCCGTGCCGGCCGTCTCCTGCAGGCCCACCACGTCGGCCTCGGTGTCGAGGATGACCTTGAGCTGCTTGGCACGGTGGTCGTCGACCTTCGCGCCGCCGTGCCAGAGGTTCCAGCTGAGCACGCGCAGCCGCGGCCGGACCAGGCTGCGCAGCCGCTGCGCGGTCACCTCCTCCAGGCTGGCCACGACGGTCCGCCCGGGCGCGGCCTCGATGGGGGCGAGCGAGGGCACGGCGAGGACGGCGCAGCCCGCCGCCTCGGCGGAGCTGACGCCGGTGGGGGTGTCCTCGACGGCCACGCAGCGGGCCGGTTCGACGCCGAGGGCGCGGCAGGCGGCGAGGTAGGGGTCGGGGGCGGGCTTGGTGCTGGCGGTGTCGTCGGCGGTGACCGACACCCGGAACCGGTCGGCGCCCAGCACGGCCAGCACGCTGTCGGCGACCGACCGCGGTGAGGCGGTGACCAGGGCGGTGGGGACGCCGTCGCGGGCGAGGGCGTCCAGCAGGGCGAGCGCGCCCGGGCGGGGCACGATGCCGGTGCGGACGCGGTCGGAGAACTCGCGGTGCAGCGGGCCGGCGAGCCCCGGCGTGCCGGTGATCCGGCCCAGCCAGTCGGCGGTGTGCTCGACGGGCCGGCCGAGCACCTCCGGCTGGTCGGCCTCGGTCAACGGCCGGCCGAGGCCCGTGGCGACCTCCTGCACCGCCTCCCACCACAGCCGCTCGGTGTCGACGAGCGTGCCGTCCATGTCGAACAGGACGGCCTGGAGCGGGGGTCGGGTCACGGTCTCTTCTTTCGTGCGTGGGGGGATGGGCCGGGAGCCGGGCTCGGGTGTGCTCAACGTGCGCGTTCGGCGACCAGCACCGGCCGCTCGGGCAGCGACACCCGGACGGCGGCGCCGGCGCCCAGCGGGGCCGCCTCGTGCGTGGGCAGGTCGGCCTTGACCTCGGTGCCGTCGGCGAGGCGCACGGTCAGCCGGGTGGCGGCGCCGAGGAAGGCGGTGGCGATGACCGTCGCCGAGCCGGTGGCGTCGGCTTCGACGCGTACCGCCTCGGGCCGCACCAGGACGTCGACCTCCGACGCCTGCGGCACGGTCCCCTCCACGGGCAGCCGCATGCCGAGGACCTCGACCGTGTCCTCGGCCAGGTGCCCCGGTATCCGGCTCATGGTGCCCACGAACTCGGCGACGAACGCCGTCGCGGGCCGTTGGTACAACTCGGCGGGTTCGGCGCACTGTTCGAGCCGGCCCGCGTGCATCACGGCGACCCGGTCGGCGATCGACAGGGCCTCCTCCTGGTCGTGCGTGACGAACAGGGTGGTGATGCCCAGTTCCTGCTGCAGCCGGCGGATCTCCTCGCGCAGCGTGAGGCGCACCTTGGCGTCCAGCGCGGACAGCGGCTCGTCCAGCAGCAGGACCCGGGGCCGCAGGGCGAGCGCGCGGGCGAGCGCGATGCGCTGCTGCTGGCCGCCGGAGAGCTGGTGCGGGAACCGCAGGCCCTTGTCGGCGAGGCCGACCAGCTCCAGCAACTCGGCCGCGCGGGAACGGCGTTCGGCGGCGCCCACCTTGCGCATGCGCAGCCCGAAGGCGACGTTGTCGAGCGCGTTCAGATGCGGGAAGAGACTGTACGACTGGAAGACCATCCCGGCGTCGCGGCGGTGGGCCGGCACGTCGGTGACGTCCTTGCCGTCGACCAGCACCTCACCGGCGTCGGGGTGTTCGAACCCGGCGAGCATGCGCAGCGCGGTGGTCTTGCCGCACCCGGACGGGCCCAGCAGCGCCAGGAACTCCCCGGGGCGCACGGTCAGGTCGAGGCCGTCCAGGGCCACGGTGGGCCCGAACTCCCGCCGCAGACCGCGGAATTCGACGGTGGCGGCCTTGTCGACGGCGGCCTTCTCAAGCGTGGTGGCGGTCATGGTTCATCCCCGGGACGAAGCGGTACGGGTGCGGCCGCCGACACCGGCGAGCGCGAGGAGCAGGGCCCATGTGACGAGCAGGCTGAGCACGGACACGGCGACGGACAGCTGGGCCTGCGAGCCGCCGACGCTGTAGATCCACACGGCGAACGGCTGGAAGCCCAGCAGCTGGGCCACGGTGAACTCGCCGAGGACCAGGGCGAGGGTCAGGAAGGCCGCGTTGAGCAGCGCCCCGCGCAGATTGGGCAGCACGGTGCGCAGCAGGGCCTGCGGCCAGCTCGCGCCGCAGCTGCGGGCGGCCTCGACGAGGGTACGCACGTCGATCGCGCGCAGCCCGGCGTCCAGCGCCCGGTGCACGAACGGCAGCGCCATCACGACGTAGGCCATGACCAGCACGAACGGGAAGCTGGGGTTCTGGATCGCCACGAACGTCTGGAACAGCGGGGTGCGGGAGAGATGGTCGGGGCCCCACTTCAGGACGGTGGAGATGCCGGCGACGAAGGCGATCGGCGGGACCACCAGCGGCAGTTGGCAGATCACCTCGACCACGGGCCGCAGCCGGGGCGCGCCGAGCCGCAGGGCCACCATGGCGGGCACCATCAGCAGCAGCACGATCGCGATGGTCGCCAGCGCCAGTTCCAGCGAGAGCAGCAGGCTGGAGACGAAGCCGTCGGTGGAGACGATCTGCGTGTAGGCGTCGAAGGTGACGCCCTGGCCGGGTACGTCCACGGTGAAGATCACCGAGGAGGCCAGCGGCACCAGGAAGTACAGCGCGGCCAGGCCGAGGACGACCCAACGCCACGGGTTCAGGCGAGCCATCGCGCACTCCGTCGTTGCAGGGGCAGGTACACGGCCATGACGAGGCCCGCGACCAGGACCATGTCCAGGCTGAGGGCGAGGGCCACGTTCTCCTGGCCGACCAGGACGTTGCCGGAGATGGCGTCGGCGATCTGCAGGGTCACCAGCGGCACCGAACTGCCCACCATCGCCGCGGCGGTGGCATAGGCGGCGAACGCGCTGCCGAACAGCAGCACGAACCCGCCCAGCAGCGACGGCAGCAGCACCGGCAGGGCGACGTGCAGCCAGTACTGCACGGAGGTGGCCCCGTTGTTCTGCGCCGCCTCCCGCCACTGGGAGCGCAGGCCCTCCAGAGCCGGGGTGATGGTGAGGACCATCAGCGGGATCAGGAAGTACAGGTAGACGATGACCAGGCCCCAGAAGCTGTAGAGGTCCCAGCCGGCCTTCGTCAGGCCCAGGTGCCGGGTCAGCACACCGGCGTTGCCGAGCGTGGCGACGAAGGCGAAGGCCAGCGGGATGCCGCCGAAGTTGGCGAGCACGCCGGAGGCGGTGAGCACGGCGTCGCGCAGCGCCCGGAAGCGGGAGGTCACCACGACCTGGGCGAGCGGCAGCCCGAGCACCGTGCCGATGCCCGCGGAGACGGCCGACAGCTTGACGCTGCCGAGCAACGCGGTCAGGTAGGCGCCGTGCAAGGAGGTGGTCAGGTTCTCGGCGCTGTACGAACTGGCGCCGGTGGCCTGGTCCTTGACGCTGAAGGCGCCGTCCAGCATGGCGATCGCCGGCACCCCGAAGGCGATCGCGGTGAACACGAGCAGCGGGACGACGGCCAGCCAGCCGGGGGCACGGCGCCGCCGCTTCACCGAGGTGACCGGCGGCGCCACGTCCACGCCCGTGAGGGTCGCCGTCATCCGCTGACGGCCTTCGCCCAGCCCTGCGCGATGACCGTCTTGGCCTTGGACTGCTGGGCCTCGGTCGGGAAGGAGGGCGTGCCGGAGACCTCGGGAAGCTTGGCGGCGGCCTCCTTGTCGAGGGTGCCGGCCTTGTCCATGGCCGTCATCAGCGCCGGGCGGGCGTAGCCCTTGAGCCACAGGTTCTGGCCCTCGGCGCTGTAGAGGTACTCCTGCCACAGGCGGGCGGCCGCCGGGTGCGGGGCGTCCTTGTTGACGGCCTGGGAGTAGTACTGGGAGAACTTGCCGTCGGTGGGCACCGCCACCTTCCAGTCGACGCCCTTGGACTTGAACTCGTCGGCGTAGCCGGCGTTGAGGTAGTCCCAGTCGATGCTGATCGGCGTCTCGCCCTTCTCGACGGTCGCCGGAGTGGACTCCACGGGCGTGTAGTTGCCGTTCTTCTTCAGCTTGGCGAAGAAGTCCAGGCCGGGCTGGATGTCGTCGAAGGAGCCGCCGTTCGCGAGCGCGGCCGCGTACACGCCGCCGAAGGCCGAACCGGACTTGGTCGGGTTGCCGTTGAGGGCGACCTGGCCCTTGTACTGCGGCTTGAGCAGGTCCGCGAAGGTGGTCGGGCAGGTCTTGACGCGCTTGGCGTCGCAGCCGATGGAGATGTAGCCGCCGTAGTCGTTGTACCAGCGGGCCTGCGGGTCCTTCTGGCCGGCCGGGATGTCGGCGTAGGAGGCCACCTTGTACGGCGCGAGCAGGCCCTGCTGGGCGGCGCTGAGGGCGAAGGAGGAGCCGAGGTCGAGGACGTCCGGGGCGCGGTCCTGGCCCTTGCGGGAGGTCACGGCGTTGATCTCGTCCTGGCTGGAGCCGTCGGGGTTCTCCACCTGGATCTTGATGCCGTACTTCTTCTGGAAGCCGTCGATGAGGGCGCCGTAGTTGGCCCAGTCGCGGGGCAGCGCGATGGCGTGCAGCGTGCCCTCCTTCTTCGCCGCGGCCACCAGCTTGGACAGGCCGCCGAAGTCGGCGGCGGAGCCGGCGGTGGCGGCGCTCTTGCCGTCGGCGGTGGTCGACGCGTTGTCGGGTGCCGCGCCGCAGGCGCTCAGGGCGAGCGCGGCGACGACGGCGAGGGAGGAGGCCAGAGCGGCTGTTCTCGGCTGGGACACGGGGACTCCAGGAGGGGCGCAGGGGAGGACGCACAAAGACTGAGAACTTGTCTGAACAAGTTGGCCTCAGTAATCCTGCCTGTGGTGACGCCTTCGTAAACAGTGGCGAAATTGTGACCTCCCATTCCCTGCACAGTTCGGGGAAAGCGCGATCGGCCGTCGGCCTCGTTTAGGGTGGTCACGCTGTGCACAGCGGCAGACTCGGAGGGGCACGGTGGCGACGCGACACGAGGAGATCGCCGACGAACTGCGGCGGGCGATCGACCGCGAGCAGTACACGGTGGGGAGCAGGCTGCCGCCCGAGACGGAGCTCGCCGCCCACTACGGCGTCTCGCGCGGCACCGTCCGCCAGGCCGTCGCCGCGCTGACCGCCGAGGGACTCATCGGCTCCCGGCAGGGCGCCCGCCGGGTCGTCCTCGCCAGCCGCCGCAGCCAGAGCTTCGCCGAACTGCGCAGCTTCGCCCAGTGGGCCCGCGCGATGGGCCGCGAGGCGACCGGCCACGTCGTGTCCCAGGCGTACCTGCCCGCCACCGCCCAGGACGCCGCCCGCCTCCAACTGCGTGAGGGCACACCGGTGTTGCACGTGCTGCGGGTGCGCGGGCTGGACGGCGAGCCGGTCCTGGTGGAGCGGACCGTGTACGCCGACTGGATCTCGCCCGCCGTCGAGAGCGTCGACCCCGACGCGGCCTCCGTCACCCAACTGCTGTACGAGAGCACCGGTCTGGTCTTCGCCTACGGCGAGCACGTCATCGACGCCGTCGCGGCGAGCGCGCAGGACGCCGAACTCCTCGGCATCCGCCGCACCAGCCCGCTGCTGCGCGTGCGCCGCGTGACCACCACCCGCGAGGGGCGCCCCGTGGAGTGGTCGGACGACCGCTACCGCTCGGACGCCGTCAGCTTCAGCGTGCACAACTCCATCGACAACAACGCCCTCGCCCGCAAGACGGCCGACTGACGAGCGGGCCGGCGGCTCACCCGGTGGGCCGCACCCCCGCGGGCAGGACCGGACGCCGCCACCACCGCCGTACCGCCGGGGTCACGCGTTCGCGGGCGTATCCGGTGTGGGTGACGAACGCCTCGATGACCTGCGGGGCGGGCCGGTGCGGGGCGACGGCCATCAGCGCCGCGTCGCCCGTGCCCGACGACGGCGGTGCGATCAGGGCGACCTCGTCGCCGGAGCGCAGCCGCAGCAGGGTCGCCCGCAGCTCGTGCTCGTCCCCGGGCACCGGCCGCAGACGGGAGAACAGCGGGTCCTGGGGCGGCGGGTACAGCCGCACGTGCGCCAGCAGCCGGCCCGTGCGGTACTCCTCCCAGCGGTTCGACTCCAGGCTGCGGAACGGCGGTTCCCGCCACGGCCGCAGCGCGTCCAGGCGCTGGAGCAGCCGTCGCAGGAAGTCCCGGACGGCCGCCTCGGCGTGCGGCTGCCAGGACAGGTCGTCCTCCCAGTCCGGCGCGGCCAGCACCGCCTCGATGCCGGCGTACTCCTCCTCGACCGCGAGGTCGTAGAAGGGCCGCTCCAGAACCATGTCCGCGATGCGCTCGACCTCGGCGTCGTTCAACTCCGGGCTGAACTGCACGCAGTAGAGGATCGCGGTGACCACCCCGAGACGCATGGGCCCAGTATGCCGCCGCCGCTACGGCGTCGGCCGCGCCAGCAGCTCGGTGACGTGCCCGCGCACGACCTCCCAGCCGGTCTCGTGCAGCGTGCCGACGGCCGTCTCCCGGAGGCGGTCCAGAATCCGCCCGGCGCCGTCGCCACCGGCGATCTCGGCGGCGAGGACGTCGTAGCCGTCGCGCACCGCGACGCGCAGCCGGGGCGGTCCCTGCTGCCCGGCGTGCACCGCGGCTGC
The DNA here is from genome assembly GCF_023516615.1 of Streptomyces panaciradicis. Lineage (GTDB taxonomy): Bacteria > Actinomycetota > Actinomycetes > Streptomycetales > Streptomycetaceae > Streptomyces > Streptomyces panaciradicis. The sequence goes on from NZ_JAMGBF010000027.1 coordinate 65,759, forward strand.
GACGACCAGCGGCGGGGGACCACCCGCCTCGCCCTCCACCTTGCGGTAGGCGCTGACCAGCGGCTCGGGCCAATGGAGGCTGAGCAACAGGTGCTGTTTGGCGAGGAGTTCGGCCAGATCGGTCTCGAAGACCCGGTCCCGCTCCAGGACCGTCGCGCGGGCGTCCAGCACCAGGGCGGCGGGCAGCAGACAGCGCAGCGTGCTGCCGACGATGTTGCCTCCGACGGTGGCCGTCCGGCGCACGGCGCCGGTCCCCACCCGGGCGGCGGCCTGCCGGAGCACTTCCGGGACCCGCTCGTCGATCCGGTTCAGCACCACGGCGGCGCCCAGCCTGCCGCGCTCGACGACGTTGGCCTCCGGCACGTTGCGCAGGGACATGGCCCGCTCGGGGAAGCCGTCGCGTTGCCAGCCCGCCCACACCAGCGTGGCCCCGCCGACGGGCACCGCCCCCTCGGCGACGCACTCCTGAGCTTCGGACACGGACTCGGGCAGACGCAACAGCACGGAGCCGACCTGCTTTCTCGACGAGGTGAAGCTCGGGTACGCGATGTCCCGGCCGAGCGGCCGAAGACACGGCACATCCTCCCCGCCGAGGTGCGGGCGCATGCAGGGCTCACCGGCCTGTGCGTGCGCCCCCTGCCGTGCGGAGGTGCGGGCACCGGGTGGCCGGGCGCCCGGGGCGATGGGGCATGGTGGGAGGGTGCCACGCAATGAGTCCGCACTGATCGTGCGGCGCGCCCCGCAGCAGCCCGTCTCCGCCGCGATCGTGACCCTGCACGGCGGCCAGGAGGTCAGCCGCCGCGCGGTGCGCCCCTGGCAGCCGGCCGCGCTCCGCATGCACCCGGTGCTGCGCGCGGCCGCCGCGACGGCACCCCCGGACGCCCTGCTCGGACAGGTCCGCTACCGCCACCGGGGCTGGAACACCGGCGACCCGGCCGACGACGCCCTGCGCGCGCTCGACGAGCTCGCGGAGCTGGCCGAGGCCGCGCGCGTCGTCCTCGTCGGACACTCGATGGGAGCCAGGGCTGCCCTGCGCGCCGCCTCCCACCCCCTGGTGCGGGGCGTGCTGGCCCTGGCGCCCTGGTGCCCGCCCGCCGACCCCGTCGCCCACCTCGGCGACGTGCGGATCGTGCTCGTGCACGGCGACCACGACCGGGTGTGTGCGCCCGCCGAGTCGGCGGACTTCGTGCGCCGGGCCCGGGCGGCGGGCACGCCGGCCGGCCTGGTGACGGTCCGGGGCGGGGACCACGCGATGCTCCGGCGCAGCGGCGCGTGGCACCGGGCCACGGGCGAGCTGGTCGCCCAGATGCTCCGCCCGGACCCCGGCCCCGGCGGCCTGGCCGCCGAGGCCTGCGCCGCGAACGGCGCCGTACAGCTCTAGTCTTCTGAGTCAGGAAAGGCCCGGCAGGGCCGCGCAGTTGGAGGTCGCGGGCTCGGCCTGAAGCCGGTCGGTCAGCCAGGAGATGGCGGCGCCCTGGTCGGTGAGCAGCGGGGTGACGTGGTTGAGCAGGGCGCTGCCGAGGTCGAGCTGGGAGATCGGCTTGTACGTCACGTCGGCGCCCTTGGCGCACCAGTCGGCGGCGAGCCGGCGTGCCTGGGCGTGCGGGACGAGGTTGTCCTTGGTCCCGGTGGCCACCCGGACCGGCGAGGCCGGCCTCATCGTGCCGATGCGCTGGTCGGCGAGGAAGTTCCGCAGAGCCGGCTCCGAGGCGATGATGTCGCTGAGGGACGAGCCGTCCGTGGTCCACCTGGTGCTGTGAACGCCGCCGTAGGAGAACAGCGCGTCCCCCACGCACATCGTCGACAGGTCCTTCAGGGCCGCCCGTCCGGCCGCGTTGAGATGGGCGTCGGCGATCGGCACCAGCGCCGGGTCGGACTGCAGGAAGCCGTTGACCGACCAGCCGAGCGCGCCCGCGAGTTCGCTGCCGTCGATGGCCTTGGTCACCTGGACCAGGTCGGCCGGCGGGGCGCCCGCGTAGGTGCCGGAGAGGGTGACGTCGGGGGCGTAGGAGGGCTGCAGTTCGGCGGCGGCCGCGGTCGCCCCGCCGCCCTGGCTGTAGCCGTACAGGCCCACCCGCGACGCCGCGGTGATCGACGCCGCGGGCAGGGAGCGGGCCGCGCGGACGGCGTCGAGCACGGCGTGGGCCTCGTCGACCCGGTTGACGTAGGTGTGCAGCCGGTCGGTGGCGCCGAGCCCGGCGTAGTCGGTGACGACGACGGCGACGCCCTCGGACAGCAGGCGGTAGGCCGCCAGGTCCTCGTAACCGACCGACAGCGTCTGGCCGTTGAGCAGCAGCGGGTGCTCCAGGCCGAGGGAGGCCGAGCACTGGTCGCCCTGTCCCAGGGTGCCGGGCGCCAGGACGACCAGCGGCCGGTCGCCGCCGCCCTTCCAGGCGGCCGCCGGTTCGATGTAGGCGCCGGTGACCGCCATCGGACGGCCGGTGGAGTCCGTCGACTTGTACATCAGCCGGGTCGCCGTGCCCGGCAGCGGTCCGTCGACGCCCGGCAGGCTCAGCGCGAGGGGGAGCGGTTCGCTGCGCACGAGCGCGCCGTCGGCCGACGGCAGCTCGGCGGGCGGGTTGTAGAACTCCGGGATCGTGACACCACGGGAGACGACGGCGTCGGTCTGCGACGCCGACGCGGCGGGCACGGCGGTGGCGCCGAGGCACGCGGCGGTGGTGACGGCCACGGCGAGCTGGCGTGCGGAAACGGGCATGACGAGCCTCCGGTGCAGGGGGAGGCCGAGCCTCGGGCTGCGGCTCGGGCGGCGGCTGATGACCTGGTGGGGCAGGTGCCGACGGCACGAGAGCGCGGTCGTCCCACCGCACCTCGCGCCGTTCTTAGACGAAGTGTCAGGACCGTACCGAGGCGGGTGTTACCGGGGGTACCCCTCGGTAGGTTACGTTTCAGTAATATGGATTTGGATCAACTGCACCGGCAGCACGTGGCCGAAAGCCGATGATTCGTGGCGTATACGGGAACCCTCACCGGACCGGGTAAGTGATCGGGCGAAGGAGGCACCGTGCCGAGGAATGCGGACGGCGGGAGCGACCCCCGGCGGTGGAAGGCTCTGTGGGTCACCCTGGTGGCGGGGTTCATGAGCCTGCTGGACGTCACGATCGTCGCCGTGGCCCTGCCGTCCATGCAGCGCGACCTGCACGCGAGCGCGCCCGCCATCCAGTGGGTGGTCTCCGGCTACGCCCTCGCCTTCGCGCTGGTCCTGGTGACCGCCGGGCGCATCGGCGACGCGCTCGGCAGACACCGCATCTTCCTGCTGGCCCTCACCGCCTTCGTGCTGTGCAGCGCCGCGGCCGGCGCCGCCCCCACCATCACGTTCCTGGTCGTCGCCCGCATCGCCCAGGGCGTCGCCGCGGGCTGCCTGGCCCCGCAGAACTCCGCACTGATCCAGCAGATGTTCCGCGGAGCCGAACGCGGCCGCGCCTTCGGGCTGTTCGGCGCGACCGTGGGCATCTCCAGCGCCGTGGGCCCCGTCGTCGGCGGACTCATCCTCACGCTGGCCGACGGCCCCCAGGGCTGGCGCTGGATCTTCTACGTCAACGTCCCGGTCGGCGCGGTCGCCCTGCTGCTCGGCATCCGCCTGCTGCCCAGGGCGGTCCCCGGCCGCCGTGAACGCCTCGACCTCGGCGGCGTCGCCCTCCTCGGCTGCGGCGTCCTGGCGCTGATGCTGCCGCTGGTGCTGGCCGAGTCCGGCGGCGTACGACGGCTGTGGTGGCTGTTCCTCGTGGGACCCGCGCTGCTGGTGGCCTTCGCCCGGTGGGAACGCCGGGTCGCGGCCCGCGAGGGCCAGCCCCTGCTGGACCCCCGGCTGCTGACCGAGACCCGCGGCTACGCCGTCGGCGCCGCCATCGCCACCCTCTACTTCGTCGGCTTCAGCGGCGTCTGGCTGGTCTTCGCCCTCTTCTTCCAGAACGGCCTCGACTTCTCGCCGCTGCGGTCGGGCCTCGCGGTGACGCCGTTCGCGCTGGGTTCGGCGCTGGCCGCGGCGGTGGCGGGCCGGCTCGTGGACCGGCTGGGCCGGCTGCTGACCGTCTGCGGACTCGCCGGCGTGGCCCTGGGCCTCGGCGGGACCGCGCTGATCCTGTGGCTGGCGCCGAAGGGCCTGGCCGTGTGGCTCACCCCGCCCGTCCTGTTCGTCGGTGGTCTGGGCAGCGGCTGCGTCATCTCGCCCAACGTCACCATGACTCTGCGGGACGTGCCGGTGCGCATGGCGGGCGCGGCCGGCGGCGCCCTGCAGACCGGACAGCGGCTGGGCGGGGCCGTCGGCACGGCCGCGCTGCCCGGCCTGTTCTACGTCGTGCTGGGCGCGCGCGGCCACGACTACCACCTCGCCGTGGCGACCGCCGTCGGCCTCGGCGTGCTGCCGGTGCTGTGCTCCCTGGCCCTCGCCGTGCACGACTGGCGGCGCGACCGCCGCGGCGAGGACCCCCCATGCCCGCCGGAGGTGTCCCACAGCCATCTGCACGCGGGGCACGGGTGACGTCTCCGAGGGCGGGGGCTACGTGCGGAGCCCTACGGGGCGGCCACAGCCGCGCGCCTCCATGAGCCGCTGCCGCGTACCCGGGCAGTCGCCGAGGCGCACGACGGGGCCGCCGCAGCCCGAAACCGCTGCAACGCGGAGCGGGGGCGGGTCGTGGCCCGCGGGGGCCGTGCGTGGCGCGCGTACCCGTGCGACCCTGTGAGCCGCCACCTCACGGCCCGGTCGGTCACCGGGCTTCCGCTCATGGGCCGCCGCCCGCCCGACGAAGGGGCCGCCGCAGCCCGCACCTGCTGCAAGGCGGAGCGGGGGCGGGTCGTGGCCCGCGGGGGCCGTGCGTGGCGCACGCATCCGTGCGACCTCGTGAGCCGCCACCTCACGGCCCGGTCGGTCACCGGGCTTCCGCCCATGGGCCGCCGCCCGCACGACGCAAGGGCCGCCGCAGCCCGCACCTGCTGCAAGGCGGAGCGGGGGCGGGTCGTGGCCCGCGGGGGCCGGGCGTGGCGCACGCATCCGTGCGACCTCGTGAGCCGCCACCTCACGGCCCGGTCGGTCACCGAGCTTCCGCCCATGGGCCGCCGCCCGCACGACGAAAGGGCCGCCGCAGCCCCGCACCTGCTGCAACGCAGAGCGGCCGGCCGCGCGGTCGAAGCCGCCGGGTGGTGGTCTCCGTCGGCCAGGGCCCGTCGGCCGGATCAGGCCGACAGGCGGGGGCAGTGCGTCATGGCCCGCCCGAGCGGGGTCTGGTGCGTGCGGCTGCAAGGCGAAGGGGCGAGTCGGCGAGTGACGGCGACGCGGCACATGCGCGTGCCGCGCGCGGCTCGCCGAGCTGATCCGGACGGCAGGTTCGGGCTAGGCGGGAAGGGCCAGGACGGCCCGCACGCGCTTGCCGCCGCCGGTGACCGACCGGACGTCCAGGTGCTGGGCGAGGCAGCGCACGATGGCCAGGCCGCGCCCGCTCTCGCCCTCGGCGGTGAACGCACGGACCCGCGGCGCGACCGGGTTGTCGTCGTAGACCTCGACGGTCACCTGGCCGTCCGTCACCTGCAGGCGCAGGCGGCAGCCGCTCTTGCCGTGCTCGGTGGCATTGGCGACCAGCTCGGACACGACGAGCTTCACGTCGTCGATCCGCTCGGCCGTGACCCGCGTCGCCCGATGACGGGAGTGGGTGAGGAATCTCGAGGTCAGCCCCCGCGCCCGGCCGGCCGACGCGGCCTCGTCGGGCAGGAGGTACTCCACTCGTACGGAACGCCGATGGGTACGCCCCTGCGCACGCATGGCGGATCACATCCCCTCCAGGCGCATCCGGTATCCCCGCGGTCTGTCCGCCCACCGGGGCCGCGGCACCTCGCGCGCGGCCGGCCCTGTCCAGTCCTGATGCCCCGAGCGGGAGATCGTCAATCTCTCTCGGCGCGGCGCCCTCAACCCCAGTCGCCTCCTGGAAAGTTGACGGCTCCTTTTCGGACGGCCGACGAGCCCCGGCGATCCGGTCGGTTGCCGTGAATCCCCGCACGCGCGCGGACGGCCTGCGGCATCCTCGGACCTGCGGGGGCGCGGGGCGGCCCCAGGGGGAAGGGGAGTGGCCGTGGGGTGGCGCACCGAGGAGTTCGGCGACGCGCACGAGGGCATCGTGGGCGCGGTCCTCGCGGACGGCGCCGAGCCCGCGCCGGTGTCCTTCGACATCGGCGGGGGAGTCGCGGGCCGTGAGACCCGCGAGCTGTGGGCCTACGACGGGCGACTGGGCCGGCCCCGGGCGGCCGCCTTCCGCGCCGCCTGCGCGTGCGGCTGGCGGGGCGTGAGCCACCCCCTCGACGGGCGGCGGATCGAGGACGACCCGCTGGACGACCTCGACACCTCGCCCGCCTTCGAGGACTGGCGCGCACACGTCCGGGCGGTCGAGCGGCAGACGGTGCCCCTGCCCGAGGAGGTCACCGACCTGCTGCGGCGGCTGGACGAGCGGCTGACCGTCCTCGCGGACCAGGCGCCGGTCGCCGCCCTGAAGTCGGTGGCCGCGCTGGAGCGCCTCGCCCGCCGCATCGGCCAGGAGGCCGCCTACGCCGCCCGGGCCGACGAACTCGCGCCGGAGGCGATCGGCAGGGCGCTCGGCATCAACGCGGCCGACGCCGAGGCGCGCCTCTCCCGCTACCTTCTGCCGGGCTGACCGACACCCCGCCACAGGCGGCGTCCCACGCGCTGTTTCCGTGCGGTTTCCGCCGTATTGATACGGCGAAGCAATGGTCAAAACTTGTACAGCCGCGCTTGTGCGGTCCTGGGGTGCCACGGATCATTGGCCAAATCTCGCCCCCGGCACAAGCACACAGGAGCGTCCGGTGACCGCTGGCCCCATAGCACCCGAATCGGCCGGCACGCCGGCAGCCGCGCAGGCGGAACGCCAGAAGCTGCGCAAGCACTTCGGCCGCTTCGACATCCTCTTCTTCCTGCTGTGCACGATCGTCGGCGTCGACACCATCGGCACGGTGGCCGCGTCCGGGGCCGAGGCGTTCACCTGGCTCATCGTCCTGGCCGCCGTGTTCTTCGTGCCCTCCGCGCTGCTGACCGCCGAACTCGGTGCCGCCTTCCCCGACGAGGGCGGCCCCTACATCTGGACCAGCCGGGCCTTCGGCCGCCTGGCCGGCGCCGTCAACAACTTCCTGTACTGGATCACCAACCCCGTCTGGCTCGGCGGCACCCTCTCCGTCTCGGCCGTCACCGCGTACACGACCTTCTTCAACGACGGCAAGGAGCTGAGCACCCCCGCCTTCTACGCCTTCACCCTGGTCTTCGTGTGGGTGGGCGTGCTCGCCGCGATCCTCTCCTTCGACATCGGCAAGTGGATCCCCACCATCGGCGCCTGGAGCCGCTTCCTCCTGCTCGGCCTGTTCACCGTCACCGTCGTGATGTACGGCGTGAGGCACGGCCTGCACGGATTCGGCCTCGGCGACTTCGCGCCGTCGTACGCGGGCTTCGTCGCCCTCGTCCCCGTGCTGATGTTCAACTACGTCGGCTTCGAGTTGCCCAACACCGCCGGCGACGAGATGACCGACGCCCAGAAGGACGTCCCCTTCGCCATCTTCCGCAGCGCCGGCCTCGCCATCGCGCTGTACGCCCTGCCGATCCTCGGCATCCTGCTCGTCCTGCCCGTGAAGGCCATCACGGGTCTCGGCGGGTTCATCGACGCGATCCGCCAGGTCTTCACCGTCTACGGCGGCCATGTCGCCGCCGACGGCACCGCCACCCTCAGCGGAGCCGGCAGCCTGCTCGGCGACCTCGCCGCGATCATGTTCATCCTCACCGTGCTGTCCTCCGGCGTCACCTGGGTCATGGGTTCCGACCGGGCCCTCGCCGTCTCCGGCTACGACGGCGCCGCGCCGCGCTTCCTCGGCGTCATCTCCAGCCGGTTCGGCACCCCGGTCCGCGTCAACGTCCTCAGCGGCCTGGTCTCCACCCTGGTGCTGATCCTGGCCCACGAGCTCACCCACGGCAGCGCCGCGAAGCTCTTCGGCGCCGTCCTCGGCCTCGCGGTGTCCACCACCCTCGTCAGCTACCTGGGCATCTTCCCGGCGCTCGCGGTGCTGCGCCGCAAGGCCCCGGACGTGCACCGCCCCTACCGGGCTCCCTTCCCGCTCGCGATCAGCGTGGTGCTCACCGCCCTCGTCCTGTTCGCCACCGTGCAGCTGATCGCCCCCGGCGCCGGCGACCACTGGTTCGGCTCCGCCTACGCGCCGGACGGCTGGACGCACGGCGAGCGCTGGCGGTACCTGCTGACGGAGGCCGTCCCGCTCGCCGGATTCATGCTCCTCGGCGTGCTGTTCTGGGCCCTGGGCAGGCCGACCCGTACCGCCGCGGCCAAATCCCTTTAGCACCGTCCGCGTTCGCGAACTCCTCCTCGCTTCGCGAGCCGTCCCCGGAAATTGGTCGTTGTACGGCTCTGGCCCGAATGCGCTACTCGCGGGTATACAGGCGCAGTTGAACCGGTGACGGCCGTACCGGGGTAGGCCCCGCAGTGACGGCCGCGAGGAGGAGGCTCTCGATGACGCGTGACACGCAACCGGCCGCCGAGCCGCGAAGACGTCGACGGGCGAGGGCGGCCGCGGCGGCGGTCAGCGGCTGTGCGCTGGTCCTGGCCGCGGGCACACCGGCGGTGGCGCACGGCTCCCACGGCGGACACGAGCGCCAGTACGTGGCCCTGGGGGACTCCTACACCTCCGGACCGCTCATCCCGACCCAGGTGGACGCCAACTGCGCCCGCTCCGACCACAACTACCCCTCGCTGGTGGCGGCGCAGCGGACGGCGACCGAGCTCGAGGACGTGAGCTGCGCCGGGGCGACCACCGAGGAGATGTGGAAGCCGCAGGGCACCAACCCGCCCCAGCTCGACGCGCTGGACCGGGACACCGACCTGGTGACGGTCCAGATAGGCGGCAACGACGTCGGGTTCGGCTCCATCATCGCCACCTGCGCCCAGCTCGCCGCGCAGGATCTCGCCGGCAACCCCTGCCAGACCCACTACCAGGCATCCGGTTACGACGAGTTGGCGCTGGCCGTCCTGAGGACGGCCCCCAAGGTCGCCCAGGTGCTGCGGGCCGTCCACCACCGGGCACCGCACGCGCGCGTGGTCGTCGTCGGCTACCCCGACCTCCTGCCCGACGACGGCAGCGGCTGCTACCCCTCGGTGCCCTTCGCCGCCAAGGACTTCCCCTACCTGCGCGACACCGAGAAGCGCCTCAACCTGATGCTCCGTCTGACGGCCGCGCTCAACCGCGCCGAGTACGTCGACACCTACGGCCCCACCCGCGGCCACGACATGTGCAAGGCCCCCGCCGACCGTTGGATCGAGCCGCTGCGGCCGGCCTCGCCCGCGGCCCCGGCCCACCCCAACGCCAAGGGCGAGGCGGCCATGGCGCAGGCGGTGCTCGACCGCCTGGAGAGCGGGCGAGGCCACTGAGACACCGCGACCGCCGTCGCACCCGTCGCCGAGGCGTCCGCCCCGTGTGCACGGCCGAGTTGGGGGCATCCGGACCTCACATCCCGCGGGGGACCCCACCGGTCGAAAGGACGCACCTCATGCTGGCCATCGTCTCGGCGATCCTGTTCTTCATCGCCTTTCTCATCAATGCCGCCGACATCTCGACGAACGCCACCTTCAGCTCGACCAACGTGATGCTGCTCGGCCTCACCGCGCTCGCCCTGCACCTGGCGGGCATCGGCAGCGGCTGGAACGTGCGGGGCCGCAGACGCTGATCCGGGCCGCCAAGCGGGCCGGCGTCAGGAGGTCGCGTTGCGGATGCGCGCCAGCAGGGTGCGCATCCGCTCGCGGTCCTCGTCGTCGAGCCCGGCCGTCGCCTCCGCGAGGGCGAGGCGGTCGACCTCCTCGGCCTCGCGGTGGCAGCGCAGCCCCTCGTCGGTCAGGCGCAGCAGGAACGCGCGTCGGTCGTGCGGATGGCGCAGGCGCTCGACGAGGCCGTCGCGCTCCAGCGCGTCGACGATGCTGGTCACGGTCCGCGCCGCGACGCCCGTCATCTCACTCAAGTCCCGCATGCGCAGCGGCTGTTCGGCACGGGCGAGCATCCGCATGGTGCGCAGCCGGGCGACGGAGGCCCCGCCGGTCCGCAGCCGCGCCTCCACGAAGTTGCGCAGCTGGTGGGTCGTCTCGTAGAGCTCGTCGATCAGGACGTCGCTGCTGCCCTGCACTGCCATGCCGCTCCCCGTCTTCACGCTGCACCGGAAAACCCAATTCTATGAGCACGCACATAGTGAGTATGCTCAGCATGTGCTGTCGTTCCCCCGCCGAACCCGTCTGTCCGCCCTGTCCGCCCGTCTGGACCAGCGTCTCGTCGTCCCCGTGATGTGCGTCAGCGTGACGTTCATCGCCATCGTCGACGGAGCGATCACCACGGTGGCGCTCCCCTCCATCGCCCGCCAGTTCCGGCTCACCACGGCCGCCCTGGACGGCGTGGTCGTGGTCTACCCCGTCTGCCTGGCCATGGCCATCCCCGCCTCCGCCTGGCTGGTCGAACGCTTCGGCGGCAAACGCGTCCTGCTCACCGCCCTCACCGCGTTCCTCGCTTCCTCCCTGCTGTGCGGTGCGGCCGCCGACCTCGCCCAACTCGTCGCCGCCCGCGCCGTCCAGGGCCTCTCCGCCGGCGTCCTCTTCCCGGCGTCGGCCGCCCTGCTCTACTCCACCTTCAGCTCCGCCGAACAGGTCCGCATAGCCCGCTACATGATCGTCCCGCAGCAGATGGCCCCGGCCGCCGCCCCCATCCTCGGTGGCCTGCTGGTGGACCACCTCTCCTGGCGCTGGGTGTTCTACGTCAACCTGCCGGTGGGACTGCCCGCCGTGCTGTTCGGGGCGCTGTTCCTCGCCGGGCACCGCGGCCACCGGCCGCCCCGCTTCGACCTGCCCGGCCTGCTGCTGAGCGGCGCGGCACTCGGGACCACGATGTTCGGCGTCTGCGAGGGCCCCAACCGCGGCTGGTCCTCCACGGCCGTGGTCACCTCCCTGGCCGTCGGCGCCCTCCTGCTCGTGGCCGCCGCCGTCCATCAACTGCGCACCCCGGCACCGCTGTTGAAGCTGCGCCTGTTCGGCAACCGGCTGTTCCGGGACACCAACCTGATCAACCTCGTCGGTCTCGTCCCGATCCTCGGCGCGATGTTCCTCGGCCCGCTCTTCCTCCAGGAGGCACAGGGCCGCACCGCCCTGGAGTCCGGCACCAGCACCTTCCCCGAGGCCTTCGGCGTCCTGCTCACCGTGCAGGTCGCCGGCATCCTCTACGCCAGGGTCGGTCCCCGGATCATCGTCGGCTGCGGCCTGGCCGGCGTGACCCTGGTCCTGCTGCTCTTCTCCACCTGCGACCAGCACACCGGCCTGTGGACCTTCCGCGCCTACATGTTCCTGCTCGGCGTCGCCATGGGCGGGGTCTTCATGCCCACGACGGTGGCCTCGCTCGCCACCGTGGACCGGAGCGACCTGGCACAGGCCTCCACGCTCAACACCGTCGTACGGCAGACCGGAGGCGCCCTCGCCCCGGCCATGGTGATCACGGCCCTGGTGCTGAACACCCCCGCGGCCGCCGCCGCGCACCCGCCCGTCAGCGCCTACCAGCACGCCTACCTGGTGCTGGCGGCCCTCGCGGCGGTGACCGCCGTCTTCGCCTTCACCCTGCCGGACGCCCCGGCCCGCGCGGCCGCGGGCGGCACGACCACGATCTCCAGGCGCTCGGTGCCCCCGCGGTCCCGCACGGCACGGACGCGCTGACCACCGGGCGGACCGCGCCCGCCGACACGGCCCGTACGGCCTCGTACGGGCCGCACGTCGTGTGCTGCGTATCGTGTCCGGGTGTCAGCCTCCCGTCTGCGCCGTGTCGCCGTCCTCGTGCTCGAAGGAGCCAAGCCGCTCGACGTCGGCATCCCCGCGCAGGTGTTCACCACGCGCGCGAGCATGCCGTACGAGGTGCGGCTGTGCGGCGCGGCGCCCGGCCTGGTCACCGGGGGCGACGGGCTGTCGTACCACGTCGCCCACGGCCTGGAGGCGCTGGAGTGGGCGGACATCGTCTTCGTCCCCGGCTACCGCTTCCCCGACCGCGAGGACCCGCCGCGGACCGTCGTCGCGGCGTTGCGGGCCGCCCACGCCCGGGGCGCGAGGCTGGCCGCGATCTCGACGGGCGCCTTCGCGCTCGCGGCCACCGGCCTGCTCGACGGCCGGCGGGCCACCACCCACTGGCACTACACGCGCGCGCTGGTGGCCAGGCACCCGCTCGTCCGGGTCGACGAGAACGTGCTGTTCGTGGACGAGGGCAGCGTGCTGACCTCGGCCGGTGCGGCCTCGGGCATCGACCTGTGCCTGCACATCCTGCGCGGCGACCTCGGAGTCGCCGCGTCGAACCACGCCGCCCGGCGCCTGGTCGCGGCCCCCTACCGCAGCGGCGGTCAGGCGCAGTACGTGCCGCGCAGCGTGCCCGAACCGCTGGGCGAGCGGTTCGCCGCCACCCGGGAGTGGGCACTGCACCATCTCGACGAGCCCCTCACCCTGGAGACCCTGGCACGGCAGGCGGCGGTCTCCCCGCGCACGTTCTCGCGCCGCTTCGTGGAGGAGACCGGATACACGCCCATGCAGTGGGTGATGCGGGCCCGCATCGACATGGCCCGCGCCCTGCTGGAGCGGTCCGAGCGCAGCGTCGAGCAGATCGCCGCCGACGTCGGTCTGGGCACCGGCACGAACCTGCGACTGCACTTCCACCGCATCCTCGGCACCACACCCAGCGAATACCGGCGCACCTTCGCCCAGGGCGAGTAGCCGGGCCAAGCGCTTCCCGAGCCTTGGCGCGATCCTTTTGAACCATGGCGATCGCGCCACTGTCAGCGGCCGCCGCAGCGAGCGAGCCTGGGGGTGAACGAAAGGGACACAGCTCATGACTCGCATCGCCATCAACGGATTCGGCCGCATCGGACGCAACGTGCTGCGCGCGCTGCTGGAGCGCGACAGCGGCCTGGAGATCGTCGCCGTCAACGACCTCACGGAACCCGCCGCGCTGGCGCGACTGCTGGCCTTCGACTCCACGGCCGGCCGGCTCGGCCGCCCGGTGAGCGTCGACGGGAACACCCTGGTCGTGGACGGCCGTCGCATCACGGTGCTCGCCGAGCGCGAGCCGGCGCAGCTGCCGTGGGCGGAACTGGGTGTGGACATCGTCCTGGAGGCCACCGGCCGGTTCACCTCGGCGAAGGCGGCTCGTGCCCACCTGGACGCCGGCGCCAAGAAGGTCCTGGTCAGCGCGCCGTCGGACGGCGCCGACGTCACGCTCGCGTACGGGGTCAACACCGACGCGTACGACCCGGCCGTGCACACGATCGTCTCCAACGCCTCCTGCACCACCAACGCGCTGGCACCGCTGGCCTCGGTGCTCGACGAGCTCGCCGGCATCGAGCACGGCTTCATGACGACCGTGCACGCCTACACGCAGGAGCAGAACCTGCAGGACGGGCCGCACCGCGACGCCCGCCGGGCCCGGGCGGCCGGGGTCAACATCGTGCCGACCACGACGGGCGCGGCGAAGGCCATCGGCCTCGTGCTGCCGAACCTGGACGGCAAGCTGTCCGGCGACTCGATCCGCGTGCCCGTCCCGGTGGGCTCGATCGTGGAGCTCAACACCACGGTGGCGCGCGAGGTGACGCGCGAGGACGTGCTGGCCGCGTACCGCAAGGCGGCCGAGGGCCCGCTCGCCGGCGTCCTCGAGTACTCGGAGGACCCGCTGGTCTCCTCCGACATCACGGGCAACCCGGCGTCGTCGATCTTCGACTCGGCCCTCACCCGGGTCGACGGCCACCACGTGAAGGTCGTCGCCTGGTACGACAACGAGTGGGGTTTCTCGAACCGCGTGATCGACACCCTCGAGCTCCTGGCCGGCTGACCCGGAGCCGTTTCCGCCGCGGCGGCCCGGGAGACGACCGCCTCCCGGGCCGCCGCGGCGTCTTCTCTCACCCGACCGCGCCGGGATCGGCGCTCAGCCAGTGCTCCGGCCGCATCCGCACCACGACGTGATCGGCCGGCTCGGCCTCCGCGTACGTCGCGAAGCCGTCGAGCGCCTCGCCGGACAGACACCGTCCGGCCATCTCCCGGTGCAGCGCGCCGCTTCCCTCCGCACATGGCCATACGCCGACTGTAGGCCGGGCCACCGACCACGGACGCGGCGACGGTTCACGACCCGGGGAAGAACAGTTCGCCGAAGTACGTCCCCTCGGCCCAGCGCCTGAGGGCGGGGCCGTCGAGGAGGCGGGTGTTGCCCTGGCGGCGGGCCCACTGGATGTCCCGCGCCCGGAAGCTGCCCCGGTGCACGATCAGCTGGACGGGCTTCTGCGTGTGTCCGCGATGCCGGTGCGGATGCGGCGGGTCCTCGTCGGGCAGGGGTTCGGCCACCGGCCGGAAGACCACGTCCAGTTGACGGCCGCCACGGTCCTCCGCGCATAAGCGCGGCCGGTCCGCGGCCGGCAGCAGGCGGACCCGCCACCCGTCCCGGCGCAGCATGCGCGCGACGGCCAACGCAAGTCCCTGGGTGTCGAGTTCGAGGAGTTCGTCCGGGGTGTAGTACCCGAGGCGGCGTCGCATCCCGGGGCGTCTGCGCCGCAGCACCACCGTGGTGATCAGGAGCAGGAGGACGACACCGGCGAGGGGCACGCCGATCCCGGCGGCGCGGTAGCCCGCGGCGAGCGCGGCGGCCAGGGCGCACACCGCCAGGACGACCACCGCGAGAGCGGGAAGCACCTCGCGGAACGTCGGTCCGGACGTGCTCGATCGGCGCGCCACAGTGTTCGCCCCCTCAACACCGCCTGCAATCAACCGTGTTGAAGAGATACCCAGCGGGGGACCGGTTGTTCGATCCCGGCGAGCGATTCGGCCGCATGCGCGGGCGCACGGAAGCACGGGCCGGGGGGCGGAAAGGTCCGCGCTCCCCCGGGGGAGCGCGGACCGCGGTGCCTGAGGGGCTGCCTCAGCAGGCCCCTTCGTCCTGCCACGGACCCCAGTCGGTGGCGCTCGGCGTCTCGTTCTGCGTCCACCACTTGGCCTTCCAGTTGTGGTGGTTGTACGAGGCCTCGTCACCGGCGGTGTAGACGGCGCTGGGACTCCAGGCGGTCTTGCACCCCGCCGGCGTCGGTGTGGGGGTGGGTGTCGGGGTGGGGGTGGTGGAAGGCGGGGTGGCCCCTGCGAACCGGACCGAGTACTTGGCGAAGTCCCAGGGGTTCTGGGCCACGCTGGAGCAGGTGCCCGAGGTCCGCCCGCCGTTGTCGACCGGCGTGCACGGGCGGTCGCGGTTGAGGGACCAGAAGGTGAACCGGTCCATGTTGTGGCTGGTGGCGTAGTCCAGGACGGTCTGGAAGTCGGCCTGGGTGAAGACCTCGCCGGTGTCGCTGCGTCCGTTCATGCCGGAGAAGCCCTCGTGGGCGTAGGCCGTCGCCTGGTCCCAGCCGAACGTCGACTGCAGGATCGCGTTGAAGTTGGTCAGCGCGCTTGTCTGCGAGGCCGCTCCGCCGAAGCCGCCGTCGAACGGCATGATGGAGAAGTTGTCGGGCGTGAAGCCCTGCGACTTGGCCTCCAGCAGCATCTGCTTGCCGAACCAGCCCGTGCCGTCGGCCGTGCCGGCGGTGGTGACGGAGACGTACAGGCCGGGGTTGTTCTGCTGGAGTATCTTGGCCGCCCCGATCTCGTTCCTGATCGCCGCGGTGTTCTCGTACTCCGGCTCCTCCAGGTCGAAGTCGATCGCGTGGAGACCGTACTTGGTGATGACCTGCTGGTAGGCGGCAGCGGTGGCCGACGGGTCCGCGCAGGTCTGCCCGAGCTTGGTGCCGCCGTAGCCGCCGACGGAGATCGACACGTCGCCGCCCTTGGCGCGGACGGTGTCGATGACGGACTGGACGGCGGTGTCCGAGGAGACCGGGGCGGTGCCGCCCCAAGTGGGCGAGCAGCCGCCGCCGTTGGGGGCGAGGACGAAGGCGAGCTGGAAGGCCTTGAGGCCGGTCGCGTCCATGATGGCGGCCGGGTCCGGCGGGTCGTTGTCGAGGGGCATCAGATAGGGCGCGGCCGCGTACCAGCGGTTGCTGAGCGCGGTGGTCGCGCCCGAGGCGTTGCCCGCCACGAGCGCCGTGGCCCCTGCGGCGGTGAGTCCGACGGCAGCGGCTGCGCCGAGACATGCGCGAAGACGTCTCACGGTGTGCCTCCGGTGGGGTGGGGGAAGAGCCCAAGCTTCGGGCCGCCGCCCCGCCCGCGTCCACGCTTCGGTCTAGACCAAACCTCTTTTTGGTCTAGACCATACGAGCTCTTTGCGTGACGCGCGGCTCACCGCGTACGACGGCCGACGGACGCGCCCGCGCGTAGCGCCCTGGGGATCTCGGCGACCTCGTCCACGACGTCGAGCAGCCGGTCCAGGTCCGCGGCGGGGGCGGCCGAGTCCAGCGTCACCGAGTAACCGATGCCGGTCGACTCCCAGTTGCCGGTGTCGAACCCTCCGGACGCGGTGACCCGGGCCCCGTCGAGGGTGATCCCCAGCCCGGCCGCCTCGCGGTACAGGTCGTTGAGCACACAGCCCGCCGCTGCCAGATGCAGCAGGTGCGCCCCGGTGAAGTCGGCCTCGACGGTGACACCCTCGGGCGTCCAGCGGTGCGGGAAGCGCACCGCGTGCTCGTCGCCGGAGCGCAGGCTCCCGGCACTGACCACGACGCCGAAATCGTCAGCCATGGGCGGTCCTTCTGGTGAGCGTCGGACGGCGCTCCCGGCGGAACGCCGCTGTGGGCCCATTGAAACAGCCCGTGCCGAGGCTCGCAGGCCCGTGCGCCGGGCGTGAGGGGACGCGGGCGGGCCGCGGCGCGACCCGGTGCGCTCTACGCCGGTGGCGCCCTCGGGCGGGACGATGCCTGAGCTCGCAACACGACGAGAGGGGTGGGGCATGGCTGTGGTGCTGTCGATGAGGTGGGCGGGGGTCACTCCGGAGCAGTACGACCTGGTGCGGGACGCGGTGAACTGGGAGGAGGCCGCGCCGGCCGGCTCCGAACTGCACGTCGCCTGGTTCGACGCGGCGGGACTGCACGTGCTGGACGTGTGGGAGTCGGAGCAGGCCTTCCAGGCCTTCTTCGCCGAACGGCTCGCCTCGGCGGTCGAGAAGGCGGGGATCGCGGGTGCGCCCGTGAGCGAGTTCACCCCGCTGCACAGGCGTTTCGTCGCTCCGGGGGTGACCGGCGCCGCCTGACCTCGTGTCCGACCCGGCTCCCCGGGTGCCGGCCGTGCGGCACCCGGGGCGGCCGTCAGGCGACGGTGCCCGTCACCGAACTTCCGGACCTCGTCACGTGGTACGTGACGGTGGCTCCGCTCCAGAAATGGAAGGTGAGCGTCGCCTGCGCGCCGTCGCGCAGGGCGTTGAGGTAGTCGGAGGTCAGGGTGATCGCGTTGCCGGGGTAGTCGGGCGAGAAGGCCACGTCGAACTCCTGGTACGGCGTCCAGCCGGTGTTGCCGGCGTTGCCGCCGTCGGCGTAGGTGGACTCCATGGTCGCCAGCAGGTCACCGTTGAACCGGGTCGGGACGGTCAGCCCGCCGGTGGTGCCGGTCGCGTCCGACAGGACCGGTGTGTCGTACGTGGTCACGTAGATCTTCCAGGGCAGCCCGGCGGAGAACCGGGCCTCGACGGTCGCGTTGGTCCCGTAGGCCCGGTCGCCCGCCAGCCGGGTCAGCGCGGAGGCCGTCAGCGTGAGCTCGTTGCCGGAGACGGTGTAGTCCCTGCCCTGGGCGAGTTTCGTGCCGTCCTGCCACATGCCCTTGAAGGTCAGGCCGTTGGGGTTCAGGGTGAGGGTCCTGGCCGTGATCGCTTCCGACTTCGCCAGGAACACCCGGTCCGAGGACGCGGTGCCCGAGCGGGTGGTCCAGGCCGACTTGATCTGGTCGATCAGGGCGGGGTCGCGCCACTGCAGGGTGGTGCGGTTCAGGAAGTTGAAGGCGTCCCACAGGGCCGTGGTCACACCGTTGGTGCGGGCCTCGTGTCCGAGCATCTCGAAGTACTTGAGGGCCTCGCCCTGTTCGACGCGCGGGGGGTGGTTGAAGTCGGGGTAGCTGAGAAGGCCGTACTCGCCCATGTAGACCGGGATGCCCTTGGCGATCAGCGTGTTGTGGATCGCCGTGAAGGTGTCGGTCATGTCCTTCTGCGAGGTGGCGTCGAACCGCGTGCCGCCGGCGATGTTGACGCTGAACGGATACCAGCCGTAATAGTGCACCGTGGCCACGAGATTCGGGTCCTTCAGCGCGCCGATCTCGTCGACCAGCGGGTTCATGCGCTCCTGGGAGGGTGTGGAGCCCAGGCTGGGCAGCACCAGCAGCCGGGTCGCGTTGTTGCCGCCGGACTGGCGTACCACCGTGTGGAACGTGGTGTTGAGTTCGTCGAGGTACTGGCTGCCCTGGGTGTCGGTGGTGTTGTCGAACTGCGGTTCGTTGATGCTCTCGAACAGCAGGGTGCGCGGCGAGTCCCTGAACTCGGCGGCGACCTGGGTCCAGGTGGCCTTGAAGCGGGCCAGGACGTTGTCGTGGTCGGTCGGCATCGAGGAGATCCACTGCCACGAGTCGTGGTGGACGTTGATCACCACGTACAGACCGTCGGACAGGGCCCAGTCGACGACCTGCCGGACGCGGCTCAGCCAGGCCGCGTCGATCGTGTAGGGGGCGGTGGCGGACTGGTGGCCGCTCCAGGTGACGGGGAAGCGGACGCTGCGGAAGCCCTGGGCCCTGATGGTGTCGAACAGGGCCTTGGTGGCCGGCGGATTGCCCCAGGAGGTCTCGTCCGGGATGGCGTCCAGGGTGTTGCCGAGGTTCCAGCTGGGCTGCATCGCCGCGACGACGCCCTTCGGGCCGAGCACCCGTGCGGTGGCCGCCGCGGAGGTGCCGGCGTGGCCCGGTGCGGCGAGCGCGGTGGTGCCGGTCAGCGCGACGACGGCGACCAGTGTCAGGAGCAGAGCGAGCACACGGCCTGGGCCGCGTCCGCGGTGACCGGGGTCTTTCGTTCCCTTCATCTCCGACCTTTCTCTGTTGGCCGAGCGGGGTTCCGCCCGTGGGGGGGGGGTGAGGACAGGGGGCCGAGTAAGGGGGCGGGCCGGTGTCAGGGGTTGAGGGGCTCGTAGTCGAACCAGTCGAAGTGGACGGTGCCGGCCGCGGCGTACATGCCGATGACCCGGCCGGTGAAGCCGCCGGCCACCTCGGTCGACAGATAGCGCCCGTCGAGGGTGCCGAGCCCGGTGAACGTGCCGTCCGGCTCCTCGACGCCGAGCGTGACGACGTCCGGGCCGGTCCTGGCGTCCCGCAGCGGGGTGCCGGAGACCCTGACGGCGAGGACCACGGGCCCGGCGGGCACCGCCCGGGACGCCACGACGGTGCGCAGCGGGCCGATGCGGCTGAGCAGCCGCACCTGTGTCCCGGACGCCTCGATCTCGTAGTGGTGCTCCTCGTCCAGCCGGACCGCGAGCCCGCCGCGCCCCTGCGCCGCGTCGATCAGGGTGCGGGCCTCGCAGGTCGGGTGCTGCTGGCGGCGGCCGACGAAGACGACGTCCGGCTCGTCGAGGGAGTCGCCCCGGGCGTGCAGCGTGAGCCACCCGGACCGCTCCGTGGTGGTGCAGTGTTCCGCCGGACGGTCCCGGAGGGAGATCCATTGCGGCCGCAGTCCGCCGAGGTCGAAGTCGTCCCGGACGGGCTCCGTGGGACCGGGCACGAGCGGCCAGGGGGGTGCGGGCAGGTCGAGTGTCACCTCGCCGACGACCGGCCAGTCGTCCACCCAGGTCACCGGTGTCAGGAAGGTCTCGCGGCCCAGGACGTGCCAGCCGGGGGTGCCGCCGCCGGGACGCACCCCGAGCAGCACCATCCACCACGATCCGTCGGGCGCCTGGACCAGGTCGGCGTGGCCGGTGTTCTGCACGGGACGGTCGGTGCCGCGGTGGGTGAGGACCGGGTTCGCCGGGCAGGGTTCGAACGGGCCCTCGGGCGTGCGCGCGCGGGCGACGGAGACCCCGTGGCAGCGCTCGGTGCCGCCCTCGGCGATGAGCAGGTACCACCAGTCGCCGATCCGGTACAGGTGCGGCGCCTCCGGGGCCTTGGCGCCGGGCATGCCGGACCAGAGCCGCCGCGCGGGGCCGAAGGTCTCACCGGTGCGGGGGTCGAGGCGGATCTGGGAGACTCCGGCGACCGTGCACCAGCACGTTCCGTCCGCGTCCCAGGCCAGGTCCGGGTCGATGCCCCGCACACCGGGCAGCAGGACCGGATCGGACCAGGGGCCGGCCGGGTCGGTGGCCGTGACCAGCAGATTGCCGTCGGCGCTGACGTTGGTGACGATGAGCCAGAACCGGCCGTCGTGGTGGCGCAGGGTGGGGGCGTAGATGCCGCCCGAGGAGGGCGAGTCCGGCGGCAGGCGCAACTGCTCCGGCCGGTCCAGGGCGTTGCCGATCTGCGTCCAGTGCACCAGGTCCCGGCTGTGGAAGACGGGCACGCCGGGGAAGTACTCGAAGCTGGAGCAGGCGAGGTAGTAGTCCTCGCCGACCCGGCAGATGCTGGGATCGGGGTGGAAACCGGGGATCACGGGGTTGGACACGGTGGTGGGCGACGGCTGTGTGTCTGACACTCGGTCGATTCCGTTCTGGATCGGCGAAGCGATCGTCGAAGCGCTTCATCTGCCCGCGAACGGTAATGACATGTTTCTGGCGAAACAAGAGCCGCAGCACCGCGAAACTTTCTCATCGGCGGGCTCATTGACCGTGCTGGGCCGCCGATGAGATCGTCGAAGCGCTTCAACAATCGCCAATACGTCCCCTGCCTCCGGACACGCGAAGACCGCCGGTCCGTGGGGGACCGGCGGTCGTCTCGGGCGGGGATCAGGCGTTGGGATCGAAGGGGATGCCGGACGGCATGGAGTGGGCCAGCGCGTACGGGAAGTCGCCGTCCTTGATCTTGATGGTGGCGGCGCCGAAGTCCGCGCTCAGCAGCTTGTCCCGGTAGCCGGCGGGATAGCCGTTCCAGCCCACCAGACGCGGATAGAACCAGCCGCCCGTGACGTTCTCCGGCGGGTCGTCATTGCCGCCTGCGAAGCGGAAGTCGTGGGTCGAGACACCGTCCTTGTGGTAGACGATCTTCGGGTGCGTGCCGTCGAAGCGGACGGACGAGGCGGCCGCGACCTGGTAGCCGCTGTGCTGGGACACGGACACGTAGCGCACCTGGTCGTCGTTGATCCACACGACCACGTGCTCCCAGTCGTGGCGGTGCCCGATGGCCGCGGGGCCCAGGGTGGCCTGGTCCTTCTCGAAGTAACTGGCGTACATCACCGCGCACCAGCCGTTGTTGCACTTCTCGCGCGAGTACGTGTTGGCGTTGGCGAGTTGGGCGTAGTCGTGGCAGTGCCCGTTGACGTCGCCGCCGAGCTTCAGGCCGGGGTTGATCGTGCCGTCCGCGCCGATGGCGGCCGTGGCGTAGCAGCCGTCGCCGTCGTAGTCGTAGGCGGGGGAGAAGGTCTGCTCCAGGCCGTCGGCGTTCTGCGGCAGCAGCGTGAGGACGTCGGCGTTCGCCTGGGCGGGCAGGGCGACGACCAGGGCCAGGGCGCCGAGCACGGCGGCGAGCGCGGACCTCCCCGACGAGGACCTTCCCGACGAGAACCTTCCCGACCGGGAGAAGGGATGACGCACATCGACTCCTACGGGTAGCTGGTCAGATTGGCCACGTTGGTACCGGAGTTGGACGGTCCTCCGGTGTTGTTGACGACGTGGCTGATGGTTCCGGTGCCGCCGAGGGAGACGGTCACCATGCTGGTGAAGCGGACCCCGGAGGTGTTCGGCGCCTCGATGGCGTGGGCGGCCACGACCGAGGGGTTGACGTTGAAGTAGCAGTAGCTGCCGAGGCCGTAGGCCTGGTGGCTGGTGACACCGGAGGCGACCTTGTAGGCGGCGTAGCCCTGCGTCGAGCCGTTCATCCAGGCGGACTGGCTGGGCGGGTCGTACGGCATCTCGTTCTGGAAGAAGTACGTGCGGCCGCCGTTGCCGTTCCAGATGGTCTGGTACTTCTGGAAGTGCTCCACGAACAGGCCGTACATGGTGACGTCGTCACCGTTGACGATCAGCCCGGTGTCCGCGGTGTTGCTGGTCCAGCCGACGCCGCTGCCGTGGTCGGCGCGCCAGATCCACATGTGGTCGCCGATGACGTTGTCGCTGTTGACGACCAGGCTGGTGGTGGCCTTGCCGACGCCCGCGCCGCCGACGCGGAAGTAGACGTCGTGCAGGGAGGTCGGGTCGGCCGCGTGGGAGGCGGTGGAGCCGGACGGCCCCACCTCCAGCAGGGAGGGCGAGTTGGTGGTCCCGGCGTCGAACAGCAGGCCCGCGATCTTCACGCCGTCGACGTCGGCGACCTTCATCGCGGTGACGCCGTTGTCGGGCACGAGGGTGGCCAGGCCCAGGCCGAGGACGACCGTGTCGGCGCGGTTGACCTGGAGCGTCTGGTCGAGGTGGTACACGCCCGGGGTGAAGAGCAGGTTCTTGCCCGCCGAGAGCGCGGAGTTGATCTGGGCGGCGGTGGCGCCCGGCTTGACGACGTAGAAGGTGTCGAGCGCCAGGGAGGAGCCCGAGGGGCTGCCGCCCGCCCAGCTGGTGCCGGTGGAGTTGGACCGCACGGACGGGACGAACACCTGGTAGGCGCCGTTGCCGTCGACGTACAGGAAGGGCTTCTCCCGCGTCACCGGGCTCTGCGCGACCGTCGTGTACGGCGGGCTGGGGAAGGTGGTGGAGGGGACGCCCGTGCTGCCGGTGAAGACCATGTTCCAGTTGGAGCCGGTCCAGTTGCCCAGCTGGGAGTTGCGGGTCAGCCACTGCTGCTGGCTGCCGGAGTTCACCTGTCCGTCGATCTTGCTGTCGGCGAGCAGGCCGCCACTGGACCAGCCTCCGTCGTCGAGGGCGAGGCCGCCGCGCAGGTGCATGCGGCGGTACGGCGCCGCCTGCGAGACCGCCCAACGGTCGCTGCCGCCGGCCGGGTTGACCGACAGGTTCTCCGCGCCGCGCCAGAAGTTCTGGGTGGCGTTGCCCTGGAACCAGTCGGCCTCGGCGTGCACCGCGCCGTTGACGGTCACCGCGTCGGGGGACAGCCCGAGGCCCAGCACCTGGGTGTAGAAGCCGACGTTGACATCGGCGTCGTAGGAGCCCGGCTTGAACAGCACCGCGTAGCGCTGGGAGCCGAACTGGTTGGTCTCCTGCTGCTGGAAGATCGAGTTCAGCCTGCTCTGGATCGTCGAGGACGACATCGAGGGGTCGAAGACGACGACGTTCGGACCGAGGTCGGGGGCGGCCGTCGACTGGTCGACGGGGACGACCTGGAAGCGCTGGGCTGCGGTGCCGTTGCAGGTGTACTGCACGAACTGCACGCTGTCGGCGGTCGAGGCGCCCGGGTCGTCCAGGCATTTGCCGCTGTTGCGGTTGACGAAGTGGTAGGCGCCGCCGCCGTCGGCCACGGGCAGCCACTGCTGGTTGGCGCCGCCGCCGTAACTCCACAGGTGCACCTGGGCGTTGTCGGCGGTGGAGACGTCGGCCACGTCCACGACCTGGCCCGTGTCGTTGGCGTTGTTGATCCGTACGTATCCGCTGTCGGTGGCGGTGAAGCTCCACCTCTGGGCGTTGGTGCCGTTGCAGGCGTACTGCTGGACGGCGGTGCCGTTGGCGGTGGCGGCGGCCTTGGCGTCCAGGCAGCGGCCGCTCGCGGCGTTCATGACGGTGGCGAAGCCGGTGGGCAGGGCGGAGGCGGCCGCCTGCGCGGGCGCTGTGCCGAGGAGGGACGCGGCCGTCACGGCCACGAGTGCGGCGGCGAGGGATCTGCCACGGCGCGGTAGGGAAAGCATGGGTTCTCCTAGCCGGGGGTGGGGTTTCAGCCGGTGTACTGCGCGAAGACGCGGGTGTAGTCCCAGTCGGACTGGCCGACACCGGAGCAGCTGTCGGCCGGGCCGCCGGTGCAGGGGCGGTCGCGGTTGGCGGACCAGAACGTCAGACGGGCCAGGTGGTGCTGCTGGGCGTAGGCGAGGATGGTGCGGAAGTCCGCGACGGTGACCGTCTCGTTGTCGTCGGTCACGCCGTTCATGGACGAGATGCCCATGTCCCGGTAGGCCTGGTCGTCGCTGTAGCCGTAGGCGTTCCTCAGCGCGTTCTTCAGCCCCTCGGCGGCCTGGACGGTGAGGTTGCCCATGTTCTGGCCGGCGCCGCCGAAGTCGAAGGGCATGATGGCCCAGGCGTCGACGGCGAGGCCCGAGGAGGCGGCCCTGTTGATCAGGCTGGTGTCGGGGCCGCTCTGGCCGGTGCCGATCGTGATGTACACCTTCAGGCCCGGGTTGCCGGCCTTGACGGTCTTCAGCGCGTCGACCGTGCGCTGCTGGACGGTGGGGTTGCTGTAGGCGTCGGCCTCGATGTCGATGTCGATCGCCTTCAGCCCGTAGGCGTTGATCACCTTCTGGTAGGCGGCGGCGAGTTCGCCCGCGCTGGAGCATGAGCTCTCCAGCTTGTTGCCGCTGTAGCCGCCGAACGACGGGATGATGTCACCGCCGCCCGCCCGCACGGTGTTCACGGTCTGCTGGTCGACTCCGCCGGTCAGCGGGCGGCTGCCGTCCCACTGCGGGTTGCAGTAGCCGTTGCTGAGCACGAAGGCGAGCGTGAACCACTTCACGCCGGTCGCGCTGGTGATGGTGGCCGGGTTCGGCGGGCTGCCCCAGCCGTTGTACAGGTATGGCGCCACCGCCATGGGGGAGGACGGGGTGCCGCCGTTGTCGGAGGCGGGCGCGTTCCACTTCTGGTTGGCCGCGCCCGTGCAGCTCCAGATCTGGGCGCGGGCGCCGTTGGCGGAGGAGTTGTCGGTGACGTCCAGGCACTTGTTCGCCTGCGGGTTGACGATGTCGTGCGCGGCGGTGACCGTCCACTTCTGGTTCGCGCCGCCGGTACAGGTCCACAGCTGCGCCTTGGCGCCGTCGGCGGTCGAATTGCCGGTCACGTCCAGGCACTTGCCGAGGGCGCGGACGGTGCCGTCGCTGCCGACGGTCCACTGCTGGGCGGCGGTGCCGTTGCAGTCGTAGAGCTGAACGGCCGTGCCGTCCGCGGAGTTGGCGCCGGCCACGTCCAGGCACTTGCCGGCGAGACCGGTGATGGTGCCGGTGGCGGCCTGCGCGGGGGAGGCGGCGAGGAGGCCGCCGGAGAGGGTGAGGACGGTGACGGCGAGGACGGCGGACGCGGGCAGGGGGAAGCTTCTGGCCATGGCGGGCGCCCTTTCGTGGGGGGTGGGTCGCCCGGTGAAACTAAAGGTACGGACCACTTCCGTCAAGATGTGAAGTAAGAGTTGAGGGAAGTGAGTTGCCGCCTGGGGGTATGGCGCCCTCCGCTTCGGGAACTGAAGGGGCGGGAAGGCAGGACACACGTGTGGTGAGCTGGTGGGGCGGAGTCCGCACCGCAGGACGGGAGTGATGGCAGGTGGACGGGGCCGACGCGTTCACGGACCGGCTCGACCCGGAGGTGTGCGTGGTCACGGCCGCCGCCGAGGGGCGGCGGGCGGGATGCCTGGTGGGCTTCTTCTCGCAGTGCTCCATGCGGCCGGTGCGGTTCATGGTGTGGCTGTCCACGGCCAACCACACCTACGAGGTCGCCCGCGCCGCGGACTTCCTCGCCGTCCACCTCCTCGACCGCGAACAGCACGACCTCGCCGAGCTGTTCGGCGGGGAGTGCGGCGCACGGACCGACAAGTTCGCTCGCGTGCACTGGCGGAGCGGCCACGGCGGGGCGGTCCTGCTGGAGGACGCCGCGGCGTGGTTCGTCGGCAGCGTGGTACGCCGCGTCGAGGACGGTGACCACACCGGGTTCGTCCTGGAGCCCGTGGCGTGGGGGGGCCGGACCGAGGGGCACCTGCTGCGGCTGCGCGAGGCCCTCGACATCGCCCCCGGGCACCCGGTGGAGTGATCCCGCATCGGAGAAGTCGTGGTGCGGTAGGCCGATGAGTTTCGCGGCCGGCCGGGGTCTACCGCCCTGGAGAACGAGCGCCTACGAGTTCTGTGAGGGAACCATGACAGCCCAAGCACTGCCCCCGGTCGTCGACGCCGCGACATGGGAACGCCGCCTGCAGGCACTGCGTGCCCGTGAGAAGGCGGCGACCAGGGAACTCGACGCCATCGCCGCCGAGCGCCGGCGGCTGCCGATGGTCGAGATGCCCGACTACGTCCTGCGGGGCGAGGAGGGACCGGTCCGGCTGGTGGACGTCTTCGACGGCAAGAGGCAGCTGATCGTCTATCACCACATGTGGTTCGCCGGCCAGGAATGGCAGTGCCCGGGCTGCACGGGATTCACCTCGCAGTACACCCGCCTGGAGTTCCTGGACGCCTACGACGCCCGGTTCGTCGTCGTCACCCAGGGCCCCATCGAGGAGGCGCTGGCCTACAAACGGCGCGTCGGCAACCGTATGACCTGGTACTCCACCGCCGACAGTCCGTTCGGCACCGACGTCGGCGCCCCGCCCGGCGGCGGATTCGCGGTCAACGTCTTCCTGCGCGACGGCGACCGGGTCCACCGCACCTGGCACACCGACGGCCGGGGCACCGAGCAGCTCAGCCACACCTTCGCGCTCATCGATCTGCTGCCCTACGGACGGCAGGAGGAGTGGCAGGACTCGCCCGAGGGCTGGCCCCAGTCGCCCACCTACAGCCGCTGGGCGGCGTCGAAGGACATCGCGGCGCTCTACGGCCCCGCGAGTGCCGGCGCCTGATCCGCGACGGCCGGTGCGCGGGACGAGAGGTCGCCCCGCGCACCGGCCGCCCCCCGGCCCCCCTCAGCCGGCGTACACCTTGCCCTGCTTCACCACGTAGTGCGCCGGGCCGGAGCAGCCGATGGACGGTGTGACCAGCAGGCTGACCGCGACGGGCGCGGGCTCGGTGCTCGCGGTCGAGAACTCGCACACGGCGCCGTCCCCGGTGAGCGGGTACCAGAACCAGCCGTCCGCCTCGCCCACGGTGACCCGGTCGGACTCCTTCCAGGCGCCGGTGGTGTGCGTGTACACCTGCATCCGCACGGAAGCGGCGTACTCGTCCTGCGTCGACCGCACCGCCGTGAGGGTGATCTTGTAGGTGCTGCCGAGCACCGACGAGGCGATCTGCCGCGTCTGCGGCGCCGCGGTGTCGGCGCTGGACGCGGTGGCTCCGGCGGTCCCCAGGGCCGCGGCCGTCAGAAGGGTGACGCCCGCCGTCGCGGCGCGACGGGCCAGGCGGTGTGCGCGGATCAGGCTCATGGTTCCCCCGTGTGGTCTGCGATGCGCGCGGTACGGGTGCTGCCGTGCCGCGTCCCGTCGGTGATGATGGCCCGTCCCCCCGGCGGGGCCGAAGCCTTTCGAACCTGCTCGAAACGTGGAGGGCCGCGACCCGGTCCTCAAGACCGGCCGGGCCCCGAGGCGACGCCCGTCTCCTGCAGTCTGTTCGCGTCCCCGTCCAGGAGCCGGTGGCCCATGGGCGTCACCGAGTGACGGACGTACTGCCCCTCGCGTCGGCTCGCCACCAGCCCTCCGTCCCTCAGCACGGTGAGCTGGTAGCTGGCGCTGGGCAGGGCGATGCCGACGGCGGAGGCGACTTCGGAGGTGGTGCGGGCGCGTCCGCGGGCGACCTCCGTGAGGACCGAGGCCCGGGTGCGGCCCAGCAGGCGGTCCAGGCCGCCGTGGCGCAGGCCCGTCACGTCGAGCGGCCGCGCGGTGACGGGGTAGACGAGGACGGGGCCGAGGGCGGGATCGGCGAGGGCGGTGGGCCGGCGCCAGCAGAAGTAGGACGGGACGAGGTGCAGGCCGCGGCCCTCCAGATGCAGGTCGCGGTGGGTGGGGTAGTCCACCTCCAGGACGGGCGCCTTCCACTGGGCGTGCGGACGCAGACTCTCCAGCAGGGCCAGGACGCCGCCGTCGAGGAGGATCCGGGACCGCACGTCGATCTCGTCGTGGATGGCCCTGCGGACGTGCGGCCAGCGGGGTTCGAGCAGCGCCCTGGAGGAGATCTCCAGCGCCTTCACCAGGGAGCGCATGCCGTGGCCTTCCGGCCGGCCGAGAGCCGTGGTCCACGCTGGCAGCGGCCGCGCCGTGCCCAGCCTGGTCAACTCGTGCCGCAGACGCCTCGCGGGCGTGGCCCCCACCACCTCCAGGGCCGCGGCCAGACCTCCCTCCGGGACGGACGACGGGGTGAGGAAGTCGGGGATGTATCCGACGGGTGGGACGAGCGTCTGCAGGGCGAGCACGGCGCGCTGCGACATCGGGTCGCCGGCCAGCCGTTCGCGGACGGAGTGGCGCCAGGCCCCGAACTCCAGCGGTCCCTGATGCGTGGTCAGCCGGCAGGTCGCGCAGATAAGTTCCCACAGGGGATCGGGGCGACGGGAGATCCGGATGTTCTGTAAGTCCTCGGGCGTGAAGTGGATGCGGAGCATGCGGCCTCTTTCGTGGACTGTGGGGGGTTGGCCGAGGGCGGAACTGCGTGAAAGCGGTACACGTCGTCATGGGTGACGACTGACACGGACGGAAGGTTGGTTGCGCCCTCGTGACCACCACCTCCACCGTGCCCGCCGGAAAGGCCGAACCCGAAGGCGATCGGGGCGTGTTGGGGCGTAGGTTGTGCTGTGACTCGATCACGACGCGGTGAAAGGCGGACCGGCAGATGACCGATCCCGGGGCGACGCCCGACAGACTGAGCCAGACGATCGACACGTCGGTCCCGCACTCGGCACGGATCTGGAACTACTGGCTCGGCGGCAAGGACAACTACCCCGTCGACGAGGAGGCCGGCGACGCCTACACCGCCGTCTTCCCCGGCATCGTCACCATCGCCCGCAGCAGCCGGGCCTTCCTGCGCCGCACCATCACCCATCTGGTGTCCGAGGCGGGCATCCGGCAGTTCCTGGACGTCGGCACCGGCCTGCCGACCGCCCAGAACACCCACGAGGTCGCCCAGGGCATCGCCCCCGAGGCGCGGATCGTCTACGTCGACAACGACCCCATGGTCCTGGCCCACGCCCGCGCCCTGCTCTACTCCTCCCGCGAGGGCGCGACGGCCTACATCGACGCGAACGTGACGGATCCGGAGCGCATCCTCGCGGCGGCCGCGGAGACACTGGACTTCGAACGCCCCACCGCGCTCATTCTCAGCAACATCCTCGGACACGTCGCCGACTACGACCAGGCCCGCGCCATCGTCGGCCGCCTCATGGACGCGCTGCCGTCGGGCAGTTACCTGTGCATCAACGACGGCTCGCGCGGCATCGACCCCGTCTTCGAAGAGGCCCAGGACGCCTACAACGACAGCGGAGCCGTCCCGTACAACCTGCGCACCGTCGAGGAGATCACCCGGTTCTTCGACGGTCTGGAGCTGGTCGACCCCGGCGTCGTGTCGGTCACCCAGTGGCGCCCCGAGCCCGGCTCACCCGCCCCCGAGGTCGTCGCCGAGCACGGGGGTCTCGCCCGCAAGCCGTGACCGGCGGCGGCCGTCCGCGACGACGGCACCCACGCCCCCGGGGCTGAACTCCGCGCGATCCCGCACCCGCCCTTTGCGCACCTGCAGTGCGCCAGGGCGGGGCGCGGAGTCGCCCCGGGCGGCGATCTCACACGTATGACCTCAGTGATCACGGGCAGAAGCCTGGCGTGCGGCGGGTTCGCGCCTGCCGCAGAATTCGCCTCAGCGAAGCAGCACGTGGTCGAAAGAGGGTGGAAACGTGACCGGGGCCGTGTCCGACGGAGCGTCCGATCCGAGGCCGGCGCAGGTGCCGAAGGCGGTCGCGGAACTGCCCCGGCAGGTGCGCGAGGACCTCACGCGCCGGCTGCGGCGCAAGAAGCACGCCTTCGGCGCCGACGACGTCCAGGTCGTCGAGCCGCCGCTGCTGCGGCGCGCGGTGGGCGCCTCTGCGCTCGGCAACTGCATGGAGTGGTTCGACTTCGGCGTCTACAGCTACCTGGCCGCCACCATCGGCAAGGTCTTCTTCCCGGGCGCCTCTCCCGGCGCCCAGGTTGTGTCCTCCTTCGCCACGTTCGCGGCCGCGTTCGTCGTCCGGCCCCTCGGCGGGCTCGTCTTCGGCCCCCTCGGCGACCGCCTGGGCCGGCAGAAGGTCCTGGCCACCACGATGATCATGATGGCGATCGGTACCTTCGCCATCGGCCTCATCCCCAGCTACGCGACGATCGGCATCGCCGCGCCGATCCTGCTGCTCGTCGCCCGGATGGTGCAGGGCTTCTCCACCGGCGGCGAGTACGGCGGCGCCACCACGTTCGTGGCCGAGTACTCACCGGACCGGCGCCGCGGATTCCTCTCCAGCTGGCTGGATTTCGGCACCTTCGTGGGTTACGCGCTCGGCTCCGCGCTGGTGACCGTGCTGAACCTGGCGCTCACCGACGACCAGATGCTGGCCTGGGGCTGGCGTCTGCCGTTCCTGATCGCCGGCCCGCTGGGCGTGATCGGCCTCTACATGCGGCTCAAGCTGGAGGAGTCGCCGGCGTTCCAGCAGCAACTGGACGAGCACGAGAAGAGCATGGCCCAGGAGTCGGCGGGCGGTGAGCTGAAGTCGATCGTCACCCGCCACTGGCGGCCGCTGCTGATCTGCATGGGGCTGGTGCTCCTCTACAACGTCACGAACTACATGGTCACCGGGTTCCTGCCGACGTACCAGACCGAGACGCTCAACCGGTCCAGCAGCTCCGCCGACGTGCTGGTGCTGACCGGCATGGTGTGGATCGTCGTGCTGATCACCTTCATCGGCCGCCTCAGCGACCGGATCGGCAGGCGTCCGGTCTACGGGGTCTCCGCGGCCGCGATGATCGTGCTCGCGGTGCCCTCCTTCCAGCTGATCAAGATGTCCGGAACGTGGCCGCCGATCCTCGGCGTGCTCATCCTCTCCACCCTGCTGGCCTGCTTCGCCGCGCCGAGCGCCGCCACCCTGCCCGCCCTCTTCCCGACGGCCGTCCGGTACGCGGCGATGGGCATCGGCTTCAACATCGCGGTCGCGGCGTTCGGCGGCACCACCCCGCTCGTCACCGAGGCACTGGTCAACGTCACCGGCGACGATCTGATGCCCGCTTACTACCTGATGCTGGCCGGGGTGATCGGCCTGGTGACGGTGAAGTTCCTGCCCGAGACCGCGCAGGTCCCGCTCAACGGCTCGCAGCCCATGGTGGGTTCGGCCGAGGAGCGGCAGGAACTGATCAGCACCTCGCAGGAGTTGTACCGCGTCTCCGCCCGGCAGGGCGAAGGCGGCTCCCGACCGGAGTCCTCGGCCCGCTCTCGCCGGCCCTGACGCGTACCGCGCGCCGTGGCCACCGCAAATTCGCCGCGTCGTCCACACTCGTGCGGCACAGCCGATCCGGACGGCACCAACTGAATCCTTCTTGCTCACCGGCGACTTCAGGTCGCCGGTGACCCGCCTGCCGCGTTGCCGGACGTTCGTTTCGTTGGCAAAGAGCTGTGAGTTGTCCACGTATGCGCTGTTAACGTCGCTGGCCCACGGGTGGGAAGCGCAGTGAGGAGCAGAACAGTGCCCCGGAACAAGTCGCAGGCGCCGCACGCCGTACGGCGCGAGCACGCCCGGCGCCGTGCGCGGTCCAAGTGGTCGCTCGCCGTCGTCGGGGGGCCGATGATCCTGGCCGTCGTCGCCGGCTCGGTGTTCGCGGCCGGCGGTCACCACCGGCACCAGCCCGGCGGGGGAGCCGCCGCGCAGCCGGCGCAGGCCGCCGAACCGGACCCGAACTGCACGCTGGTGGTTCCGGAGCACCCCCTCACCGCCCGGGGGCTGGCCACGCCCTACCGGCTCGTCGCGACGGACCCGCGCCAGGGCCCCTGCTACGAGGCCGATCCCGGCCAGGCGGCCTTCGTCGAGGCCGCGATCCTGACCAGGGACGGCGAACTGACCGTCTACGACCCGCTGGTGATCGACCGGGGGACGAGGCCGGCCGCGAGGACCGTCCGGCCCAGGGTGCCGAAGGGCTCGACGGTCGGCATATGGTTCGGGTTCAACGCCGCCCAGCTCACCCTGAAGTCGAGCGGCGGCTCGCACAGCCTCGCGCAGGGCAGGTGCGTCAACGGCGCGCCGGGCTCCGTCTTCGGCCAGTTCGCGTACTGCAACGCACCCGCCTTCTTCCGCGCCGCCGACGTGCAGAAGGCCCGGAAGCACCTGAGGATTCCCGCACTGGGGACCGCCAAGGACGGCCTGCCCTGTCCGACCACGCGGGACTTCTCGGTCGTGGACCAGGACGGCAGCGACAACGTGGTCACCCACTACCTCGCCGACGCCCACGGACGCACCGCCCAGAACAACGCCGCGAGCCGGGCGGTCCTGCGCAGGACGGGCGCGAAGCCCGCGGACCTCACCAACGGCAGCGACAACCTGCTGCTGACCCACTTCATCGACCCCGCGCTCGGCTGCACGCCCTTCACGGCGCCCGACCAGTCCGGCGACCGGCGGGCCTCGTCGGCGCTGCCCCTGGACGAGTTGTCCGCCGCGGCCCGCCAGCGGGCGCCGATCGCCCTGATCCCGCAGAACGACCCGATGACGCTCGTCGACGGCCACGCCAGTGTCCGCAAGACCGACCTCTACCGCGCCGGGGTCGGCATGCCCCCGGTCGGAGCGGGCGACGACGGCAACGGGGCCGCGTACTGCAGGAGGCTCTTCGCCGGTCCGTCCGGCATCCACCGCGTCTTCAAGGACCGCTCGCTCCTGCGGACCGCGCCCTCGCCGGACCCGGCGACCGCACCGAACCTCTTCGCTTTCCTGGCCTCACGCGCCAACCAGACGTTCACCAACCTCGGCTGCGACCGGCTGCTCGGCTCCGGCAACCCCGTGGTGCTCACGACGGACGGTCAGGGCCTGGTGACCGACGCGGTCCTGAGGCCGCTCGGCCGGGTGCCCGCGTCACCCACCCCCACCGGAGCGGCCGGAAGCACCTCGCCGTCCGCGACGCCTGCCACCTCGTCGCCCGCCGTGAGCGACGGACCGTCGTCGCCGACCGGCGGGCCCGGTTCCGCGCCTTCCGCCTCCGGTGAGGTCTCGACGAGCCCCAGTGCGGGCGCACCCGACCCCTCGGTCGGCAGCGTTCCCCCGCCGTCGCCGAGCACCCCGCCCGTGGTGGGGTGACGGATCCCGGACCCCGCGCCCCGCGCGGGGTCAGTTCTGCCCGTTTGCCGCGGCGAGCGCGGCGAGCGCGGCGTCCAGGCGGCGGGTGGCCTCCTCGGCGACCGGGCGCAGGGCGTCGAGTTCGGTGAGCGCGACCATCGTGTTCGGATCCAGGGCCTGGACGACGGTGCCGTCTCCGTCACGGCGGACGACCACGTTGCAGGGCAGCAGCAGCCCGATCGAGCGGTCGGTGTCCAGGGCGCGGTGCGCGAGGGGCGGGTTGCAGGCGCCGAGGATCACGTAGTCCTCCATGTCGTGGTCCAGCTTGGCCTTGAGCGTGGCGGTGACGTCGATCTCGGTGAGGATGCCGAAGCCCTGCTCGGCCAGCGCCTCCCGGGTGCGGGAGACGGCGGTGGCGAAGTCGGCGTCGAGGCGGACTGTGCGGTCGTAGCGCATGGCGGTGATCCGTTTCTTCTCGTCGTTCGCGCGGCGCGGGACGGGTGTCCGGGCGCGGGCGAGGTACTCGGGTCGTGATGAATGGGGTCTGTCTGCCCTCAAAAATACCCCCCGGGGTACTCATGCTACCGTCGTAGGTATACCCCCAGGGGTAAATCTTCACTGGAAGGGAGTACCTCGTGTTCTTCGTCGACGCGATCGAGGTCGCCGGGCTCGGCAACCGCAGCTATCTCGCGGGGGGTGAGCGGACCGCGGCGGTGGTGGACCCGCCTCGCGACATCGACCGGGTGATCGCCGCGGCGGCCCGGCGCGGGGTGCGGATCTCGCACGTGGTCGAGACGCACGTCCACAACGACTACGTCACCGGCGGCCTCGAGCTGGCCCGGGTCGTCGGAGCCGCCTACCTGGTGCCCGCCGCCGCCCGTGTCTCCTTCGCACGGGTGCCGGTGGCCGACGGCGACCGGACGGAGATCGACGCCGCGGCCGGCCTGGCCCTGCGCGCGCTGGCCACGCCCGGGCACACCCCGCACCACACCTCCTATGTCCTGGAGGAGAACGGCGCGGCGATCGCGGTGTTCACCGGCGGTTCGCTCCTGATCGGCACCGTCGGCCGGCCCGACCTGGTCGAGCCCCGGCTGACCGAGGGCCTGGCCCGCGCGCAGCACGCCTCCGCCCGCCGCCTGGCCGCCGAGCTGCCCGACGAGACGGCCGTCCTGCCCACCCACGGATTCGGCAGCTTCTGCTCGTCCACGCAGTCCGAGGGCGGTGACACGACCATCGGCAAGGAGAAGGTGTCCAACGAGGCCCTGAACCGGGACGTCGACTGCTTCGTCGCCGACCTGCTGGCCGGCCTGGACGACGTCCCCGCCTACTACACGCACATGGGACCGGCCAACGCCGCCGGTCCGGCGCCGGTCGACCTGACCCCGCCCGCCGTCGCGGACGCCGGCGAGATCGCCGCCCGGCTGGCCGCGGGGGAGTGGGTGGTGGACCTGCGCAACCGGGTCGCCTTCGCCCAGGGGCATGTCGCCGGCTCCTTCAACTTCGAGGCGGAGGGCCAGCTCGCCACCTACCTGGCCTGGCTGATCCCCTGGGGCAAGCCGGTCACCCTTCTCGCCGAGTCGCCCGAGCAGCTCGCGGCCGCACAGCGCGAGCTGGTGCGGGTGGGCATCGACCGGCCGGCGGCCGCGGCCACCGGCGGACCGGCCCAGTGGCTGCGCGAGGGCGAGGAGCCGGCCGCCTTCGCGCGGGGCACCTTCGCCGACCTCGCCGGACGGGCCGGGGACGACGTGGTCGTCCTGGACGTGCGCCGGGCGTCGGAGCGGTCCGACGGGTACATCGAGGGCTCGGTGCACATCCCGATCCACACACTGCCCCGCCGCCTCGGCGAGATCCCCGACGGCGAGGTGTGGGTGCACTGCGCCGGCGGCATGCGCGCCGCCGTCGCGGCCTCCCTGCTGGACGCCGCGGGCCGGCACGTCGTCGCCGTCGACGACTCCTTCGACGCGGCCGGCAAGGCGGGCCTCACCGTCCGGACCCCCTGATGCCGTACCGGCGTACCGGACTTCCGAACCACAGGCGAGAACAGGAGCCAGAAACCGAGATGAGCATCTTCCGACGGGACCGGGGCGGTCCGGGCCGGGTGAGCGTGCAGGTGGCCGCCGAACGCACCGGACACGGCGACGGCGGCGCCGACGCCGTACTGCTGGACGTACGGGAGCCCCACGAGTGGCAGGCCGGGCACGCGCCGCGCGCCGTGCATCTGTCGCTGTCCGCGCTGGCCGCCGGGGCGGGACTGCCCTCCCGCGCGCAGGCCCGGCCCCTGATCGTGATCTGCCGGTCCGGCAACCGCTCCCGGCAGGCCGCGGAACTGCTCGTGGCCCGCGGCTCGGAGGCCGTCGACGTGATCGGCGGGATGCGGGACTGGGCCGCGGCGGGCCTGCCGGTGGTGGACGCCCGCGGCGGCAACGGCGCGATAGCGTGAGCGCGGTCGTCCTCGCCCTGGCCGCCGGAGCCGTGATCGGCCTGGCGCTGGGCGCGCTCGGCGGCGGCGGGAGCGTCCTGGCCGTCCCCGCGCTGATCTACCTGCTGGGCTTCAGCCCCGTGGGGGCGACGACCGCCAGCCTGGTCATCGTCACCCTCACCTCGGTCACCGCGCTCGTCGCGCACGCCCGTGACGGCCATGTGCGCTGGCGTACCGGACTGCTGTTCGCGGCGGCCGGGATCGGCCCGGCGATGCTGGGCGGCGCACTCGCCTCCAGCGTCCCGGCGGCTGTCCTGACCTCCGCCTTCGCCGTGGTCGCGGGTGTGGCCGCCGTGCGCATGCTGCGCTCCCGGCCGGCCGCGGAAGGCACCGTGACGGTGCGTCCCGGGCGGGCCGCGGCGGCCGGCGCCGGCCTCGGCGCGGTCACCGGGGTCCTGGGTGTCGGCGGCGGTTTCCTCGCCGTTCCCGCGCTGGTGGGAGTGCTCGGGATGCGCATGCGCAACGCCGTGGGCACCAGCCTGCTGGTCATCACCGTCAACTCGCTGGCCGCCCTGTCGATGCGCGCCGGTACGGTCGAGACCCTCGACTGGACGGTCGTCGGACCGTTCATCGCGGCCGCCGTGCTGGGCGCCTGGGACGGCAAGCGGCTGTCCGCGAAGGTCTCCGGTCGCACGCTCCAGCGGATCTTCGCGGTGGTGCTGCTGGCCGTGGCGGTCTTCATGCTCGTCGACGGGCTGCTGTGAGCGACCGCGCGGCGGGCCTCCTCAGGCCAGGGACAGGAACAGCTTCTCCAGGCGGGCGCGCATCGCCTCGGGGTCCTCGCCGTTCTTGCGCCCCGACTCCATGTCCGTCACGCACTGCTGCAGCCCTGTGGCGATGATCGCGAAACCGGCGCGGTCCAGCGCTCGGGACGCGGCGGCGAGCTGCGTGACGACCTCCTCGCAGTCACGGCCTTCCTCGATCATCCGGATCACTCCGGAGATCTGACCCTGTGCGCGGCGCAGCCGGTTCAGCACGGCCTTGAGATCCGCACCCTCGAGTTCAAGTTCCACGATCACTCCTAGAAATACCCCTAGGGGTACTGTACGTCCCGGTTCGGGACGGCGTCGACCATTAAGGATCACACCTGTCATGACCCACCCCGCCTCCCCCCTCTCCCTCGGCCCCGACCAGGCCCGCACCCGGCTTCAGGAGTTCACCGTCATCGACGTGCGCACGCCCGCCGAGTACGCCTCCGGTCACCTCCCCGGCGCGCTGAACATCCCACTGGACCACGTCCGGCGGGCGCTGCCGGAGATACGGCACGCCGCAGGGCGCGGCGACGTCCTCGTCGTGTGCGCCTCCGGGGCCCGCTCCGAGAACGCCTGCAAGCTGCTGGCCGAGGAGGGCATCGCCACGGCGACCCTGGCCGGCGGCACCGGTGCCTGGGCGGCCGAGGGACACGACCTGCACACGCCCGCGGCCTGCGCGACCCGTTCCGCCTGGAGCATGGAGCGCCAGGTGCGCTTCACCGTCGGCACGCTGGTCCTCCTCGGTCTCGCCCTGGGCCTGCTCGTGCATCCGGCCCTGCTGCTGATCTCGGCCGCCATGGCTGGCGGTCTGGTCTTCTCCGCCCTGACCAACACGTGCGGCATGGCGGTCGTGCTGGGCAAGCTGCCCCACAACCGCCCGCGCGCGGCCGACCTGGACGCCGCCCTCTCCGTCCTGCGCACCCGCTGAGGCCGCGCACCCGGGGCACCTCACGCGGGCCGCGTGAGGTGCCCCGGACCGTGCTGACGTCGGGCAGGGTGTTCGCTCGGCTCAACCGGCCCCTGGCCGGGTTTGTTCCAGGCAGACGGGCGGCAGCGGGAACCAGCGCATGCGCTCGAAGTCGGCGGGCAGTCCGGTCGGACCGGCGTCGAGACGGCCGGGGCGGGCGGCCAGCGCCTCGCGGGCCCGCTCCAGCTGGTCGGCCAGTGCCTCCTCGCCCAGGTGCGGGCGGCGGACGGCGGGGACGGTGATCCGCCCGTCGGCGCCGAAGCGCACGTCCGTCAGCCGCAGAGGGGGTTCGGCGGGGCCGTGGTGGTGGCGCCACTGTCCGGTGTGCGGATCGAAGCGGTAGTCGGGCAGGAGCCGGTGGCCGTGCGTGGCGATCAGGTCGACCGCGTCGACGAGGTAGTCACGGACGGTGTCGCTGATGAAGTAGTTGAAGTTCAGGCGGACCCAGCCGGGCTTGATGCCGTCGCAGCCGCGGGTGATCTCGTCCAGCAGGGCGTGGGAGGTGACCGTGTCGATGGCCAGCAGGCGGTGGCCGTAGGGGCCGGCGCAGGAGCAGCCGCCGCGGGCCTGGATGCCGAAGAGGTCGTTGAGCAGGGCGACGACGTAGTTGTGGTGCAGATACGCGTGCGCGCCGTGGCGGATGCGGAAGGAGACGATGGACAGCCGCCGGGCGTGGTGGTCGCCGAGGATCTCGATGCCGTCGTTGCGGTCCCAGCGGGCCAGGGCGTAGCGCCAGTGCCGCTCCTCGGCGGCCTGGATGGTGTCGGTGCCGACGGCCTGCTTGAGCGCGAAGACCAGCCCGGCCCTGACGGACTCCACGATCGCCGGCGTACCGCCCTCCTCCCGGGCGACGGGGTCGTCGAGGTAGCGGTGGCCGAGGGGATCGACGAAGGCGACCGTGCCGCCTCCGGGGGCGGTGGGCACCGCGTTGCGCACCAGCTCGCGGCGCACGACGAGCACGCCCGGGGTCTGCGGGCCGCCGACGAATTTGTGCGGGGAGACGAACAGCGCGTCCTTGTGGTCCCCGGCGCCCGGCGTGCTCTCGCGCATGCGCATCGGGATGTACGGCGCCGCCGCGGCGTAGTCCCAGAAGGACAGGGCGCCGTGCGCGTGCAGCAGGGCGGCGACGCGGTCGGTGTCGGTGAGGATGCCGGTGACGTTGGACGCGGCGGAGAAGCTGCCGATCAGCAGCGGACGCCCGGCGTGGCGCAGCAGCTCCGCCTGTAGGTGGCCGAGGTCGATGTGGCCGTCGGCGTCCGCGTCGATCACCACCACGTCGGCGACCGACTCGCGCCAGGGCAGTTCGTTGGAGTGGTGCTCGTACGGTCCGACGAACACCACCGGGCGCCGCTCCGGCGCGGGCCGGTCCGGGCCGCGCAGGCCCAGGACGCCGACCAGCTTGTTGACCGCGGCGGTCGCGCCGGAGCCGCAGAAGATCACCAGGTCGTCCGGTGTGCCGCCGACCGCGTTCCGGATGATCCGGCGGGCGTCCTCGCGCAGCCGGGTGGTCTGCAGGCCGGTGCTGGAACTCTCCGTGTGCGTGTTGCCGTAGCGCGGCAGCACCTGCTCGCGGATGAAGTCCTCCACGAAGTCCAGCGAGCGGCCGGAGGCCGTGTAGTCGGCGTAGACGAGGCGTTTGGGGCCGTAGGGCCCCTCCAGCACCTCGTCGTCGCCGACCAGACCGGCTCTGATCCGTTCGACGAGTGTCGGCGCGGCCGGTGCGGCCAGATCCGTGCCGACGGTCAGCGGGGTGGTGTCGCTCATCGTCGGGTCCCTTCGCCGAAGCCGGCCACTGCGCCCCCCATACCCTGCAGGGTATTTTCGCACAGCCGGCCGGTCGGCGCCCGGGCCGGGACGGTTCTGGCCGGAGTCCGTCGACGGGCCCCGGGCGGGAGTCATCTCCGCACGGCGCGCACGAGTGCGTCGAGGGCCGTACGGCCGACCCCCTCGGCGTCGGTCACCGGCCGCGCGAGGGTCTCGGCCCGCACGATGTCGGCGTGGGGCCGCCACACGTCGGCGACCTGCTGCGGTGTGTACAGCACGTCCGGGTCCTGCGGGCCGCCGTGGCCGCGCGCCGGGTTGGCCGCGTCGTGGCCCACCAGCAGGAGGGTGCCGCCCGCGCGCACGCTGGCGGCGGCCCGGGACAGCACCGGAACCATCTGCGGCCACGGCAGGTGCAGGTAGGAGATCAGCGCGAGGCCGTACGTCGCCTCCGGGGCCGTCCAGGCCGTGAGGTCGGCCTGGACGGTACGCAGCCGCACGCCCCGGTCGGCGGCCAGCCGCTCGGCCTTCTCGAGGGCCACGCCGGAGAAATCCACGGCGTCCACCTCCCAGCCGCGCTCCGCCAGCCAGACCGCGTTGCGTCCCTCACCGGCCGCGAGGTCGACCGCCCGCCCGGACGGTTCCAGGTCGCGCAGTTCCTCCTCGACGAACCGGTTGGGCTCGGCCCGCCACACCAGTTCGCCGACCCGATACCGCTGGTCCCAGTCCGCTGCGTCCACCGTGGCACCTCGTTCCTCGGTCGTGTGGAAACCCCGTTCCCACTGTCGCCGACACCGGGGCCATCGCGCCGGATTCACACGTCGGCGGATGGGGATCCCCCCGCGCGAGCGAAGCCGAGCGTGGGGGAAGGCAGGGCGAGCCAGGCGCCGTAGCCGCCGAGGAGGTCGGAGACGTCGGTGCGGCCGGTGTGGCGCAGCAGGCTGGCGGCGATGGAGGAGCGGTGGCCTCCGGCGCAGTGCACGACCAGGGGACGGTCTGCAGGGATCTCCTCGGTGCGGCGGGCGAGTTCGGCCAGCGGGATGTGCAGCGAGTCCTCGATGTGGCCCTCTTCGCGCTCGGCGGTGTTGCGCACGTCCAGGACGAGCGGCGGTTCGGCGCCGTCCAGCAGTGCGTGCAGCTCGTCCGCGGTGAGGCGGCTGGCCTGCTCCAGCTCGTCGGCCAGGGTGGGGAAGGCGCCCTCGGGCTCGCGCAGGTAGCCGCCGACCTTGTCGAAGCCGATCCGGGCGAGCCGGGTGACGATCTCCTCCTCGCGGTCCTGCGGGGCGATGACCACGACGTCCTGTTCGGGGGCGACGACCATGCCGGCCTGCTCGGCGAAGCGGCCGTCGGCGGGCACGTTGACCGAGCCGCGCAGATGACCGGCGGCGAAGTCCTGCGGGGAACGGGCGTCCAGGACGACCGCGCCGTCGGCGCGGCGCCGCATGAACTCCTCCACGGACAGCGGCAGGGGCGCGGCGGCCGCGTCGAACAGGCCGTGCTCCTTGCGGTTGAGGATGGCGTCGTAGACGAAGTAGGCCGGCGCGGACGGCTGCCCGGCGGTCACCAGCTCGACGAACTTCTCCCGGCTCATGGGCCGGCAGGCGTAGTTGGTGGCGCGCTGCTCGCCGATGGTGGACTGGCGCTGGGTGGAGAGGTTCTTGCCGCAGGCGGAGCCCGCGCCGTGGGCGGGGAAGACGCGGACCGCGTCCGGCAGGTCCATCAGCTTGTGCTGGATGGTGTCGTAGAGCATGGTGCCGAGTTCGTCGGCGGTCACGCCGATGGAGGCCAGCAGGTCGGGGCGGCCGACGTCGCCGATGAACAGGGCGTCGCCGGTGAGCACCCCGTAGGGCACCGCGTCCTCGGCGTGCTCGTAGACCAGCACGCTGATCGACTCGGGCGTGTGACCCGGGGTTTCGAGGATCTGCAGTTGCACGTCGCCGAGGTCGATGCGCTCGCCGTCGGTCAGTTTGCGGATGGGGTACTCGGCCTCGGCGCGCTGCCCGTAGCCGATCCAGGCGCCGGTGCGGTCGGCGAGTTCGAGGTGGCCGGCGAGGAAGTCGGCGTGGAAGTGGGTGTTGACGACGGCCTCGATGGTGAAACCGTGGGCGGCGGCGTCGGTGAGGTACTCCGAGACGTCACGGCGCGGGTCGACGACGACGGCCCTGCCCGTGCTCTCGTCGGCGATCATGTAGGACGCCTGGGAGAGGCAGTCGAGGTAGTACTGGGCGAAGAACATGGTCGGGTGACCTCCAGGAAGAACGGGTTGGATACCCGAGGGGGTATATAAGAGCGTCTGGTGCGCCCTTGGTAGAGAGCTTGCGGGGGTGGCCGGCCCGGGCCGGGGGATGCCCGGGCCGACCGGTCACAGACGGCCGGTGAGCATGCCGCGCCAGTAGACGGGCGGCAGTCCGTACCGCTTGAACAGCCACATGGTGCGCCGCTCCTTGAACGGGTCGAGGAGCGGGAACGTCGGGGTGGGCCTCAGGTCGTAGTCGAACTCGGCGAGCAGCATCCGGTCCCGGGCGGTCACCAGCGGGCAGGACGTGTAGCCGTCGTAACGGTGGGACGGGGAGCGGCCGTTCATGACGTCCAGCAGGTTGCCGGCCACGACCGGGGCCTGCTTGCGCACGGCCGCGCCCGTCTTGGAGGTCGGCAGGTTCGCCACGTCGCCGAGGGCGAAGACGTTGCCGTGGACCGGGTGCCGCAGGGTGTGCTTGTCGGCCGCGACGAAGCCCTGTGGACTGGCCGGGTCGGCGAGCGGGCTCTCCTTGACCCAGTCGGGGGCGCTCTGCGGGGGAACGGCGTGCAGGAAGTCGTAGCCGAGGGTCTCCTTGGTGCCGTTCGCGTGGTCGGTGACGGTCAGTTCGCGGGCGTCGCCCTCGACGGCCGTCATCTCGGAGCGCAGCCGCACCTCGATGCCGTAGCGGGCGGCGACCTGCTCCAGGACCTGCGACCAGGCGGGCACCTTGAACAGGGCGGGGTCGGGGATGACGAGGACGACGCGGATGTCGCCGAGGACCTTCTTGCGCCGCCAGTGGTCGGCGGCCAGGTAGGCGATCTTCTGCGGGGCGCCGCCGCACTTCAGCGGGGTGGCCGGGTGGGTGAACACGGCCGTGCCGGACCGCATCCGCTTGATCAGGTCCCAGGTGCGCGGGGCGTACTCGGGCAGGTAGTTGCTGCTGACCACGTCGTGCCCGACCGCCTCGGCCAGGCCCGGCACGCCGTTCCAGTCGAGCTGGATGCCCGGTGCCATGACCAGGTACTCGTAGGTCAGCTCGGCGCCGCCGGACAGCCGCACCGTTCGGGCCTCGGCGTCCACGGCCACCGCGCGGCGGCGGATCCAGCGGACGCCGTCGGGTACGACGGAGCCCTCGGGACGCCGGGTGGTGCTGAGGGGTGCCTGGCCGCCGCCGACGAGGGTCCACAGCGGCTGGTACCAGTGGGTGTCGGACGGTTCGATCAGGGTGATGTCGGTGACGCCGGCGCGCCTGAGGCGGGCCGCGACGCTGATCCCGGCGCTGCCTCCGCCGATGACGGCGACGCGGTGACGGCCGTCGAGCGGTGCGTCGGACGAGGGGATGGCGGCCAAGGCGGTGCTCCTTTCCGATGGGCCGGTGGTGCGGGTTCGGTGCGGGTCCGGGGCGGGTGTCAGGCCGCGCGTTCGGCGGGGCCGACGGCGATCGGGCGGCCGCCGCGGGCCCAGGCGGCGGTGCCGCCGGCCACGGAGTAGGCGTCGATGCCGCGGGCGGTCATCCAGTCGGCGGCGCTCTTGCTGCGGTTGCCGCTGGCGCAGATGACGAACACCGGGCAGCCGAGGGGCAGTTCGTCGCACCCGGCGGGCACGGTCCGCAGGGGCATCAGCAGGGCGCCCGGGACGTGCCCGGCCGCGTACTCGTCGGGCTCTCGTACGTCGATGACGAGCCCGCCGCCGTCCCAGGCGGCCGCCAGCTCGTCGACTGTTGCCTCACGGGCCATGTCGTTGCCTCCTCAAATACCCCCGGGGGTGTCTTGTCGGCGAGAGTACGGGGCTCCGATGGGGAGCGTCAAATACCCCTGGGGGTATTTGCCCGGGAGGCAACCCGCGGCTCGGCGGGCCCGCGGGGGAGTCGCGAGCCGCTCCGGGGCGCGACCCTGGGCAGCCGAAGGGTCATCCGCGTCCCGCCGTCCGGGCCGGAGGCCGCGGCGACGGTGCCGCCGTGGGCGGTGACGAGCTCCTTGACGACGGCGAGTCCGATCCCGCTGCCCCCGCCGGCGCGAGCGCGCGCTCCGCGCCAGAGGCGGTCGAAGACATGGGGCAGTTCGTCGGCGGGGATGCCCGGCCCGGTGTCGGCCACCTCGACGACCGCCTCGGCGGGCGTGGCGGAGGTCCTGACGGTGACGGTGTCGCCGGGACGGCAGTGGCGGGCGGTGTTGCTCAGCAGATTGCCGAGGGCCTGGTGCAGCCGGTCGGCGTCCGCGCGGACCGGCAGGGGAGAGGGGCCCGGGTCGGTGCGGACGGTCAGTCCGGCGGTGCGCAGTTCGGCCTCCCGCTCGGCCACGGCCTCCAGGGCCAGCGCGGTCAGGTCCACCTCGGCCGGCCGCAGCGACAGCCGGGCCGACTCGGCCTCCGCCAGCTCTCCGAGATCGCCGACGATCCGCCCCAGGCGCAGTGCCTGGTCGTGCAGGGAGGCCAGGCGCCGGGCCGAGGGGTCGGCGTAGCCGTCGCGCAACTCCTCCAGCCCCGCCTGCAGGGAGGCCAGAGGCGTGCGCAGCTCGTGGGCGACGTCCGCGGCGAGCCGGTGACGGGCCTGCTCGGCGTGGGAGACGTCGTCCGCCATGGCGTCGAAGGCGGCGGCGAGTTCGCCGAGTTCGCCGGGCGCATCGACGTGGGTGCGCGCGGCGCGGTCCCCGGCGGCCAGTGCCCGGGCGGTCGCGGCGACCCGTACCACGGGCGCGGTCAGGCGCCGGGTGACGAACCAGCTCAC
The DNA here is from genome assembly GCF_023516615.1 of Streptomyces panaciradicis. Taxonomy (GTDB): domain Bacteria; phylum Actinomycetota; class Actinomycetes; order Streptomycetales; family Streptomycetaceae; genus Streptomyces; species Streptomyces panaciradicis. The sequence continues at coordinate 109,794 of NZ_JAMGBF010000027.1, forward strand.
GGCCAGCGCCAGGACCAGCGCACCGGCGGCCGCCGCGGCGACCCAGCCCCACGCGACGGACAGGCCGGCGGACCCGGAGCCGGCCGGGAAGACCAGATGCACCGAGCCGACGGTGCGGCCGTCCACCACGACGCTCGCGCTCGCGCCGGGTCCCGAGCCGCTGCCCTGCCCGTGCCGCCCGTGCCCCGAGCCGGTCATGCCGTGACCGTCCTCGGACCCGGCACCGGTGCGGGAGCCGTCCCCGTTCCCGGTGCCGGAGCCGTCCCCGTTCCCGTTGCCGGAGCCGTCCCCGGCGCCGCCGGGCATCATCTCGCCCTCCGTGTCGCGGACCGTGAGCACCGCTCCCGCGCCGGCGGCGATCGAGCGCGCCGCCGACAGGTCCGCCGTGGACCAGTCGCCCGAGGCCCGGTAGGCGTCGGCGGCGGTAGCGGCGACGCGGGTGGCGGTGCGCTGCCGGTCGGCCTGATGGGCGCTGCTCAGTCCGCGCCCGGCGCCGACCACCGCCGCGGCCGTCAGCAGGGCCACGGACGCCAGCGCGACCACGGCGAAGGCGGCGAACAGACGGCGGCCGAGGGGGCCGAGCCCGCCCGAACCGGCGGTCGAGGGCTCACGGGTCACGGGACCACCCCAGCCGGTAGCCCACGCCCAGCACCGTCTCCACCAGCTCGGGACCGCGGGCCCCGAGCTTGTGCCGGAGGTTCTTCACATGCGAGTCGATCGTCCGCTCGTACCCGGCGAACTCGTAACCCCGCACCCGGTTGACCAGTTCGTAGCGCGAGTACACCCTGCCCGGCACGGCGGCCAGCGTGGTCAGCAGGCCCCACTCGGTGGGCGTCAGTTCCACGGCCGCGCCGTCCAGGACGGCCTCGTGCCGGGCCTCGTCGATGCGCAGCCGGCCGCCGCCGTACGACGGGACCGGTGCCGCCCCCGCGGCCGTCCCGCGCGCCCGCTGCAGCACCGCGCCCACCCTCAGCACCACCTCGGTCGGGCTGAACGGCTTCGTCACGTAGTCGTCGGCGCCCAGCCGGAGCCCGTGGATGCGGTCCTCGACGCTCGTGCGCGCGGTCAGCACCACCACCGGCACGCCACCCAGGCCGTGGGCCTCGCGCAGCACCTCTTCCCCGTCCACGTCCGGCAGCCCCAGATCGAGCAGCGTCAGGTCGACGCCCCGCTCGCCGAGCAGCCGTACGGCCTCGGCGCCGGACCCGGTGGTCAGCACCCCGTAGCCGGCGCGCTCGAGATAGCGGCGCAGCAGCTCGCGGATCTCCTTCTCGTCCTCGACGACGAGCACCGTGGCGGCCATGTTCCACACCTACGTGCCGGGCCCCCCTTCCGGCGAGGGGCCGAACAGCCCCAACCGGCCCCGGGCGGCGTCTCCATACCGTCTCCACGCGCAGCGCACGGCGGCTGCAGGGCCGGGCGCGACGGTGACGGTGCGGGAACGCCAGGGACGTTCCCGCGGAGTCGAGGAGGTTCGCCATGAAGCGCAACACGAGGATCGCCACGGTGGTCACCGCGGGCGCCCTCGCCGTCGGCGGCGTGCTGGCGGTGGGGCCGGTGACCGCGGACGCCGGCGGGGGGACCGTACCGGTGGCCGCCCGGACCATGTCGCCCGGCGGGCCGGGGTACGGCGGGCACCGGACGCTCGGGCACGGCGACGACGCCCTCGGCATGCGGCGCCACGACGGGACGTGCACCGGGACCGGCCTGGCGGCGCGAGGCACGCTGACGGCCGCCCAGAAGACCACGCTGGCGGGCATGGCCGAGGAGGAGAAGCTCGCGCACGACCTGTACACGGCGTTCGCCGGACGCTACGACGCGCGGGTCTTCGCGCACATCGCGGCGGCCGAGACCCAGCACCTGACCGCCGTGCGCACCCTCCTGGACCGCTACGACGTCACCGACCCGACCGCGGGACACCAGGCCGGCGTCTTCGCCGACCCGGCGGTCCAAGCCACCTACGACCGGCTCCTGAAGGAGGGCGACCACGGCCTGGACGCGGCCCTGAAGGCCGGCCGCACGGTCGAGGACGACGACATCGCCGCCCTGACCAAGGCCCTGCCGGGGCTCACCGCACCGGACGCGCGCCAGGTGTACGGCCGGCTGCTCGCCGCCTCGGAGCGGCACCGGGAGGCCTTCGACCACTGGATCGCCGACGAGTGAGTCAGGAGGGGGAGTCCAGGGTGAGCTGGGCGCGGTGGAAGTCGAAATGCCGGGTGGGATACCGGTAGACGTCCTCGATGGTCATGGTGTCCGCGAAGAACGGGTCCCACCGCACGGGGAAGTGCATCGTCCGGGCCGGCTCCGTGTCCCGCTCGGCATCCAGGCGGCGGGCGAGGGCCGCGACCGTGCGGTCGAACTTCGCGCCCATGCGGCGGTGGCCGTACACCCGGGCGCCGACCACGGACCCCCAGTAGTTGATCACGTCGAACGGGCGCGTCGCGGCGTTCAGCAGACGCGCCCAGGCGCGGCTCGCACCCGCCGGAAGGCGGCCGAACAGCCGTACCAGGGGCAGCAGGGCCAGGACGACGAGATAGCCGAAGAGCATGTGGTAGAGCAGCTGCTCATTGGTCCAGCGGGTCCCGTCGCTGCGGCGGCGCAGGTCGTCGGCGCTCGCCGAATCCAGCAGCGCGTGGAACGCCGCGGCGGCCTGCCGGAGCTCCGCGTGCACGACTTCCCGGTCCATGGCACCTCCCGGACATCTCCGCCGAGCCCCCATGATGGCGCTCGCCGGGGCGTCGCTCATCCCGCTCGACGAGACTCGGAAGAACTCACGGGTCAGACCGGATGCCCCGACTCGACGGGCAGGTCGGCCAGCCGCCATTCCAGCATGCCGTCGGCGAGGCGGATCGCCCGCCGTCCGCGCTCGGCGAGCAGCCGTACGGCGTCGTGGGCCAGCACGCAGTACTCGCCCCGGCAGTACACGACGATCTCCGAGTCCTCGGGCAACTCGGCGATACGGTCGGTCAGTTCGCCGACCGGGATGGAGCGCGCGCCGGGGATGTGCCCGGCGAGGTACTCCTCCGGCGGCCGCACGTCCAGCACCACCACCTCTCCCACCGGCCCGAGGGCGCGCAACTCCTCGCGGCTCATCTCCCCGGCTCCGTCCGCACCCAGGTAGTCGTCCCGGGCGGCGGGTACGGCGGGCTGATGGCGCTCGGCGACCTTGCGCAGCAGCGCGAAGAGCCGGGCCACGTCGTCCCCGGCCAGCCGGTAGTGAATGCGGACGCCCTCGCGCCGGGTGGCGACGAACCCGGCCTGCTTGAGGATCTGCAGATGCGCCGAGGCCGTCGTGAGGTGGAGTCCGGCGGCCTTCGCCAGGGCGTCGACGGTGCGCTCGCCCTGAGCCAGCAGATCGAGCAGTTCCAGGCGCTTCCCGCTGGCCAGCGCCTTGCCGCTGACCGCGAACGCGTCGTAGAGCCGCGCCTTCGAACCCGTCGTCGTCTCGTCCGCCATCGGCATCCTCCATTGTTCCATGGAATAGTGTAGATGAGGTCGAGGCGACGCCCGCCTCGCCACACCCCCTGACGGCCCCTGGAGGACTGCCGTGAGCCGCACCGCGACCGGCCCCGTACACCTCGGGCTGCGCGAGAACCGGCTGCAGTTCACCCTGCTCGTCATCGTCAACGTCTGCGTCGGCGGCCTGGTCGGGCTGGAGCGCACCACCGTCCCGCTCATCGGCGCCCGCACCTTCGGACTGACCAGCGACCTGGCCGTCTTCTCCTTCATCATCGCCTTCGGGCTCACCAAGGCCCTGACCAACCTGGCCGCCGGAGCCCTGACCGCCCGCTTCCGCCGCAAGGACCTGCTGGTCGCCGGCTGGCTCCTCGGCATCCCCGTCCCCTTCGCGCTCGCCTACGCGCCCTCCTGGGGATGGATCGTCGCCGCCAACGTGCTGCTCGGCGTCAACCAGGGCCTGACCTGGTCGATGACCGTGAACATGAAGATCGACCTCGTCGGCCCGGCCCGCCGCGGCCTCGCCACCGGCCTGAACGAGGCCGCCGGATACACCGCCGTCGGCGTCACCGCCCTGCTCACCGGCTACCTCGCCACCGCCTACGGGCTGCGCCCCGCCCCCGAACTCATCGGCGTCGTCTTCGTCGCCGCCGGACTGGCCCTCTCCCTCGTCGTCCGCGACACCGCCGCCCACGTCGCACTCGAACTCGCCCGGCACACCCAGCCGGCGCCCGCCCGCGAGGACACCGGCCTGAAAGCCACCTTCGCGCGCACCTCCTGGCACGACCGGTCCCTGCGCGGCGCCAGCCAGGCCGGACTCGTCAACAACCTCAACGACGGGCTGACCTGGGGCGTCTTCCCCCTGCTGTTCACCGACCACGGCCTCGGCATCGCCGCCGTCGGACTGATCAAGGGCCTCTACCCCATCCTGTGGGGCCTCGGGCAGATCCCCACCGGTCACCTCGCCGACCGCGTCGGCCGCAAACCGCTCATCGTCACCGGCATGTTCGTCCAGGCTGGCGGCTTCGTGCTCGCCCTGGTCCTGCTGTCGCGGCCGCTGGCGGCCGGCCTCCTGTCCGCCGTCGTCCTCGGCCTGGGCACCGCCATGGTCTACCCGGCCCTCATCGCCTCCGTCTCCGACCACGCCCACCCGAGCTGGCGGGCCAACGCCCTCGGCACCTACCGCTTCTGGCGCGACATCGGCTACGCCGCCGGTGCCCTCGTCGCAGGCGTTCTCGCCGACGCCTTCGGCCTGAACGCGACCGTCGTCGCGGCCGCCGTCCTCACCGCCGGCTCCGGGCTGCTCGCCGCCCGCTGGATCACCGAGCGGCACCCGGCGCGGCCACGGTAGGCTGCGCCACCTGCGCGAGGTGGGGTGACATGGACGTCCTGGGAGTCGACGCCTGCGGCAAGCAGGGCTGGGTCGGGATCACGCTCACGGACGGTGCCTACGCGGGCAGTCTGGTGGACTTCCGGCTCGACTCGCTGATCGAGCGCGCCGCCGGAGTGCGGGCGATCGCCGTGGACATGCCGCTCGGCCTCGTCGAGAAGGACTGGCGCGCCGCGGACCTCGCCGCCAGGGCCCTGCTCGGTGCGCGGCGCGGCAGTGTCTTCCTCATCGCGCCGCGACCGGCCTGGCAGGAGCCGGACTACGTGGCGGCCGCGGACCGGTGCCAGGAGCTCACCGGCAACCGGCTCAGCCGTCAGGCGTGGGCGCTGGCCCCGAAGCTGGCCGAGGCCAGAGCGTGCTGGCTGGCCGACCGGCGGCTGCACGAGGTGCATCCCGAGCTGTCCTTCCGGACCCTCGCGGGCGGGATGCCGCTGACCCACGCGAAGAAGACCTGGCGCGGTCAGCACCTGCGTCGCTCCCTGCTGGCCGAGGCCGGGATCGTCCTCCCGGACGCGCTGGGCGAGGCGGACCGCGTCCCTGCCGACGACGTGCTCGACGCCGCCGTGGCCGCCTGGTCGGCGCACCGGATCGCCCGGGGCATCGCCGGCCGGGTGCCCGAGACGCCTGAACCGGACGCGGAAGGCCGTGCCGTCGAGATCCGGTTCTGACCGGCTGCCGGACAGCGGACGCGGACCGGGCGGCGGTCGGCGGGTCGGCGGGTCGGCGCGCGATGCTGTCCGTCGCCCAGGCCCAGCCGGACCGGGTGGCGGTGGCCCGCCAGCCCTGCGGGGCTGCCATCGGCACCGGGAAGCCGCAGCCCTCCCCCGGCCGGCACAGCAGCAGCACCGCCAGGGCCCGTCGTTTGGATCAGGTCGGCTGCGGGGGACGGTGCGTCACGGCCGACCCGAGCGGGGTCTGGTGCGTGCGGCTGCAAGGCGGAGGAGGGAGTCGCCGAGTGACGACAACGCGGCAGATCTGCGTGCCGGGGCCCGCGACGCCGAGCTGATCCAAACGACAGGCCCAAGGCGCCGATCGGCGGCCGTGGTGGCCGATCGGCCCTATGGCGAAGCCGCCCGCCGGGTGAGGCTGACAGTGGAGACGCTCTCATG
>NZ_JAMGBF010000270.1 GCF_023516615.1 Streptomyces panaciradicis
ACGGTCGTTGCCTCAGAACTAACACAGTGGACGCGAGCAACTGAGGACAAGCCCTCGGCCTATTAGTACCGGTCACCTCCACACGTTACCGTGCTTCCAGATCCGGCCTATCAACCCAGTCGTCTACTGGGAGCCTTACCCCATCAAGTGGGTGGGAGTCCTCATCTCGAAGCAGGCTTCCCGCTTAGATGCTTTCAGCGGTTATCCCTCCCGAACGTAGCCAACCAGCCATGCCCTTGGCAGGACAACTGGCACACCAGAGGTTCGTCCGTCCCGGTCCTCTCGTACTAGGGACAGCCCTTCTCAAGACTCCTACGCGCACAGCGGATAGGGACCGAACTGTCTCACGACGTTCTAAACCCAGCTCGCGTACCGCTTTAATGGGCGAACAGCCCAACCCTTGGGACCGACTCCAGCCCCAGGATGCGACGAGCCGACATCGAGGTGCCAAACCATCCCGTCGATATGGACTCTTGGGGAAGATCAGCCTGTTATCCCCGGGGTACCTTTTATCCGTTGAGCGACGGCGCTTCCACAAGCCACCGCCGGATCACTAGTCCCGACTTTCGTCCCTGCTCGACCCGTCGGTCTCACAGTCAAGCTCCCTTGTGCACTTACACTCAACACCTGATTGCCAACCAGGCTGAGGGAACCTTTGGGCGCCTCCGTTACTCTTTAGGAGGCAACCGCCCCAGTTAAACTACCCATCAGACACTGTCCCTGATCCGGATCACGGACCCAGGTTAGACATCCAGCACGACCAGACTGGTATTTCAACGACGACTCCCCCTGAACTGGCGTCCAGAGTTCACAGTCTCCCAGCTATCCTACACAAGCCGAACCGAACACCAATATCAAACTGTAGTAAAGGTCCCGGGGTCTTTCCGTCCTGCTGCGCGAAACGAGCATCTTTACTCGTAGTGCAATTTCACCGGGCCTATGGTTGAGACAGTCGAGAAGTCGTTACGCCATTCGTGCAGGTCGGAACTTACCCGACAAGGAATTTCGCTACCTTAGGATGGTTATAGTTACCACCGCCGTTTACTGGCGCTTAAGTTCTCAGCTTCGCCACACCGAAATGTGACTAACCGGTCCCCTTAACGTTCCAGCACCGGGCAGGCGTCAGTCCGTATACATCGCCTTACGGCTTCGCACGGACCTGTGTTTTTAGTAAACAGTCGCTTCTCGCTGGTCTCTGCGGCCACCCCCAGCTCACCGTGTAAAACGGATCACCAAGTGTGGCCCCCCTTCTCCCGAAGTTACGGGGGCATTTTGCCGAGTTCCTTAACCATAGTTCACCCGAACGCCTCGGTATTCTCTACCTGACCACCTGAGTCGGTTTAGGGTACGGGCCGCCATGAAACTCGCTAGAGGCTTTTCTCGACAGCATAGGATCATCCACTTCACCACAATCGGCTCGGCATCAGGTCTCAGCCTTAAGTGATCCGGATTTGCCTAGATCACGGCCTACACCCTTACCCCGGGACAACCACCGCCCGGGATGGACTACCTTCCTGCGTCACCCCATCACTCACCTACTA
>NZ_JAMGBF010000271.1 GCF_023516615.1 Streptomyces panaciradicis
TTCTCGACAGCATAGGATCATCCACTTCACCACAATCGGCTCGGCATCAGGTCTCAGCCTTGTGTGCGACGGATTTGCCTATCGCACGGCCTACACCCTTACCCCGGGACAACCACCGCCCGGGATGGACTACCTTCCTGCGTCACCCCATCACTCACCTACTAACCGCTTGGTTCGGCGGCTCCACCACTCCCCTTTGCCCGAAGGCTCCGGGGCGGCTTCACGGCCTTAGCATCACGATGCTCGATGTTTGACGCTTCACAGCGG
>NZ_JAMGBF010000272.1 GCF_023516615.1 Streptomyces panaciradicis
CCAGCTCGGGTCACCGGCTCCACCACTCCGACCTCGTCCGAAGACTCAGCCGGCGGCTTCACGGGCTTAGCATCACTGGATTCGATGTTTGACGCTCCACAGCGGGTACCGGAATATCAACCGGTTATCCATCGACTACGCCTGTCGGCCTCGCCTTAGGTCCCGACTTACCCTGGGCAGATCAGCTTGACCCAGGAACCCTTAGTCAATCGGCGCACACGTTTCCCACGTGTGAATCGCTACTCATGCCTGCATTCTCACTCGTCAACCGTCCACAACTACCTTCCGGTGCTGCTTCACCCGGCAGACGACGCTCCCCTACCCATCACAGCCTCCGTTGGGAGTATTGCTGCAATGACACGACTTCGGCGGTACGCTTGAGCCCCGCTACATTGTCGGCGCGGAATCACTAGACCAGTGAGCTATTACGCACTCTTTCAAGGGTGGCTGCTTCTAAGCCAACCTCCTGGTTGTCTGTGCGACTCCACATCCTTTCCCACTTAGCGTACGCTTAGGGGCCTTAGTCGATGCTCTGGGCTGTTTCCCTCTCGACCATGGAGCTTATCCCCCACAGTCTCACTGCCGCGCTCTCACTTACCGGCATTCGGAGTTTGGCTAAGGTCAGTAACCCGGTAGGGCCCATCGCCTATCCAGTGCTCTACCTCCGGCAAGAAACACACGACGCTGCACCTAAATGCATTTCGGGGAGAACCAGCTATCACGGAGTTTGATTGGCCTTTCACCCCTAACCACAGGTCATCCCCCAGGTTTTCAACCCTGGTGGGTTCGGTCCTCCACGAAGTCTTACCTCCGCTTCAACCTGCCCATGGCTAGATCACTCCGCTTCGGGTCTTGAGCGTGCTACTAAAATCGCCCTATTCGGACTCGCTTTCGCTACGGCTTCCCCACCCGGGTTAACCTCGCAACACACCGCAAACTCGCAGGCTCATTCTTCAAAAGGCCCGCAGTCACGAGGCAAGCACAAGTGCTCGCCCGACGCTCCCACGGCTTGTAGGCACACGGTTTCAGGTACTATTTCACTCCGCTCCC
>NZ_JAMGBF010000273.1 GCF_023516615.1 Streptomyces panaciradicis
AACAAGGCAAGCCTTGTTCCGACGCTCCCACGGCTTGCAGGCACACGGTTTCAGGTACTATTTCACTCCGCTCCCGCGGTACTTTTCACCATTCCCTCACGGTACTATCCGCTATCGGTCACCAGGGAATATTTAGGCTTAGCGGGTGGTCCCGCCAGATTCACACGGGATTTCTCGGGCCCCGTGCTACTTGGGTGTCTCTCAAACGAGCCGCTGACGTTTCGACTACGGGGGTCTTACCCTCTACGCCGGACCTTTCGCATGTCCTTCGCCTACATCAACGGTTTCTGACTCGTCCTGTCGCCGGCAGACGACAGAAGAGAGATCCCACAACCCCGCATGCGCAACCCCTGCCGGGTCTCACACGCATACGGTTTGGCCTCATCCGGTTTCGCTCGCCACTACTCCCGGAATCACGGTTGTTTTCTCTTCCTGCGGGTACTGAGATGTTTCACTTCCCCGCGTTCCCTCCACTTGCCCTATGTGTTCAGGCAAGGGTGACAGCCCATGACGACTGCCGGGTTTCCCCATTCGGACACCCCCGGATCAAAGCCTGGTTGACGACTCCCCGGGGCCTATCGTGGCCTCCCACGTCCTTCATCGGTTCCTGGTGCCAAGGCATCCACCGTGCGCC
>NZ_JAMGBF010000274.1 GCF_023516615.1 Streptomyces panaciradicis
TCACAGCCGGCAGACTGTGAAAGAGAGATCCCACAACCCCGCATGCGCAACCCCTGCCGGGTCTCACACGCATACGGTTTGGCCTCATCCGGTTTCGCTCGCCACTACTCCCGGAATCACGGTTGTTTTCTCTTCCTGCGGGTACTGAGATGTTTCACTTCCCCGCGTTCCCTCCACTTGCCCTATGTGTTCAGGCAAGGGTGACAGCCCATGACGACTGCCGGGTTTCCCCATTCGGACACCCCCGGATCAAAGCCTGGTTGACGACTCCCCGGGGCCTATCGTGGCCTCCCACGTCCTTCATCGGTTCCTGGTGCCAAGGCATCCACCGTGCGCCCTTAAAAACTTGGCCACAGATGCTCGCGTCCACTGTGCAGTTCTCAAACAACGACCAGCCACCCATCACCCTGCTCCGAAGAACAAGTTCACTGGGGCCGGCGACTGAGGAAAACCATTCCCTCAGACACCCAACAGCGTGCCCGACACACTCCCCGCTCCCCTCAACGTTCCACGCTCTTGCGAGCAGTACTAGAAGGAGAAGACGATCAAGTGTGCCGAGTAGTCAACGTTCCACCCATGAGCAACCAGTGCGAGACGTTCGCCCGCATGCTGGCCTCTGACCGAGC
>NZ_JAMGBF010000276.1 GCF_023516615.1 Streptomyces panaciradicis
CGGTCCGGGGGTTTTCTGCGTTCTGGGGTAATACCTGGCCGCAATTGTTCGAGGGGTGCTCCATGCTGGAGAACCCCTCGAACTACAGGCGGCCCGCCGTCTTCAACGCGAGGTACGCGTCCGCCAGTGCCGGCGCCAGTTCGTCCGGTGTTTCGTCGACGACCGTGACGCCATGGCGGCGGAGTTGTTCCGCCGTGCGGTGGCGTTCGTTCTGGGCCTGGGCGGCCGCCGCGGCCTCGTAGACCGCGTCGGTGTTTCCGCGTGCCGTCGCCATGCGTGCGATGTACGGGTCCGCCACCGAGGCCACGAGAACCGTGTGGCGTTGGGTGAGTTGGGAGAGGACGGGGAGCAAACCCTCCTCCACGGGCGCCGCGTCGAGGCTGGTGAGCAGGACGATCAGGGAGCGGCGCGGAGCCGTACGGAGAGCTGTGGCTGTCAGGCCACGGGCGTCCAGCTCGACCAGCTCGGGTTCGAGTGTCGCCATGGCGTTCACCAGCGAGGGCAGGAGGTCCCGGACTGTGCGGCCCTGAACGACGGCTCGTGCTCGGCGGTCGTATGCCAGCAGGTCCACGCGGTCGCCTGCGCGGGAGGCCAGGGCTGCCAGGAGCAGGGCCGCGTCCATGGAGGCGTCGAGGCGGGGGGCGTCGCCGACGCGGCCTGCCGCGGTGCGGCCGGTGTCGAGGACGAGAAGGATGTGGCGGTCGCGCTCCGGGCGCCATGTGCGGACGGCGACGGCGGACTGGCGGGCTGTGGCTCGCCAGTCGATGGAGCGGGTGTCGTCGCCGGGGACGTATTCGCGGAGGCTGTCGAACTCCGTTCCTTCGCCGCGGATGAGCACGCTGGTGCGGCCGTCCAGCTCCCGTAGGCGGGCCAGCTTGGACGGAAGGTGCTTGCGGCTCGTGAAAGGCGGCAGGACGCGGACCGTCCAGGGCACTTTGTGGGAGCCCTGGCGGGCGAACAGGCCCAGGGGGCCGTAGGAACGGATCGTCACGCGGTCGGCCTGCCGGTCGCCTCGGCGGGTCGGGTGCAGGCGAGTGGTGATGCGGCGGCGTTCGCCCGCGGGGACCGTCACACGGTGACGGGATGCCTCGACTTCCGTGCCGGGCTGCCAGCTGCTCGGCGGCCAGGCGTCGCGCAGGCGCGCCCGGAGCGGGCGGCCGGACGGGTTGGTGACCGTGAGGGTGACGTCGGCGGTCTCGCCCAGGCGCACGTTGGTGTCGCCGGAGCGGGTCAGCCCGAGTCGTCGTACCGGCGCCGCCAGGGCGAAGTCGCACGCGCAGGCCACTGCCAGGGGGGCGTTCACGGCGAGGATGCCGGTCCAGCTCGGGTCCCAGATGCCCACGGGGAGGGAGCCGAGTGCCGCGAGGAGTGCGGCGCGTCCGGTGAGCGCCATCAGCGGGGGACGGGGACGTGGGCGAGGATCGCGTTGATGACGGAGTCGGCCGTCACGCCCTCCATCTCGGCCTCCGGGCGGAGTTGCACGCGGTGGCGCAGCGTCGGGAGGGCGAGTGCCTTGACGTCGTCGGGGATGACGTAGTCGCGGCCCGTCAGCCACGCCCACGCGCGTGAGGTGGCCAGCAGGGCGGTGGCGCCGCGCGGGGACACGCCCAGGGTGAGGGACGGGGATTCGCGTGTGGCGCGGCAGATGTCGACGACGTAGCCGGTGATCTCGGGCGAGATGGTGGTCTTGGCGACGGCCGCCCGGGCCGCTTCCAGGTCGGCGGGGCCGGCGACGGGGCGTACGCCGGCGGCGCGCAGGTCGCGCGGGTTGAAGCCCTCGGCGTGGCGGGTGAGGACGTCGATCTCGTCCTGGCGGGAGGGGAGCGGGATCGTCAGCTTGAGGAGGAAACGGTCCAGCTGGGCTTCGGGGAGCGGGTAGGTGCCCTCGTACTCGACCGGGTTCTGGGTTGCGGCGACCAGGAACGGGTCCGGGAGCGGGCGGGGGGTGCCGTCGACCGTGACCTGGCGTTCTTCCATGGCCTCCAGGAGGGAGGACTGGGTCTTCGGCGGGGTGCGGTTGATCTCGTCGGCGAGGAGGAGGTTGGTGAAGACCGGGCCGGGCTGGAAGGAGAACTGGGCGGTGCGGGTGTCGTAGACGAGGGAGCCCGTCACGTCGCTCGGCATGAGGTCGGGGGTGAACTGGACGCGCTTGGTGTCGAGTTCGAGTGCGGATGCGAGGGCCCGCACGAGCAACGTTTTGGCGACCCCGGGGACTCCTTCAAGGAGTACGTGTCCGCGGCAGAGGAGGGCGACGACGAGGCCGGTCACGGCGGGGTCCTGGCCGACCACGGCTTTGGCGATCTCGGCGCGCAGGGCCTCCAGGGAGGCTCGGGCCTTGCCCGGGTCCCCGGTGATCCCGGCGTTGTCAGTGGTCGGGTCCATCATGGACGGCGTACCTCTCTTTCGAGGGCGTCGAGTTGGTCGGCGAGGGCGATGAGGGCCGCGTCGTCGCTGGGCGGCGGGCCGAAGAGGAGGGAGTGCAGGGACTGTCCGTCGCCGCGGAGGTGGGCGGACAGGGCGGGGAGCAGGGTCTCGGGCGTGTGCGCCTGGGAGACGGGGACGCCTACGAGCGGGGCGAGGCGGGTGCGCGTGGTGGAGCGAAGAGCGGTGGCGGCGCGGTCGCGGGCGTTGGCCTTGCGGTAGAGGCGGGCGCGGCCTTCGACGGTTTCGGAGGCGCGGATCGCCACCGGCAGATTTTCGGGCACGAGGGGGCCGAGCCGGCGTGTCCGCCACAGGGCGGCGAGGGCTGCCGCGATGAAGAGCTGCAGGGTGCCCCAGAGCCAGCCGGAGGGGAGCAGGTCCAGGAAGCTCTTCTCGCCGCCGTCGGTGGCCGAGGAGTCGGAGAGCGAGGGGAGGTACCAGACCAGATGGGGGCGGGAGCCGAGGAGTTGGAGGGCGAGCGAGGCGTTGCCCTGCTTGTCGAGCCGGTCGTTCAGGAGGATGTCGGGCGCGCCGAGGACGATGGTGTCGCCGTTCCCGGAGGTCTGGGGGATGCGCAGGAGGGTGGCCAGGCGCTCGCTGCGGTAGCACTTGGCGGCGTCGAGGTGGGTGGTGGTGTAGCGGATGCCGCCGGTGTCGGCGTTGCCGGCGCGCTGGGCGGCGGGGAGCCCGCAGTCGGGGGCGAGGGTGGAGGCGAAGCTCGTGGCGGGGTCCGCCGTCACCCCGGGGACGAGTTTCTCGACGGAGGAGCTGCCGGGTGCGATCAGGACGGTGCGGCCGCCGGAGTCGGCGATCGCGGCGTGCAGCGCGCTCTGCTGACGTGGGGTCAACCGGTCCGGGACGGCGACCAGCAGCGTGGTGTTCGGGGAGGCCGCGGCGCGCGCCCCGGCCAGTGTGGTGACCACGCGCGTGGTGACGCCGTGGTCGGCGAGGATCTCGGCGATCGCGCGGCTGCCGTAGGGATCGACGGAGCGAGGGTCGAGCTCGCCGTGCCGGACGTCGGAGCGGACCACGGCGATGGCGACGGCCGCGGCCAGGACGAGGATCACCGCGAGGGCGATGCCTCGCGCGCGGGTCCAGACCTGGCGGGCGGTGGGCGAGACCGAGGTGGAGGGGAGCGTGGTGGCCTCGGCGGTCATCCGTCCTCTCCCTGGCGGGTGTGGGGCGCCGTGCCGGGGGTGCTGCTCGCCAGCTGGGGCTTGGCGCGTTCGAGGTCGCGGTCGAGTTCGGCGATGCGGTGGTACGCCATCTCGCTCGCCCTGCGGCCGCCGTACGTGACGTCGTCGAAGTCCCGGGCCGCCTCGCGCAGTCGGTCCGTGTGGGACGGCAGGGCGCGGCCCGCTTCGGCGGCGGCCTCGTCGGCGGTGCGGCCGGGGCGGACGTCGAGGAGGGCGCGTTCCTCGAGGGAGCGGACGATGGCCCGCATGCGTTCCTGGACGGCCTGGTTCCAGTGGCCCTGGGCGGCGTGCGCCTCGGCGGCCGCGCGGTGCTCGGCGGCGCTGCGGGGCCGGTCGTCGAACAGGGCGGCGGAGGAGGTGGGTCGGCGGCCCGGGGTGCCCAGGCGCCACCACAGCGCGCCCAGGACCAGCAGGACGGCCACGACGATGACCACCAGGCCCAGCACGCCCCCGGGCGTCGCGGCGGCGGCCGAGCCGAAGAGCTTGTCGATCCACTCCCAGAAGGCGTTGAGGGCGCGCTGGAACAGGCTGGGGTCGTTCTCGTGGTACATGCCCTTGGACAGCTCGCGCCGGGCCGCTTCCCGCGCGGGGTCGCGCGGGATCGTCACCGGTGGCTCGTCGCCGGAGCCCATCGACGCCAGCCGGGATGTGTCGCCGGCGCGCAGCAGGGCTCGTACGGCCGATCCGGCGGCGCGGGGCAGTGCCGGCGCCATGGTGAGAACTCCCCCCGTCGGACTCACCGCATCAGCTCCCCGAGCCGGTGCCGGCGCCGTACCCCTGGACGCCGGCGGCGCGGGCCAGGTCGAGGTCGAGGGCCTCGCGGCGGATGCGCTGGTCGATGTAGAGCAGCACGGTGACGCCGGCCGTGATCGGGAACGTGATCATGGAGCCGATCACCGAGCCGATCCCGCTGATGATCAGGAACGTCCAGCCGACGTGGCCCCCGCTCTGGAGGAAGCCGACGATGCCGTCGCCGCCGAGCGCCGCGCCGATGAAGGTGAAGGGGATGACCACGATCGAGGCGACGATGTTCGCGATGACCGTGGCGAGCAGCTGGATGCCGAAGATCCGCCACCAGGAGCCGCGGACCAGCTTCACGGAGCGGCTCATCGACTTGACGATGCTCTGCTTCTCCAGCATCAGCGCGGGGGAGGCCAGCGAGAAGCGGATCATCAGCCACAGGGCGACGACGCCCGCGCCGAGACCGCCGAGGACGGCCAGCGCGGCGCCCGCGGCGCCCGCGCCGGAGACGGCCACGAGGATGCCGGGAAGCGTGCCGCCGAAGATGATGCCGAACGTGATGAGGATCAGCAGGAAGATCAGGCCGAACAGCTTGAGCACCTGAGGCCGGGCGTCACGCCAGGCCTCGCCGATGGCGACGGGCTTGCCGAGCACGGCCCTGCTGGTCACCGTCGTCAGCAGCGCGGTCGCCGTGATCGTGCCGATCAGCGAGATCAGGAAGATGACGGCGCTGTTCACCATGGTGTCGCCCATGGCGCGGGTGACCTCGCTGAGGCTGGCGCTCGGGTCGCTCAGGGTGTCCGCGGTGGCGTTGTCGTCGAGGGCGAAACCGCGCAGCAGGACTACGGCGACCTGGGTGACGACCGCGACGGTGAGCGAGATGCCGAGGACCGTGCGCCAGTAGGTGCGCATGGTGGAGACCGCGCCGTCGAGGATCTCGCCGACGCCGAGCGGGCGGAGCGGGATCACGCCGGGCTTGGCCGCGGGGGGAGGGCCGCCCCAGGCGCCGCCCCAACCGCCGCTCCAGCCGCCGGGGGGACCGTAGCCGCCGTACCCTCCCTGGCCGCCGGGACCGCCGCTGCCGCCGGGGGGCCGGCCGCCCCAGCCCGGGC
>NZ_JAMGBF010000277.1 GCF_023516615.1 Streptomyces panaciradicis
GGCGGCGGGGGCCGGGGCGGCGGCGGGCGCGCCCGTGCCGTCGTCGATGACGGCCAGCTCGGCGCCGACCTCGACGGTCTCGTCCTCGGCGACCTTGATGGAGGCCAGCACACCGGCGGCGGGCGAGGGGATCTCGGTGTCGACCTTGTCGGTCGAGACCTCGAGCAGGGGCTCGTCGGCCTCGACGCGCTCACCCTCGGCCTTCAGCCAGCGGGTGACGGTGCCCTCGGTGACGCTCTCGCCGAGCGCCGGAAGGGTTACGGAAACCGCCATGGTTTCGGTTGCTCCTTACGAATTGCGGAAGTCTGAGTCGTCGCTTCGTCGACCGAGGGTCAGTCGTGCGAGTGCAGGGGCTTGCCGGCCAGCGCCAGGTGGGCCTCGCCCATCGCCTCGTTCTGCGTCGGGTGGGCGTGGATGAGCTGGGCCACCTCGGCCGGCAGCGCCTCCCAGTTGTAGATCAGCTGGGCCTCGCCGACCTGCTCGCCCATGCGGTCGCCGACCATGTGGACGCCGACCACGGCACCGTCCTTGACCTGGACGAGCTTGATCTCGCCCGCGGTGTTCAGGATCTTGCTCTTGCCGTTGCCCGCCAGGTTGTACTTCAGAGCGACGACCTTGTCCGCACCGTAGATCTCCTTGGCCTTGGCCTCGGTGATGCCGACGGAGGCGACCTCCGGGTGGCAGTAGGTCACGCGGGGGACACCGTCGTAGTCGATCGGGACGGTCTTCAGACCGGCCAGACGCTCCGCCACCAGGATGCCCTCGGCGAAGCCCACGTGCGCGAGCTGGAGCGTCGGGACGAGGTCACCGACGGCGGAGATCGTCGGGACGTTGGTACGCATGTACTCGTCGACCAGGACGTAGCCGCGGTCCATCGCGACGCCCTGCTCCTCGTAGCCCAGGCCCTGCGAGACCGGGCCGCGGCCGACGGCCACGAGCAGGATCTCGGCCTCGAACTCCTTGCCGTCGGCGAGGGTGACCTTGACGCCGTCCTGGGTGTACTCGGCCTTCTGGAAGAAGGTGCCGAGGTTGAACTTGATGCCGCGCTTGCGGAACGCGCGCTCGAGAAGCTTCGAGGAGTTCTCGTCCTCGACCGGGACGAGGTGCTTGAGGCCCTCGATGACGGTGATGTCCGCACCGAAGGACTTCCACGCGGAGGCGAACTCGACGCCGATGACGCCGCCGCCCAGGACGATCGCGGACTTCGGCACGCGGTCCAGGACGAGGGCGTGGTCGGAGGAGATGATCCGGTTGCCGTCGATCTCCAGGCCCGGCAGCGACTTCGGCACGGAGCCGGTCGCCAGCAGGACGTGGCGGCCCTCGACGCGCCGGCCGTTGACGTCGACGGAGGTGGGGGAGGACAGGCGGCCCTCGCCCTCGATGTACGTCACCTTCCGCGAGGCGATGAGACCCTGCAGACCCTTGTACAGGCCGGCGATCACGCCGTCCTTGTACTTGTGGACGGCGGGGACGTCGATGCCCTCGAAGGTGGCCTTGACGCCGAACTGCTCGCTCTCGCGGGCCTGGTCGGCGATCTCGCCCGCGTGCAGCAGGGCCTTGGTGGGGATGCAACCCCGGTGCAGGCAGGTACCGCCGACCTTGTCCTTCTCGATCAGGGCGACGTCCAGGCCCAGCTGCGCCCCGCGCAGGGCCGCGGCGTAACCGCCACTACCACCGCCGAGGATCACTAGGTCGAAAACGGTGCTGGCGTCGTTCGCCACGTCACGTCCTCCATGCATGTGCGCCGTACGCCGGTCAACCCTGACCGGGCGGCGGCTGGTGTCCGGCCGCTCTTTCTTCGGCCCTGTGGTGGGGGCCCTGTCCTGCCGTGGCCCATCTTCGCACTTGTCGGAGGTGAACGAGACGCCGGGCCGGTGTGTGAGACGTCCCACGTTCGTTTGAGCGCCCGTGGAAAAGGGGGCTCCGCCCTACCCGCGCGCGGAGCCCCCTTCCCTCACGGCCGCATCAGCCCAGGTCGCCGGAGGCCGTCAGCTCCGCGAGGCGGACCAGCGTGCGCACCGCCGTACCCGTGCCGCCCTTCGGGGTGTACCCGAACGGGCCGCCCTCGTTGAAGGCCGGGCCCGCGATGTCCAGGTGGGCCCAGGTGATGCCCTCGCCCACGAACTCGCGCAGGAACAGGCCGGCGACCAGGCCGCCGCCCATCCGCTCGCCCATGTTGGCGATGTCGGCGGTGGGGGAGTCCATGCCCTTGCGCAGGTGCTCCGGCAGCGGCATCGGCCACGCCGGCTCGCCCACCTCCTCGGCGGCCTCGTGCACCGCGGTGCGGAAGGCGTCGTCGTTCGCCATGATCCCGAAGGTCCGGCTGCCCAGCGCCAGCACCATCGCGCCGGTGAGGGTCGCGACGTCCACGATGGCGTCCGGCTTCTCCTGCGAGGCCGCCCACAGCGCGTCGGCGAGGACCAGGCGGCCCTCGGCGTCGGTGTTGAGGACCTCCACCGTCTTGCCGCTGTACATGCGCAGCACGTCACCGGGGCGGGTGGCGGAACCGGAGGGCATGTTCTCGGCCAGCGCCAGCCAGCCGGTGACGTTCACCTGCAGGCCCAGGCGCGCGGCGGCGACCACGGCGGCGAAGACCGCCGCCGCACCGCTCATGTCGCACTTCATGGTCTCGTTGTGACCGGCCGGCTTGAGCGAGATGCCGCCCGAGTCGTAGGTGATGCCCTTGCCGACGAGCGCCAGGTGCTTCTTCGCCTTGGAAGAGGTGTACGACAGCTTCACCAGCCGCGGCCCGGCGGCGGAGCCCGCGCCGACGCCGAGGATGCCGCCGTAGCCGCCCTTCTCCAGCGCCTTGACGTCGAGCACCTGCACCTTGATGCCGTGCTCCTTGGCTGCGGCCTGCGCGATCGCGGCGAACGACTCGGGGTTGAGGTCGTTGGGCGGGGTGTTGATCAGGTCCCGGGCGCGGTTGAGCTCCTCGGAGACGGCGACGGCGCGGGCGAGCGCCGCCTTGTGCCCGGCGTCCCGCGGCTTGCCGCCGAGCAGCGTGGCCTCGGCGAGCGGCGCCTTGCCGTTCTTGTCCTTGGCGGCCTTGCCGTTCTCCTTGTAGGAGTCGAAGGAGTAGGCGCCCAGCAGCACGCCCTCGCCGATCGCGCCGAGGTCGGAGGCGTCCCCGACCGGCAGCGCGAACGCGGCCTTCTTGCTGCCGGCCAGCGCGCGGGCGGCGGCGCCGGCGGCCTTGCGCAGGGCCTCGCCGTCGTAGCCGGAGTCCTTCTCGGGCTCGGCGCCCAGGCCGACCGCCACGACCAGCGGGGCCTTGAAGCCGGACGGTGCGGGCAGCTTCGTCACCTCGCCCTCGGCGCCGGAGGCACCGAGAGTTTCCAGGACGCCGGCGAGCCTGCCGTCGTAGGCCTTGTCCACGGCCTCGGCGCCGGGTGCGACGACGAGGTCGCCGGACCTGGAGGCGGCGCCCTTGGCGACACCGACGACGATCGCGTCGGCCCGCAGGCCGGGCGCCGCGGCGGTGCTGAGAGTGAGAGCAGTCACGGTGGTGAAATCTCGCTTCCGATGTGAAGTTCCAGTGGCCGATACGTGTGGGTCGACCGGGCCCGACAGCCGACCCTAGATGCGGCGGCAGGGTGCGGTTTCCGCGGGGCCTTCCCCGGTACGTCGAACACTGCGGACGAGCCTACGCGCGTTGCGCCGTTTCGCTCATGCCCATGTCCATTCACCCGGCGGTCGCGCCGTGGTCGTGCTCCGGTCCCGGGACCCGGTCGCCCCCGTCACGCGCGCGGTGTTCATCCTTGAGGGACGCCGTCGCCCACCCAGGAGCCAGCCCGTTGAGACGCCCGACCCTCCTGCTCGCCCTGCTCCTGCTGCTGGCGGGCTGCACCACCGGCTCCGGCTCCGACTCCGGTGCGTCCGGCCCGCGTTGGCGGCCGCGTCCCGGGGTGGCCTGGCAGTGGCAGCTCAGCGGCCGCCTCGACACCTCGGTCGACGTGCCGGTCTACGACATCGACGGCTTCGACCGGTCCGCGGCCACGGTCGCCGCCCTGCACCGCGCGGGCCGCAAGGTCATCTGCTACCTGTCCACCGGCGCCTGGGAGGACTGGCGGCCCGACGCGAAGAAGTTCCCGCGCTCGGTGATCGGCGAGGGCAACGGCTGGAAGGGCGAGCGCTGGCTGGACATCCGCCGCACGGACGTCCTGGAGCCGCTCATGGCGGCCCGCCTCGACATGTGCCGCGACAAGGGCTTCGACGCGGTGGAACCGGACAACATGGACGGCTACCGCAACAAGAGCGGCTTCCGCCTCACCGCCGCCGACCAGCTCCGCTACAACCGGCTGCTCGCGAAGCTGGCCCACGACCGGGGCATGGCGGTCGGGTTGAAGAACGACCTGGACCAGATCCCGCGGCTGGTGAAGGACTTCGACTTCGCGGTCAACGAACAGTGCGCGCAGTACGGCGAGTGCGCGGCCCTGAGGCCCTTCGTCGAGGCGGACAAGGCCGTCTTCCACGTGGAGTACGAACTGCCGACCAGCCGCTTCTGCGCCCAGTCCCGCCGCCTGCGGCTGAGCTCGATGCTCAAGAAGTACGAACTGGGGGCGTGGCGGCGGGCGTGCTGATCCCGAGCCCGGTCACCGTCGTGCCGGCCACCCGGTCGGCGAAGGAGCGGCGCGTCGGGGCCAGCACGGGAAGGGCGTTGAGGAGGAAGACGAGGACCGCGAGCGCCCACACCATCACCGACGCCACGAAGTACCCCTCGACCAGCAGCACGCAGGCCACCGCGTAGACCGCGATGTCGGCCGCCGTGGTGACCGCGGCGCGCACCGCGGCCCGGCGCGCGCGGACCGGGGCGATCCGCAGCCCGAGCAGCCCCTTGCCGACGGTCCGCCCGGCCAGGGCGAGGCAGCCCCACTGGTACAGGAAGGTCGCCGCGATCAGTGCCCCGAAGGCCTCCTCCACGTCGAGGACGGCCTGGTTCCACAGCGACAGACCGAGCTGCTCCGAGGCGCCGACGACGTCGCCGCGCGAGGTCAGCAGGTCCAGGCCGCCGTGGGTGGCCAGGTCGGGCACGTCGGTGACGAGCGCGGCCATGCGGTGGAAGGTGAGCACCGCGAGCCCGGTCGCGAGTGCCAGCACCAGCGAGAAGTCGATGAACCAGGCCACGGCACGACGAAGCTTCGGCACGAACGTCCCCCGATCACGATCCCTTGTCCGTGTACGGCGGAAGAGACTACTGCCCCAGCGACAGCACCAGCAGGCAGACCGTCGCAGCCGTCTCGGCCAGCCCGCCGAACACATCGCCGGTCACGCCGCCGAAACGGCGCGTGCAGTGCCGCAGCAGGAGCTCGGCCACGGCGAGCGCGACGAGCACCGCGACCGCCGTACGCACCGCGTCGTACGTCCCGAGCAGCGCCCCCGCGGCCCCGGCCGCCACGGTCACGGCGGCCGCCACCGCCGCCGCGCCCGGCACCGGCACGACCCCCGCGACCACCG
>NZ_JAMGBF010000278.1 GCF_023516615.1 Streptomyces panaciradicis
ATCGTCGACTCGGTCCTGATGCCGACCAGCTGACGCCTCCTCAGGGGCCGGGCACCACGCGCGCGGTGGTGCCCGGCCCCTTTTTCCGGTTTCCGCGTCACAGGGCCGGCCGCGCCGGGTCCAACGAAGTGAGACCACAGACGGCCAGGAAGGAACGTGCCATGACCACGCAGACCCCCCAGACCGCACTCACCGCCAAGGACGTGTCCACGCCGCGCACCAGCGGGGCGCCGGCGAAGACGACGGCCGTGTCCGGCGGCGCGACCGGCGCCGACCAGCCGGCCGCCGACCGCGGCCGCACGTCGATCGCCGACGTGGTCGTCGTGAAGGTGGCGGGCATCGCGGCCCGCGAGATCCCCGGCGTCCACGACATGGGCGGCGGCCTGTCCCGCACCATCGGCGCGGTGCGCGACCGCGTACCCGGCGGGCGCCCCAACATCGGCCGCGGCGTCAAGGTCGAGGTGGGCGAGCGGCAGACCGCCATCGACCTCGACCTCGTCGTCGAGTACGGCGTTGCCATCACGGACGTCTCCCGGGACGTGCGGGAGAACGTCATCTCCGCGGTCGAGCGGATCACCGGGCTGGAGGTCGTCGAGGTGAACATCACCGTCAACGACGTCCGGCTGCCCGAGGAGGAGGAGCCCGAGACCACGGCCGGGGTCCGCGTGGAGTAGTGGCCGTCGATCCGGGAGAGGGGACCAGAGACATGAGCACGGCGTTCATGGGGATGATCGCGGGCATGGCGCTCGCGTTCGCCGGCTACTTCGGCGGGTTCGGCGCTTTCCTGCTCGTGGCCGCGCTCGGCGGCCTCGGCTGGGCGCTGGGCCGGTGGGCCGAGAGCGGCGGCAGCGTCCGGGACGTCCGGGACGCCTTCGAGCGGAGCCGCCGATGACCGCGGCCGCGGAACGGGGGACCACCACCGTCTCGCAGCGGGCGGTGCGCAGGATCGCCGAGCGGGCGGCCACCGAGGCGCGGGCCGTCCGGGTGGTCGGCTCGGCGGCGTCGGTACGGGGCACGAGCGCCGAGGTCTCCCTCAGGCTGACCCTGCCCTATCCGGCCCCGCTGGCCGACACCGTGCGGGACGTCCAGTCCCACGTCACGGAGCGCACCAGACGGCTGACGGGACTCGACGTCCCCCTGACCCGCATCGGCGTCACCTCCCTCACGCCGTCGGCGACCTCCGCGGTCCCGGCGCGGGAGGCCCTCCCGGTGGCCACCGGGCTCCGTACGCCCCGGCGGTGGTGGTCGACGCGCGGGGTGCCGGTCGCCCTGATGGCCTGGGCCGCCGCCGTGAGCTGCGGGGCGCTCGCCTTCGACCTGTTCCGGGTGCACCTCGCGGACCGGCCCGCCGGCGCCTGGCGCACCGGTGCCGTGCAGTGGCTGTCGGACCACGGTCCCGGGGACCCGGCGGTGGTCGCCGGCGGCGCGCTGATCGCTCTCGCGGGCGTGTGGATGATCCTGCTCGCCCTCGCGCCCGGCCGCCGTCACCAGTGGACCGTCGGCACGCCCGCGGCCGGGGTGACCGTGGCGGTGGACCGTTCGGCGACGGCGAACCTGGTCCGCGACGCGGTCGCGGCCGTCGACGGCGTCGCCTCGGCGCGCGTACGGGCCCGGCGCCGGCGCGTGACGGTGCGGGCGGCCCTCGCCTTCGGCGACCGCGAGGCGGCCCGCGCCGCCGTCACGGCCGCGGCCCGGGACGCCCTGACCGCCTCCCGCCTGCGCCGCACCCCCCGCCTGCACGTCAGGGTCGTACCCGAACCGCTCTGGCGGCCGCCGCACCCGCGACCACCGGAGACCCCGCGGCACGACGCCGCACGTGCCCCGCAGCAAGGGGCCGCCCCGGCGCCGTCGGCTGCACGATTCGGAGGTGCGTGGTGAGGGCGTGGGGTCGTGGTGGGGTGAATCGGGTCGTGCTCGGAGTCGTCGGGGTCGGGCTGCTCGGGGTGGGGAGCCGGCTCGTCGCCAGTGATCCCGCTGTCGCGGCCCGGCTGCCGTCCTGGTGGCCCGCCGCGGGGAGGGGATCGGTCCTGGTCGACCGGGCCGGGCTGGCGCGGCTGCGCGGGGAGACCTGGTGGACGCCGGTCGTCATGGCCGCCGCGACCGTGCTGACCGTGCTGTTCGTCCGCTGGGCCCTCGCACAGCTGCACTCCGGCCGGGTGCGGCCGCTCGCCCTGCCGTCACCGGGGGCCACGGTGCATCCCCGCACGCTGGCCGAGGCCCTGTCGGCCCGTGTGGCCCAGCTGCCCGGCATCGCCCGCTGCCGCGCCCGGGTGCTGCCCCGCGGCGGATCGCGTCTGGACGTCGGCCTGCGGGTCTGGCTGGAACCCGGCACCTCCCCGGACGCCGTGCTGCCCGGCCTCTCGGCCCTGGCGGCGGAGGCGGAGGAGGCCGCGGCACCCCGCACGAGCCGCACCCGGATCCGCCTCAGCGGCACGTCCCACCGCACCGTCCACGTCCGCTGAGGTGCTCACAGCAGGGGGAAGCCGTCCTTGCTGTAGGACGCCGGGGGCAGCGGGTCCGGTGTGCCGTCCGGGTCGAGCAGGTGGGCGACCACCGCGGAGGCCGCACCCGGATCCGTCTCAAGGGCACGTCCCACCGCACCCGCCACGTCCGCTGAGGCGCTCACAGCAGGGGGAAGCCGTCCTTGCCGTAGGACGCCGGGGGCAGCGGGTCCGGTGTGCCGTCCGGGGCGAGCAGGTGGGCGACCACCGCGGAGGCCGCACCCGGATCCGTCTCAAGGGCACGTCCCACCGCACCCGCCACGTCCGCTGAGGCGCTCACAGCAGGGGGAAGCCGTCCTTGCCGTAGGACGCCGGGGGCAGCGGGTCCGGTGTGCCGTCCGGGTCGAGCAGGTGGGCGACCACCGCGGAGGCCGCACCCGGATCCGTCTCAAGGGCACGTCCCACCGCACCCGCCACGTCCGCTGAGGCGCTCACTGCAGGGGGAAGCCGTCCTTGCCGTAGGACGCCGGGGGCAGCGGGTCCGGTGTGCCGTCCGGGTCGAGCAGGTGGGCGACCACCGCGGAGGCGGTGCGGTGCCACAGGCGGGGCCGGTTCAGCATCGCGTGGTCGCCGCCCCCGACCACGGCCAGTCCCGCCCGGGCCGCCGTGCCCCGCGCCCGGCGGACGCAGTCGGCCGTCTCCGCGAGCGAGGTGACGCGGTCCCGGTCACCGTGCAGGGCTACGACGTACCGGCCCGCCAGCTGGGTCACCGGCTCGCCGGCCGGCCACCACGGCGCGAGGCCCACCACGCCCCGCACCCACGGATGCCCGCCGGCACGCAGGGCCGCCCGGCCGCCCATGGAATGGCCGAGCAGCACCACGGGGAGCGGACCGGACAGCTCGCCCAGCGCCCGGCGGACGTCCCGCACCGGGTCGGCGCGCTCGCCGTTCCAGCCGCGCAGCCGGTAGCGCACCCGGGCCACCAGGACGTCCCGGTCGGCCGACGCGGCGGCCACCGCCCGGACGAACGGGTCCATGCGGAGCGCGGCGAGCTGCCAGGGCCGGGCCGGGCTCTCGCTCGACGCCCGCCCGCCGTGCAGGACGAGGACGGCCGCCCGCGGCCGGGCCGGACGGCGCAGGGGCACCAGATGGGCCGTCATGTCAGGCACCGGCCCTCCGCCGGGGCGGCAGCGGGAAGAAACCGCTGGTGCGCGCCTTGTACTCGGCGAAGCCGGGCCGGTCGGCCATGTGCCGCTCCAGCAGCCGCTTCCCGCTGCCCCTGGTCAGCAGCAGGCTCATCACCACGGGGGAGACCACGGACACGGCGGCCGCCGCCGGCGAGTCGCACGCCACGAGGAACAGACCCCACCAGACGCAGAAGTCACCGAAGTAGTTGGGGTGCCGGGTCCACGCCCACAACCCGCGGTCCATCAGCGCGCCCCGGTTGGCGGGATCGGCCTTGAACCGGGCGAGCTGCGCGTCCCCGACCGCCTCGAAGCCGAGGCCGACCGCCCACAGCGCGGCGCCGGCCCAGGCGAGCGCCGACGGCGCGCCGGGGACGTACATGGCGGCCTGCACGGGCAGGGACACCAGCCACACCAGGGCGCCCTGCAGCAGGTAGACCATCCGCAGGGCGTAGGCGTTCCGGCTGCCGGGCGCCTTCGCCAGCATCGCCTCGTAGCGCGGGTCCTCGCCGTGCCCCCGGCCGCGGCGGGCGATGTGGACGGCCAGGCGCAGCCCCCACACCGCCGTCAGGACCGTGACCAGCAGCCGCCGTACCGGGTCCCCGTGCCCGGCGGACGCGGCCAGACTCGTGACGGCCACCGCCGTGAACCCGATCCCCCAGGCCACGTCCACGATCCGGTGCACGCCGACGCGCACCGCCACCGCGAAGGTGACCAGCATGACCGCGAGGGCCGCCGCGGCGGCCCAGGCGAGGTTGAGCGCGAACGCGCCCCAGGGGAACCCGCTCACGGCTTCTCCAGCCCCTCGTACCAGCCGTGGGTGGTCGCCGGCAGGCCGCTGTCGCCGCCGGGTGCGGGCCGTACGCCCAGGAGCTGGTCGACGCCCATGCGGCCCTCCTCGAAGGCGAGCGCCGCGCCGACGAGGTACAGCCGCCACACCCGCGCCGTCTCCTCGCCCACCAGCCGCACGAACGCCTCCCAGCGCTCCTCCAGGGTGTGGTGCCAGGCGCCGACCGAGCGGGCGTAGTGCTCGCGCAGCGACTCGGTGTGCCGGATCTCCAGCCCCGCCTCCTCCAGCAGCGCCACCGTCTCGCCCAACGGCCGCATGTGCATGTCCGGGGCGATGTACGCCTCGATGAACGGTCCGCCGCCGGGAGCGCCGGGGCCGCGCGACATCTGCTGCACCAGCACCCGCCCGGCCGGCCGCACCAGCCGGTGCAGGGAGGCGGCGAACGCCGGGTACTCGGCGTCGCCGACGTGCTCGCCCATCTCGACCGTGGCGACGGCGTCGTACGCGCCGCCCTCGATGTCCCGGTAGTCCTGGCACACCACCCGCACCCGCTCGCTCAGGCCGCGCTCGCGCACCCGCTCGCGGACGTACGCCGCCTGTTCCCGGGCCAGCGTGACGGCGGTGACCTGCGCCCCGTGCCGTTCGGCGGCGTGCAGGGTGAGCGAGCCCCAGCCGCAGCCGATGTCCAGCAGCCGGGCGCCGGGCACCAGGCCCAGCTTGCGGCAGATCAGCTCCAGCTTGGCCCGCTGGGCGTCGGCGGCGGTGAAGCCGGGTTTCTCGCTCGCCCAGTAGCCGCAGGAGTAGGCCATGGTCTCGTCGAGGAGCAGGGCGTAGAAGTCGTTGGACAGGTCGTAGTGGTGGCTGATGGCGGCCCGGTCGCGGGCCCGGCTGTGCAGGCCGCCGCGCAGCCGGGCCTGGGAGGCGGGAGCGGGCGGCGGCGGGCCCACGACCCCGAGGCGTACGGCCGTGGCGAGCGCGC
>NZ_JAMGBF010000279.1 GCF_023516615.1 Streptomyces panaciradicis
GCGGGAAGCGCGGGGTTCAGCGGGTGCTCGCCGGGTCCCCCGGGGGCTCCGGGCGCGGTGCCCTGGCCGGGACGGCTCGCGTCTCCCGGGCGCAGCTGCGAGGCGCCCCGCCGGCGGTTCGGCAGGGGCGGTGCGGTCTCCGCGTCCGGGGCGTCCGGCGCGTTGCCCGACAGGAGTTCCTCGCGGCGCCGGGACGGCAGCGGCACGTTGGTCCTCGGCTCGGGGCGGCCGGAGCGGGCCGCCGGGGCCTCGTGGGCGTCCTCGCGCCGGGGCCGTGGCTCGGTGACCGGGCGCCCGTGGGAGCTGACCAGCTTGGGCGTGCTGCGCCGGGACAGCGGTACGGCCGCGCCGGAACGGTCGTCCTGGTCGCCGAGGGCGGCCCCGCGGCCGTCGGTGTCGGGGCGCCGCAGGTCGTCGTGCCGGCCGCCGGGTTCGTCGTCGGCGAGGGCCCTGGAGCGCAGGGGGCGGAAGATGCCGCCGCGTTCGTCGTCCTCGTCGTCGAGTGCGCCCGGGAAGCGGTCGACGGCGTCGAGGTCGACCGGGGCCTCCAGCTCGACCGGCCCGTTCAGGAGCGCGCCGGGCAGTTGCACGGGCACCCGGGACAGCTCGCTGCGGCGGCTCTCCTCGAGCTCGGCCTCCTTCGAGGGCTGGGGCCGGTCGAGGCGGAAGCCGATGCCGTTGGTGTCGGGGACGTCGTCGGTCAGGAGCGCGTCCGGGATGAAGACCACGGCGGTGGTGCCGCCGTACGGGGAGGTCTGCAGGGAGACCCGGACGTTCTGCCGCTGGGCGAGCCGGCTGACCACGAAGAGGCCGAGCCGGTCGGTGTCGGAGAGCTCGAACTCGGGCGTCTCGGCGAGGCGCAGGTTGGCGTCCAGCAGCGCGTCGGCGGCCATGCCCAGACCGCGGTCGTGGATCTCCAGGGTGAAGCCGTTGGCGACCCTTTCGCCCACGACCTGCACGGCCGTGTGCGGGGGCGAGAACACCGTGGCGTTCTCCAGGAGTTCGGCCACGAGGTGGGTGAGGTCGGCGACGGCCGGTCCGGTGACGGCGACCCGGGGCAGCCGGCGGACCTCGATGCGCTCGTAGTCCTCGACCTCGGCGACGGCGGCCCGCACGACGTCCATGAGCTGGACGGGTTTGCGCCACTGCCGGGAGGGGGCGGCGCCGGAGAGGATCACCAGGCCCTCGGCATGGCGGCGCATACGGGTGGTCAGGTGGTCGAGCCGGAAGAGGTCGGCGAGCTCGTCCGTGTCCTCGGTGCGGCGCTCCATGCTGTCGAGCAGGGTGAGCTGCTTGTGGAGCAGGACCTGGCTGCGGCGGGCGAGATTGACGAACACCTCGGAGACGCCGGCGCGCAGTTCGGCCTGTTTGACGGCGGCCTCGACGGCGGCGCGCTGGAGGGTGTTGAGGGCCTGGCCGACCTCGCCGATCTCGTTCTTGTCGTACTCCAGACGCGGTGCCTCGGTCTCGATGTCGACCTGCTCGCCCGCGGACAGGCGCCGCATGACGCTGGGCAGCCGTACGCCGGACGCCTCGTGGGCCTCCAGGCGCAGCTTGCGCAGGTCGCGGATGAGGGTGCGGCCGATGCGCACGGACAGGAAGAGCGAGAAGAGCAGGGCCAGCAGACCGAGGACACCGGCGACGGCGGCCTTCGCGATGACGCCCATCGCGACGGGGCCCACCCGGTCCTGGTAGCGGTCGTCCGCCTGGTCGTTGAGGGTGCCGAGTTCGTCGAGGACGTTCCCGGCGGCGGTGTCCCAGTTCTTGGCCGTGACCTCGGGGGAGCCGCCGGCTCGCGCGGAGGTCACGGACTGTTCGGCCACACGCAGCGGGGCGGTCTCGGCGTTGCTCCAGAACCGCTGGTAGCGACCGCGGTCCGAGGCGGGCAGCAACTGCAGGTTGTAGTCGTAGATCAGGCCGCGCTGGGCGATGAGGTCGGTGACCTTGCGCAGCTCGGTGCGGGAGGGCTTGCCGACGACCAGGGCGGAGCCCAGGAGCGCGTCCTCGCGGGAGAGCAGTTCGCGGGCGCGGGCGAGGTTGACCAGGGCGCGGTACTGCTTGTCCGTCTCCACGTTGTCGACGACGTGGAGGTTGGTGAGCAGCACGTAGCAGGGGTCGATCAGGTGGTTGTAGAGGTCGAGGGCCTGGGCGCGGTCGACCGTTCCGTCCTCGACGCTGTGCCGCAGGTCGTCGAGGCCCTTGAACGCGTCGAGCACGGTGCTCAGGCGGTCGGTCGTCTCCCCGCCCATGGCGTCGCGCACATCCGCATCGGTGTAGTTCTTCCGGATCCGTGCGACGGCCTTGTCGGTGGCGGCCCGGGTGCGCCGCAGATCGCTGATCCCCCGGGAGGCACGGGGGTCGGCGAGATAGACGAGGGACTGGCGGCGTTCCTGCTGGACGACGCGGACGGTGTCCTCGATCGGATAGGCGACCTTCTCCACCACGTCCGACACGTTGAACAGCTGTTCCGCCTCACGTCCGGTGAGTACCGTGGCGAAGCCCCAGATCGCGGTGAGGGACACCAGCGGCACGAGAAGCAGCGCCACGATCTTCCGGCGGATCGACTTCCCGCGAAAGCGCATGGCCTCCCCCAGCTCGACCCCCACGGAACGGGGGTACACATGTACGTCAACAAACGGCGCGAGCCTACTACCGACGCGCAGGTAACCCGAAGACCGGTCCGGAGGCCGAACTTCCGCGCGGGCGGCGAGACATGGGGAGTTGTCCGTTCATTGGGGGAGATTGCCTCCCGGTTTGCCCTGGAGGTGACGGAAGTTCATCGAGGTGTTCCGGTCGGCGTGTTGGCCGAAATTTTTCGCTGCCGGGAATCTTCCGGGGGTGCCGCTCGTCCTTCTCTACAGGAGATCGGGTGCGGAATCGGCCACAGGAGCCGCATCCCGCAACTGGGCGGCGTAAAACAGCGCAAGCCGGGCAGCCACTGGGGAGTCGTGCTGTGAGGCACGGAGGCGAGCGGTCTGCTGGCGGTGGGGAGTGACACGGTGATGGGCACGGCGGAGCGGAGCAAGGCGCCCGGGGACGGCGCGGTGACGCGCACGGCGGTGCGGCGGGGCACCCAGGCACCGGATCGCGACATTCCTGCAGGCGGACGGGCGGCGGTGCGGGAGGGCAGCACGGCCCGGGCCCGGTCGTCGAACCGTCCGTTGTGGGTCGAGGAGCCGGCGCGGCGACGCCGGCTGCCCGATCCGGTGCGGACGGCGGCTGTGCGGGCGGTGCTGATCATCGCCGTGACGCTGCTGCAGGCGATGGTGGCCTTCCTGTGCACCATGGCCGGCTCCTGGCTGGCCTTCCCGATGGTCATCAGCAGCGTCGTCAGTACGGTGGTCGCCACGTGGGGTGCCCTGGACGTGTGGGTGACCCGCCAGGTGTGGAACCAGCGCAACGGCGTGGTGTCCACCCCGAGCAGCACCGCCCGGGCCCTGCGGCGCGAGCGGCGCCGGGTGCGGCGCCAGGAGAAGGTGGCCGCGCGGGCCCAGGCGCGCATACGGCGTCGGGGCGGCGCGGGGCAGCTGTCCCACCCCTGACGGCCGCTGCTCAGCCGGTCGTCGGCGCCGGCCGCTTGTACATGCGCGTGGCGGTGATCTCGCTGTGGACGGCCTCACCCTCGCCGTTCGCGCTCTGCTGGGGCAGTCCGGGCCTGAGGTGTTCCTCCACGCTGATGTACTTCAGCCCGGCCCGCAGGTCCGCGTCGTTGCGGAGCCTGATCACGAGGGGGAACTCCGCCAGCGCGGTCGTGTCGAACAGGCCTGTGGTGTACAGGAGTTGGACGCCCAGCGCGTCGGACACGGCCCGCTGCAGCTCCAGCAGGTAGGTGGCGTTCGCGCGCCCGATGGGGTTGTCGAGGAACAGCGTGCCGGCGTGGCGGTGCCTGTCCCGGCCCCGGTCGTTGGAGCGCAGGGCGGCCATCGTGCAGTACAGGGCGATGGCCGCGGTCAGCAGCTGTCCGCCCGAGAACACGTCGCCCATCTGCCCGACGGGCACCCGCTCGGCGCGCAGCACGGCGTCCGGCTTGAGGATCTCGACGGCGACGCCCTTGGGCTGCAAGGCCGCGGCCACACCGCGCAGCAGCAGGGACATGCCGTCGCGCCGCAGGTCGGAGTTCTTCTTCACGGCGGCCCGGGTCGCCTCGTCGATGACCTCGCCCAGCCGCTCGGTGAGCGTGGCCTGGTCGGGCTCCTCGAAGCGGATGCGCAGGAACTCCTGCCCGGACCACTCGCCGAGCCCCTCGGGCAGCCGGGACAGCCGCTGGGCGGACCGCAGGGTCGCCAGCGCCGACTCGACGAGGCCGCGCAGACGGTCCACGATCGAGTCGCGGTTGCGCTCCAATTGCGCCAACTCGTCGGTGAGGACGCGGAGTCGGGGCGCGAAGGCGTCGGCCCACTTCTGCGCGTGCTCGGGCAGCGCGGAGGCGGGCAGTTCGCGGATCTGCTGGCGGGCGGGTGTGCGGACCTGCTCGTAGCGCGTGGAGTTGGCGTGCCGGACGAGGACGTCACTGGCTTCCCGTACGGCGGACTCGGCGGCCGACAGGTCGGCGGCGCACCCGCGCAGCGAGCGGCGGGCCTCGGCGGCGGAGTGCCGGGCCTCCTCCAGGCTGCCCGGGTAGGGCTCCGGTTCCTCCTGCTCCTCCTCGAAGGCGTGCTCGCGCAGCAGGTCCCGCAGCATCGCGGCGATCTCGTCGAAGCCCCCGGCCGCGTCCTCGGCCGCGCGGTGCGCGTCGAGCAGTTCGGCGTGCGCCTGCCGGGCCTGGCTCAACGCGTCGGTGCGGGAAGCCAGTTCGGTGGTGGCCGTGCGCAGCAGCGCCTGGGCGTGCTCGGCGTCGCGCGGCCGGAGCTCCTCGGGCAGCTCGGTGTGCGCCTCGCCGTCCTCGGGCGCGTGCCGCTCCGCCTCGCCGCGCAGCCGGCCGAGCTGCTCGCTCGCGCTGGACATCCGGGTCTCCAGCAGCTGGACCAGTTCCTCGGCCCGGGCGGCGGCGGCCTGCCGGGACGGCCCGTCGGAGCCGTCGGGCGACTGCAGCAGCTGCTCGGCGCGGGTGCGGACCTTGTTGCTGAGCCGGTCCAGTTCGGTGCGGGCGGCGCTCTCGTCGCTCTCCGCGCGGGCCTGCTCGGCGCGCAGGTCGGCGCCGACGCCGACCTTCTCGTAGACCTGTGAGGCGGCCCGGTAGGCCTCGCGCAGGGCGGGCAGCGACGCCTTCGGGGCCGCCGCCTCGTCCTCCGGTACGTCGTCGGGGGCGCCCGCGATCTCGGCGCGCTCGGCGCGCAGCGCGCGGGCGGTGCGGCGGGCGTC
>NZ_JAMGBF010000028.1 GCF_023516615.1 Streptomyces panaciradicis
AAGGCGCCGATCGGCGGCCGTGGTGGCCGATCGGCCCTATGGCGAAGCCGCCCGCCGGGTGAGGCTGACAGTGGAGACGCTCTCATGTCTGGAGGTGGGAGCCATGGTGGTGAGCCGTCTGGTGGTCGTGGGCGTCGACGGTTCGGCCTCGAGCCTCGCCGCGGTCGACGCGGCGGCCCGGGAGGCCAGGTCGCGCGAGGCCGGTCTGCGGGTGGTGCACGCGTTCGTGTGGCCCGCGACCCATGTACCCCTGGGAGCGTGGCCGCTGGGGCCGCCCGAGGGCGGGATGCGGCACATGGTCGAGCACCTGGTGGGCGAGGCCGTGGAGCGCGCGCACAAGGCGGCACCGGAGGTCGAGGTCAGCCATGTCGTGGTGACCGGTGAGCCGTTGACCGTCCTGGAGGCCCAGTCGCGGGCCGCCGAGCTGGTGGTGGTCGGGTCCCGCGGGATGGGCGGGTTCGTCGGGCTGCTGGTGGGGTCGACGGCGGTGCACCTGGTGGCGCACGGCCGCTGCCCGGTGCTCGTGGTGCGCGAAGGGCCGGCTGCCGACGGGCCGGTCGTGCTGGGTGTGGACGGCTCGCCCGCCGGTGAGCCGGCGGTGGAGTTCGCCTTCGCCGAGGCGGCGCTGCGGGGCGCACGGCTGGTGGCGGTGCACGCCTGGACCACCTGGAACGCGCCGCTGCCTCCGCCACCGGACGCGTCGATGCCGTACGCGAACCCGCCGGGCGCGCTGGCCGCCGAGGAGGAGCGGCTGCTGTTCGAGGCGCTCGCCGGTCATCGCGAGCGGTATCCGGAGGTCGAGGTGGAGCATCGGGTGGTGCACGGCAGGACGCGCGAGACGCTGATCGAGGCGAGCCGGTCCGCCCAGTTGACGGTGGTCGGGGCGCGGGGCCGCGGCGGTTTCGCGGGCCTGCTGCTGGGGTCCGTCAGCCAGGCCCTGCTGCACCACGCGCACTGCCCGGTGGCGGTGGTCCGCGCGGAGGACGCACACCACTGACACCCGCCGGCGCCGGCGCGTCGGCCCGCCGGCGCCGGAGGGGGCCGACCGGTCCCCGTCGCGGTCGGACGGCCCCTGCCCGTGGGCGCCGGCCGCGGCGAAGCTGGGAGGCGGTAGCCGGGAGCGACGGCTCCTCGGCGGTCCTGCGGGACGGGAGCGCGCCATGAGTGATCCGGTGGTCGTCGGAGTGGACGGCTCCGCCTCCAGTCTCAGCGCGGTCGACGCGGCGGCTCGCGAGGCGCACCTTCGCGGCGCGCCCCTGCGGATCGTGCACGCCGCGGACCGTCCTGTGCCGTTCCTGCCGCCGGGCGCGGCGCCCTGGCCGCCGTTCGACCCCCTGCTGGAGCCCCTGGTGCAAGGGGTGCTGGCACGTGCCGAGGAACGAGCGTACGAGGCGGCGCCGGGCATCGACGTCCTTCCGTCGGTGGTGACCGGTGAGCCGCTCGAAGTGCTGGAGGTCGCCTCCCGGTCGGCGGCGCTGGTGGTGGTCGGCGGCCGCGGGCGGTCCGCGTTCGCCGGGCTGCTGCTGGGCTCGACGGCCGTGCAGCTGGCCGCTCACGGCCGCTGTCCCGTGATGGTGGTGCGCGGTCGCCCGGACCCGGCCGGCCCGGTGCTGCTCGCGGTGGACGGCTCCCCGGCGGGGGAGGCGGCGGTGGAGTTCGCCTTCGCGGAGGCGGCGCTGCGCGACGCGCCCCTGCTGGCCCTGCACGTGTGGAACACCTGGAGTGCGCGCGCCCACGACGATCCCGGCGACCCGCCGATCGCCGTCGTGGCGGACGTCGACCACCTGCGCGACGTCGAGCAGCGCCTGCTGGACGAGACGGTCGCCCGCGGCCTTCGGGGCCGGCCGCACCTCACCGTCGAGCGGCGCCTGGTGCGCTCCCGGATCCGCCCCGCCCTGATCGACGCCGGCCGGGAGGCCCAGCTGACGGTGGTCGGGGCCCGGGGCCGCGGCGGTTTCAGCGGACTGCTGCTCGGTTCGGTCAGCCAGGCCCTGCTGCACCACGCCCACTGCCCCGTCGCCGTCGTCCGCGGCAAGGAGTGACCATGCCCCAGCAGGCACCGTCCACGCCGGCGCTCCACGAGACCCTCGCCGCACCGGTGACCGACGCCCACCGGCGGGAGGCCGACGAGGTGGCCGCCCTGCTGGGGGTAACCCCGGCCACCGGCCTGACCACGGCCGACGCCGGACAACGCGCCCGGGCATGGGGCGCCAACGAACTGGCCGAACCCGCCCGCCGCTCGCAGTGGCTGCGTCTGCTGGACCAGTTCCGCAGCTTCCTGATCGGCGTCCTGCTCGCCGCCGCCGTCGTCGCCGGGATCATCGGCGACATCAGGGACGCCGTCGTCGTCGCCATCGTCCTGCTCATCAATGCCGTCCTCGGCTACCTGCAGGAACGCCGCGCCGAGCGGAGTCTGGAGGCTCTGCGGCAGATGCTGGTGCCCACCGCCCGGGTGCGCCGCGACGGCCGGGTGCGCGAGGTGCCCGCCCGCGCCCTGGTGCCCGGCGACATCGTGCTGCTGGAAGCGGGCGATCGCGTCCCCGCCGACGGCCGTCTCGTGGTCGCCGCGTCGGTCGAGGCCGCCGAGGCCGCGCTGACCGGAGAGTCCCAGCCGGTCGCCAAGACCACGGCGCCGAGTGCCGCGGGGGAAGAGGCCGTCCCCGTCGCGGAGCGCACCGGCATGCTCTTCATGAACACCGCGCTGACCCGGGGCCGCGCCGAGATGATCGTCACCGCCACCGGCATGCGCACCGAGGTCGGGGCCATCGCCGAGGCACTGCGCACCGAGGACGAACCGCCCAGCCCGCTGACGGTCCAGATGGACAGTCTGGGCCGGCGCCTGGCCCTGGTCAGCGGTGTCGCCGTGGCCGCCTACGCGCTCGTCGCCCTGATCCGCGGCGAGGACCTGGCGGACCTGGCCCTGCGCGCCGTGGCCCTGGCGGTCGCCGCGATCCCCGAGGGGCTGCCCGCCGTCATCGCCCTCACCCTCGCCCTGGGCGTCTACCGCATGGCCGGCCGGGGCGCCATCGTCAAACGCCTGGCCTCGGTCGAGGCACTCGGCTCCGCGACCGTGGTGTGCAGCGACAAGACCGGCACCCTGACCCTGAACGAGATGACCGCCCGCGCCCTGTGGGCGGCCGGCCGCCACTACGACGTCACCGGCGAGGGCTACGGCACCGCCGGCACCGTCCGCTTCACCGGACCCGGGCAGCCGGCCGAACTGCTCGACGCGGTGCGGCCGTTCGCGCTGTGCAACGACGCCCGCCTCACCCCGGACGGCCCCATCGGCGACCCCACCGAGGCCGCCCTGCTCGTGCTCGCCGTCAAGGCCGGGCTCGACGTCGAGGAACTGCGCGCCCGCACCCCGCGCGACGGCGAGGTGCCCTTCGACCCCGCCGACAAGTACATGGCCACCTTCCACGCCGGCCCCGGCGGCCGCACCCGAGTGCACGCCAAGGGCGCCGTCGACGTCCTCCTGGACCGGTGCACCGACGTCCTGACCGAACACGGCCCCGTGCCCCTCACCGCCGAGCGCCGGCGCGAGGTCACCGAGGCGGCCCGGCGGATGGGCGGCCGGGGCCTGAGGGTCCTCGCCGCCGCCACCGCCGACCACGCGGACGCCCGGGAGGTGACCGGGCTGACCCTCACCGCCGTCGCCGGTATCGCCGACCCGCCCCGCCCGCAGGCCCGCGAGGCCGTCGCCCTCGCCCGGGGCGCCGGCATCGCCGTCAAGATGGTCACCGGCGACCACGCAGACACCGCCGCCGCCGTCGCCGGTGAACTCGGCATCACCGGTGACGTCGTCACCGGCACCGAGCTGGCCCGCACCGGCGAGCAGGAACTCGCCGGCCGCATCGAGGACATCGGCGTCTTCGCCCGTGTCGCCCCCGAGCACAAGGTCGCCATCGTCCGCGCCCTGTCCCGGCGCGGCCACATCGTGGCCATGACCGGTGACGGCGTGAACGACGCCGCCGCCCTGCGCGCCGCCCACATCGGCGTCGCGATGGGCGGGACCGGCACCGACGTCGCCAAAGAGGCAGCCGACATGGTCCTCACCGACGACGACTTCTCCACCATCGTCCGAGCGGTGCGCGAGGGCCGCTCCCTCTACGACAACATCGTGACCTTCGTCCGCTTCCAGCTGTCCACCAACATCGGCGCCATCATGACGCTGCTGGTCACCGTGCTGGCCGGACTGCCCGCCCCGATGTCCGCGATCCAGCTGCTGTGGATCAACATCATCATGGACGGACCGCCCGCCATGGCCCTGGGCGTCGACCCGCCCCGGGCCGACGTCATGGACCGCCCCCCGCGCGCACCCGACGAACGCATGCTGAACGCCCGCAGGCTGATCGCCATCACCCGCTCCGGCGCCGTCATGGCCCTCGGCACGGTCGCCGTCTTCGCCGCCGCCCGCCAAGTGACCGACGAGACGACCGCCGCCACCATGGCGTTCACCACCTTCGTGCTCTACCAGCTCTGCAACGCGCTGACGGCCCGCAGCGAGGACGGCCCCGTCCTGGGCCGCCACCAGCTGCACAACCCCGTGCTGTGGAGCTGTCTGGCCCTCGTCCTCGTCCTGCAGTTCATCGCCGTTCAAGTGCCCTTCGCCCACGATGTGTTCGACACCGTCTCCCTCGACGCCGCCCAGTGGGCGATCTGCCTGGCGACCGCCTCCACCGTGATCCTGACCGAACACGTCTGGCGTGCGCTGCGGGGGCGGTGGTCCGCGGTGTCCCGCGGCGGGCCGGGCGTCCTGCCGAGAGGCTCATCGGCATGACGTCCGGGCCCAACGGCCCTTGGGGAGCCGTCCTCGACGGGCATAGCGTCGGCCGCAGGAGCGGGTGGCACGCCACGGCCGAAGCGGAGCGAGGTCAGGAGGTGGCCGACGTGGACACCGCAGTCGGGACGGCCGGCCGTGCGGCGACGGGCACGAGGATCGACCTGGACGGGGTGTGCCGCCGCTACCGGGTGGGCCGGACCACCGTCACCGCGCTGGACGGCGTCGACCTGCACGTGGACGAGAACGCGTTCGTCGTCGTGCTGGGCCCCTCCGGATCGGGCAAGACCACGCTGCTCAACCTGATGGGTGCGCTCGACGCGCCGAGCGCGGGCCGCATCCGGATCGCCGGACGGGACATCACCGCCGCCGGACCGCGTGAACTGCAGCGTTTCCGCCGTCGTACGGTGAGCTTCGTCTTCCAGAGCTTCAACCTCTTCCCCGGCCTCACCGCCCTGGAGAACGTCCAGTTCGGGGCGGACGTGGCCGGTCGCGAGGACGCGGGCGGGCTCGCCGCGGACACCCTGGCGCAGGTCGGTCTCGGGGACCGCGTGCGGCACTTCCCGCACGAACTGTCCGGCGGGGAACAGCAGCGGGTCGCCATCGCCAGGGCGCTGGCCACCGGCAACCCGGTGCTGCTGGCGGACGAGCCGACGGGCGAACTGGACTTCCGGACCGGGGTGCAGATCCTGGGACTGCTGCGGGAGCAGGCCCAGGCGGGCAAGACGGTGCTGGTGGTGACGCACAACCGGGAGATCTCCCGGGTCGCCGACCGGGTGGTGGAGCTCTCCAGCGGCCGCGTCGTCGCCGACGGCCCGCCGTCGGCGGGCCGCGCGGACGTCTCCGAACTGCACTGGTAGCGGTGGGGCGGCGATGCGCTGATGACGAGCCGGCTGATGTGGCTCCGCTGGTCCTGGCGGGACCTGCGGCAGCGGTGGGTGCTGGTGCTGGCCATCGCCCTCACCATCGCCCTGGGCACCGGCGCCTACGCGGGCTTCACCGGCACCGCCGACTGGCGCACCCGGTCCTACGACGCCAGCTACGCGAAGCTGCGCATGCACGACCTGCGGCTGACCCTCACCAAGGGCACGACGGCACCCGCCGGCACCCTGCGGCGACTGGTGGCCGGCATACCGTCGGCCGGCCGCGTCCGGGCGGTCTCCGAACGCCTCGTGGTCCCCACCCAGGTCGCCGCCTCGCACGGCGGGCGCCGGATCCTCGTGGCGGGCCGGCTGGTGGGAGCGGCCCCCGCCGCGGCCGTGGACCGCGTCCACGTCTACGCGGGCAGGCAGGTCGCCGCGGGCGAGAGCGGCCGCGCGGTCGCGGTCCTCGAGCGTGCCTTCGCCCGCCACTACGACCTGCCGTCCTCCGGCACCGTACGGATCTCGGGCGGCACCCCCGTCCACTACGTCGGCCAGGGCAGCGCACCCGACTACTTCAGCCCGGCGTCCGACAGCGGCATCCCCATGATCGGCGAATCCGGCTTCGCCGTGCTGTTCGTGCCCCTCGCCACCGCGCAGCGGCTGGCCGGCGCCCCGGGCCGGGTCGACGAGGCCGTCCTGACCCTGGCCCCCGGCACGGACCCGTCGACGGTCGCCGGCCAGCTGGAGCGGGCACTGGGCAGCGGTCCCACTCCGCTGTCCGGCACCGTGACCGTCCGCGCCGACGAGATCGGCTATCACGCGTTGTACGAGGACATCAACGGCGACGCCAGGTTCTTCGACATCATCGCGCTGCTGTTGCTGCTGGGAGCGGCGTTCGGCGCCTTCAACCTCACCAGCAGGGTCGTCGAGGCGCAGCGCCGTGAGATCGGCATCGGCATGGCGCTGGGAGTGCCCCGGACCCGCATCGCCGCCCGGCCGATGCTGCTGGGCGTGCAGATCGCCCTGCTCGGTGTCGCCCTCGGGCTCGGCGTCGGCACGGTCGTCAGCCGGGCCATGGCCGGACTGCTGACCGACCTGCTGCCCCTGCCCGTCTGGAACACCCCGTTCCAGTACCGCACCTTCCTGCTCGCCGCGCTGCTCGGCTTCGCCCTGCCGCTGCTCGCCGTGGCCTGGCCGGTGTGGCGGGCCGTCCGGGTCCGTCCCGTCGACGCCATCCGGGTCGGCCACCTGGCCGCACGGGGCGGCGGCCTGGCCCCGCTGCTGCGCCGGCTCCGCGTACCCGGACGCGGCTACCGGCAGCTGCCGCTGCGCAATGTGCTGCGCAACCCGCGCCGGACGGCGCTCACCTCGCTCGGCATCGGCGCGGCCGTCACCATCATGATCACCGTCTTCGGCATGCTGGACTCCTTCGACGCGATGCTCGGCGACAGCGAGCACGAGGCGAATCGGGGCGGCGCCGGCCGGATCGTCGCCCAGCTCGACGGCTACCACGCCGACGGCTCCGCCCAGGTGCGGGCGATCGCCGCCGCGCCCGGCGTCGAGGGGGCCACACCCCTGCTGACGGTGCCCGCCACCGCGCGCCACGCCGACGGCGGCAGCGTGTCCCTGATCGTCGAACTGCGCGACCTGGGCGCCGGTGGGTGGCGGCCCACCCTCACCGCGGGCAGCCTCGCCCGCCACCCCGGCGGCCTGGTGCTCTCGGAGAAGGCGGCCCACGACCTCGGCGTCCGGCCCGGCGACTCCCTGCTGCTGCGCCACCCCCGGCGCTCCGGGCAGGCGTTCACCCTCACGGACAGCCGCGTCACGGTGGCCGCCGTCCACCCCAACCCGCTGCGTACGGTGGCCTACCTCGACCGGTCGCGGGCCGGCCTGTTCGGACTGGCCGCGACGGCCAACGCCGTCGAGGTGCTGCCCGCCCCCGGCACCGACCCGGCGCGCCTCGAGCAGACCCTCTTCGCCATGCCCGGGGTGGCCGGGGTGCAGACGGCCACCGAGGGCGTGGACGCGCTGCGCGAGGGCGTCGGGCAGCTCACCGGCATCCTCGACATAGCGGCCGGGGTGACCCTTGCCCTGGCGGTGCTGATCGCGTTCAACGCCGCGAGCATCTCCGCCGACGAACGCTCCCGCGAGAACGCCACCATGTTCGCCTTCGGACTGCCCGTCCGTACCGTCCTCGGCATGGCCGTCGCCGAGAGCGCCCTCCTCGGCACGCTCGGCACCGCCGCCGGGATCGTGCTCGGCCAGGGCATCGACCGCTGGATGGTGCGGGTGCAACTTGCCCGCACCATGCCGGAGATCGGCTTCGACGTCACCCTCGCCCCCGGCACCTACCTCACCGCGCTCCTGCTCGGCATCGTGGCCGTGGCCCTCACCCCGCTGCTCACCGCCCGCCGCCTGCGGCGCATGAACATTCCCGCGACCCTGCGGGTGGTCGAATGACCGGGCACGGGCCGCCGAACAGCCGCCGTCCCCGCGGGAGGTACGCGCTCCGGCGCCCGTGCCGTGTGCGCCGCGCGGCCCTCGCCGCCGCCGTGATCACGCTGTGGGC
Organism: Streptomyces panaciradicis; assembly: GCF_023516615.1. Classification (GTDB taxonomy): domain Bacteria; phylum Actinomycetota; class Actinomycetes; order Streptomycetales; family Streptomycetaceae; genus Streptomyces; species Streptomyces panaciradicis. The sequence goes on from NZ_JAMGBF010000028.1 coordinate 8,213, forward strand.
CGCCGCGTGCGGCGGGCCGTCCGGACCGGCCGCCGGTACGACATCCCCCGCCCCCTCCGCCTCGGCGTCGCGGGCGGCGGACGTACGGGCGGGCTTCGTCGCGTTCGGGGACTTCGGCACCGGCGACTCGGCGCAGCGCGCGGTGGCCCGGGCCATGCGGACCTGGGCCCGCGGCGGGCACCGGGTGGACGCCCTGGTGACCACCGGGGACAACGTCTACCCCGACGGCAGCCCGAGCCTGTTCGGGCCCCGGCTGGACGGGCCCTACCGCAACCTGCGACGCCCGATGTGGATCACCCTCGGCAACCACGACGTCCTGAACGGCCACGGTGGGGCCGAACTGCGTCATCTGGGCCTGCCGGGGCTGCCGTACGCGAAGCGGCTGCCCGGCGTGCAGCTGCTGTTCCTCGACGCCGACCGCCCCGACGCGGGCCAGACCCGCTGGCTTCAGGACCGCCTGTCCGCCGCCGGACCGCCCGTGCGCGTGGTGGTCTTCCACCAGCCGGCCTGGTCCTGCTCGCGGCACGGGTCCACGCCCGCCGTGGACGCCCGCTGGGTTCCCGTCCTGGAACGCCACCGCGTCACGCTCGTGCTGAACGGCCACGACCACAACTACCAGCGCTTCACCTCCGCGCACGGGGTCACCTACGTCGTGACGGGAGGCGGCGGCGCCGCGTTGTACCCCGTCGGCTCGGGCTGCCGTACCCCGCACCGCGCGGCCGCCGCCTCGCGCCACCACTTCACCGCCGTCGAGGTCACCGCGACCCGCGTGATCGTCACCGCGGTGAGCGACGACGGCGCCGTCCTGGACCGGGTCGTCCTGCCCGTGCCGCGGCCGTGAGGCCCGCACGGCACGTCGCGGTGACACGTCCGGCCGAGCCCCGCGCCGCGCCCGCGCCCCGGGCACGTTACGTTGGCGGAGTCGTTCCCTGCCGTCCGTGGGCTGTCCGCTGTGTCCTGCGCCTTGTGCGGCAGCGGAAGGTCACCAACTTGCAAGGGGGAGCGGGGACATGACCAGAAACCTGCACGCGGACACCAGTGCTGTCCGGAGCGAGGCGCCCGCGCGCCACGAGCCGTGGTGGCGCCGGGACGGCCGCGCGTGGCCCGCGCTGGTGGCGGCCGCCTTCACCCTGGCGCAGCTGCTGCTCGTCCGGCCCGGCATGGGACTGGGCTGGGACGAGACGGTGTACGTCAGCCAGGTCAGCCCGCAGGCGCCGGCCGCCTTCTTCAGCGCGCCCCGCACGCGCGGGGTCTCCGTGCTGGTGGCGCCGGTCGCCGCCTGGTCGACGTCGACGCCGCTGCTGCGGGTGTACCTGGCGCTGCTCTCGGGGCTCGGCCTGTACCTGGCCCTGCGCTGCTGGCGCGGGCTGTTCCCGGCGCGCGTCCTGGCCGCGGGCGGCGCGCTGTTCGCCAGTCTGTGGGTGACGCTGTTCTACGGCCCGCAGGCCATGGCCAACCTGTGGGTGGCCCTCGGTGCGCTCGCCGCCGTGGGCTGCTTCCTGCGGGCCGCGGCCGACCGCACCCGGCGCGCGCCGCTGTGGGGGCTGGCGTTCAGCGCGGCCCTGATGGCCCTGATGCGGCCCACGGACGCCGTGTGGGCGGCGTTGCCGATGCTCGTGCTGCCGTTGGCCGTGCGGCGGTTCCGGCAGCCCCTGCTGCTGCTCGCGCTGGCCGGCGGGCTGGTCGCCGGGGCGGCCCAGTGGGTCGTCGAGGCGTATGTGAGCTTCGGCGGTGTCGCGGAGCGGCTGTCCCAGGGCTCCGACATCCAGGGCGGCCTCGGCTGGAACATCGCCGTCGACGACCAGATCCGCAGTCTCGGCGGCCGGTCGCTGTGCCGCCCGTGCACCGGAGCGGCGCCCCATCCGGCCGTGTACGCCTGGTGGCTGGCGCTGCCCGTGCTCGCCGCCGTCGGACTGCTGATCGCCGTTCGCGCCCGCCGTGCCCTGCCCACGGTCCTGCCGCTGGCCTGCGCCACGACGGCCGCGATCCCCTACCTGTTCATGATCGACTACGCGGCGCCCCGCTTCCTCCTGCCCGCCTACGCCCTGGTGGCGATTCCGGTCGCCGACGCCCTCGTGTGGCTGGTGACGGCGCCGAGCGCGCCCTGGCGGCGGCTTGCGACGGTGCTCGTCGTGATCGGACTGGCCGGGCATCTGGCGGTGCAGTACGTGGTGCTGGAACGCACCGTCGACCGCGCCACCGCCAGCCACCGCGCCTGGGCCCGCACGGCCACCGCGCTGCATCGCGCGGGCGTCCGGCCGCCGTGCGTGGTCGCGAGCCACGGCACCGACACGCCGCCCATACCGGTCGCGTTCTATGCCGGGTGCTCCTCCGCCGCCACGAGCGGCCACAACGCCAACACGACGGCCGCGCGGCTCGCGCGGACCGCGCGGCGCACGCCGGTCGCGGTCCTCACCGGCGCCGGCGGCCGTCCGCCCTCCTACGCGCGCGGCTGGCGCTCGGTCCACCTGGACGGACCGGTGTACGCCTATCTCAGCCCGCCCCCGAACCCGTAGAAGGAGGTCCGGGGCACGGGGTCATGCGTGCTTGTGCAGCTCTCGTTCGATCTCCTCGGCTGTCACGTCGTGGCGGAAGTACAGATCCGATGCGGACAGGATCAGGAACAGCCCCCACACGCCCAGGACCCAGCCCGGCCAGAAGTAGCCGAGGCCGGTGATCGCCCAGACGCCGATGAGGAAGGCGTTGATGATGGCGTACGCCACCAGATCGCCGCGCCACTTCCGCTTCCTCTGGGCGCGGGTGCGCGCCCGCTCGTAGTCCGGTGACGCGCTGGTGTGAGTCATGACGTCACCCCCTTGGGAAGATGCCTCACCTTCATCGTCCCGCCGTCGGCGCGAGCGGTTCGGGGCCGTTCGTCCCGCACCGGCGGGACGTTGGTCCCCGCACCGGTGCGGTCGTGCGACGGGTGTCTACGGGGCGAGGGAGAAGTAGTTCTCCTCCTCTTGCGTGAAGTGCAGGCGCAGGACGGTGTTCAGGCCGTACAGGCAGGAGCGCAGATCGTCGAGCTGTTCGGGCGCCAGGCCGCCTTCGGCGTGCGCGAGTTCCAGGTGGGTGGCGATGCGGCGGGAGAGGCGTTCGATCTCGGTGTGGGCGCGGCTCATGGTGGCGGTCGCCTCGGGACCGCCGAGCGTGGGGGCCAGGGCGGGATAGAGCTCGTGCTCCTCGGCGTACTCGTGGGGCAGCAGACGTTCGGTCAGCAGCCGGTGGGTCTCCTCGACGGCGGCGAGGTCCTTGGGCCCCGGTGTGTCGGAGAGGCGGTCGGCGGCGGCCCGTACGGCTTCCAGGACGTCCTGCAGATCGTCGTGTTCGGCCGAGAAGCGGTGGATGAGGGCTTCGGCGGCGGGGGTCAGCGGCGGACGGGCCGCCTGGTCCACGCGCAGGGCGCGCAGGGCGTTGAGGATGACGGCGACGTCGATGCCCTCCTGGAGCAGGGCGCCGGCGGCGGGCGGGAGCAGCCCGGCGGCGGCCGCGGCCATGGCGGCCAGGGACAACAGCATGCCGCCCAGGGCGCTCTGCACGGCGATGCGGCGGGCCCGCTGGGCGATGGTCACGGCGTCGCCGAGACGGTCGACGCGGTCGGTGGTCAGGACGATGTCGGCGGCTTCGGAGGAGGCGGTGGAACCACGGGCCCCCATGGCCACACCGATGTCTGCGGCGGCCAGGGCGGGGGCGTCGTTGACGCCGTCGCCGACCATCACGGTGACCGCGCGCTCGCGCTCGGCGCGCACGGCGGCGACCTTGTCGGCCGGGCCGAGTTCGGCGCGCACCTCGTCCAGGCCCAGGACGGCGGCGACCTCCCGGGCCGGCGCGGCGCGGTCACCGGTGAGCATCAGCAGCCGCTCGATGCCGGCGGCCCGCAGATGGCGCAGGGTGCGCGGGGCGTCGTGGCGCAGCGGGTCGCGCAGCAGGACGGCGCCGGCGGGTTCACCGTCGCGGGTGAGCCAGGCGATGGCCGCGCCGTCGAGGAGCGCGCGGTTGTCGACGGCCTTGGCCCAGACGGGGGGTTCCTCCCCCGGGGCGAGGCGGCCGATGGACACCCGGTGTCCGTCCACGACGCCGGTGGCGCCGCGGCCCGGCTCCTCGGTGACGTCCGTCGGGGCGGACAGCTCCAGCTTGCGTTCCCGGGCGGTGTCGACGATGGCCTGGGCCAGGACATGCGGCGAGTACTGGTCGAGCGAGGCCGCCAGGCGCAGCACCTCGGCCGGCTTCAGGCCGGGGGCGGCGGTGACGTCGAGGACGCGCGGGCGTCCCCGGGTGAGGGTGCCGGTCTTGTCGAGCAGGAGGGTGCGGGCGCGGCCCAGGTTCTCCAGGGCGCCGCCGTCACGGATGACCACACCGAGACGGGAGGCCCGGGACAGACCGGAGACGATCGCCACGGGGGCGGCCAGCAGCAGGGGGCAGGGGGTGGCGACGACCAGGACGGCCACCGCCCGTACCGCCGATCCGCTGATCAGCCACGCCAGTCCCGCGACCGCGAGGGAGAGGGGCAGGAACCAGGCCGCGTAGCGGTCGGCGAGCCGCACGACGGGTGCGGACTCGGCTCCCGCCTGCTGGGCCAGCCGGACGATCCCGGCGTAGGTGCTGTCCTGCTCGGTGGCGGTCGCCCGCAGCTCGAAGGCGCCGCCGGCGTTCACGACGCCGCTGCGCACGCCCTCGCCCTCGACCCGCTCGACCTGGAGCGGTTCGCCGGTGAGCACCGACTCGTCGAGGACGGCGGCCGTGCTCTCCACGCGGCCGTCGACGGGAACGACCTCGCCGGGGCGCACGACGAGCAGGTCGCCGACGGCGATCTCCGCCAGGGGCACGGTGTCGACCCCGGCGTCCGTGCGGCGGTGTGCCGAACGCGGGGCGTGTTCGAGCAGCGCGCGCAGGTCGTGGGAGGCCCGCCGCTGGGCGGCCGCCTCCAGGGTGCGGCCGGTGGCGAGCATGAGCGCGATCAGCGCGCCGGCCAGGTACTCGCCCACGGCCAGCGTGCCCCCGAGCGCGAGGACGGCGATCAGATCCACACCCGCCTGACCGCGCCGCAGCGCGCTCAGCACCCACCCCACCGCCGGGACGACGGCGGCAGCGGTGCCCAGGCCCCAGAACAGGTCGGCGAGGCCCCCGGCGTCCGCGAGCCAGGCGACGACACCGCCGGTGAGAGCGGCGGTCGTGACGACCAGGAGGACGGGTTCGAGCCGTGGGGACACCACCGCGGCCATCAGGCGGCGCCGTCGTGAGATGCGATCGGAGTGGTTCATGAGACACCTCGGTGGGGCCGGCGCGGCGGCCGCCACACCGGTCTCCTCTCATCCCATCGCGGCTCCGGGCCCCGCGGGAGGGGACGTCCGGCCCTGCGTCGGGGCCGAACGACCGGTGCCCACACCTGCCGGTGGTGCCGGGGAGGCACCCGGCGCGGCACCGTGCCGGGGGAGTTCCACGGTGACGCGGAGCCCGCCGGCCGGACGCGGGGCGAGGGTGAGCGTTCCGTCGTGCGCGAGGGTGATGGTCCTGACGATCGCCAGGCCGAGGCCGACGCCCGCGTGGTCGCCGTGGGTGCGTCCGGTGCCGCGCTGGAACGGTTCGGCGAACGTCTCGGCCAGCTCCGCGGTGACGTGCTCTCCGGTGTTCTCGACGCTCAGCACCACCGTCTCGGGGCGGACCGCGGTGTGCACCCGCACCGTGCCCTGTTCGGGCAGGTTGTGGACGATCGCGTTGTGCACCAGGTTCGTGGCCAGCTGCAGCAGGAGCGCGGGCGATCCGGTCGTGGGGGCGATGTCGCCGCAGGCCTCGACGGTGACGCCGTGCTTCTCCGCGAGGGGCAGGAGCGTTTCGGTGGCTTCCTCCGCCACCAGGGAGAGGTCGACGGGTTCGCGGTCGAAGGACCGCTGGTCGGCGCGGCTGAGCAGCAGCAGCGCCTCGGTGAGGCCGATCGCCCGGGTGTTGACGGCGTGCAGACGGTCGATGAGTGCGCCGGTGTCGTGGTGCGGATCGGCGCGGGCCACGTCGAGAAGGGCCTTGGAGACGGCGAGCGGGGTGCGCAGCTCGTGCGAGGCGTTGGCGGCGAATCTGCGCTGTTCGGCGACGTGCGCCTCGAGCCGGGCGAGCATCGCGTCGAAGGCGTCGGCGAGTTCCCGGAACTCGTCCCTGCGGCCCGGCAGCCGGACGCGGTGGGAGAGCGAGCCGCTGGTGGCCCTGCGGGTGGCGTCCGTGATGCGGGTCAGCGGGGCGAGCATGCGCCCGGCGAGGATCCACCCGCCCACCAGCCCGAAGAGCAGCAGGAACGCCAGGACCGCGGCCGCCCGTGGAGCGAAGACGTCCAGCAGGGCCGACCGGATGGGGAAGACGCCGCCCGTCGGCCGTTCGTCGGGATTGATGAGCATCGCGCGGTCGGGGACGTAACGCAGCAGGAACACCCACACCGCCGCCAGCAGCAGGACGCCGGCGACCATGAGGAACCCGGCGTAGCTCAGGGTGAGTTTGAGGCGGACGCTCACACCGGGCGCCCTATCCACGGCCGCCTCCCTCGTCCGCGGCCTGCGCCTGCGCGTCGATGCGGTAGCCGACGCCCGGCACAGTGGCGATGACCCAGGGCTCGCCGAGCCGCTTGCGCAGCGCGGAGACGGTGATGCGCACGGCGTTGGTGAAGGGGTCGGCGTTCTCGTCCCACGCCCGCTCCAGGAGTTCCTCGGCGCTGACGACGCCGCCCTCGGCGGCGACGAGGACTTCGAGCACGGCGAACTGCTTCCTGGTCAGCGCCACGAAACGGCCGTCGCGGTAGACCTCCCTGCGAAACGGGTCGAGGCGCAGACCGGCGAGCTCGCGCACCGGGGGCCTGCTGTGGGCGCGTCTGCGGTCCAGCGCCCGGAGCCTGAGCGCGAGCTCGCGCAGCTCGAAGGGCTTGGTCAGGTAGTCGTCGGCGCCGAGCTCGAAACCGGAGGCCTTGTCGTCGAGGCGGTCGGCGGCCGTGAGCATCAGGATCGGCATGCCGCTGCCGGAGGCGACGATGCGCCGGGCGATCTCGTCACCGGACGGCCCGGGGACGTCGCGGTCGAGGACGGCGATGTCGTAGGCGTTGACGCCCAGCAGTTGCAGAGCGGTGTCACCGTCGCCCGCGACATCCGCGGCGATCGCCTCCAGACGCAGGCCGTCGCGGATCGCTTCCGCCAGATAGGGCTCGTCCTCGACGATCAGCACACGCATGCCCTCGATGCTACGAACCGGCGCATATCGGCGGCATATCGAAAACCGCATACGGGCCCGCAACATCACGCCGTCTTGACTGCGAGCATGACTCGCACCGCATCGTCGGCACGGAAGACCCCCCCTGCGAACGACCCGTCCGCACCACCCTCCGACATCGAGTACGGCGACACCGAAACGGCGGGCCGTACCGGTCCCGGCATCAGGGGCGACGGCATCCGCCGGGCGGCCCGTGCCCTCGCCCGGCCGGGCCCCTGGAGGCGCGGCTCCGTGCTGGCGGCGTCGGCCCTGCTGCTCGGCCTGGTGATGCTGCTGCACGCGCGGATCACGGACCGCGGGAGCCTCGGCAGCCTGGTGGAGACCTTCCTGCCCTGGTTCGGCCTGTTCGTGCCGGTGCTGCTGGCGGGGGCGCTGTGGCGGCGCTCCGCCTCCGCGGTGACCGCGCTGCTCCTGCCGGCCGTGGTGTGGCTGAACCTCTTCGGCGGGCTGCTCGGCGACAAGTCCCGCCCGGGCGGCGACCTCACCGTGGTGAGTCACAACGTCGACGCCGGCAATCCCGACCCGGCCGGCACCGCGCGCGAACTCGCCGCCTCCCGGGCGGACGTGCTGGCCCTGGAGGAGCTGACCCCGCAGGACCTGGGCGTGTACGAGCGGGGCCTGGAGAAGGCGTACCGCTACCACACCGTGCTGGGCACGGTCGGGCTGTGGAGCAAGCTGCCGCTGTCGGACACCGGGCCGGTCGACATCGAGACGGATTACGGGCCGCTCGCCGCCACCAAGCCGGCCGACGTCAAGCTGGCCGGCAACCGGGCGCTGCGCGCCACGGTGACCACCGGCAAGGGTCCCGTCGCCGTGTACGTGGCGCACCTCGGGTCCGTCCGCGTGCTGCCGAGCACCGGCTTCTGGACAGGCAGCCGGGACCGCAACGCGAAGGCGCTCGGCAAGGCCCTCGCCGCCGAGCCGAACCGTCGGGTGGTGCTGCTCGGAGACCTCAACGGCACCACGGACGACCGCGCGTTCGACGCCCTCACCTCGCGGCTGCGCTCGGCCCAGGAGGTGGCCGGGGACGGCTTCGGCTTCACCTGGCCGGCGAGGTTCCCGGTGGCGAGGATCGACCAGATCCTGGTCCGGGGGGTCGAGCCGCACCGTTCGTGGGTGCTGCCGTCCACCGGCAGCGACCACCTGCCGGTGGCGGCCCGGATCGGCTGGTGACCACACCGGACGCTCCCGCCCCGCTCAACCGCCCTGTTCGGCCCGCCGCTTGAACGAGTTGTCCGCGAACGCCCCCGGAATTGTCCGTGATCGGTAACGGACGCATCCCCGGGCCGCCGCCGCTCGTCTCGTGAGGTGGTCGGAAGTCGACCAGGCGATCGGCGAGGAACTGCGCGGAAGCGGGGCGGACATGGCACGGCACGGCGGCGGGCGGGGCTGGTACGGCAAGGTGGTCGTGGCGGCGGTCGGGGTGACCGCACTGGCCGCCGGAGCCTCGGTGTGGACCGCCCAGGCCGGCGTCGTGGGCGGAGCGTCGCACAAGGCGGCCGCCTCGGCCGCGCACGGCAGCGAGGCCAAGCCGGTGGCCGTGACCATCGTGCACGCCTCGGACAAGGGCGCGCGCGGCGTGAACATCACCATCGACGACGGCCCCGACCCCGAGTGGACCCCGCAAGTCCTCGACGTGCTGCGCCAGTACGGCGTGAAGGCCACGTTCTGCATGGTGGGCACGCAGGCCCAGGCGCACCCGGACCTCGTGAAGAAGGTCGTCGCGGCCGGGCACCGGCTGTGCGACCACTCGGTGTCGCACGACACCGGCATGGACAAGAAGCCCGAGGCCTACCAGTCCCGGGAGATCCTCGACGCCGAACGCATGATCACCGAGGCGTCCGGTGGCGTACGGCCCCTGTACTACCGGGCGCCCGGCGGCGCGTTCACCCCGTACAGCCGCAAGCTCGCCGCCTCCCGGGGCATGCGCCCGCTGGGCTGGAACGTCGACTCCAAGGACTTCGAACGACCCGGCACGGACGCCATCGTCGCCACCGTCGAACGCGAGCTGCCCAACGGGCCGACCCTGCTCTTCCACGACGCCGGCGGCGACCGCTCCCAGACCGTCGAGGCGCTGCGCCGGATCCTGCCCGAACTCAAGCAGCAGGGCTATTCGTTCGGCTTCCCGGTGCGCTGAACCGCGCGGTGGACGGCCACCGCGGCCGCGCCTGATGGTCCCTTTGTCAGCAGACCCCGCCAAAAGTCCTGTTACGGCACCGGAAACCCCATACGCTGAAGGACGGCCATGAGCCGGGGGCGGGGCTGGGGGGCGGGGGAATGGATCCTCGGATGCGGTTGTCGGTGGGCGGATACGTCTACGAACGCGAGCTCGGGCGGGGCGGGCAGGGGGTGGTGTGGCTCGCCCGGGACCGGGCGGGACGCCAGGTCGTGGTGAAGTTCCTGCTGCCGGGCAAGGAGTACGACGAGATCGCACTCGCCCGGGTGCGCCGCGAGTTCGGCGCGGCGAGCCGGGTCGGCGAACTGGCCACGGCGCGGGTCCTGGACGCCGACCTCTCGGGCCCGCACCCGTACATCGTCAGCGAGTTCGTGCCCGGGCCCACCATCCACCAACACGTCGCGGCAGGCGGCCCGTTGACCTCCGGGCGGCTGCAGTCGGTGGCCCTGGCCGTGGCCCACGCGCTGGCCCAGGTGCACCGTGTGGGCGTGGTGCACCGGGACATCAAACCGTCCAACATCCTGCTCTCCCCGGACGGCCCGCGGATCATCGACTTCGGCATCGCCCGGGACGACCGGCTGCTGGAGTCGGCGCTCACCACGCCGGGCAGCGTACTGGGCTCGCCCGCGTACATGTCGCCGGAGCAGGTGAAGTCCCACCGGGTGTCCAGCGCCTCCGACGTGTTCTCGCTCGGCGGCACGCTGTACTTCGCCGCCACCGGCCGGCACCCCTTCGACGGCGAGAGCGACTACGAGGTCCTGGTCGCCGTGTGCGAGCGCGAGGCCGACCTCACGGCGGTGCCGGAACCGGTCCGTTCGGCCGTCGCCGACTGCCTGCGCAAGGACCCGGCGCGACGCCCCACCGCCGCCGAACTCGTCGCCCGGCTCGCCGCGGCGGCCGAGGCAACGGAAAGTGCCCACGCCCAGCCGGCCACGCCGGCACCACCGCGGCCGCCGGCACCGGTGGGCGGGAGCGGCGACCCGGCCGGCGGCGCGAGCGGCAAGCAGCTGCGGTTGTGGGCGCTCGCGGCCGGCTGCGCGGCGGTGGCGGTGCTGCTCGCCGTCGTCCTCGCCGCCACCTCGGGCGGATCGTCGGGCAAGAGCGGCTCGCGGGCCGACGGCTCCCTCTCCGCGTCGGCCGGGACCTCCAGGAGAGCGGCGGGCTCCGAACTCCAGTCGTACACGGACGACTTGACCGACTCGGGTGACTGGACGCACAAGGACCCGGCGCTGGCCAGGATCACGCACCAGGGCGGGACCATGCTGGTCGATCCCCGGTCCGAGCTGGAGGTGTGGCCGCAGGCGCCGTTCCAGCCGTCGTCCTTCGCGGTCCGGCTGAGCACGCAGACGGCCTGGTACGGAGGTGAGGGCGGGGTCGGGCTGTGGTGCGACGGCTCGGGCGACTACCGCACCGGCTCCCGCTGGGCGACCTATCTGACCACCGATCAGGAGGCGCTGATCGTCCGGGAGTTCCGGTTCAAGGGCGCCTTCCAGCACGACCGGGTCGTCGAGGTGAACCTCGCGGACGTGGGACTGCGGGTGGACAGCCGGCAGCTGGTCGACATGGCCATGAACTGTTCGTCGGCCGGCGCCGGCCTGATCAAGGTCGACCTGGCCGTCGACGGCAAGCAGGTGGCCTCCTACACCGGAGCCGCCTTCGACCGGCGGGGCTGCGGAGTGGCCGCCTTCCACTACAGCGCGACCGACCCGCGGGGCACGGCCTTCCACGCGGGCTTCGAGCGCTTCACCGCGTCGGAGCCGCCGGCACGCTGACCTCGCGGGTGCGGTGCCCCGGCCCGGTCCGGCAGGGCGCCGCCGGACCGGGCCGGGGCGGTTCAGCCGTGCACGGCGGGCTCGTCGTACGGGGCCACGACGTCGCCCCTCGCGCCGCCGATGCCGCGGGCACTGCGCGGCATCACCACGGGACGACGCCGTCGTCGTCGAAGAAGCCGCCGCGCGGGCCCTCGTCCGGCAGGCTCGCGAGCCGGATCGCGATCGCGGCCCCCTGCTCCGGTGTCCGCGGCGCGGCGAAACCGGTGAAGTCGGTCGCCACATAGCCGGGGCAGCAGGCGTTGACGATGACGTGCGTGTCGGCGAGCTGCCGGGCGTACTGCGTGGTGATGCCGTTGAGCATGGACTTCGACGGCGCGTACGCGGCCAGCACCGGGCCCGGCTGCAGGGCCAGCGACCCCATGCTGCTCGACATGTTGACGATGCGCGGCGAGGCGGCACGGCGCAGCAGCGGGAGCATCGCGTTCGTCACCCGCACGACGCCGAGGACGTTCGTGTCGAGGACCGTACGGACGACGTCGAGGTCCAGCGTCGTCGGATCCTGCGCGCCGCCGTCGGCCCGCCCGGAGATGCCCGCGTTGTTCACGAGTACGTCGAGTCGCCCCGCCGTCTCCTCGACGGCGGCCGCCGCCTCCGCCACACTGCCGTCGGAGGTGACGTCGAGGGCGACCCCGAACGCGTCGACGCCCCCGGCACGCAGGCGCGCGACGGCCTCCTCGCGCCTGCCGTCGTCGCGGGCGCCCACCGCGACCGTGAAGCCGATCGCCCCGAGCCCCTGTGCGATGGCGAAACCGATTCCCTTGTTCGCGCCGGTGACCAGCGCGGTCTTCGTGTCGTTCACCCGGCCCATGCTCGGCGCGCCGCGCCTGCACCGTCCAATACCGCTTCGGGCTCCTGTGATACCCGCCGGGTATGGGCCAGTAGGCTGCCGGCGTGGTCGATCTCGAGACTCGCGAGCTTCGGTACTTCGTCGCCGTCGCCGAAGAACTGCACTTCGGACGCGCAGCCGAGCGGCTCGGCATCGCGCAGCCGCCTCTGTCGCGCGCGATCCGGCTGCTGGAGCGGCGCCTCGGCGTCCAGCTCCTCGACCGGGACCGGCGCGGTGTGGCGCTCACCGAGGCCGGCCGGGTGCTGCTCCGGGAGGCCGCGACGGCCCTCGACGCCGTGGCGGCCGCGGCGCGCCGGACACGTCGCGCCGCGGACCCGCAGCGGCCCCTGGTCCTGGTCACGAAGGCCGGGGCCTCCCACGAACTGCTGCGACGGCTCCTCGACGCGCAGGCGGCGGAACCCGGTGCCGTACCGGTCGAGGTCCTCCTCTGTGAGATCGGCGAGCAGGCCCGACTGCTCCGCGACGGGCAGGCCGACGTGGCGCTCATGCACCGCCCGTACGACGACCTCGCCGGGTTCGACACCGAGGACCTGCACGTCGAGGGCCAGGTCGCCATCCTTCCCGCGGGACATCCGCTCGCCTCCCGCGACCGGCTCACGCTGGCCGACGTGAGCGACGTCCCGGACCTGCCGATCGCCCGCTGGCCCCGCCTCGACGGCTCCTACCCCGAAGGCCCCGGCCCGGAGGTGCGCACCCAGTCGACGCTCGCCCAACTCGTGGCGCTCGGCCGGACGCTGCTCGTCATCCCGGCGTCCAGCCGTGCCTGGCAGTGGCCCGAACACGTCGCCGTCCCCGTCGTCGACGCCCCCCGCGTCACCACGGTGCTCGCGTGGCCGTCCGGGAGCCACTCCCTGGCCGTGGCCTCCCTCGTGAGGTCGGCGGCCGCACTCCGCGACACGGCGCCCCCCGCGGACGTCTGAGAGTTCTGTGCCGGCCCACGGCCGATCCGTTTCGGCGGCCGGAGAGGCCGGGGGGGAACGACGAAGGCGAGGAGTCCTCTCCTCGCCACTTTCAACTTATAACCCGGTGGGGGGCTTGCGGCAAGGCCCCCATCACCCCGCAGAATCGTCCGCCGAGGTCACGACCTGCGGAAACGAGGGCACGACATGGGTGGGCTGTTAACCGGCGCGGGCGCTTTGGCTGCCAGTGCGGTGCGAGAGGGCACGGCTGCCCTGGAGGAGTCGCGATGAGCCAGCAGTACGTGCTGGATCTTCAGGAGGTCGACGAGACGAGGGTCGCGGCCGTCGGCGGCAAGGGCGCCCACCTGGGCGGCCTGGCACGGATCGAGGGCGTCCGGGTGCCGGGCGGCTTCTGTGTGACGACGGACGCCTTCCGGCGGATCATGGCGCGGGTCCCGTCGATGGCGGACCGGCTCGACGAACTGTCCCGCCTGGACCCCGGCGACCGGGAGGGGGTCGGCACGCTCAGCGCACGCATCCGCCGTGCCGTCGAAGGAACGGCGATCCCGGACGACATCGCCGCCGAACTCACCGGCGCCATCGCCCGGCACGGCGAGCACGCCGCCTACGCCGTGCGGTCCAGCGCTACGGCGGAGGACCTGCCGACGGCGTCCTTCGCGGGCCAGCAGGACACGTACCTGAACGTCGTAGGAAGGCAGGCGGTCCTGACGCACATCAGCCGCTGCTGGGCCTCCCTGTTCACCGAGCGGGCCGTGACCTACCGCCGGCGGAACGGCATCGACCACCGCACGGTCCACATGGCCGTCGTCGTGCAGCGGATGGTCTTCCCCCGGGCGGCCGGCGTCCTGTTCACGGCCGACCCCGTCACCGGCAACCGCAAGGTCGCCACGGTGGACGCCGGCTTCGGGCTCGGCGAGGCCCTGGTCTCCGGCCTGGTGAACCCGGACGTGTTCAAGGTGCGCGACGGCGAGGTGATCGCCAGGACGATCGCCGCCAAGGAGCGCGCCGTCCACGCCCTGCCGGACGGCGGTACGCGGGAGGTCGCGGTCGACGCGCGGTCGCGGGAGCAGCCGGCGCTGACGGATGAGCAGGTCCTGCGGCTGGTGCGGCTCGGCCGGCGCGTCGAGGCGCACTTCGGCCGTCCCCAGGACATCGAGTGGTGCCTGGTCGACGACGGCTTCCACATCGTCCAGAGCCGGCCCGTCACGACGCTGTTCCCCGTGCCCGAGACCGACGACGGTGAGAACCACGTCTACGTCTCCGTCGGCCACCAGCAGATGATGACGGACGCCATGAAGCCGCTGGGCCTCTCGGTGTGGCGGATGACGGCCATGGCGCCGATGCCCGAGGCCGGCGGGAGGCTGTTCGTCGACGTCACCCGGCAGCTGTCCTCGCCCACGGGCCGTCCCGCCCTGCTGGACCTCATCGGCCGGGGTGATCCGCTGACCAGGGACGCGCTGGAGACCGTCCTCGACCACGACGGCTTCGTCCCGACGCTGCCGGACGCGGGCCCCGGCGGACCGCCGGCCAGGCGCGCGCCCGCGTCGGTCGAGACCGATCCGGCCGTCGTCACCGGCCTGATCAAGCGCAACGAGGAGTTCCTCGCGGCCCTCCGGCACGACATCCGCGGCCGGAGCGGACCGGCGCTGTTCGACTTCCTGCTGGAGGCCTTCGAGGAGCACAAGCGGGTTCTCACCGATCCGCTCAACCTCCCCGCGATCATGGCGGGGATGGAGGCCACCTGGTGGCTCAACGACAAGCTGCGGGAGTGGCTGGGCGAGAAGAACGCGGCCGACACGCTCACACTGTCCGCCCCCGGCAACGTCACCTCGGAGATGGGCCTGGCGCTGCTCGACGTCGCGGACGCGGTCCGCCCGCATCCGGAGGTGGTGGCGTTCCTTCAGTCGGTCGAGGACGAGAACTTCCTGGACGACCTGGTCGGCCTCCCGGGCGGGACGGAGGCGCGCGACGCCATCGAGACCTACCTCGACCGGTACGGCATGCGCTGCGTCGGGGAGATCGACATCACGAGGCCCCGGTGGCGCGAGCGCCCCGACACGCTCCTGCCGCTGATCCTGGACAACGTCAGGAACTTCGAACCGGGCGCCGCCCGACGGCGGTTCGGGCAAGGACGGCAGAGGGCGCGGGAGAAGGAGCAGGAGGTGCTGTCCCGGCTGCGGGCGCTGCCGGACGGCGACCGCAAAGCCGACGAGACCCAGCGGATGATCGACCGGGTGCGGACCTTCATCGGGTACCGGGAGTACCCCAAGTACGCCATCGTCAGCCGCTACTTCGTCTACAAGCAGGCGTTGCTCGAGGAGGCCGAGCGCCTGGTGCGGGCCGGCGTGCTGCGAAACAAGGAGGACGTCTTCTACCTGACCTTCCCCGAGTTCCACGAGGCCGCCCGCACCATGCGGGTGGACGAGGCGCTCGTCCGGCGGCGCGAAGAGGCGTTCCGCTCCTACCAGGCGCTCACGCCGCCGCGCGTGCTCACGTCGGACGGCGAGTGCCTCGACGGGGCGTACCGGCGCGACGACGTACCGGCCGGCGCGCTGATCGGTCTGCCGGTCTCCGCGGGGACCGTCGAGGGGCGCGCCCGCGTCATCCTCGACATGGCGCAGGCCGATCTCGAGGCGGGCGACATCCTGGTCACCGCCTGCACGGACCCGAGCTGGTCGCCGCTGTTCGTCGGCATCACGGGCCTGGTCACGGAGGTGGGCGGTCTGATGACGCACGGCGCGGTGATCGCCCGGGAGTACGGGCTGCCGGCCGTCGTCGGCGTGGAGCGTGCCACCCGGCTGATCCGGGACGGACAGCGCATCCGCGTGCACGGCACCGACGGCTACGTGGAGATCCTGCCCTGATCCCTGCCTCCCGGCAGTTGCCCCTGACCGCCGGCTCAGTCGGAGCCGGGTGTGCGACGCAGTACCAGCGAGAAGAAGCCGAAGGAGTCCCGGTACACGCGAAGCCATTCCGTGCGCCGGGTGGTGGCCGTCCGCAGGGCCTGCGCGCTGTCCGGGTCGTCGGGGTGATCCAGGGCCCAGGCGGCCAGGGAGCCCCAGCAGGACCATTCGTAGTCGTCCAGTTCCCGACGTGTGCTGACGTGTCCGTCGACGGGGGTCCAGCCCTCGGCTACGACCCGCTCCACGGTGGTCGCGAGGTCGGTGAAGTCCCCGAGCATCTCGACGGCCTCCGGCGAGGGCGTCCCGTCCCAGAAGCCGTCACCGACGAGGACCCGGCCTCCGGGAGCCAGGTGCCGGCGGGCCGCCGCCAGCGTGGGGAGCAGGCCGCCGAAGGCGTGCGCGGCGCCGAAGCTGAGGACCACGTCGAACGGCTCCCCGGACACGAACTCCTCGGCCTTGCGGTGGTGCAGCACGAGCCGGTCCCGTACCCCGAGATCGCTCGCCCGGGCGGCCGCCCCGGCGAGCGCCTCCTCGGAGATGTCCACCCCTTCGGCACGCGCCCCCGGCCGCATGGCCAGGGCGCGCAGCAGCCACTCCCCGGTGCCGCAGCCGAGGTCGAGGACCCGTTCGTCGCCCCTGGGCAGGCCGCGTTCGAGCAGGCGGCGCACCGAGTCGTCGGCGAGCGGGGACTTGATCGGGTGTTCGGTATGGGCGATCCGGGAGATCTGTTCGCGATTCACCGGGGCAGCGTGCCGACCGCGGAGCGCGCCCGCACCTCATTTAGCGTGCGGCGCCTACGACTTGAGCGTTCGGTTCTCTCAGACGAGTGGCTCGTCCCGCCGGTACGGCGCCAGCGCGCGATCCAGCCCGTCGGCCACGGCGACGGGCGCGTCCCGCCCCTGGACCAGGTTCAGCAGGTGTTCCGCCACGGTGGCGACATCCATCCCGACGGCGCGGCCCAGACCCACCAGCACCTGCCTCGCCTCGGCGAGCGGCACCGGCCCCAGCACGGCCAGCGCGCCTTCCGCCATGTGGACGGCGGACTGTGCCGTGAGGGCGCGACGGAGCTGGGCGTCCTCCGACGGCGCCGCGTGAAGGTCGACGACGCGTGATTCCAATCCGGGAACGTGCATACGACCACCTTGGCGTGAGACCGGGCCGTCCTTCTACCCGCAATCACCGGCTCGATGGGGCGAAGAGCGCATGGTCACAGCACCCTCACCGTTCGCGGCCCCCCGCGTCCGCACGGCCGGGGCCCGCGCGAGGGTGGGCGGTAGGCTGGCCGAACCGGTGAACGAAGCGGGTGGTGACAGTGGAGTGGCGAGAGTTCGCCGAGGCGATGGCAGGGCTCGCGCGGAGCCTGCTGGCCCAGGAGTCGGTGCAGGGGACGCTCGACGAGATCGCGCAGTCGGCCGTGCGCCTGGTGGAGGGCTGCGACGCCGCCGGGATCCTGGCGGTGCGCAAGGGCCGGGCGGTCACCCTGTCCGCCTGCGGGGACGTGGTCGAGGCCTCCGACCGTCTGCAGGGCGAGCTGGCCGAGGGCCCCTGTTTCGATCTGGCCGAGCGGGCGAACGGTGAACGGGTCTTCCGGATCGAGGACATGACACAGCCGCAGGAGGCCTGGCCCCGGTTCGCGGCCGCGGCCCGCGACCTGGGCATCGGCAGCATGACCGGGGTGCTGCTCTACACCCACGACGAGGACTTCGGCGCGCTGAACCTGTACTCCCGCCGCCCCGGCGCGTTCGGCAAGGACATCGAGACCGCCGGCTGGCTGCTGGCCTCGCACGCCGCCGTCGCCCTGGCCGACGCCCGTACGATCGACCAGCTCGAGGACGCCATGAAGACCCGGCACGCCATCGGTGAGGCCATGGGCATCCTGATGGAACGTCACAAGCTGAGCGAGGACGACGCCTTCGACGTCCTGCGCCGCATCTCCCAGCAGCACAACATCAAGCTGCGCGACGTCGCCCAGAGGGTCCGCAAGGACCCTCCGCGACAGGCCTGATCTCACCTCGCCCGCGGGGCGGGCCACGGGCGGGCAGGTGTCGGGGGGAATCGCACCCGCCCGGCCCGTGGGCAAGGACCCGCACGGGGGAAGCGGGCCTTGCGGGCCTTGATCACGGCCCACCGGTTACAGCGCACGACGTCCCGCATGTGTCACACGGGCCCGCCGCCTGACGTACGACGTCCTCCGGGCGGAAGCCTCGGGCGGACGTCTCGGTCGGGAACGAGGACCTCGGTCCGCGGCGCATTCCTCCGCTCAGCGGGTATCCGCACATTCCGGACCCCTGGAGAAGCCCCGACACGGGAGGTGACGGGCGGTGGATGGGCTGGCTGACGGAGACCGCCTCCGTGCGCGACTTCCTGCAGCACCTCGTCGACGACGCCGTGGTCAGCACCGGGGGAGTGGCCAGCGGCGTCGAGCACGGGGTGCTCATCCCCGATGCCGCGGACCCCTCGGTGAAGACGCTGCGCGTGGTGGCGCGGCGCTGACGCCGGTCCCGGGACCGGCGTCAGGTCAGCTCCGGTCGCCTTCGCGCGCCGTGAGCAGGTCCTGGTCGGCGACCGCGGCCAGGGACAGCGTCCGGTAGCCCATGGAGTCGAACAGCACGGTGATGCGGTCGCCCTCCTCGCTCATCACCGTGCCGTCGCCCCATTCGCTGTGCCGCACCAGGGCGCCCGCCGGGTAGGACGGGGCCGCGGGATGGGCCGGCCGGTCGCCGTCGCTCTCGCCGACCCCGTCGACGACCGTGTCCTCCGCGGAGGAGGAGCCGGCGCCCGAGGCGGGCGCGCACACGTCGCAGCCGCCGCACGGCGCCTCGTACGGCTCGCCGAAGTAGCCGAGCAGGAAACGCCGGCGGCAGCCCGTCGCCTCGGCGTATCCCAGCACCATCTCCAGCCTGGACCGCTCCAGCCTGCCGCGGGCGCGGGCCTCCTCCGCGGCGCGTGCGGTGGCGTCCTCGGGCGTCGTGCCGTCGACCGCGTGCACCCGCCCCCGGTCGTCGGCCCGCACGGCATGCGATCACCTCCGGTCGAAGAACTCGGCGCGGCGCGAGTACCCGAACCGGGGCGGCTCACCGCCGGTCGCCGGAAGCGCCCCAGTCCGTCGCGTGGCCGGGGGTGCGCAGGGCCAGCAGGGCGACGTCGTCGTCGTTCTCGGCCGGCCGGACGCGGCGCAGCAGCTGGTCGGTGAACGCCCCGAGGGGCCGGTGGGCCAGGGCGGCGGCGTGCTGGCGCAGCCGGTTCAGGCCCACGTCCAGGGTGTGGCCGCGCGCTTCGACCAGCCCGTCGGTGTAGAGCACCAGGGTGGAGCCGGGCGGGAGGGAGACCGTGGCGTCGGAACGGTTGGTCCGGGCACCGGTGCCCAGGAGGAGGCCGTGGCCCTGGGTGAGGTAGTGGGTCAGGCCGTCGCGGCTGATCAGCAACGGCGGGGGGTGGCCCGCGTTGGTCCAGGACAGCCGCCAGTGTCCCTCCTCCGCGGCCTCGAGCCGGCCGAAGATCACGGTGGCCATGGAGACGTCGGTGATGTGCTGGATCGCCTCGTCGAGCCGTTCGACGATGCGGCTGGGCGGTTCCTGCTGGGACCAGGCGTAGGCGCGGAGCATGTTGCGGACCTGAGCCATGCCGGCCGCGGCCTCCAGGTCGTGGCCGACGACGTCTCCGATGGCCAGGGCGGTGGAGCCGTCGGACAGGCGGAAGGCGTCGTACCAGTCGCCGCCCACCTGCGAGGCGTGCGGCGCGGGCAGGTAGCGGACCGTCATCTGCAGGTCCGGCACGCCCGGCATCTGGGGCAGCAGATGGTTCTGCATGGTCTCGGCGACCTTGCGCTGTCGCTGGTAGAGGCGGGCGTTGTCCAGCGCGAGACCGGCGCGGCGGGCGATGTCCTCGATCAGCGGGAGTTCGGCGGAGGTGAAGGCCACCGGGTTCTCGGAGCGGCCCACCGTCAGGGCGCCCAGCACGTCGCGGGTGCTGCGGATGGGCGCGATGGCCGCGGAGTGCATGCCGGTGACGTCGAACAGGCGGCGCTGCTCGACCGCGATGCCGGCGTCCGGTGGCTTCCGGTACGTCTGCTGGTCCGCCAGGGTCGAGGCGACCCCGCGCAGGGCCCGGGAGAGCGGCATGGGGGACTCCTGCGGGACCGGCGGCATCGGGCCCTGCAGGTCCTCCCGCTCGACCAGGGCGCCGTCGTCCTCGGCGTGCACCACGACCGTGCGCCACACCTCGTCGCGCTCGCTGATCAGGTCGACGACCGCCCAGTCCGCCAGCCGGGGCACGACCAGCTCCACCAGCCGGCGCAGCGTCTCCTCGGTGTCCAGCGTGGACGTCAGGCGCGCGGTGGTCTCGGCCAGCAGGGCCAGCCGTTCCAGCTCCGGCATCGGCTCGGTCGCCGGCTCCGGCTGCGGCATCGGCTCCAGCGGGTCCTCGGCGCTGTGGAAGACGATGAGGGTGCGGCCCTCGTCGGCGGCGACGTCGTACGGCGTGATCATCCAGGAGATGGGCAGCAGTGTGCCGTCCGCGCGCGCGAAGTAGTCGATGTCGGCCTGGGCCGGCCGCCGGTCGTGGAACGCCTGGCGCATCCTGCACTGCGTCCTCGGCAGGATCTGGCCGCGCGGTCCGCGGTGCAGCAGCTCGTGCGCGTCGTGGCCCAGCAGATCCTCGGCCGGCCGGCCCAGCAGCCGCTCGGTGAGGACGTTGGCGGCGATGATGCGTCCCTCGTCGTCCACGACGTACGCCCCGGCCCCGATGGCCTCCAGTGCCGTGGTCAGCTCGGCGGACGGCGCCGGCACGGCCTCGCGCCGTGCGGTCCGCCGGTTCACCGGCTCGGCCATGTCTTCACCTTCTCGTCGCTCGCGCTGCCGCCGCCCCCTGCCCCGGGTGCCCTTCCCGTATGCCCTTCCGGAGCGGAAGTGCACACCGTTTCGAACTCCTGACCGAAGCTCGCACGGAAGTGGAGGGAGAGCCGGTGTGAATCGAAAGTGAACAAATTCCGATCTCCAGGTGCACAACTATGCGCCCTCGGTCCGGGTCGAACTGGCATGCGCGGCGCTTACCGCCCGTAGTCAGTTCCGTGGGGGGAACCTTGTCCATGATGGCCCGTCGGTTGTGTGGTGTCCTGCGCGTGCGCGGGACGACTGACCTGCTCCTCGTCCTTCTGCTGGCCGCCGGTTTCGCGGCCCTGCCCGTCTGTGCGCTGTTGCCGTCGCTGGGCGGCTTCGCCGTGGCGTCGACCGTGAGTTATCTCGCGGACGAGGCGCTGCACGTCCGCGCCCCCGGTTTCGTCCGCCGGCTGGCCACGCTGCAGCTCGACCGCACGCTGCGGTTCGCCGTCCGCACAGTGATGCTGCTCGCCCTCGCCGACCGGATGGACGCGCCCGACGCCGTGCTGATCGCCGGGCTCGCCGTCTTCAGCGCTCATTTCGCGCTGGTGATGCTGTTCACGGCGCTGCATCACGCGATCCGCAGACGGCGGGTGCTGCCGCTGGTGGTGCGCAACCTCGACATGAGCGCGCTGCCCATCCCGAAGCAGCCGCCCGCCTTCCTGTTCCGGCGCTACCTGCGCAAGCTCCTCCATCTGGACCTGGCCGCACACGCCGGACTCCTGGCGGCGCTGGCCACCGGCCGCTGGGAGACGGCGTACGGCGGATTCGCCGTGACCGTCGGCGTCACCACGGCGGCGGTGACCGCGCTGCTGGGGCAGTACGTCCGGGTGCGCCGCATGCCCTCGCGCGAGGAGATCCTCGCCGAGGTCGACCGCCAACTCGCCGCTCACCGCCCCGAGGTGGCGCTGTACTTCAGCTTCGCCGCGGTGTCCCGGGACTTCATGTACCAGGTCAACATGTGGATCGAGACGCTGGAGCGGCTCGACCGGCGCCCACTGATCATCCTGCGCGAGCGGGCCTCGTTCCACCATCTCAGCCGTACCCGGCTCCCGGTGCTCTGCGTGCCCAAGGCCGACGACCTCGCCGAGCTCGACCTGTCCGGAATCCGGGTCGTCCTGTATCCCGGCAACGCCGGCAAGAACGTGCACATGCTGCGCGTGGCCGAGGCCAAACACGTCTTCATCGGCCACGGCGACAGCGACAAGCTGGCCAGCAGCAACCGGGTCAGCAAGGTCTACGACGAGATCTGGGTGGCCGGCCGGGCCGGCCGCGACCGCTACCGGCGCGTCCGGCACGCCATCAGCGAGGAGGCCATCGTCGAGGTGGGCCGCCCGCAACTGGCGCCGATCCGGCTGCACGCCGACCACACGCCCGGCCCGCGGCCGGTCGTCATGTACGCCCCGACCTGGGAGGGCTGGAGCGACGACGACTGCCACACCTCCCTGATCCCGATGGGCGTTCCCCTCATCGAGAAGCTCCTCGCCGACGACGTCCGGATCCTCTACAAGCCGCATCCGCTCACCGGCAGGCGTTCGGCCGAGGCGGCCGCCGCGGACCGGGCGATCCGCGCACTGCTGGACGCCGACAACGAGCGCCGGGAGGCCGCGCCGTCGCGGGCGGCGTCCGCCGCGGTCCGCTCGCGGCTGGCCTCGATCCGGTCCCGGATCGACGAACTGGCCGGACGGCAGGCCGGCGACGACGCCCAGCAGACCCGGCAGGCGCGTCCGCCCGAGCACGACGACGCGGCCGAGTGGCAGGCCCTGCACGCCGAGTGGCACCGGCTCTTCTGGGAGAGCCGCGGCCCGGTCGCACACCATGTGGTCCTGGAGCAACTGCCCTCCCTGTACGAGTGCTTCAACCAGGCCGACGTGCTCATCAGCGACGTGTCGTCGGTGGTCGCCGACTTCGTCGCCAGTCTCAAGCCGTACGTGCTGACCAACGCCGACGACCTGCCGGACGAGGAGTTCCGGGCCGCCTACACCACGGCGGGCGGCGCCTACCTGCTGGACCGCGCCTGCGAGCGCCTCCCGGAGATCCTGCGCACGGTGCGTGAGCCGCGGCTGGACCTCATGGCTGCTGAGCGCCGCACGCTGAAGGAGTACGTCCTGGGTCCGGACCACCCCACCTCCATGGCGCGGTTCAACGCCGCCGTCGACGCCCTGGCCGACAAGGGTGCGGCGGAACTCGCCGAGGACCGGACACTGTGGGAATCCACCGATCTCGTCGGGTGAGCGCACAGGGCACGCACGCCCGGGGGCCGGCCGGCGTAGGGCCGGCCCTGGGCGCCGCCCGGCTCAGCCCTCGCGCGGGTACGGGGTGACGGTCACGTCCAGGGTGAAGGCCACCCGCGCCGCACCCGCCACGTCCGGCGCCTTCGCCGGCGCGGTGACGCGGGCGCTGCCGCCCCGGGTCCCGGCGCTTCGCAGGGTGGCGTGCGCGGTGCCGTCGGCGTCCACACGCCAGCCGGTCACCACGACGAAGACCGGCGCCGAACTGCGCACGTCCGTCCACCGTTTGTCGTCCACCCGCGGCCGCAGCACCAGGGAGATCACGGTCCCCGGCCGTACGCACAGCCGCCGCTGGACCGGGTCGCCCGGTTCGACGGTGACCCGGGTCAGCCCCGCCACGCAGCCGGTGGCCGACGGCGAGGGCGAGGCCGCCGACGCGGACGGTGCGGAGGACGAGGGCGTCGGGGAGGGCGGCGCCGGGGTGCCGGACGTAGGCTCCGTGGACGGGCTGCCCGAGGGGCTGCCCGACGCCCGCCCGCCGCCGTCCGACGAGCCGCACGCGGCCAGCGCCAGCACCGCGGCGAGCACCCACGCTCCGGTCCACCACCGCATGCGCGTACCTCCCGGCTCGTTCGTGTCCCTCCCAGCATGCTCCGCGTTCCCCGACGAAGCCGCCAGACGCCCGACCGCGCCGCCCCGGCCGCCTTCGTTGGTCCGGTTCCCGCAGGCGTAGTTCCCGCTTCCCGGCCCGTGCGAGAAGCGCCGCCGAACTCCCCTGGCTAGCAGCCCACTTGAAGTTCGACGGACGATCGCGTTCCGATCGGGGGGTTGATCGCGGCGAGCCGGGGTATACGGGCGCCGTATCACCGGAGTGGGGCGGCGCGGTCCTGGGGAGGTCGTGCGCCGCCCCGCCCATTCCCCCCGCACGAGACGGGCCCGGTCCGGGCCGCCCATGACGTCGACGGGGAGGGCCCCGACCACTTCTCGTGGTCCCTGATCACGCGGTGCGCAGCCCCCCGCTGCTCCTCCGCGTCTCTGTACGGGGCCCTCCCCGTCTCCTCAACCCAATCACCGGCGCCCCGCCCTGGACAGGGCCATGCGGCCCTGCCTGCCTTCCCCGAGGGTCCCTCCCCCGAAGTCGATGTCCGTTCACAAGGCAGCCCGTTCGGACCGCCGTCACCGACCGACCGGAGGATGCACTGCTACTACGACGGCGCGGGCCTGGACTACCGGGGCTGCGACTGGCACCCCTCAGTCCACGACCACCGGATCATCTCCGGGCTGCTCGGCGAGCATCTCGCGGCCCTTCCGCTGCGCTGGTAGCCGAAGTCGCCCGTCCCGGACGCTCCTCAACTCGGGTGGCGCGTGCGGCCTGGCGCCGGGCCGCGGCGGGTCGTCCGCGCGTGTGTGGCCGCGAGGACGAGCATCAGGCCCGCGACCGCGACCGGCGCCGCGGCCACCAGCCAGTCGATCCCGCCGCCCGTCGCCGGGCTCACCGCGACGGCGGCGGCGACCGCGGCGACGGCCAGGGCGGAGCCCAGAAGGGCGGCGAAGACGTCCCGGGCGCTGTCGTCGGCTCTGCCGTGCCGGGGCGGGCCCGGGCTCAACGCCGCCCACTGCCGGGCCACTTCGCGCCGTTCGTCCCGGCGCCGGACGAGGGCACGGACGCGGAGGCCGGCCGTGGCGACCGCGCCCGCCGCGACCGTCCCGGCCACCGGCCACCACGTCCCGACGACGGACAGCAGGACGGTGACGAGGCCGGCGGTGCCCCAGCCGGTGAGGCAGGCCGCCGCGGCGAGGCGGCGGGAGTCCGGGCGGTCGGCGCCCGCCCGCAGGTCGACGAGGGCCGGGACGTACCAGACACAGCCGGACGCGGTCACCAGGGCGGTGCCGACCGCCAGGACGGCCTGTGCCATGTCACCTCACCGCCTCGGCCTCGAGCGCGGCGATCTCCGGGTGGTGCAGGTCGAACGCCGGGG
>NZ_JAMGBF010000280.1 GCF_023516615.1 Streptomyces panaciradicis
CGAGCAGGAACGGGAAGTCGTCGCTGATGCCGCCCTGTTTGTAGTGCAGGTCGGTGTGGCACACCCCGCACGCCTGCACCTGGACGACCGCCTCACCGGGACCGGGATCGGGCACGACGATCGTCTCCACCCGCACCGGCTCGTCCTTGCCCGGTGCGATCACGCCCCGTACTTCCTGCGCCATGGTGCTGAACCCTTCCCTTCGCCGGT
>NZ_JAMGBF010000281.1 GCF_023516615.1 Streptomyces panaciradicis
CGATCGTCTCCACCCGCACCGGCTCGTCCTTGCCCGGTGCGATCACGCCCCGTACTTCCTGCGCCATGGTGCTGAACCCTTCCCTTCGCCGGTGTCCGTCCTTTCGACCCTAGAGGTGACTGATCGGTAACGGCGGCGGCGCCCCGCGTCCGGCGACGCGGCCGACGTAGCCTGAATGCTCCACCCTTCCCGCGAGGAGCCCCGTGAGCATCGCAGCCACCGAGACCCCATCGGCCGCCTGGCGGCTGCTCATCGGTTACGTCCGGCCGCATCGGTGGGCCCTGCTGACCGGCGCGCTGCTGTCGCTGCTCACGGGCGCCACCGGGCTGTTGCTGCCGCTGGTGGCGAAGGGGCTCATCGACGACCTGTCCCACGACCGGGCCATCACCGGCGCGTTGCTCGCCATGTCCGCGCTCGTCATCGCCAACGCGGCCCTGGGCGGGCTCGGTTCGTACGTGCTGCGGCGCACCGCGGAGTCGGTGGTCCTCGGCGCGCGGCGCGCGTTGTCGTCGTATCTTCTGCGGCTGCGGATCACGGCCGTGGACCGCAGCGAGCCGGGCGACCTGATGGCGCGCATCACCTCGGACACGACACTGCTGCGCGAGGTCACCACCGACTCCCTGGTGGGCCTCGGCACGGGCGGGCTGACGCTCGTCGCGACCGTGGTGATGATGGGCCTCGTCGACCCCGTGCTGCTGGGGGTCACGCTGGCGGTGATCGCGGGTGCGGGCACGGTCCTCGGGGTGATCGTGCCCCGGATCAACCGGGCCAGCAGGCGGGCGCAGGACGCGGTCGGGGTGATGGGTGCCTCGCTGGAGCGCATCCTCGGTGCGCTGCGCACGGTGAAGGCCTCCGGTGCCGAGCACCGTGAGGAACGGACGCTGCACGAGGCGGCCGAGGAGTCGTGGCGGCAGAGCGTGAGCGCCGCCAAGTGGTCGGCGGCGGCGGGCAACACGGCCGGGCTGGCGATGCAGATCGCCTTCATCACCGTCCTGGCCGTGGGCGGGGCACGGGTGGCGACCGGCGCGATCGAGGTGGGCACGCTGGTGGCGTTCCTGCTGTACGTCTTCTACCTGATGTCCCCGATCCAGCAGGTGGTCGGCGCGATCACGCAGTACCAGACGGGGGCGGCCGCCCTGGCCCGCATCCAGGAGGCGCTGAGCCTGCCGTCCGAACCCGCGGACCGGCCCGCTCCGTTGCCGTCGCCCGGCGCGGAACCGGCCGCCCTCGCCTTCGACGAGGTCCGCTTCCGGTACGCCGACGACCTGCCGTACGTGCACCACGGCGTGTCGTTCGCCGTGCCCCCGCGCGGCATGACGGCGTTCGTCGGCCCGTCCGGCGCGGGCAAGACGACGGTCTTCTCGCTCATCGAGCGGTTCTACGACCCCGAGTCCGGGACGATCACCCTGGACGGCCGCCCGCTCGCCGACTGGGAGCTGCCGCGGCTGCGGTCGGCGATCGGCTATGTGGAGCAGGACGCGCCGGTCCTGTCGGGTTCGCTGCGGGACAACCTGCTGCTGGGCAACCCGGAGGCGGACGACGACGCCGTGGCGCGCGTGGTGAGGACGACCCGCCTCGACGGGCTGGTCGCCCGCCTGCCGCAGGGCCTGGAGACGCTGGTAGGGCACCGCGGCACCAAGCTCTCCGGCGGTGAGCGCCAGCGGGTGGCCATCGCCCGCGCGCTGCTGCGCCGTCCCCGCCTGCTGCTGCTCGACGAGGCCACCTCGCAGCTGGACGCGGTCAACGAGGCGGCGCTGCGCGACACCGTCGCGGACGTCGCCCGGACGACGACGGTCCTGGTCGTCGCTCACCGGCTGTCGACGGTGACGATGGCGGACCGGATCGTCGTCATGGACGCGGGCCGGGTGCGTGCCGTGGGCACCCATCGCGAACTCGTCGCCGCGGACCCGCTGTACGCGGAGCTCGCGGCCACGCAGTTCCTCGCGACGGCCGGGTGAGGCCGGGGTCCCGACACACGGCGAGGGCCGCCCGGATCGGGCGGCCCTAGGTCGGTCAGCGGCTCAGTGGACGGCGCCGAGGAGCGGGAGCAGGGGGGCTGCCAGGTCGGTGACCTGGTGCAGCTGGTTGAGGTCGTTCAGCCGCTGCAGCTGGTCGGACGGCCGGGGCATCTCGCCCACGTGCTCCCGAGGCACGTCGCTCACCGCGAGCGAGTCGAGCGTGGCCATCGGGCTGATCCGGCCCGGGTTCGGAACGGCCGGGGCGGCGCCCGCCATCGGCGCGGCGAGGCCGGTGATGCCCGCGGCGAGACCAACGGCGGCGGCGATACGTCGTGTTGAGATCATGCTTTGAGCAACGGCCGCGGACGCCCGCCGGACACGGGCGCACCGCCCCGCTCACCCGTCAGGCGCATCGCACCCCTGCGCTTGCCGAGCCTGCCGGGGCGGAGGAGTCTCGAAGGTGAGGTGCTGCGCGGCCCGCTCCGCACAGGGTCGCGGCTCTCGGAGGAGGTCACCATGGGCACCGCGGCAAGCTCCACCTTCAACGCCGAGACACTGCGCAAGGGCGTCGAAGGACACACGGCGGCAGATCTTCTGTCCCTCTACGCGGACGACGCGCAAGTACGCATCGTGGACCGCAACAGTCAGCCGAGCCGGCCCAGGGTCCTGCGCGGGCGCGACGAGATCGGCGCCCTCTTCCAGGACATCTACAGCCGGGACATGACGCACAAGGTCGACCAGTGCATCATCCAGGGCGACCACGCCGCGTACAGCCAGTCCTGCCGGTACTCGGACGGCACCCGCGTGCTCGCCGAGTCGATGATCACGCTGCGCGACGGGAAGATCGCCGAGGAGATCCTGATCCAGGCCTGGGACGAGTAGGAGGAGGCGACGAGGCTCCGGGGCCCGCCCGTGCGCGGCCCCGGCCCCGGCGTACTCGGGGTGTGATCAGCGCATCCAGGCGCTGTACGCCATCACGTCGCCGGCCTTGACGCCGTACGCGGGCTCGGCCCGGACGAAGACGCTCTCCAGGCCGAGCACGGCGCCGGTGACCGGGTCCAGCACCAGCATCCGGCGCAGGCCCCGGCCCTCGTAGACGTACGCCTGGCCGCGCCGCCCGAGCCGGTCGGTCACCTGCCCGGCCGGGCGCAGGCCGCCGGTGTCCGCCAGCAGCGCCGCGAGGGCCGCGCTCTCGCGCGCGCCGAGGGTCCAGTGGTCGAGCAACAGCTCCACCGCGTCGAGGAGTTCGGGGGTGGTGGGGGCGGCGCGCAGGTACGCGGCCTCGCTCAGGTAGGCGCGCAGGCGGGCGGCGTCGTGCGGCGGGGGCGACTCCGGCGGGGCGTCGCTCCAGCTCGGCGGGTAGGTCCGGCGGCTGATCACATGGCCGTCCGGCACCGGGCGGGCGCCGCCCCCGTCGCTGAGGACGGGCCGGCCGGGGTGGCGCGGGTCGGTCGCGACGACGAGTTCGGTGTGGCTGCCGTCCGCCCGCCAGCGCACGACGCGTTCCTCGGGCAGGGTGATCGGCGGCGCGTCCTCGCTCATGCCGAGGCTCCACGACTGCACGTGGGTGCCCTTGCGCAGACGGGGCGAGCCGTCGGCCGCGGCCGCCCGCGCCCGCCCGGCCAGCACCTTCAGCGGTACGGGGGTGGAGCCGGCCTGCACGACGAGCGGACGGGGCGCGGCGACGGCGGGCGGCGTGCCGGGGCCGGTGAGCACGAGAGCGAGCGTCACGACGGTCACGACGAGGGCAGCCGCGAGACCCCAGGCAGCCCTGGCCGGCCGGTTGCCGAGGGCAAGAGGCGCGGACCGCCCCCAGGGGGCCTTCCCCCGGCTGCCCCGGACGGGACCACGCGTCCGCCGCCCGCCCTGACCGCGGCGCTCGCCGTCGGCCGCGCGGCCCCGGGGCAGCCCGGTACGCCGGCCCCGGCCGGGGAGAGGCGCCGACCGCCGGCCCTCGCGCCGCCCGCCGTCCAGCAGGTCCGCCAGGTGCCGCTCCGCCCGCTGGTCCAAAGGGCCGTCGCCGAAACGCGGTGCGTCGGCCGGTACGGGGTTGGCGTTGCGCAGGAGTTCGAGTTCGTCAGCCATGGCGGTGCTCCTTCGTAGCGGTCCCTCCGTCGGCGAGAGCGGGGCGCATACGGTCGATCTCGGCGCGCAGCCGGCGCCTGGCGCGGTGCAGCCGCATCGCGGCCGCCCGGGTGCCGCAGCCGAGCGCGACGGCGAGATCACCGACGCCCAGTTCCTCCCAGGCCGTCAGGCGCAGGACCTCCTGGTCGGCCTCGGAGAGCCGGCCCAGCGCCTCGTGCACCCAGGCGCCCGGCGCCTCGGCGTCGGGGCTGTCCACGATCTGCCGGCCGCGCGCGGTCTCGTCGTTGCCCAGCCGGTCCAGCAGCCTGCGCCGGCGCCCGTGTCCGCGTACCGCGTTGGCCAGACAGTTGCGTGCCACGCCGTACAGCCACGGCAGCGGGGACGCCGGCAGGTCGGCACGGCGCCGCCAGGCCACCGTGAACACCTCCGCCACCACTTCCTCCACCTCGCCGGTCCGCCCGCTCAGTCGACGTGCGACATAACGGCTGACCGCCCAGTAGTGCTCGCGATAGGCAGCGGCGAAGATCTCGTCGTTGCTCATGTTCGGTTCGTGTCCGGCACCTTCGGGATCGTCACACCCTTTTCCGTGATACTCGTCGCGTCCGCCGAGTGTGACCGCACGGCCGGGTACGGACACAGGCGGGGCGTGAGGAACCTCAAGAGCATCAAGTGGCTGACGACCACCGA
>NZ_JAMGBF010000282.1 GCF_023516615.1 Streptomyces panaciradicis
ACTCCAAACTGCTCCACAGGACCAGGTTTCGCGGCGCTATTCGTGCGTTGCGCTGCGAGAAGGACTGTACAGGAGGGTGAGCCCCCTGGTCGAACTCACCCTCTGTAAGGGGCTGATCACGGCGCGGCCGCGTCGATCGCCTTCACGATCCGCTTGTCCGAGACCGGGTACGCCGTGCCCAGCGCGTGCGCGAAGTAGCTGACCCGGAGCTCCTCCAGCATCCAGCGGATGTCCTTGACCGAGGACGGCACCGGGCGGCCCTGGGGAAGCTGTTCCAGGAGCCAGGCGTACTCGTCCCGCATCTCGTGGACCTTCTCCATGCGCGTGGTGTCGCGCTGGGCGTTGGTCGGCATCTGCTGCAGGCGGCGGTCCGCGGCGACCAGGTACCGCATCAGGTCGGGAAGGCGGCGCAGGCCGGCCTCGGTGACGAAGCCCGGCTTCACGAGGGCGTCCAGCTGGGCCCGTACGTCCTGGAGGTTGGGCAGCAGGACGGGGCTGCGGACGGCCTTCAGACGGCGCTCACAGGCCTGCCAGGCGGCCAGCACCTGCTGCACCTGACCCACCGTGCGGACCGTCGTGTCCACGATCTCCGCGCGCACCCTCTCGTACAGCTTCCGGTACGACTCCTCGTCCCACGCCGGCCCCCCGAAGTCCCCGATCAGCTTGTCGGCCGCGGCCATCGCGCAGTCGTCGAAGAGCGCCTGGATCGAGCCGTGCGGATTGGCGGAGAGGGCGAGCTTCTGGGCGTTCGTCAGTTTCTCGGACGCGAACTTCGCCGGGTTGACCGGGATGTTGCGCAGGATGAGCCGGCGGGTGCCCTTCCACATCGCCTCCGCCTGCTCCGCCTCCGTGTCGAAGAGGCGTACGGAGACCGTGTCGCCGTCGTCCACGAGCGCCGGGTACGCCTTCACCGGCTGGCCGGCGCGGCGGGTCTCGAAGACGCGGGTGAGGGATCCGATCGTCCAGTCGGTCAGGCCGGAGCGTTCCAGGGACTCCCCGCCGGTGCGCTCCGCCGTCGCCGCGGCCGCCTGGGACAGGGCCTGGCGGGCCTTGGGCCGCAGGCGCAGCCGCAGCGTCTCCAGGTCCTTGTCCTCGGCCAGCTTGCGCCGCCGTTCGTCCACGATCCGGAAGGTGACGCGCAGATGCTCCGGCACCTTCGACCAGTCGAAGTCCTCGGCGGTGAAGGGCACACCGACCATGCGCTTCAGCTCGCGCGCCATGGTCGTCGTCAGCGGCTCCTGCAGGGGTACGGCCGTGTCCAGGAACCGCTTCGCGAAGTTCGGGGCCGGAACGTAGTGGCGGCGGATCGGCTTGGGCAGGGAGCGGATCAGCTCCGTCACCAACTCCTCCCGCAGACCCGGGATCTGCCAGTCGAAGCCCTCGTCCTTGACCTGGTTGAGGACCTGCAGCGGGATGTGGACCGTCACACCGTCGGCGTCCGCGCCCGGCTCGAACTGGTACGTCACCCGGAACTTCAGTCCGTCCTGCCGCCAGGAGTCCGGGTAGTCGGCCTTGGTGACCGCCTCCGCCGACTCCCGGATGAGCATTTCGCGCTCGAAGTCCAGGTAATCCGGCTGCTCGTGCCGCTTGCGCTTCCACCAGGAGTCGAAGTGGGCTCCGGAGACCACGTGCTCGGGCACCCGGGCGTCGTAGAAGTCGAAGAGCGTCTCGTCGTCGACGACGATGTCCCGGCGCCGGGCGCGGTGTTCGAGCTCCTCGACCTCGCTGAGCAGCTTGCGGTTGTCGGCGAAGAACTTGTGGTGGGTGCGCCAGTCGCCCTCGACGAGGGCGTTGCGGATGAACAGTTCGCGGGAGGCCTCGGGGTCGATCCGGCCGTAGTTCACCTTGCGCTGGGCGATGATCGGGACGCCGTAGAGCGTGACCTTCTCGTACGCCATCACCGCCGCCTGGTCCTTCTCCCAGTGCGGCTCGCTGTAGGTGCGCTTGAGGAGGTGGCCGGCGAGGGGTTCGACCCACTCCGGTTCGATCCTGGCGTTGACGCGGGCCCACAGGCGCGAGGTCTCCACCAGCTCCGCCGACATCACGAACCGCGGCGGCTTCTTGAACAGCGCCGAGCCGGGGAAGATCGCGAACTTGGCGTTGCGGGCGCCCAGATACTCGTTCTTCGCGCCGTCCTTGACGTCCTTCATGCCGATGTGCGAGAGCAGACCGGCCAGCAGGGAGACGTGGACGCGGTCGCCGGGGGCGTCGTCCTCGTTGAGGTGGATGCCCATCTGCTTGGCGACCGTGCGCAGTTGGGAGTAGATGTCCTGCCATTCGCGGATGCGCAGGAAGTTGAGGTACTCCTGCTTGCACATCCGGCGGAAGGAGCTGGAGCCCCGCTCCTTCTGCTGCTCCCGGACGTACCGCCAGAGGTTCAGGTAGGCCAGGAAGTCGCTGGTCTCGTCCTTGAAGCGGGCGTGCTGCTGGTCGGCCTGCGCCTGTTTGTCCGCGGGCCGCTCGCGCGGGTCCTGGATGGACAGCGCCGCGGCTATGACCATGACCTCGCGGACGCAGCCGTTCTTGTCGGCCTCCAGGACCATCCGGGCCAGCCGGGGGTCGACGGGCAGCTGGGCGAGCTTGCGGCCGGTCTGCGTGAGCCGCTTGCGCGGGTCCTTCTCGGCCGCGTCGAGCGCGCCCAGTTCCTGCAGCAGCTGCACGCCGTCACGGATGTTGCGGTGGTCCGGCGGGTCGATGAAGGGGAACTTCTCGATGTCGCCGAGGCCGGCCGCGGTCATCTGCAGGATGACGGACGCCAGGTTCGTCCGGAGGATCTCCGCGTCGGTGAACTCCGGGCGGGCGAGGAAGTCGTCCTCGGAGTAGAGCCGGACGCAGATGCCGTCGCTGGTACGGCCGCAGCGCCCCTTGCGCTGGTTGGCGCTGGCCTGGCTGATCGGCTCGATGGGCAGCCGCTGCACCTTGGTGCGGTGGCTGTAGCGGCTGATCCTCGCGAAGCCCGGGTCGATGACGTACTTGATGCCGGGGACCGTCAGGGACGTCTCGGCGACGTTCGTCGCCAGAACGATCCTGCGCCCGGTGTGGGGCTGGAAGACGCGGTGCTGCTCGGCGTGCGAGAGGCGGGCGTAGAGCGGCAGGATCTCGGTGAAGCGGTACTGCTTGCGCGTGAGCGCGTCCGCGGTGTCCCGGATCTCCCGCTCCCCGGAGAGGAAGACGAGGATGTCGCCCTTCCCCTCACCCATGAGCTCCTCGACGGCGTCCGTGATCGCCGTGATCTGGTCCCGGTCGGCGTCGTCGGAGTCCTCCTCCAGGAGGGGGCGGTAGCGCACCTCCACCGGGTACGTCCGCCCGCTGACCTCGACGATCGGGGCGTCGCCGAAGTGCCGGGAGAAACGCTCGGGATCGATGGTCGCCGAGGTGATGACGACCTTCAGATCCGGCCGCTTGGGCAGCAGCTGGGCGAGGTACCCGAGCAGGAAGTCGATGTTGAGGGACCGCTCGTGGGCCTCGTCGATGATGATCGTGTCGTAGGCGCGCAGCTCGCGGTCGGTCTGGATCTCGGCGAGCAGGATGCCGTCCGTCATCAGCTTGATGAACGTCGAGTCCTGGTTGACCTGGTCGGTGAACCGGACCTTCCAGCCGACGGCCTCGCCGAGGGGGGTGTTCATCTCCTCCGCCACGCGCTCCGCGACCGTGCGCGCGGCGATCCGGCGGGGCTGCGTGTGGCCGATCATGCCGCGTACACCGCGCCCCAGTTCGAGGCAGATCTTCGGGATCTGGGTCGTCTTGCCGGACCCGGTCTCACCGGCCACGATGACGACCTGGTGGTCGCGGATGGCCGCGGCGATCTCGTCCTTCTTCTGGCTGACCGGCAGCTGCTCGGGGTAGCTGACCGCGGGCACGCGGACGCGCCGCTCGCCGATGCGCTCCTCGGCGCGGGCGACCTCCGCCTCGATCTCGGCGAGCACGGCGGCACGGGCCTCCGCCTTGCGGATCTTGCGCGCGCCTTCGAGCCTGCGCCCGAGCCGGTGCGCGTCGCGCAGGGACAGCTCGGTCAGGCGGGGGGCGAGGGCGCCGAGGGCCGGGGCATCGGGGGCAGGGTGCGTAGACATACGCGATCCAGGATCTCATCCCCGGGAAATCCGTGGCGAACGATTTGTACCGGGGTGGGTGGCCGGGCATACAACGAGGCCCCGATCCGGGGATCGGGGCCTTGGTTGTGGCTGGGGCCGGGGTCGAACCGGCGACCTATCGCTTTTCAGGCGATCGCTCGTACCAACTGAGCTACCCAGCCACGAGACCGGTGAGGGTCTCGGCGGTCCTGACGGGATTTGAACC
>NZ_JAMGBF010000283.1 GCF_023516615.1 Streptomyces panaciradicis
GCCCCGGCACCCGCATCGAGGTGTGGGTGTCGCGGTTGGAGTCGGCCGGCTTCGCGCCCGGCACCAGGGGCACCGCGCCGCGCCGCCGCACCGGCTCGCCGGACCGCACCGCCGCGGGCGCCTCCTCGGCCTCCTCCGCGGGCTCCACGTCCGGCTCGTCGACGTCCAGCGGCGGCATCCCGGCGATCAGCGGCAGCAGCTCGCGCAGCCGCGCGCCCAGCTCGGAGGCCCGCAGCCGGGAGGCCGGCGCCTTGGCCAGGCACTGGACGATCAGCTGCCACAGCTCGTCGGGGATGCCCGGCAGCGGGGCCACCGTCTCCGTGACATGGCGGCGCAGCACCGCGCCGGGGTGTCCGCCGCCGAACGGGGTGAAGCCGGCCAGCAGCTCGTACAGGACGGTCGCGAGGGCGTAGATGTCGACCGCGGCCCGGGGCGGCAGGCCCTCGACGATCTCCGGGGCCAGGTAGTCCGGCGTGCCGATGATCTTCGTGGCACGGGTCCGGCGGGGGGTGTCGATCAGCTTGGCCACGCCGAAGTCGGTCAGCAGGGCCGGGTGCGCGCCGCCCGGGCCCAGCGGGCCCTGCATGTCGAGGAGCACGTTCTCCGGCTTGACGTCGCGGTGCACGATCCCGGCGGCGTGGGCGGCCGCCAGCCCGTCCGCGACGTCGGCGACTATCGCGACCGCCGCCTCGGGCGCGAGCCGCCGCTCGCGGTCCAGGCGGGTGCGCAGATCGGTGCCGCGGACCAGGTCCATGACCAGTGCGAGGTCGTTGCCGTCCACGACCAGGTCGCGGACGGAGACGATGTGCGGGTGCTCCAGCCCGAGCAGGGCCGTGCGCTCCTGCACGAAGCGTCCGACGAGCTCCTGGTCGGAGGCGAGATCCTCGCGCAGCAACTTGATGGCGACGGGTCCTTCCGGTCCCTCGCCCAGCCACACCGTGCCGGCGCTGCCCCGCCCCAGGATCTGGTGCGCGGTGTAACGGCTGCCGATCTTCCGTCCCAAGACTGCTCCTACCGACGCGTGTGAGTCGCTGCTGCGTCATTCCGGGGGACGCCCCCCGGACCCCCGGCCGACAGACCAGGACTTCCAGCCGACAAAACTACGCGCCGGACGAGCCAACCTTCACCGCGGAGACGGAAATCACCCGCCGGATGTCGACAAGTCACCAAACTGGCGAGCCGTGGATCAGTTGCCGCCGGACTTGCTGCTCAGATCGCCGATCCAGCCGCTGACGTTGTCGTACAGGTGCTTGAGCTCGGAGAAGTAGCCCCGGCCCGTGCCGATCCAGTGCTGCAGCGGGGTGAGTTCCCAGACCAGCCACGCGGCGACGAACAGGATGACGACCATGAACAGACAGCCCTTGAGGCAGCCGAGGCCGGGAATCTTCATCCGGTTGGGGCTGGGCTGGCGGGGCTGCCGGGGCTCACGCACGGGCCGCTGCGGCTCGGGCGCGGGCGCGTACCGCTGAGGCTGGTGGTGCTGCGGCGGGGCGTACTGCTGGGGCTGCTGCTGCGGATAGCCGTACCCCTGCTGGCCGCGCTGCGGCGGCCGCTGCTGCTGGGGGCGGGGCTGCTGCTGCGGCCGGGCGACCTGGCGTTGCGGGCGCCGGCGCAGCGGGTCCTCGTTCGGGTCGAGGTACTGCACCTGGGTCTGCTCGTTGCGGTCGCGGGCGGCGCGCAGCTGGTTCTGCCACGGGTGCGGCTGCTCGGGCTGCTGCCCCGGCTGTCCCTGGGGCACCGGCGGCATGACCGCGGTCGGGTCGGCGGCCCCCGTGTTCGGGAGTACGGCGGTGGGGTCGGCGGCGCCGACGGGGCCCGGGCGGCCGGTGGTCGGCATGACGTTCGTCGCGGCGTTCGGGTCGAAGCCGCCCGCGGTGTGCGGGAGGACCTGCGTGGGGTCGGCGGAGCCGGGGACCGCGGCCGGGGCCGGGTCGGGGGCCAGCAGGACGGCGACGTTGTCCGCGGCGGCGATCTGCGCGGAGTTGGCGTGCACGCCGATGCCCTCGGCGACCACGCGCAGGGCGCGGGCGAGGTTCTCGGCGCTGGGTCGTTCGTCCGGGTTCTTGCGCAGGCAGCGCTCGATGACGGTCCACAGCGGGTCGGGGACCGTGGAGGGGCGGCGCGGCTCGGCGCTGAGGTGCTGGTGGAGGACTTCGAGCGCGGAGCCGCCGTTGAACGGCGGACGCCCGGTGACCAGCTCGTACAGCAGGATGCCGGCGCCGTAGATGTCGACGGCGGAGGTCTGCGGGCGGCCCTCGGCGGACTCCGGCGCCACGTACGCGGGCGTGCCGACGAACTCGTGGGTGCGGGTCAGCCCCGGGGAGTCGGCCAGACGGGCGATGCCGAAGTCGGTGAGCATCGGGTGCATCTGGCCGCCGTTCTGCGCGAGCAGCACGTTGGCCGGCTTCAGGTCGCGGTGGACGACGCCGTCGACGTGGCTGGCGGCGAGCGCGTCGGCGATCTGGGCGGTGAGCAGGGCGGCGCCGACGGGGCTGAAGGGGCCGTTCTCCCGCAGGTAGCGGTGCAGGTCGGGACCCTCGACGAGGTCCATGACGAGCGCCAGCAGATCGCCCTCCACCACCAGGTCGCGAACCCGGACGATGTTCGGGTGGGTCAGGCGCAGCAGGACGGAACGCTCTCTGAGGAACCGCATCACGATGTCGGCGTCGTTCGCGAGCTCCTCCTTGAGGACCTTGATCGCGACCGTCTCGCCGGGCTGACCGGGCACGGCCGCCTCGGCCCCCGCGGTCTCTCGCTGGCGGGCTCGCCAGACGGTGCCCGTGGCGCCGCGTCCGAGCGGCTCCTCGAGCAGGTACTTGCTGCCTACCGGCCGCACGTCATGCGCTCCCTGCTTGCTTGCCAGTGTTCCGGTCCACTCTAGTGCCGCCGCGCCGGGCGGCATCCTGTCCGCTTTCTGTGGCTCGCGCCGCGCGTCGGTCCCCGCGCCGTTCTGTGCGCCGTCTGTGCCTCTTACGTTCCGGTTCCCGTCCTTGTTCGAAGGAAAGGTGCTCGGTTCGAAGGAAAGACGCTCGCTCCGGTCGGCCGGTTGCCCGTGACCGGACGTGACCGATCTCAACTGATCGCCGACGCGCCGACGGTCAGGCACTTTTAGGGGCAGAGCTGACCAATCAAGATCACTTGGGACCGGGGCATGGGCGTGTTGTCGGTGGCAGGTGCGAGGATGCCTCCAGTACTGGCCGACGTGCTCGTGTGGGGTGGGGGGATTCCGCGCCGCCCGCGCAGAAGGGACCGCTGACGGCGATGCAGATCCGGCTGACCGTCGTAGACCCGCTGGGCCCGCCCGAGAAGGCGCGGGGCCGCGCAGCGAGCCGCGACGTGCTGGTCACGGCACCCGCCGGCACGGCCCTGGCCACGGTGGCCTCGGCACTGGCCTCCGCGGTCTCCGGTGACGCCGGCGCCGCTTCCGGAGGCGGCGCGGTCGTGCTGTACGCGGGCGCGCAGCGGCTCGACGACCAGCGGTGCACGCTGGGCGAGCCGCCCCTGATCGACGGCGCCGTACTGTCCCTGGGCGCCCCCGCCGAGCCGGAACCGCACCCCGAGCTCGACGACGCCCCGACCCAGCTGCACGTCGTCTCGGGCCCGGACGCGGGCGGCGTCCACCTGCTGCACGGCGGCGAGATCCGCATCGGCCGCTCCGCCGACGCCGACGTCCCGCTCGACGACCCGGACGTCTCCCGGCTGCACTGCGCGGTGACGGTGGCCGCCGACGGCCGCGTCTCGGTCGCCGACCTCGGCTCCACGAACGGCACCACCCTGGACGGCACCCGTCTGACCACCCGCCCGGTCCGCTTCACCCCGGGCGCCCTGCTGCGCGTCGGCGAGTCGGCCCTGCGCCTGTCCCCGGCCGGCGGCCCGGGGGCACGCATGCGGACGGTCGCCGACGGAGAGGGCTGCGTGCGGGTCCCCGCCGGGGGCGCGGCGGGGGAAGCCCCGCCCGGCACGAGTCCGGGCGCACCGGCCGCGTCGGCC
>NZ_JAMGBF010000284.1 GCF_023516615.1 Streptomyces panaciradicis
GGCCCAGGGTGGCGGTGGTGGCTTGGCGGGCGGCTTCGAGGAGGAGCATGCCGGGGGTGTGGTCGTGGGGGTGGTCGAAGAGGGTGGGGTGGCGGGTGTCGATGCGGAGTTGCCAGCGGCCAGGTTGGCCGAGGGGGGTGAGGACGACGTCGGTGGGGGTGGTGCGTCCGACGTTTTGTGGGGGTTCGGGTGCGGTGAGGGGCAGGGCGGGGATGGTGTCGGGGCCGGTGTGGGGGGCGCGTAGGCGTTGGTAGACGCGGGGGGCGATGCAGGTCATGGTGCCGCCTCCGGTGGCGGTGAGGTGGCCGTCGCGGTGGATGGTGACGTCGGTGCGGAAGCCGGTCACCTGGCCGCGGCGTTCCTTCACCTCTCCGACGCGGGCGTGGAGTTCGAGGGTGGCGGGGGCGGCGCCTACGCGCATCTGTGCGGGCGTCACGGTCACGTGGAGGTTGTGGAGGAGGAAGTGGTGGCCGAGGGGGACGTGGTATTCGGTGTGGGCGAGGAGGAGGCCGGTCTGGCGGATCGTTTCGGCGGCGATGAGGGGGTCGTGGCGGCCGTCGATGGGGGTGTAGAAGCTGTGTCCGCGGGGCCATTGGGCGGCCAGAACGAAGTGGTGTGCGCTGCTGCGTGCCCAGTCGGTGAGCAGGACTTCGGCGACGGATGCGCGGTGGACGGGTTCTTTGGGGACGGTGCGGGTCAGGCGCTGGGAGAGGGGGGCGCTGCCGGTGGGGGCGCCGGGGTGCCGCGGGTGGGTCATGCCGGGTATCGAGTGGTTCGTGCGGTAGGTGCTCACAGGCGTGGACATGGTTTTCCCCCGAGCCGCCGTGGCCTGGTTGTGGCCGGAATGTGGGTGGTGGAGCGCCGAGGACAGTGAAGATACATACCACCCGGTTTAATTTCTAGAAGGAATGCGGGGTTCCCGCGAGCAAAATGCGGAGCGCCGCGTTCCCTGTCGGTGGAGGAGCGCTCGGGGTGCTCTCTGTCTTCGGCTGACGGGCGCTTGCCGGGTCCTCGCGGCCCGGTGGAGCCTCCCGGGAGCCCCGGGCCGGCGAGGGGCGCCGTCCGTCGTCTTACCGGGCCCTTCCCGGGCGGCCCGTCCCGGGGCGGCTTTCATGCGAGGGGCATATTCCCTGATCACGGCGGGCCGACAGGGCCGGGCAGGGCGGGCCGGCGGCCGCGGACCGGGTGCGGCGCGGCCGGTGAGCCCTCACTCTTCTCCGCCGCCCTCGGAGTGCTGGGGGCCGGGGTGCGAGGGGTTGGCGGCCCGGCGGTCGGTGGCGGGCCGGCCGGTGCGCCCCCGGCCGCCGTGAAGGTGGCATGGGGGCGGTCGTGGTTTCGCAGGACCTTCACCCTTAAAATAGAGACCGCGTGCGCGGTTTGTTACAATCCCTGGTGTGTCGACCGGCGGTGACGGCCCGCGGTGGGGTGGGGAGCGTGCGTGTGCGCGTTTTTCCGTCTGTGGTGTGCCGTGGGGTGTGGCCGGTTGGGCCAGCTGTGCCGGTCCGCCCGGACTCTCGCGGATCGGTGTGCGGTGGTGCGCGGGGGCGTATACGGTGCCGCGCCGCTCGGCCGTCCGCGCGTCCGCGCGTCGGGGCGTCGGTTGCTTGGCGTGGTGGTGGGGGTGGGCTGTGTGCGGGTCGTGCTGGGGTGAAGGTGAGGGCCGGCGGTGGCCGGCTGCGGGCTGCGAGGGCAGGGGAGTTCGAGGCGATGGTGAAGCAGGAGCGGGCTGCGCGGACGCGTCGGGCGTTGGTGCGGGCGGCGGCGGAGGTGTTTGCCCGGGATGGTTTCGTGCTGGCGTCGCTGACGTCGATCAGCAAGATGGCGGGGGTGAGCAATGGGGCGCTGCATTTTCATTTCGCCAGCAAGCAGGCTCTGGCGCGTGCGGTGGAGGAGGAGGCGGCCGCCGTGCTGCGGGCGATCGGTGCTTCCGTGCGGGCGGGTGGGGCGTATCCGTTGCAGCGGCTCATTGATGCCACGCATGCCCTGATGGAGCGTCTGGAGCGGGATGTGGTGGTGCGGGCCGGGTTCGAGCTGGGCAGTGGGCCGCCGCGCCGGGACGGGTCGGCGGACTTGCGGGGGCAGTGGCAGGGCTGGGTGGAGGAGGTCCTCAAGGACGCCGAGCGTGACGGCGTCCTGGCTCCGGGTGTGTCGGCGGCCGATGCTTCGGTGACGGTGGTGGCGGCGACGGTGGGGTTTGAGCAGTTGGGTGCGGAGGATCCTGCCTGGACGTCGGCGCAGACGCTGGTGCAGTTCTGGGACCTGCTGCTGCCCCGGCTGGCCGCGGCCGAGGTCCTGGGCGGGCTGCAGGCCGGCGGCACCCCGGCCGCGGCCTCCCGTCAGGAATGACCCGCACCCGCGCCCGCGCTCTGGCACGGGCCCGTACCCGGACCTGCCGGCCTCGTTGAGCCGCCCCTTGTCTGGCTGAGCGGGCAGGCTGTGTGGCCAAGAGTCGCAGCTTGGGCAGGTCCGTCCTGGCCGGACGGTTTCGGCGAGGGGGGCGCGCTCGGGCAAATGCCTGGCCGCGCGTGTCACCAGTGCCCTTCGGTGGGGGGGCGGCGATACCGCTTCGGGTGGTCCTGGCGCGTACCCGCACAGCGGAACACACGCTCGTAGTAACATGTACTACATGGAGACCACGGCCCGCGAGTTCAACCAGAAGTCCTCCCAGATTCTCGCCGCAGCAGCTCGGGGTGAGACCGTCACCGTCACCAAGAACGGCACCCCCGTCGCACGGGTGGTCCCGATCAACGACACCGAGGTGCCCCCGTACCCGACCGACGCCATGGGCGACCTCGATCTGCCCGACCTCGGCCTGCCCGACCTCACCGACGACGAGATCGAGGATGTTCTTAAGGGGATGGGCGAGTGAGTCTGGTCGCCGTCGCTGACACCAACGGTTTGTACCGCCTGCTCGATTCGAAACTCACTGGCCACGAGGAGCACAAGAAGGCCCTGGCAGCGACCAGCCACCTCATCATCTCTCCCCTGGTTCTGGCTGAACTGGACTATCTGATCTCCACCCGGGCCGGAGCCCGCAAGGCCCTGATGGCGGCACGCTTCATCGAACGTAACGTTGCAACCCGACGCTTCGAGGTGCCTGCCGTCAGTGCGCATCTGAGTGCGGCCATCGCGGTCGCCGAAGGCTACGCGGACGCTGACGGAGGCAAAGGCATCGGCCTCACCGACGCCATGAACGTCGCCCTCGCCGCCGCCTATCGCACCGACGCCCTGCTCACCACCGGCCGCCGTTTCCGCATGGTCCGGCCCCTGACCGGGCACCCGGCATTTCGGCTGCTACCCGAAGATCTGTAGCCACGGCGGCCCGGCTCGCCCGGCCCTGCCCGCTCACTGTGTCACCCGCGCTCTGGCATAGGCCCGCGCCCGGCCCTGCCGGCCTCGT
Source organism: Streptomyces panaciradicis (assembly GCF_023516615.1). Classification (GTDB taxonomy): domain Bacteria; phylum Actinomycetota; class Actinomycetes; order Streptomycetales; family Streptomycetaceae; genus Streptomyces; species Streptomyces panaciradicis. Next base: position 3,401 of record NZ_JAMGBF010000284.1, read on the forward strand.
TTCCTGGCTCTCACAAAAGCGGTTGAGCATGTGACTGCCGGTTTCCCGCGTCCGGGCGGCACGCCGGGGCCCCGAAGCGGATCCAGCCCGGTCGGCGGCGTATGGCCGGGCGGCAGGCACTGTCTTGTCACCGGCGGTCAGGGCGTTCCGCTCGCGGTGTCGCCGGCCGGCGAAAACCGCGGGCGACGTCACCGCATTCCTGTCGCTGGTGGGCAAGATTTCGGCCGTTGCCGCAGTGGTCGGCAGGTCGCGCAGGCGGTCCGGCATGCTCTTGGCCGACCGCGGCTTCGACCACGACAGGTATCGCCGCCTCCTGCGCCGGCGCGGTATCGGGCCCGCGATCGCCGAAGGCGGCCGGCCGCACGGCACCGGTCGGGGCACCTTGTGCTGGGGCGTCGAGCGGATGATCTCCTGGCTGCACGGCTTGCGCCGCCTGTGGGTCGGCTGGGAACGACGTGACGGCATCCGCGAGGCGTTCCTCGGCCTCGCGGTCTGCCTGATCACCCGCCGGCACG
>NZ_JAMGBF010000285.1 GCF_023516615.1 Streptomyces panaciradicis
CGCCGCACGGGACCACGCCGGGCGGCGCTCCCACACCACTGCCCGTGCGCGGCGCCCACGAGGAGCGGCCCAACCCGGCGGAGGCCGTGCCCGGCATCCGGCCCGACGACCGGCATCTCGTCGCGGACCACGCGACCGCGCCGCCCACGCCTCGCACCGGCACCGTCCGCGGCACCATGGGCCGGCCCCCGCAACTGCCCCGCCGCCGCGCCCAGGAACACATCGCGCCCCAGCTGCGCGACGGCCCGGCACCGCGCCAGGACGCCGACCAGGTCGCCGGTCACGACCCGGGCCTGATGGCCGCCTTCCAACGCGGCATCGGTCTCGCCGAGGCCCAGCAGCACCTTGAGGCGGACCACACGGGTGCGGAGCACACGGGAGTGGGCCACATGTCGGCACAGCACATGGAGCACCCGCTCAGTGTCTCCGCCGAGCAGGACCGGCCGACCTCCCTGTCGTCCCACCTGAATCCGCACCACGCCACCGAGCACCACGTCATTGAGCCCCACGCCACCGACCCGCACACCACCGCCCCGCACGGCTTCCCCACCGCACGCCTGGACGGCCCCCACACGGACGTCGGCGCCACCCCCGCCTCGCGCCCCAGGGACGTACCGCCCACGGGCCGGTCGCCCCTGGACGCCTCGCCCATGGACCCGGCCCACATAGCCCAGGCACGCCCCGCCTCCGCGCGCGGCACCGACCACCCCACCCGGCACGACGGGAGCGCACCGGCCGGATGACCACCGCTACCCCCACCCCCGCCCCCACCGCTCCCGCAGACCTTCGTACCCCAAGGAGTCGATCCACCATGGCGAGCGATGCGCCGACCGGCCATGCATCCGATCTCGACTGGCTGATGAGCGGCCTCGTGCAGCGCGTACCGCACACCACCAGCGCGGTACTCCTCTCCTGCGACGGGCTCGTGAAGTCGGTTCACGGCCTCGACGCCGACAGCGCCGACCACATGGCGGCGCTGGCCTCCGGCCTGTACTCCCTCGGCCGCAGCGCCGGGGTCCGCTTCGGCGACGGCGGCGAGGTCCGCCAGGTCGTCGTCGAACTCGACTCGACCCTGCTGTTCGTGGCCACCGCCGGCTCCGGGACCTGCCTCGCGGTGCTCGCCGGCCGCGAGGCCGACGCGGCCGTGCTGGGCTACGAGATGGCCATGCTGGTCAAGAGCGTCCGCCCGTACCTGGCCACCGCACCCCGGCAGCACGCCGTCGAACCCACGGCGATGAGGCCTTGAGCGTGGCGGCGGCGGGCGACGGGCCCTGGCTCGACGACGCGGCCGGCCGACTGGTGCGCCCCTTCACGGTCAGCAACGGCCGCACCCGGCCGACCATCGCCCTCGACCTCCTGTCGCACGTGATGGCCACCGGCGCCACGCCCCTCGGCTACCTCGGCCCCGAGCACCAGCAGGCCCTCGACCTGTGCCACGGGCCCGTCTCGGTCGCCGAGCTGGCCGGCCATCTCAAGCTGCCGGCGGTGGTCACCAAGGTGCTGCTGTCGGACCTCGTCGACTGCGGGGCGCTGACCACCAAGCCCCCCGAGTTCCACCACGCCCCGACCGACCGGGCCCTACTGGAGGCAGTGCTCGATGGACTACGACGACAGCTCTGACCCCTTCCCGACCGCACTGAAGATCCTGGTCGCGGGAGGGTTCGGAGTCGGCAAGACGACCTTCGTGGGCGCGGTGAGCGAGATCGCGCCGCTGAGCACGGAGGAGCTGCTCACCACGGTCAGCGCCGCGACCGACCGGCTCGACGGGATCGAGAACAAGGTCGAGACGACGGTGGCCATGAACTTCGGCCGCATCACCCTCGATCCGGAGCATGTGCTCTATCTGTTCGGCACGCCCGGCCAGGAGCGGTTCTGGTTCATGTGGGACGAACTCTCCGAAGGGGCGCTCGGCGCGGTCATCCTGGCCGACACCCGCCGCCTGGAGGAGTGCTTCGCCGCGGTCGACTTCTTCGAGCAGCGCGGCCTCGGGTTCATCGTCGCCATCAACGAGTTCGACGGCTCCTACCGCTACGACCCCGAGGAGGTCCGGGCCGCCATCGACCTGCCCCCGGAGATCCCCGTCGTGCGCTGCGACGCCCGGATCTCCAGCTCGGGCGTGCAGACCCTGCTGACCCTCGTCCGCCACCTCATCGCACACGCCCCGGCCCACGCGCCGAGCCACGGCGCCCACATGTGATCCCCGAACACCCGCCATGGAGCCCCTACATGACCTGCGTCCACAGTGACGGAGCCCGCCCATGAGGTACGACCCGGCGCGCCCCGCCGGTCGACTGCTGCTCACCCCCGAGGACAAGGAGGCCCCCGCCCGCACCCGGCGCCTGTGCCAACTCGGCCTGACCGAGCACCCGGACCCCGGCCTCGACGCCTACGCCGCCCGGCTCGCCGAGGTGACCGGGGCGCCGTACGCCATGGTCAACTTCATCGACGAGAACCGCCAGTTCTTCGCGGGGCTGCACGTGCCGGCCGTACCGCCCGCCGTCGTCGTCAGGGCCGACGGCAGCGCGCCCGTGCTGGGCCGGGAACTGACCCGCGACCACGGCTTCTGCCCCCATGTGGTGGTCCGGCGCAAGGCGTTGGTGCTGGAGGACGTGCGCGACTACCCGCGGTTCGCGGGCAACGCGATCGTCGACGAGTTCGGCGTCCGCTCCTATCTGGGCGCACCGCTCGTCGACAGCACCGGCATGGTGCTCGGCACGGTGTGCGTGGCCGACGTGGAGCCGCGGCCGTGGGGCAGGCCGGGCCTGGAGAGCATCAAGGCGTCGGCGGCGGAGCTGGTGGCGCGGCTGGAGCGGCGCGAGGCGGACGGGCTTCCGCTGCTGTGACCGGGGGACCGGCCGCCTCACTAGCCGACCGGTCTAATACTTCCGTACACTGTTCGTATGGGACGCACCAGCGACGCCAAGCAGAAGATCCTCGAAGCCGCCCGCTCGCTGATCGAGGGGCGCGGCTACTCCGCCCTGGGCGTGGCCGAGATCTGCAAGGCCGCCGGGGTGCCGAAGGGAAGCTTCTACTACTTCTTCGAGTCCAAGGAAGCGCTCGCGCTCGCCGTCGTCGACGAGCACTGGGCGGCCCAGAAGCGCGACTGGACGCGCGCCCTGAGCGGGGAAGCGGAGCCGCTGTCGCGGCTGCGGCGGTTGTTCGAGGAGACGGAGGCCGGGCAGCGCGCCGTCCAGCAGGGCTGCGGCACCGTCTCGGGCTGCCTGTTCGGCAACCTCACCCTGGAGCTGAGCAACCAGACCGAGGCCGTCCGCGCGCGGCTGCAGGAGATCTTCGAGGCCCAGACCGACATGGTCGAGGCGGTGATCGCCGAGGCCCGCGAGCGCGGCGACGTCACCACGGCCGACCCCCGCGGGGCGGCGCGCGCGGTGGTGGCCCAACTGGAGGGCCAGGTGATGTTCGCCAAGCTCTACAACGACACCGGCCGCCTGAGCCCCCTGTGGGACAACTGCCGCGCCCTGCTGGGCGCGACAGTGTCCTAGTCAGTAACCACGCCAGACGTTGTCGAACGCCGCGTCCTCGATCTGGCGGCGCTGGCGGACCGCCTCCAGTTCCATCACCGCGTTGCCGACGGCGGCCAGCACGGTCGTGGGCGTCTCGCCCGCCAACTCCTCGGGGATCTCGGCCGGTTCGGCACCGATGCCGGCCGCGGCGGCGAGCGCGGCGAGGACGGGTTCGCCCGCCGCCCGGCGCTCCTCGGCCGCGCGCCGGGCC
>NZ_JAMGBF010000286.1 GCF_023516615.1 Streptomyces panaciradicis
GGTGACGACGTGCCCGGCGGTGATCACGTGCCACAGGCCGACGGCCACGACGACCGCGTTGAGTCCGAGGTAGGCCACCACCAGGGCCACCGCGACGCCGATGGCCTCCAGGAAGCCCTTGAGGAAGACCGCGCCGAGCAGGGCGACCAGGACCAGCGTGATCAGCATCTGCCGGCCGTGCAGCATGCCGGTGAGGTGCGGGTTCTCGACCATGTGGGTGGCCGCGTCCGCCGCGGAGAGGGTGATGGTGATCAGGAAGTCGGTGGCGGCGAAACCGAGCAGCGCCAGGACGAAGAGCTTGCCCTTCCAGAACGAC
>NZ_JAMGBF010000287.1 GCF_023516615.1 Streptomyces panaciradicis
CGACGCGGCGGTAGACGGGCAGTGCGCCGGCGAGGGTGACGATCACCAGCACGACGGTCGCCACCGGTGACAGCAGGCCGGCGGCGAGGGCCGCGATGCCCGGCTGGTAGCCGAGGGTCGAGAAGTAGTCGACGCCGGTCAGGCACATCACCCGGTACCAGCGCTGGCCCTTGTGCGGGGGCTCCGGCCGGGCGTGCGGCGCCTGCTGGACGCCCTTGCCCATGTCGGAGAGACCCTCCAGCATCCAGGCGCGCAGGCGACTGGGGGGCGGGTGCTCGGTGGTGGCCATCGACGTGCTCCTGAAGTGCGGCTCGGCGCGTGGTGGGGGCCATCACGCGGACGGCGGCACCAGCGTAAGCGGAGCGTGACGTACGGGCCCACGGATGAGGGGGGTGAGGGCGTCAAGCTTGCGTTAAGACCGGCCTGGTGAGAGCCCTCCGTAGGACCAGGGCGAGGCGCAGGACCGTGGCGGGCCGCGGATGGGCCGACCGGGCGAGGGCCGAGGCGAACACCCAGCGTCATCCCCGGATGCCCGGCATGCCCCGCCGTCTTGGCGCGTCCTTGACGCAATCTTGGGCGCTGTCAGGTACACGGCTGGAACGGGGCGGACGGTCCGCGCCGTTGGCCTGGTGTGACGTCGACCCACCCCGTTCGTACGGAGCCCGGCCTGAGATCCCGGCACATGGTGATCTGCGGCGACGACGGACTCGCGCACCGCCTCGCCGTCGAACTGGACGCGGTGTGCGGTGAGGTCGTCACCGTCGTGCTGCCGTCGGCGAGCGACCAGCACGGCGCCCAGGTCGCCGCACTGCACGGCGACCCGCGGTCGCCGGTCGAGCTGCACGTCTCCGCGCGCCCGGACGAACGCACCCTGCGCGCGGCGGGCGTGGAGCGGGCGGCGGCGCTCGCCCTCACCTACCGCGACGACCAGGTCAACATGACCGCCGCCCTGCTGGCCCGCACCGTCAACCCCGCTGTCCGGTTGGTCGTCCGGATGTTCGACCGCGAGCGTGGCCGGCATCTGGAGCGGCTGCTGGACCGGGCGGCCGGGCTGTGCGAGGACCTCGCGCAGGACACCTCCACGACGGTGCTCTCCGACGCTGACACCGCCGTACCGGAGCTCGTGGCGGCCGCCGCCCTGGGCCGCGGACACACCCTGCAGGTCGAGGGCAGGGTCTTCCGCGGCGTCGTACGCCCCGCGGGCACCCCGTCGCACGCCACCGACCTGGCCACGCTGGCCGTCCTGTCCGGTGCCCACGAGGACGACCCGGCCAGCCAGGACAGCGCGGAGACGCCGGGGGAGGAGGGCACCCAGCTCTTGCCCGACACCGCGACGGCGGGGGACCGGCAGGGTACGCGCGGCCGGCTGGTGCTGGAGGAGGTCGGCCGGCATCCGGCCGAACCGGCCGTCCGCAACCGGCGCCTGCGCCCCCGCAGATGGTTGCGGGCGCGTCTGGCGCGCCTGCCGTGGAAGGTCTTCCTCTCGCATCAACTCATAGCTGTCTACGGGGCGTTGGGGGCCGTCGTGGTGGCCCTGTCGATCGCCACCGCGCTGTTCGCCGACGAGCATCCCTGGTGGAAGAACTTCTATCTGCCGCTGCTGGACATCTTCACCATGGGCGACCCGGCCACCGAGGAGTCCCCCGCCCGCCGTGTGCTGCAACTGCTGGCCGGATTCGTCGGGCTGGCCGTGCTGCCGCTCGTGGTCGCCGCGACCATGAACGCCACCGAGGCCTTCCGCACCGCCTCGGCGAGCCATCCCCCCGGCGAGGACGTCAACGGCCATATCGTCCTGGTCGGTCTCGGCATGGTCGGCACCAGGGTGCTGGCCCGGCTGCACGGCACCGGGCACCAGGTCGTGGCCATCGAGTGCGACCCGCACGCCCGCGGTATCGCCCTCGCGCGCGAACTCGGCGTACCGCTGATCCTGGACGACGCCACGACTCCCGGGGTGCTCGAACGGGCCCGGGTCCGGCAGAGCCGCTCGCTGCTCGTCCTCACCCGCGACGACGGCCGCAACCTCGACATCGTCATGGCGGTGCGGGAGACCGACCCCGCGGTGCGCGTGGTGACGCGGTTGTACGACGACGGGTTCGCGGCCACCGTCCAGCGCACCCTGCGCGCCTCCTACCCGGACGCCCTGACCCGGAGCCGGAGTGTCTCGGCGCTGGCGGCGCCCTCGTTCGCGGCGGCGATGATGGGCCGTCATGTGCTGGGGGTGATGCCGGTGGAACGCGGGTCGCTGCTGTTCACCTGTGTCGATGTGGCCGGGCACCCGGAGCTGGAGGGGCGTTCGGTGCACGAGGCGTTCCGTGAGAACGAGTGGCGCGTGCTGGCCGTGGGCGCCGCCGCCGGGCCGCTTCCGCAGCCCGCCGCCGCGGACGCCCCGGGTGGCGCCAGGGCCGATCGGGCCGGTTTCGACTGGCGTCCTGAGCAGGGACGTCTCCTGCGGGCGGGGGACCGGGTGGTCCTCGCGACCACGCGGCGCGGCCTGGACATCCTCCTGGCGGACGTGCACCCGTAGTCCGGCACGGGTTGAGCGGGCCGGCGCGCCGCGCGGCGCAAAGATCCCGGCAACCGGTGTGCCCGGTTCCTGCCGGGACACCCGCACGACAGCCGGGCGTGGTAGACAACGCCGAAGACGGTACGGAGCGTCAGGCCGTGGTGAGAGGACTGGGTGACCGGTGATGCTGAAGACCTTCCGTTGGGCGTTCGCGGCCACCGCGCTCGGTCTGGCCGCAGGGGTGCTCTACGGGGGCTGGACCGCGTTCGGCATCGTGGCGATCCTGGCCGTGCTGGAGATCTCGCTGTCGTTCGACAACGCGGTGGTCAACGCCGGGATCCTGAAGAAGATGAGCGCCTTCTGGCAGACCATCTTCCTCACGGTCGGCGTGCTCATCGCGGTCTTCGGCATGCGGCTGCTCTTCCCCGTCGTCATCGTCGCCATCACCGCGAAGCTGAATCCGTACGACGCCGTCCACCTGGCCCTGACGGAGAAGACCCGCTACGAGCAGCTGGTCACCGACGCGCACCCGGCGATCGCCGCCTTCGGTGGCATGTTCCTGCTGATGATCTTCCTGGACTTCATCTTCGAGGACCGCGACATCCAGTGGCTGCGCTGGATCGAGCGCCCGCTGGCCAGGCTCGGCAAGGTCGACATGCTGTCCGTGTGCATCGCGCTGATCGTCCTGCTGATCACGTCGTTCACCTTCGCCGCCCATGCCCACCAGCACGGCGGCGCGCAGGTCGACAAGGCGCAGACCGTCCTCGTCTCCGGCATCGCGGGCCTGGTCACCTACCTGGTCGTCGGCGGCCTGTCCGGCTAC
>NZ_JAMGBF010000288.1 GCF_023516615.1 Streptomyces panaciradicis
TCACGGAAGATGTGCACCGCCTCCGACTCCAGGCCGTCCAGGTGCGACACCGTGGTGGCGTCCCGGAGCAGCCCCGCCCGCCCGTGCGTCAAGACCGTCATGCCAGACCCCTCTCGGCCAGGAAGGCGTGCAGCTCGGCGGCCGTGTCGGCCACCGACCTGCCCTCCGTGCGGATCCGCAACTCCGGGGCGTCCGGCTCCTCGTAGGGGTCGTCGATGCCGGTGAGCCCGGTCAGCTCGCCCGCCGCCTGCCGGGCGTACAGGCCCTTGACGTCCCGCACGGAGCAGACCTCGACCGGGGTCGCGACGTGCACCTCCAGGTAGGCGGTGCCGGCCGCGGCGTGCCGGTCGCGGACGGCGGCGCGGGAGGCGGTGTAGGGGGCGATGACCGGGGCCAGGACCAGCACGCCGTGGGAGGCCAGCCGTTGGGCGAGGAACCCGATCCGGGTCACGTTGGTGTGCCGGTCCGCCCGGGTGAAGCCGAGCTCCTGGGAGAGGAACCGGCGGATCTCATCCCCGTCGAGGACCTCGGTGCGCCGGCCGGTGGCGGTCAGCCGCTCGGCGACCGCGCGGGCCAGGGTGGTCTTGCCCGCGCTCGGCAGCCCGGTCAGCCACACGGTGGCGCCGCGCTCGCGGGTGGCGGCGGCCGCGGCGGGTGCCGCTGGGGGTGCGGCGGCCAGGGTGTGAGCCGTGGTCACGGTGATGCCCTCCTGAACGTGAGGTGACGTGCCGGACGAGAGAGGTCCTCAGGCGGTGGCGAACTCGGCCAGGGTCCGGCCCAGCACGTCCATGTCGATCCGGTGCCAGGAACCGGGCAGTTCCAGCGACCGGCCCTCGGGCAGGGCCGCCGCGGTCGCCCGGGCCGCCGCCCGCAGCCAGTCGCTGGTGCCGCTGCTGTTGAGGACCAGCGTCGGGGTCCGGTAGCCGGCGAGCCGGTCCGCCGGGACGCTGCAGTCGCCGCAGATCGCCACGTCGTAGGCGAGGGTGTGGGCGTTGGCCTCGTTCACCGCCCAGATCGGCCCCTGGCGCCACTGCGCGACCGTGTCCGGGGTCAGGCCCAGGAAGCTGCCCAGGTAGTACTCGACCGCCTCCTGACGCCGGTCCTCGGACATCAGCACCCGCAGCGTCTTGGCGACGTTCCACGGGGGCTTGGGAAAGCCCTCGGTGCGGTAGAACGGCTCGTGCAGCGCCAGCCTGGTGATCGGGGCGCCCGCCAGGGCCGCCTCGATGGCGAGGTTCGCGCCCGACGATCCGGCGAACACCACCGCCGACCCGCCGGCCTCCTCGATCACCGCCCAAAGGTCCTCGATCTCGCGGGCGACGGCGTACTGCGGCGCGTCCCCGCTCTCGCCGCGTCCGCGGCGGTCGTAGACGTAGGTGGTGCAGTGCGGCGTCAGTTCGGGCACGAGCGCGTCGAAGATGGTGTGGTCGCGAAACGACCCGTTCAGGAGCACGATCGGCGGACCGTCCCCCGCCTTGTCGTAGGCGATCGTGGTGCCGTCACGGGAAACGACCTTGCGCATACGCACTCCTCACGCCGAGCGGGAGGTGCCCTCACCTCCCCACCTGGCGGCATCTTCGAGTGCCCCGCTGGACCACGGGTCGAAGAACGGTCGTGAGATTCCTGGGCCCCGCTCGCCCGCACACCGTGAACCCGCGGCCCGACACCGGCCTTTTCCGCCCCCCAGGGCTGGGCGGCCCCAGCGGCCCACCAGCGCGGCCACAGCCGCATTCGACTCCCGCCCCGTGTGATGGACCGTGGCGAGACCGAACCCGGCGGTGGCCGTCAGCGGTGCGTCAGGCTCCAGGCGCGCACGGGGCGACAGCAGGCCGGGCCGGTCCCGTCTGCCGCCGACCCTAGGGGAGTGCTCATGAGCGACCGGGCCGAACTCGGTGAGGTGCGTGCCGCCCTCGTGTTGCTGCCCGGTGTGCGGGACGCCGCCGTCCACGCCGCCCGGCACGCCCTGGGCGGCCTGCGGATCGTCGCGCACGTGGTGACGCGCACCCCGCCCGCCGAACTGCGGGCCGCCCTGCGCTCCCGGCTGCCCTCCCACCTGGTCCCGGCCCGTCTGCACCGGGTGCCGCACATCCCCCTGCTGCCCGACGGCCGGACCGACCACCCCGCACTGGCGGCCCTCACCCCGCCCGAACCCGACGCCGCCCCCACCGTGGTGGAGGAGAGCCGGTGGGCCGCGGCGAGCGTGCCGGTCACCCCCCAGCAGCGCGCCCTGCTCCCGCACGCGCTCGCCCACCGCGGCACCGGCCGCTGGGTGCAGCAGCTGCACTGGCGCTGGCGCGGCCCGCTGGACACCGGCCGGTTCACCGCGGCCTGGCAGTCGGTGTTCGCCCACGAAAGCATCCTGCGCGCCGCCTTCGACACCGCCGGCGGGCCCCGCCTGGTCCTGCACGAGCACGTCCGCGCCGAGGTCGTGCGCCACCCGGCCGGCTCCGTCGACTTCGACCACCTCATGGAACGTGACCGGCTGCGCGGCTTCGACCTGCGCTGCCCGGGCCTGCTGCGGCTGCACCTCGTCGACGAAGCAGCCCCCCACGGCGGCAGCCCGCCGTCGGTGCGGATCCTGCTCACCTTCCACACTCTCGCCCTGGACGACTTCAGCGTGGCCGTCCTGCTGGAGGAGTTCTACCGCGCCTACCTCGCCGGGGGCCGCCTGCCCGGCGGCGAACGGCGCCCCGACTGCCGCGACTACGCCCGCTGGCTCGCCGGCCAGGACACCGCGCCCGCCCGCGACTTCTGGTCCGCCGCCGCCCCCGACGCCACCGCCCTGATACGGCCCGGCATCCTGGGCCCGGCCACCCGCATGAGCGGATACGGCCGCGCCGAGACCCGGCTCGGCGCCGCGGCGGCCGGCCGGCTGCGCACCTGGGCGGCCTCCCACGCCGCCACCGAGGCCGGCGCGCTGCAGGCGGTGTGGGCGCTGCTGCTGTACCGGGCGGGCGCCACCACCGGCCCTGCCCTGGTCGGCTTCGGCGTCAGCGTCCTGGGCCGCGGCGTCGCCGTGGACTTCGTCCAGCGGCTGCCCGGCCTGCTGGCCAACTCCCTGCCCCTGACCGTCCGCGTCGACCCCGGCGCGCCCCTGGACCGGCTGCTGGCCGACCTGCGCGAGCAGGCGCTGGAGATGGCCGCCTACGAATGGGTGTCCCTGGAGCAGATCGGCGCCTTCAGCGGGCGCCCGGCGGGCGACGAACTCATCGACAGCCTCGTCGTCTTCGAACACCGACGGCGCGGCTCCGCCACCCTGCGCTCCGCGCTCGCCGCCCAGGGCATCAGCGTCGATGCGCCCCGCCCGGCCGGCACGCCCACCGTCTTCCCCGTCACCCTGCAGGCCCGCCGGGACGCCGACGACGGGCTGCACCTGAGCGCCGTCCACGACCGCGCCCGGCTCGCCGACGCCGACGCGGCCCGCCTGCTGGGCCAGTGCGCCCGCCTGCTGCGCGAACTGCCCCACCTGGCGGGCGGTGCGGCGACCGTGTCCGACGCGCTGGGCGTGCTCGCCGACGAGCCGCCGGCCGCGATGGCCTGCGCGCCCGCAGCGACCGCCGCCGGCGCACCG
>NZ_JAMGBF010000289.1 GCF_023516615.1 Streptomyces panaciradicis
GGCACCCCGGACGCCCCCCATCGGGCCACCCCCTGGCCCGAGGCCCGTGCCGTCGCCGTCGGGGCGGCCTGCTCCGGCAGCCCCGCCGCGCGCCGCGGCCCGGTCTCGGTGCCCCTCGACGCGGCCCTCGGCCTCGTCCTCGCCGCCCCGCTCGACGCCCTCACCGACCTGCCCTCCTTCGACACCTCGGCGATGGACGGCTGGGCGGTCGCCGGCCCCGGTCCCTGGGACGTACGGGACGAGGGCGTGCTGGCCGGGCACGCCGAACCGCAGCGGCTCACCGACGGCGAGGCCGTCCGCATCGCCACCGGCGCCCGGATCCCCCCGGACACCACCGCCGTGCTGCGCACCGAGCACGGCCGCACCGACGCCCAGGGCCGTCTGCACGCCCTGCGCGACATGCACCACGGCCAGGACATCCGCCCCCGCGGTCAGGAGTGCCGCTCAGGCGACCGGCTGCTGCCCGTCGGCACCGTCGTGACCCCGGCCGTCCTCGGCCTCGCCGCGGCCGCCGGCTACGACACCCTCGCCGCCGTGCCCCTCCCGCGGGTAGAAGTCCTCGTCCTCGGCGACGAGTTGCTGGTCGAGGGCCGCCCGCACGACGGCCTGATCAGGGACGCCCTCGGCCCGATGCTCCCGCCCTGGCTGCGGGCGCTCGGCGCGGAGGTCACCGCCGTCCGCAGGCTCGGCGACGACGCGAAGGCCCTGCACAAGGCCGTCACCGGCTCCACCGCGGACCTGATCGTCACCACCGGCGGCACCGCCGCCGGACCGGTCGACCACGTCCACCCCATCCTCGAACGCATCGGCGCCGAACTGCTCGTGGACGGCGTCAAGGTGCGCCCCGGCCACCCCATGCTGCTGGCGCGCGTCGCCGAGGGCCGGCATCTCGTCGGCCTCCCCGGCAACCCCCTGGCCGCCGTCTCCGGCCTGCTCACGCTCGCCGAGCCCCTGCTGCGCACCCTCGCGGGCCGCCCCGACCGGGAGACCTACACGCTGCCGCTGCGGGACGAGGCCCACGGGCATCCGTACGACACCCGGCTCATCCCCGTCGTGCTGCGCGGGGACCGGGCCGTGCCGCTGCACTACAACGGCCCGGCCATGCTGCGCGGCATCGCGGCGGCCGACGCCCTCGCCGTCGTACCGCCCGGCGGAGCCCGCGCAGGTGAGGAGCTCGAACTCCTCTACCTGCCCTGGGCCTCCGCCGGAATCGGGGTGTGTTTCACGTGAAACTTCCGGGCCATGACGCGATCGCCCGCCAGGCGGACGAACATCTCGTGACCCATCGGGTGAAACTTCCGCGCAAGGTGGTCGAACGGCCGATCCGGCAGGTCGCCAAGCGGCTGACGCTGGCCCTGCTCGTCCTGGTCGCGACCGCCTTCATCGTCTACGCCGACCACGACGGCTACACCGACAACTCCGACGGCTCGGTCGACCTGCTCGACGCCTTCTACTACGCCACCGTCACCCTCTCCACCACCGGATACGGCGACATCACCCCGGTCAACGACGCCGCACGGCTCACCAACATCTTCGTCATCACGCCCCTGCGCGTGCTCTTCCTGATCATCCTGGTCGGCACCACCCTCGAGGTCCTCACCGAGCGGACCCGGGAGGAGTGGCGCCTGAACCGCTGGAGGTCCGCCTTGCGCGATCACACCGTCGTCGTCGGTTTCGGGACGAAGGGGCGTTCGGCGATCCAGACCGTCTGCGCGACGGGGCTGCGCAAGGAGCAGGTCGTCGTGGTCGACCCCAGCTCCAAGGTGATCGACGCCGCGACGGCCGACGGCTACGCGGGTGTCATAGGCGACGCGACCCGCAGCGAGGTGCTGAAGCGGGCCGAGGTGCACCGGGCCCGGCAGATCATCATCGCGACCCAGCGCGACGACACGGCGGTGCTGGTGACGCTGACGGCCCGGCAGCTCAACCGAGGGGCGAAGATCGTCGCGGCGGTCCGCGAGGAGGAGAACGCTCCGCTGCTGCAGCAGTCCGGTGCCGACGCGGTCATCACCAGCGCCAGCGCGGCCGGTCGGCTGCTCGGCCTGTCCGTGCTCAGCCCCGCCGCCGGCATGGTGATGGAGGACCTCATCCAGCAGGGCAGCGGGCTCGACATAGTCGAACGGCCGGTGGTGAAGGCCGAGGTGGGCAGGGGCCCCCGGGAGACCGACGATCTGGTGGTGAGCGTCGTACGCGGGCACCGGGTGCTCGGATACGACGATCCCGCGGTCGGCACCCTGCAGTTGACGGACCGTCTGATCACGATCGTGCGGGCGACGCCCGACGCGAAGGTCACGCCGGACGTGCGTCCCATACCGCGGGACTGAGACGACCGGGGGGGTAGCGTCGCCTTCATGCATGCGATCACGATTCCCGAACCTGGTGGACCCGAGGCGCTGGTGTGGGACGAGGTCCCCGATCCGGAGCCCGGTGAGGGCGAGGTCCTGGTCGAGGTGGTGGCCAGTGCCGTCAACCGCGCCGACATCCTGCAACGGCAGGGCTTCTACGACCCGCCGCCCGGCGCGTCCCGGTACCCGGGCCTGGAGTGCTCAGGACGGGTCGCCGCGCTCGGCCCGGGCGTCTCCGGCTGGTCCGTCGGCGACGAGGTGTGCGCGCTGCTCTCGGGCGGCGGCTACGCCGAGAAGGTCCTCGTTCCGGCCGGCCAGCTGCTGCCGGTGCCCGAGGGCGTGGAACTGCGGCAGGCGGCCGCGCTGCCGGAGGTGGTGTGCACCGTCTGGTCGAACGTCTTCATGATCGCCCACCTGCGGCCGGGCGAGACGCTGCTGGTGCACGGCGGCTCCAGCGGGATCGGCACGATGGCGATCCAGCTCGCCAAGGCCGTCGGCGCCAAGGTCGCCGTCACCGCCGGCACCAAGGAGAAGCTGGACCGCTGCGCCGAGCTGGGCGCCGACATCCTGGTCAACTACAAGGAGCAGGACTTCGTCGAGGAGATCGCGCGCGCGACGGACGGTGCCGGTGCCGACGTCATCCTCGACAACATGGGCGCCAAGTACCTCGACCGCAACGTCCAGGCCCTCGCCGTCAACGGCCGTCTCGCGATCATCGGCATGCAGGGCGGCATCAAGGGCGAGCTGAACATCGCCGCGCTGCTGAACAAGCGCGCCGCCATCAGCGCGACCTCGCTGCGGGCCCGTCCGCTGGGTGAGAAGGCGGCCATCGTGGCGGCCGTACGCGAACACGTCTGGCCGCTGCTGGCCGCGGGCCACGTCCGCCCGGTCGTCGACCGCGAGGTGCCGATGAGCGACGCGGCGGCCGCGCACCGGGTGGTGGAGGAGAGCGGACACATGGGGAAGGTCCTGCTGGTGGTGTGAGGCCCCCGGCTCCGGCCCCGGCCCCGGCCCCGGCCCCCGGCTCCGGCTCCGGCCCCGGCCCCCGGCTCCGGCTCCGGCCCCGGCCCCCGGCTCCGGCTCCGGCCCCGGCCCCCGGCTCCGGCTCCGGCCCCGGCCCCCGGCTC
>NZ_JAMGBF010000029.1 GCF_023516615.1 Streptomyces panaciradicis
GCCGGGAGTTCCTGGCCGGACGCGAGGCCGCTCGCCGGGCCCTGCGCGCGGTGGGCACGGCCTGCGGCGACATCCCCCGTGAGGGCCGCCTGCCGGTGTTCGCGCCCGGGCCGGCGGCGTCGATCTCGCACAGCGCCGGGATCGCCGCCGCCGTGGCCCCTGCCCCGGGCGCGGACCTCCCCGTCGGGTGTGATCTGGAGCTGCGGCCGCTGCCGTGCGGCGCGGCACGGCTGGTGCTGGACCCGGACGAGGAGCGGCTGCTCGGCACCGCCTCGGGCACCCGGGGCCGGCCCTGGTCGCTGACGGACCTGTTCTCCGCGAAGGAAGCCGCGTGGAAGGCCCTGTGCCTCGCGCCGGGCGAGAGCGTGACCCCGCCGATGGGGACGCTGAGGGATCTGCGGATCGAGGCGTGCGGCGACGCGCTGTGGGTCGCCCCCCGCGCGAGTGCGTCGTACGCGGTGCGGGTACGGGTCCTGCCCGTCGGCGCGGGCGTGTTCAGTTACGCGCTGGGCTGGGCCGACGCCGAGGGAAGAGCGACGGCGCTGCCCACGGCGAGGCGTTCGTAGGGGGCGCCGGTGCCGGGGCCGCCCGCGCCGAGGAGGCCGCCGACCATGGCGACGCCGGTGTCGTTCAGGGCGCCGTCGTGGACGGCGTAGACGTGCCGGGGCGCGACCTCGCGCACGTAGTCGATCAGCCGGCCTGTGGTGGACCAGGGGCCGTGCACCGGCAGCAGCAGGGTGTCCACGCGGGTGTCCGGGACGGTCAGGGCGTCGCCGGGGTGGAAGACGCTGCCGTCGACGAGGAAGCCGACGTTGCCCACGCGCGGGATGTCGGGGTGAATGGTCTCGTGCCAGGTGCCGTGGACCTCGACGGCGAAGCCGGCGGCCTCGAACGCCTCGCCGTGGCCGACGGTCGTCACCCGATGTCCCAGGCCCTCCAGCAGGCCGGCCACGGAGGCGTTGGTCCAGATCCGCAGGGCGGGGTTCGCCTCGGCGGCCCGGCGCAGGTTCTCCTCGGAGAAGTGGTCGAAGTGCTCGTGGGTGACCAGCACGGCGTCCGCCCGGTCGAGCACCCGCGGGTCGGTCAGACCGCCCGGGTCGACGACCAGGCGCCGGTCGTCCTCCTCCAGGCCGACGCAGGCATGTCCGTACTTGATGAGCCGCATCGCGGGCCCCTCCAAACTATGCAGGCAAGTTGTACAACTTAACTGTACAGTATGGGTTCAGGAGGTCGTTAGGATGAGCGCCATGGACGACACCCTCGCCGAAGACCTGCGGCGCGCCGTCGGGGAACTGGTGCGCGCCGCGCGGACCGCCGACACCATGCCCGCAGGGGAGGCGGCCGTCCTCGGGTACCTGGACCGCGGCGGTCCGTACACCACCGCCGACCTCGCCCATCTGCGCGGTGTGACACACCAGTCCGCCGCCAAGACCGTCAAGGACCTGCTGGGCGCCGGGTTGGTGCGCGCCGAACCGCACCCCTCCGACGGCCGCAAACTGCTGCTTCACCTCACCGACCGCGGGCGCGCCCGGCTGAGCGACGAGCGGACCCGGCGCGCCGACTGGCTCGACGCGGCCATCGAGGACACGCTCAGCGCGCGGGAGCAGGAACACCTGCGCGCGTGCGTCCCCCTGATCGCCCGGCTCGCCGGCCGCCTGAACGACCGCTGAGCCAAGCACGACCGGAAAGCCCTCCGTCCGGACGGAGGGCTGTCGCCGCTGCCGCCGAACTCGCCCACCGCAACGCCTCCCTGGCGCTGTCCGCAACGGAGAAGTCCGCCCCCGATGAGCGCGCTGTGCTCGCGGGCGCCCTCGGCGTGCGCGGCCGCGGTGACGCGCTGGGCGAGGTCGGCGGCCCGCACCCGCTCCCCGCGCCGCGGGCGGACAGCCGGCGGGCCAATGTGCGGGTGCGTCGCCGGCGTCAGGATTCGGGGCGCGCGTTGACCAGGGCCGCCATGTTGCCCGCCGGGTGGCGGTTGTCGTGGATGAGCTGGTGGGCCAGGCCGATCTCGTCGAAGGCGAAGGTCCGGGACAGGCACGGGTCGATGACACCCTGCGCGATCAGCCGGGTCACCTCGCGCGCCTCGCGGGCGCCGGCCACGTGCGAGCCCTGCAGCCGCTTCTGCCGCATCCACAGGAAGCGCAGATCCACGTCGCCGTTGTAGCCGGTGGTGCCGCCGCACAGGACGACCATGCCGCCGTTGTCGCACAGGTACATCGACGTGGGTACGGTGTCGGCGCCGGAATGCTCCAGCACGATGCGCGGGCTGCGGCGCTCACCGAGCACCTCCCAGAACCGCCGGCCGAAGGCACGGGCGCCCCTCAGCCAACGGGCCATGGCCGCCTCGTCGGAGGTGTCCGGCAGCCGCCCCCAGTGGTCGAACTCGCGCCGGTCGATGAAGCCCTCGGCGCCGAGCTTGAGGCAGAACTCACCGCGCTCCTGGCTGGAGACCACCGCCACCGGGATCCCCCCGACGTGCCGCACGAGCTGGATGGCGATGCAGCCGAGGCCACCCGCGCCGCCCCAGATCAGCACCGGGTCGCCCGGGCGCACGGTGTGCGGCTGCCAGCCGAACAGCTGGCGGTAGGCGGTGGCGGCGGTCGCCATGTAGCAGGCGGCCTCCGCCCAGGACAGCCGGGCCGGCTTCGGGTGGCACATGTAGTCGTCGACGACCGCGAACTGGGCGAAGGAGCCGTAGTTCTCCTCGTAGCCCCACACGCGCTGGGTGGAGGAGACGGCCGGGTCGGCGCCGAGGCGGACATCCTCGGCCGACTCGTCCCAGCGGTTGGCCAGGACCACGACCTCGTCGCCGAGCGCGACGCCGCGCACGCCCTCGCCGACGGCCCACACGATCCCGGACAGGTCCGAGCCACCGATGTGGAAGTCCTCGGTGGCGCCCGCCTTCTGCCGGGCGGTGATCACATCGAGCGGCTCGCCCAGGGCCGCCCAGACGTTGTTGTAGTTGATGCCGGCCGCCATCACCTTCACCGCGACCTGCCCGCGGCCCACGGGCGGAACGTCCACCACCTCGGTGCGGAAGGCGTCGACGGGCTGCCCGTAGCGCTCCCGGCGGATCAGCGAGGCGTACATCCGGCGGGGGACGGTGCCGATCTCGGGCGCGTCGCCGAGCTCGTAGAGGTCCTGGGTCGCGGTCACGCGGGATCTCCTGAAGGGTCGGGGCTTACTCGGGTGGACGGTGGCCTTACGGAGCGGGAGCGCACGGCCGGGGTTCAGTCGCTCAGGGCGCGCAGCGCCTTGGCGACCGTCTCGCCGATGCGGGCGATCGGTTCGGGCTCGGTCATCTCGTAGTGGCCGCAGGGCACTTGGTGGTCGTGGAGGGTGCCGTGGACGTACGGGCGCCAGGCGTCCGCCTTGCCCGGTTGGACGGCCAGGTCGGCCGCGAAGTCCGTGACCGTTTCCTCGGCGGCGCTGAAGAACAGCACGTCCCCGCGGAAGCGGCCGGGCCTGAACTGCGGGGCGATGCGCAGGTTATTGCGCATGACCGCGGCGATCGCGGCGGCCTGCTCCCGGGTGATCGGCGCACTCTGTGCCTCGGCCTCGATACGCTCCAGGACCCGTTCCACGTCCGCGGCCCCGGCCCCCGGCGCCACCGGCAGGCCGGCCACCCGGGACAGCAGCGCCGCGACCTGGCGTTCGGCCGTCCCGGGGGCGTAGGCGGTGCCGTGCGGCTGGGGTGCGTCGAGCATGGCCAGCAGATCCACCCGCTCTCCGGCCTCCTGCAGTGCGCAGGCCATGGCGTGGGCCACGAAACCGCCGTAGGACCAGCCCAGCAGGCGGTAGGGGCCGTGCGGCTGCACCTGGCGCACGAGATCCAGGTAGGCCGTGACCATCGCGGCGGCGTCCGGCGCGGGCGGCCGGGTGCCGTCCAGGCCCAGTGCCTGGACGCCGTACACGGGCTGGTCGCCGCCGAGGTGGGGGAGCAGGCCGGTGTAGCGCCAGGACACACCCGCCCCGGGGTGCAGGCAGAACAGCGGGACGGCGGTGCCCTCCGCGCGCAGGGGCAGCAGCGGGCCCAGCGCGGTGGCGGGAGCGGTGCCGGGCGGGGTGTCCGCCGGTTCCTCGGCGAGCAGTCCGGCGACGGTGGGCGCGGCCAGCAGTTTCGCGGCGGGCACGTCGAGGACGCCCGTCTGGCGCAGCCGGCCGGCCAGGAGCACGGCGCGCATGGAGTCGCCGCCCAGGTCGAAGAAGTTGTCGTGCACGCCGATGCCCGCGATGCCGAGGGTCTCCTCCCACAGCCGGGTCACCGCCTGCTCGCGGTCGGTGCGCGGCGGTACGTGCCGCGTCGTCAGCCGGGGGCGTGGGGCGAGCGCGTCGCCGGCCGGCGCGGTGTCCTCGGACGCGGTGGCGTCCGTCCGGGCGCCGGGCGCGTCGATCCAGTGCCGGTGGCGTTCGAAGGCGTACGGCGGCAGCTGCACCCGTCGGGCGGTGTCCGGAGCCGGGGGCAGGGCACCGTCGACGCCGGCGCTCCACAGCCGGCCCAGGGCCTCGGCGAGTACGAAGCCGTCGGCCGCCTCGGCCTTGGCGTGCCGCATGGTGGTCACCGTCACCGGCGCCCGGTCGGCGAGCCGGTTGGCGGCCAGCTTGGTCAGGGTGTCCCCGGGGCCGATCTCCACCAGCACCGGGTGCAGGCGCTCCCACAGGGCGGCGATGCCGTCGGCGAACCGCACGGTGTGCCGGGTGTGGTCCAGCCAGTGCTGTACGGAGGTGGCCTGGGCGTCGGTGACCCAGTCGCCGGTGACGTTGGTGACGTAGGGGATGCGCGGCGGGCGCAGGGTGACCCGGCGCAGGTGGTCCTCGAAGGCGGGCAGGACCGGGTCCAGGACGTGGGAGTGGGCGGCGACGGGGATGCGCAGCCGGCGGAACGGGATGTCCCGGCGGGTGAGTTCGGCCTCGAAGCGGGCGACGGCGTCCAGGTGCCCGGCGACGGTGCACGCGGTGGGGCCGTTGACGGCCGTGAGGGACAACTGCTCGTCGAGCAGCGGCAGGACGTCCTTCACCGCGGCGGCGATGCCGGTGGTGGCGCCGCCCGCCGAGCTGATCAGCCGGATGCGCTCGGTGACCAGAGGCAGCATCTCCTCCAGGTCGATCACCCCGGCCAGACAGGCCGCCGTGTACTCGCCGAGCGAGTGCCCGATGAGGGCGTCCGGGCGTACGCCCGCCTCCATCAGCGTGCGGGCCAGCGCGTACTCGGTCACCACCAGGCCGAGGAAGGCGTCCGTGTCGTCGCCCGGGCGTCGCTCGACCAGCGTGGTGTGCAGGTCGCCGCCGAGGACGGGCCGCAGGACGCGCGCGCACTCGTCGACCGTGTCGCGGTACACGGTGTTCTCGCGGTACAGCTCCGCCCCCATCCCGGGGTACTGGGTGCCTCCGCCCGGCAGCAGGAAGGCCACGCGGGGTCGGTCGTCGGCGGGCGGGGTCAGCGGCGCGGCGGCGCGGAGGGCGTCGACGGCCTCCTCGCGGGAGGAGGCGGTGACGGTCAGGCGGTGGCGCAGGGCGGGCCGTTCGGTGCGCAGGCTGTGCGCGATGTCGTCCAGGCGCAGGTCGGGACGGCGGTCGAGGTGCCGGGCGAGGGCGTCGGCCTGGCCGCGCAGGGCGCCGGGCGTGCGCGCGGACAGGGGCAGGACCAAGCGACGGCCGTCCTCGGGCGGGCGCGGCGCGGCCGGAGGGGTGGGCGGGGGCTCCTCCAGGATGACGTGGGCGTTGGTGCCGCCGATGCCGAACGCCGAGACGGCGGCCCGGCGCGGGTGCTCGCGCTCCGGCCAGTCCTCCAGGGCGGTCGGCACCCGGAAGGGGCCCGAGTCGAAGTCGATGAGCGGGTTGGGCCGGTCGAAGTGCAGGCTCGGCGGGATCTGACGGTGCTCCAGGGCGAGCACGGCCTTGATGAGACCGGCGATGCCGGCGGCCGCCCCCAGGTGGCCGATGTTCGTCTTCACCGACCCCAGGGCGCAGAAGCCGCGCGCCTCGGTGCTGTGCCGGAACGCCTCGGCAAGGGCCGCCACCTCGATGGGGTCGCCGAGCTTGGTGGCGGTGCCGTGTGCCTCGATCAGGCCGATGGTGCCCGCGTCGACCATGGCCTGGGCCTGCGCGGCGAGGATGACCTCGGTCTGTCCGGCCGTGCTGGGCGCGCTGAAGCCGACCTTGCGGCGCCCGTCGTTGTTCACGGCGCTGCCGCGGATCACGGCGCGGATGCGGTCGCCGTCGGCGAGGGCGTCCTCCAGGCGCTTGAGGACGACGGCGCCCACGCCGTCGCCGGAGGAGGTGCCGGCGGCGTCGGCGGCGAAGGCGCGGCAGTGGCCGTCGGGGGAGAACGGCCCGTCGGGTACGTAGCGGTAGCCGAGGACCGCGGACGGGTTGAGGGAGACCGCGGCCGCCAGCGCGGTGTCGCACCGGTAGTCGAGCAGGTCCTGGCAGGCGGTGTGCACGGCGACCAGCGCGGTGGAGCAGGCGGTCTGCAGCGACAGGCTCGGGCCGGTCAGGCCCAGTTCGTAGGAAACGCGGGTGGCGAGCGTGCCCAGGGAGTTGGCGGTGGCCGCGTGCACCAGGGCGACCGAGCCGGGCTGTCCGGCGAAGCGCGGGTGGACATGGGCGGGGTAGTAGCGGCTGTCGCCGCTGCCCGCGTAGACGCCGAACGCCCCGGTGTCACGGCCCTCGACCAGGCATCCGGCGTCCTCCAGAGCGTGGTAGGCGGTCTCCAGCAGCAGCCGCTGCTGCGGGTCGACGACGGCGGCCTCGGCCGGGCTGTAGCCGAAGAAGCCGGAGTCGAAGCGGTCGATGCCCTCGACCACGGAGGCCATGCGCACCAGAGAGGGGTCGTCGAGATCGCCCGGGTCGCCGCCCGCGGCGAGGAACTCCTCGTCGCTGACGGGCCGTATCGACTCCCGGCCGGCCGCCAGGTTGTCCCAGAAGGCGTCCAGGTCGTCGGCGCCGGGGAAGCGGCCCGCCATGCCGATGACGGCGACGGCGGGGGCGTCCTCCTCGGCGTGTGCTGCGGGGTCGTCATGCATGGCCGCGGTCCTTTCCGTGGCGTGCGGTGCGGCGGGCACGGGCCGCTCGCTGCCGTTGTGCTTGTTCCTTGGCGCGGTCCAGCTCGCTGGGCGCGGGTTCGGCGGACGGCTGTCCGGCCGGGCCGTCCGTCCGGGCGTCGGCGGTGTCCTGCCCCGCCGACGGCTTGGTGGCAGTGGCCGCCAGGTGGCGCGCCAGGTCGCGGACGGTGGGGTGGGCGAACAGGTCGACCACCGACACGTCGGCGTCGAAGGCGCTGTTGACCGCGTTCTGGGCGGTGACCAGCAGCAGCGAGTTGCCGCCCAGGTCGAAGAAGTTCTCGTCCGGCCCCACCCGGTCGCGGCCCAGCACGGCGCACCACACCTCGGCGAGCCTGCTCTCCAGCCGCCGGGCGTCCTCTTCCCCGTCGGCTCGTTCCGGCCGGTCGGCGGTGCCGGCGGAGCGCAGCACCCAGTCGTCGGCCAGGCGCGCCGCACGGGCGGCGTCGCCCGCCGCGCGATACAGGGCGCCCAGGTCGGTGCCGTCGGCCAGGCCGACGCGCGCGGCCGGGCGCCGTACCGGCCGTACCGGTGCCGCCACATGGCTGCGCACCCAGGGGGCGGTGCGGTCGGCACCGATCAGCAGGTGGGGGGCGTCGAGCGTGCGGGCCAGGTCGAAGGAGCGCAGTGCGGCCTGCGCGTCCAGCAGCCGGTAACCGCGGGCCTCGGTCAGCGCGGTGAGCCGGTAGCCGCGGCTGACGCCCCGCTCGCGCCACATGCTCCAGGCCAGGGACTGCGCGGGCAGCCCGAGGCTTCGGCGGTGCAGTGCCAGGGCGTCGAGCGCGGCGTTGGCCGCTGCGTAGGCGGCGTTCATGGCCCCGCCGAAGAAGCCGTTGACGGAGGAGAAGGTGACGAAGGAGGTGACCGGGTGGTCGGCGGTGAGGCGGTGCAGTGTCCACGCGCCGCCCGCCTTCGCGGCCACCGCCTGCCGCCAGGTGTCCTCGTCCAGCTCACCCACCGGGCGTTCGAGGAGCGTCCCGGCCAGGTGCAGCACGCTCGTCAGGGGCACGCCCCACGCTTGGGCGGCCGCGTCCACGGCGGCACGGACCTGGGACTCGTCGGTGACATCGGCGCACACGTAGCGGACCTCGCCCCGCTCGCGCAGCCGCCGCAGCACCTCCCCACGCCGCGGCCCGTCGGCCTGGGCGTCCAGGGCGTCCTCGGGAGTGCGGCCCAGGATCAGCAGCCGGGTGCCCGGGGTGCGCAGCAGATGCGCCGCGACCTCGCCGCCGACGCCGCCCAGGCCGCCGGTGACCAGGGTGAACCCATCGGTGGCGGCCGACCGGGGACGCGGGGGCGCGTCCGGCACCGGGGCCAGACGGCGCACATGGCGGCAGCCGTCGCGGTACGCCACCTCGGCGGCGTCGGCGGACACGTGCGCCTCCGCCAGCAGCAGCGCGGGAGCGTCCTCGTCGGCGTCCGGCGGCAGGTCGACGTGCGTGCCGCGCAGCCGACCCAGCTCCTCCGTCAGCGACTTGAGCAGGGCGCCCGCCATGGCGTGCCCCGGGTGGGGCCGGTCCTCGGCCCGCACCCCCAGGGCGCCCGCGGTGGCGTACACCAGGTCGACGGGGTGCTGCCGGGCGGTCCGGGAGGCGAGCGCCCGGGCCAGGGCGAGGAGGGACAGCGTGCCGCTCGCCTCGTGCGGTGCCGTCGGCGCGGTGGTCGAGGGGGCGTCGCCGTCGTGCAGCCCTCCGAGGTGGATCACGGCGTCGACCGGCCGCTGGTCGTGCTCCAGCCGGTCGAGCAGGGTGGCGAGGTCGTCGTGCTCGCCGGGGCGGATCCGGTAACGGGCGGCGTCGAGGCGGGCGTAGGACGTGCCGTCGGAGGCGACGGTGCAGCGCTCGCCCGTGGCGCGCAGAGTGTCGGCGATCCGCTCCGCGATCCGCACGGAGCGCGGGTCGTCGCCCGCGAGGACCAGGGTGTGACGGCCAGGCACGGCCTGCCGTGAGGCGTGGTGCTCCGCCCGCTGCCAGACCGGCCGCAGGAACCAGTCGGGCACGGTCGCGGCGGTGCCCAGCAGCAGTTCGGTGGCACGCACCTGCTCGTCGAACGCGCCGGCCTCGAAGCTCTTGCGCAGCTTGGTGCGCTGGATCTTGCCGATCTCCGTCTTCGGCACGGCGTCCTGGGCGACCGGGACGAGGAAGGCCGGGCTGACGCCGATCTCCCGCGTCACCTTGCCGGCGATCTCCCGCAGGGCCGCGGCGGTGTCCCCGTCGGAGGCCTCGGGGGACAGGTGGAAGAACAGGGCGAGTTCGTCGGTGGACGCCGAGGAGTCGGAGCGCACCGCGACGGCGGCGGTGAAGCTGCGCACCACGTGCGGCAGTTCCTCGACGCAGGCCTCGATCTCGTGGCTGTAGTGGTTGACGCCGTTGACGATGATGACGTCCTTGGCGCGCCCGGTGATGTACAGCTCCCCGGCCCGCAGGAACGCCAGGTCGCCGGTGTCGAACCAGCCGTCCTCGGTGAACGCCTCCGCGTTCGCGCCCGGGTTGTCGTGGTAGCCGCCGGTCACGGAGGTGCCGCGGACCTGGAGGCGGCCGGCGTCACCCTCGGCGAGGACGGTGCCGGAGTCGTCGACGACGCGCATGGCGAAGCCCGGGTAGGGCAGGCCGCAGCTGACGAACGTGCCCTCGCCGGGCACGGGTCGGGGGGCCAGGACGGCGTCGGTGACCACCGAGCAGGTCTCGGACATGCCCCAGCCGGGGTGCATCACGTCCTGCGGCAGGCCGAACGGCTCGAGTGCGTGCAGGAAGCGGCGGGCCGCGGCGGCCACGACGACCTCGCCCGCGTTCATCACCAGCCGCATCGGCGACAGGTCCCAGGTGCGGTCGGCGAAGCGGTCGGCCTGTTCGGCGAGGAGACCGAACGCGAAGTTGGGTGCCCAGGTGACGGTGACGCGGTGCCGGTCGGCCAGGTCCATCCAGCGCGGCGGGTCCTGCAGGATCCAGGACGTGGGCGCGTGGATCTGGCGGCAGCCCAGGTACACGTCCCGCAGGTGGAACATCACCACGCCGGTGACGTGGTCGAGGGGGATCCAGTTCAGGGAGACGTCGGAGGCGTCGAGCGCGTTCATCTGCTCGGTGGCGGCAGAGCGGGTGAGCACGTTGCGGTGGGTGAGCCGCACCGCCTTGGGCAGGCCGGTGCTGCCGGACGTCATCAGCATGAGGATGATGTCGTCGGGCCGGGCGGGGTGCCAGTCGTGGTCCTCGGGCGCCTCGCGCAGCTCGTCGGCGGTGGTCAGGCGCAGGCCGGGCCAGTCCTGGCGGGCGGCCAGGCCGCGCAGGCCGCTCTCGCGGTCGGCGGAGCACACGATCCAGGGCCGGCCGAGCATCCGCCAGATGCCCTCCAGCTTGGTCAGCGCCGCCGAGGGCGTGTCGTAGGAGGCGGGGACGGTCAGCGGGACGGCGACGAAACCGCCCAGGACGCAGCCCCACAGCGCGGCCAGGAAGTCCTCGGTGGCGTCGCACTGGAGGATCACCTGGTCACCGGGGCGCAGTCCGGCCCGGCGCAGGCCCGCCAGGACCCGTGAGGCCTCGGGGATGAGGGAGGCGTAGCTGCGCCGGTGCTCGCTGCCGTCGGCGTGGACGTGGACGATGTCGCCCTGCGCCCGCTCGGCGGCCCGGCGCAGGGCCTGCGCCCAGCTGGAGACGGACGGTTCGACGAGCGCCGAGCCCTCGCTGAGCGCCGGTACGGCGGACGCCGGGGCGTTGCCGACGCCGGGCTCGGCGCCGGTGGTGTCCGGGGCGCGATCGGTGACTCCGGCGTGGCGGCGGCCCAGTTCCTCGCCGATGTCCTCCACGCTCACCTCGGCGTGGGTCACCCCCGGCAGGCGGGTCAGGCGCTCGCGCCAGGCGTCGGCCGCGGTGCGGTCGACGGCGGGCAGGGCGGTGAGTGCGCCGGTGTCGAGCCGGCCGTCCTCGTCGTGGGGCAGGGCGTTGACCGCGGTGATCCGGACGGTGGTGTGGCCCGCGCAGTCCAGGACCTCCTCGACGCGTTCCGCCGCGTCGGCGCGTCCTGGCACCACGTACAGGTGCGGCGTCCGGCCGTCGGGGGCGGTCAGGGCGCGGGCGGCGCGGATGCCGGGCACGGACAGCGCGGCCGCCTCCAGTTCCCCGACGGCGGGCCCGGCCGGGACCGGCGTGCGCTCGGGGACCGCGGGCAACTGCCCGACGCGCACGGCGGGATCGGCGCCGACGGTGCGCAGGACGTCGTGCAGGGCGCGGCCGAGGGCCTCGGCGGTGGAGGCGTCGTAGAGGTCGGTGGCGTACTCGATGTGAAGGGTGAGGCCGTCGGGGGTGCCCTCGGGGGTGTGCCGCTCCAGGACGTCGACGAAGAGGTCGAACTTGGCGGTGCCGGTGGCGGTCGGCCGCAACCGGACACGGTGGCCGTCGAGTTGGAGGACGGCCAGGTCGTTGTTCTGCAGGGCCAGCATCACCTGGAACAGGGGGTGGCGGCCGGGGTGGCGGGGCGGGTTGAGCTCGTCGACGAGCCGGTCGAAGGGCAGGTCCTGGTGGTCCAGGGCGGCCAGGTCGGCGGTGCGCAGCCGGGCGAGCAGGTCGCGGAAGGCGGGGTCGCCGGAGGTGTCGGCGCGCAGCACCAGCGTGTTGGTGATCAGGCCGATCAGCTGGTCCAGGGCGGGTTCGGTGCGGCCCGCGACCGGGGTGCCCAGGACGATGTCCTCGCCCGCGCCGCTGCGGGTGAGCAGGGCGCTGAGGGCGGCGTGCAGCACCATGAAGAGGCTGGTGCCCTCGCGGTCGGCCAGGGCGAGCAGGTCGCGGTGCAGGGCGGCGTCCACGACCGACTCCAGGTGGGCGCCGGTGCCGCGCGGTGTCTCGGGCCGGGGCCGGTCGGCGGGCAGGGAGCACTCCGCGGGCAGGTCCGCCAGCGCCGTGCGCCAGTGCGCGGTCAACCGCTCCAGGCGGCCCGTGCCGTCGGGTGCGGGGGCCAGCAGGGCGCGCTGCCACAGGGCGTAGTCGGCGTACTGCACCGGCAGCGGCGTCCAGTTGGGGGCGTGTCCGGCGCGGCGGGCCGTGTAGGCGGTACCCAGGTCCTCGGCGAACGGCCGCAGCGACCAGCCGTCGGCGGCGCTGTGGTGCAGCAGGAGCAGCAGCGTGCGGTCCTCGGCCGGCCCCAGCAGCCAGGCGGTCAGGGGGCTTTGGGCGGTGAGGTCGAAGCGGTGGCGCAGGGCGGCTTCGACGTGGGCGGCGCTCTCCGCGGCGGGGCAGTCGACGCGGTGCAGAGGCGGGCGCAGCGCACCGGGCGGCAGGACGCGCTGGTGGGGTGTGCCGTCGTGCTCGGCGACAAGCGTGCGCAGGCTCTCGTGGCGGTCGGCCAGGTCGCCGAGGGCCGCTTCCAGCGCGTCGGCGTCCAGGTCGGCGGGCGCGGTCACCACGAGCGGGATGTTGTACGTGGCGGCCCGGTCGCCGAGCCGGTGCAGGAACCACATGCGCTCCTGCGCGAACGACAGCGGCACCCGCTCGGGACGTACTGCGGCCCCCAGGACGGGCCGGGGCGGGGCGCCTGCGCGGTCGGCCGCGTCGGCGGCGAGCCGTGCCGCGAGCGCGGCCGGGGTCGGGGTCTCGAAGAGGGCGGTGATGGGGATCTCCGCGCCGGTGTCGTGCCGCAGCCGGGCCAGCAGGCGGGTGGCGAGCAGCGAGTCGCCGCCCAGGTCGAAGAAGTTGACGTCGGCGCCCACGCTGTCCCGGGGCAGCTTCAGTACGTCCTCGAACAGGGCGCACACCAGGGCCTGTTGCGGGTTGCGGGGGCGGGTGCCGGAGGCGGCGGCGGTGAAGTCCGGTGCGGGCAGGGCCTGCACGTCGAGCTTGCCGTTGGCGGTCAGCGGCAGGGCGTCGACGGTGACGCAGGCGGCCGGGACCATGTGCTCGGGCAGGCGGGCGGCGGCGTGGGCGCGCAGCTCGGCCGGGTCGAGGGGCGTGTTGCCGGCGGTGAGGACGTAGGCGACGAGGTGCTGGGCGCCGTTGTCGGCACGGCGGACGACGACGGCGGCCCGGGCCACCCGGGGGTGGACGGCCAGGACGGCCTCGATCTCGCCCGGCTCGACGCGGAAGCCGCGGATCTGCACCTGGGCGTCGGCCCGGCCGAGGTAGTCGAGGGTGCCGTCCGGGCGGCGCCGCGCGAGGTCCCCGGAGCGGTACATCCGGGTGCCGGGCGGGGCGAAGGGGTCGTCGAGGAAGCGCTCGGCGGTCAGCTCGGGCCGGTGCAGGTAGCCGGCGGCCACCCCGGCGCCGGAGACGTACATCTCGCCGCTCGCGCCGGGCGGGACCGGTCGTCCCTCGGCGTCGAGGAGGTGGACGCGCAGGTCGGCCAGGGGCCGGCCGATGACGCTGCCGCGCCGCGGGTCGTCGAGGTCGGCGCGGGTCAGGCGGTGGTGGGTGACGTGCACGGTGGTCTCGGTGATGCCGTACATGTTCACCAGCTGGGGCCGGTCCAGGCCGTGCCGGTCGGCCCAGGGGCGCAGCCGCGCCGGGCGCAGGGCCTCACCGCCGAAGACGACGTAGCGCAACGCCCCGCTGTCCCCGCCGCGTTCGAGGTCGGCGTCGATCAACTGCTCGAAGGCGGACGGCGTCTGGTTGAGGACGGTGACGTGCTCGCCGTGCAGCAGCTCGAGGAAGTCCCTGGGGGAGCGGCTGACGGCGTAGGGGACGACGACGAGGCGTCCGCCGTGCAGCAGCGCGCCCCACATCTCCCACACGGAGAAGTCGAAGGCGTAGGAGTGGAACAGCGTCCACACGTCGTCCGCGCCGAACGTGAAGTGCTCCGCGGCGGCGGCAAACAGCCGCACCACGTTGGCGTGCGGCACGGGGACGCCCTTGGGGCGGCCGGTGGAGCCGGAGGTGTGGATGATGTACGCGATGTCGGCGGGGCTCGTCGGCCCGTGCCGGTCGGCGTCGGTCAGGTTTTCGGCCGGGCGGGCGGCGAGGTTCGCCATGACCTGCGGGTCGTCCAGGAGGACGGTGGGCACCGAGGCAGCGCCGAGGTGGGCGTGGGCGCGTTCGGTGACCAGGGCGACGGGGCCGGTGTCCTCGACGACCAGCCGCAGCCGCTCGGCCGGGTGGCCCGGGTCCAGGGGGAGGTAGGCGGCGCCGGTCTTGAGGACGGCCAGCAGGGCGGGCAGCAGCCGCGCGCCGCGCTCCAGCGCCAGCGCCACCACCCGGCCGGGGCCCGCGCCGCGCTCGGTCAGCAGCCGGGCCAGGCGGTTGGCCTCGGCGTTGAGCCCGGCGTAGGTCAGTCGGACCTCGCCACAGGTGACGGCGGTCCGCTCGGGATGCGCGTCCGCCTGCTCCTCGAACAACTGCGTGAGGGTGCGCTCGACCGGATACGTGCGAGCGGCCGTGTCGCGCGGGTGCTCACCCGGCAGCAGGACGTCCAGTTCGCCCAGCGCGGTCGTCGGCGCGGCCTCGGCCAGCCGGTGCAGCACGGCGAGGAACCGCTCGCGGTGCAGGGCGAGTTCGTCCTCCTCGTACAGGGCGGGGTTGGCGTCGAAGGCCAGCCACAGGCCGCCGGCGTCGGTGCCGGGCCGCACCGAGATCTGCAGGTCCTCCACGGCGCCGCCGGACAGGTGGTGCCAGGTGGTGGGCTGGCCGTCGAACACGGGCGACTCGTCGAAGGGGACGATGTTCAGCACCGGTCCGTACAGCCGGCGCCCGGTGCCCAGCAGTCCCAGGTCGCGGCGCAGGTACTCGCCGCGGTAGGCCTGGTGGCGGCGCAGAGCGCGCAGCTCCTCGGCGACGTCCCGGGCCGCCTCGGTGAGCGGCGTCCTCGCGGTGGCGCGCACCCGCAGGGGCAGGACGTCGGAGGCGGTGCCCGGTGTGCGCAGCGCGGCGCTGCCGAGGCGGCTCATCGTGGCCAGGCCGAGCACCAGGTCCTCGGCGCCGGTCATGCGATGCAGGTAGACGGCGGTGGCCGTGGCCAGCAGGTCGGCGCGGGCGACGCCGAGACGGGAGGCCGCCGCGTCCAGGGCGGCCACTTCGGACGGCGTCAACTCGGCCGTGCGGCGCAGGAAGGGGGCGGTCGCGGCGGCCGTGCGGGAGGTGAGGTGCGCCGGTTCGGGCAGCCCGGCCAGGCGCTCGGCCCAGTGGGCGCGGTCCCGGCTGTGGCGGTCGCCGGCGCGGTAGGCGGCCTCCTCCTCCTGGAGTCGGCCCACCGGCGCGAAGCCGGAGGCGTCCGGTTCGCGTCCGGCGGCGAGCGCG
Organism: Streptomyces panaciradicis; assembly: GCF_023516615.1. Taxonomy (GTDB): domain Bacteria; phylum Actinomycetota; class Actinomycetes; order Streptomycetales; family Streptomycetaceae; genus Streptomyces; species Streptomyces panaciradicis. Next base: position 15,272 of record NZ_JAMGBF010000029.1, read on the forward strand.
TTGTACACCTCGGCAAGACGCCGGCCCAGGAGCTTGTAGCTGTAGCCGTCGAGCAGGATGTGATGGGCCCTCAGCAGCCAGATGTACCGGTCGGGGGCGAGGGTCAGCAGCGCGTGCGAGAACAGCGGACCCTTCTCCAGGTCCACCGGGGTCGCCAGGTCCGCGTGGATCCATTCCCAGGCGGCCGCCCCGGGATCGTCGGCGTCCCGGACGTCGACGTGGTGCAGAGGCCAGTCGTCCGGGTCGTCGGCCCGGTGGCAGCGGGGGCCGTCCTCGGTGTCGACGAACCGCAGGGCGAAGGTGCCCGCCTCGGCGACCGTACGGCGCAGCGCGGTCTCGAACAGGCCCGTGTCGAGCGGCCCGTGGATCTCCACCGCCTCGCCGGTGTTGTACGCGGCGCTGTCCGACGCGAGCCGCCCGGCGTACCAGAGACCCTCCTGGGCCCCGGACAGCGGACTCCGCTCGTCCTGCTGGAGTGACATAGCACAACCCTCACGTGGCAAGCCGAAGTGTCCCGGCCGGCGACGGCACGACCGGATCGGAGCAGTGCGGCCGCCGCCTCGTGCCGCCCTCGCGTCTGAGTGCGCGCAGGGGGCCGACCAAGCGGGAAAGGCAGGTCGCACAGAGGGGACCGGGTGAACACGCGTCACCCTGGCTCCGGTTCTACAGGACATCACGGTGCGCCACCGAGATCGGCCCGGTCAAGGCGGAGCCGGCCCGCGAGCGGCAATTCAGGGAATTCCCCAAAGAACGCCGGGCCGGGGAGTGTGCATGTGGCACCAACTTTTAGGGAAAACACGAGAGTTCGCTTTTGGGCGCCTGCCCGGGTGGATTCGGCGACGGCGCGCGGTGCACTCTCGAATACGACTCCCCACACCCGCGGCCGCATTCGGGCGACTGACCGACCGCGCCGCCGGGCCACCCGTTGGACGATCGAAAGAGGGCTTTGGTCATGCACCGTCCGCTGTGTCCGGTCGAGACGCTCTATGTGGGCCAGCGCAGCAGGGCGGTGCTGTCCTGCGCGCTGCGCGGACGCGTCGACGCCGTGGCGCTGGCCGCCGCGTTCGACGCTGTGACGCAGGCGCAACCGACCCTGCGTGCGCGGATCGTCGCGGACGGCGGCGGCCATGCGCTGGCCCTGCTCGACGAGACCGAGCGGCCCCGCCTGGAGACACGCACCGCAGACCTGGAGGAGGCCTACGCGACGGAGCTGAACAGACCCCTCACCGTGGGTGGGCCCTTGTCACGAGCGGTCCTGGTCAGCGCACCGGGTGGCACGGAGCACCTGTTCGTCCTGGTCGTCGACCACACCGTGACCGACGGGCACAGCAGCATCACACTCCACAACACGGTGTGGGACCACTACCGCGCGCTCGTCACCGACGAACGACCACAGCCCGGACGTGCCGACGCCGGCACGGCGGACGTCCCGGAGTGGCCCGAACCCGTCAGCGCCCTGCTGCCGCCCACCGACGAGGCCGACACCGCCACGTACCTCGACGCCCGCATCGCGCAGGCCAAGAAGAGCCCGGTCGAGCTCGTCCGCTACGACCCGGCACGCACCGGAGGGGGAGCGGGCGACGAGGGGCACATCGAGGTGTGCCGGCTGACCCTGGACACCGATCGCACCGCCCGCCTGCGCGGGCGGGCGCGGGAGGCGGGTGTGTCCGTGCACGCGCTCATCGCCGCCGCCCTGCTGAGAACCGCCCGACGGCGACTGGAAGGCGACGGCCCGCGCACCCTGGGCTGCCTGTCTCCCGTGGACCTGCGCTCCCGGCTGACTCCGCCGCTGCCGGCGTCCGTCATGGTGCCGGCGGTCACCACGCATCTGCAGACCCTGGAGGTGTCCGAGACCTCCGACCCAGTGGATCTGGCGCGCACCGTCCACGCCCGGGTGAACGACTTCATCGCCAGGGGCGACCACTTCCACGAGATGCGCATCACCCCGGAGATCCCCCGCAACCCCGCCCTCCAACTGGCCACGGTCATCGTCACCAACATGGGCGTCGTCCCCGGGCCACGGCTGCCCGACGGTCTGCGCGCCGTCGACGTCCGCCTGGTGCCGGGGCGCGAGAACTACTTCCCGCAGGCCGGGCGCAGTCCCGTCATGGCATGCGTGGTCTCCTTCGAAGGGCGCCTGTCCATCGAGTTCCCGCACAGCACCGCCTGCTTCAGCCCGACCTTCATGCGGACCTTCCGCGACGAGGTGCTCGACGACCTTCTCGCCTTCGCGTCCGAGCCCCGCCGCGAGCCCGCCACCACGGACGTGGGCTGAACACCCTCTGCCCGCACGCGGAGTGGACACCGCCACGCCCCCGACGGGCACGGTCGCCCGCTCCCCGCAACGCCCGGTCGCTCATAAGGAGCCGTCCTCCGACATGCCCACCGTCAGCGAACTCCCGTCCCCCCTCACCCTGTTGCCGCGCGCCCAGGCGGGCGACGAACACGCCATGAACCACCTGCTGAACCACATCACGCCCTACGTGGCCCGTATCTGCCGGTCCATCACCCGGGACGACGCGGCCGACGCCACCCAGGAGGCCCTGCTCGCCATCTACCGCGGTCTGGGCTCTCTGCGCGAACCGGTGGCCTTCTACGGGTGGGTGCGCGCGGTGACGGTCCGCGAGGCCGTGCGCACCGCCAAGCGGTTCGGCGAGGAGCAGACCTGCTCACAAGTCGAGTCACAGCATCCGGCCAACCCGCTGGACGCCGTGCACATCTCCGACGTACTGGACCGCCTGTCCCGGGCGCACCGGCAGGTTCTGACGCTGCGGGCCTACGGCCTCAACGAGGAGGAGATGGCGGAAGTGCTGGAGCTGCCCCTCGGCACCGTGCGCTCCCGGCTCTTCCGGGCCCGCCGCCGTTTCCAGGAGGCCTGGCAGCCCTCGGCGGCCTGAACCGCGTCCGTCGCGACAGCGGCGGCACGACGAGGGGCCGTGGCGCCATCTGTGATGGTCACGGCCCTCGTCGGGGGACTCCGTCCTATGGCTTGATACGTGTGGGCAGCACACGCGGTGGCCACTGGCCGGGGGCGAACACCCCCAACGCATGGGCGCGGGAGACCAGCGCGGGCCGGTTCGGGGCGTCGAACCTGCGCAGCATCTGACCGATGCGGTACTCGATTCCCTGTCGGCTCAGGTACAGGCGCGAGGCGAGTTGCACGGTCGACTCGCCTCGGGCGACACCCTCCAGTACCTGCGCGTCGAGCGCGTTGAGCACCGGTTCGTCATCGGCCGGACTCGGCTCGGAGGCCTGTAGTGGTGCGGGCGCGGCGGAGGTGCAGTGGTGCAGGAGGACGACGACGCCGGATGTCTCACCCCTCCGGCCTCGCACGGAGATCGCTGTGATGTCCGCGTGGAAGAGTCCGCCGGCCCCGTCCTTTCCCGTGACCTTTTCGGTGAATCGGGGACGACGGCCCGAGGAGAGAGCGATGAATTGTTCCTGCAGACGGCTGGGCGCGGGCGAGTACAGGAGGTCGAGAAGGCGGCGCCCGCATATCTCCCGTGTGCTGAGGCCGAATTGGCCGGCGAATTCCGGCTCTGCGGCCGTGATGACGAGGTTTCCGGGAAAGGCACGGGCCGTGCAGACGGCTCTGGAAGCGGGAGGCGAGGAGTCGGCCACGGAGGTGCGGTGCGCGGGGGGAGCCGGTTCGGCGGCTCGGTGGTGCTTGCGGGGCGAGGCGTCGGGGAAACTCGTGGTTGCCACGGACGTACCGTCCTTCTGCTGCGCAATGGATGCGGAGGGGGGTGGGCGCGGAACGAACCAGCGCGGCGGTGCCGGGTGTCGGCGGGGTCCGGCGCGCGGGATGGGTGCTACCTGGTCGGCGGCGGTGTGACGTTCCGTCGGGATGGGGGAGGGGGCGCGAAAGCCCGGACGGCTGGTCAGGGCGAGCGAATACTCCCGGTGGAGATCGGCCGATGGCCGGATAACGTTGTCACGTTCATCAGAGGTCGCCGCTCGGTCCGAAGGCCAGGCTCCGCCGTGCAGCGGATGCCGCGCCGTTCGGCGTTCGATCCGGTCGACCATGGTGTGGCACGAGAACCTCCACGAGACGAACGAGGGCGTCACATCAAGTCGGCGCCTTCGAGGCTAAGCTGCGGCAACCCCCCTGGCAAGGGTTTGCCAAGTGACGTGGGCAACGTGTCAACTCCCCTGATGCAAAGAGAGTTTGGGACCCATGTTGACGTGTTGACCTCGGGCTGTCACACCGCGACACGCGGTCTCGACCAGGCAGGTGTCGCGTTGTTTTTCCCTTGCAAGCCCTTTCGCGGGCTTCGTAGAGTGCTGGCAACTTCAGGTCTCCGATCGAACCGGCCGAGGGCGGAGGTCTGGCGCGTCACGGGAGCAGAGGTGGGAGATGCTCGAGCAGCCGCACTTCGGCCGTCGGCTCAGGAGGCTCCGGCTGGAGCGGGGACTGAGTCAGGCAGGACTGGTCGGTGACGGCATGTCGACCGGGTACCTGTCGCGTTTGGAGTCGGGAGAACGACCGCCCACCGAGCGTGCGACGGCGTATCTCGCCGCGCGGTTGGGTGTGGAGGTCTGCGAGTTGACGGCGCCTCCGCCTCCGCGGTCCCTGACCCGTGAGTTGGCGGTCGCGCTGTCGGCGCCGTCCGGCACGAGCGACGTCGCCGCCCTCTCCCGGGCGGTCGACGAGGACCCGGGCGACGATCCCGCCGCCCGCTGGCAGGCGCTGTGGCTGCTGAGCCGCACCGCCGGCCGCCTCGGTGACTACGTGCAGCAGCAGGCTCGTCTGTCGCAGCTCCTGGAGCTGAGCGAGCTGTTGGAGGTTCCCGAACTGCTGGTGCGGTCCCACGTGGCGTACGCCGAGTGCGCCCGCTCCGTGGGTGACATGCACACGGCAGAAACGGAGGCTTCACAGGCATTGTCCCTGGCCCGCTCGCAGGACCTGTCGGTGTCCGACACCGCGGCGGCCCTGACCCTGCTCGCCGGCATCGAGGCGGAGCTGGGCAGACTGGACGCGGCCGCACAGCACGTCGACGAACTCGAACGGGATCTGCTGCCCGCGGCCACGCCGACGCAGGCGGCCGTAGGGTGGTGGACCGCCGCCACCGTCAGCAACCGCCAGGGCGACCACGCCGCCGCACGGACCAAGCTGCACAAGGCCCTTCACCTCCTGAAGAGCACGGACGACCTGTCCCTGTGGACCCGCCTGCGGCTCTCCGCGACCGCAGCGGCGCTCGAGATGACACCACCCCAACTGAAGCCGGCGGAGCGCTGGTTGGCCGAGGTCGCCTTCGCCGTGGATCCGATCGGCACCCCCGTCCAGGCCCAGGAACTGCGTGCACTGCGGGCCCATCTCGCCTTTCACCGGGGCCGGTTGGACGAGGCCCGCGCGATCAGAGACGCACTCCTGGCCGAGGGGGAGAATTCGCTGCTGCCCTACCGCGACCGCGTGCGGCTGTCGGTCCTCGACGGCCAGCTGATGATCCTTGCCGGACGGGCCGAGGAAGGCATCGCCGTCCTGCAGCGGCTGGGCCGTGAGGCGACCGACTCCCACAACCTGGACCTGGCCGCGCACATCTGGCAGTCGCTGGCCCAGACGCTGGCGGACCTGCGCCTTGCCCACCCGGCGAACGCCGTCCACGGCGCACCGCGTTCGTCAGGGTGAGCCGTAAGGGTGTCCCGGGCGCCCTTTCGCGGTGGACGGTCAGCGCGGCCGATGTCCCGTTCCCTGTCCGACCGGGCGCCCATGGATCAGCGCTGGCCCGCGGACCTGCCGGGAGGTTCGGTGTCCTGCCCCACGCCCTCGAAGGAGAGCGCCTTTGGCAGAACCACGGGCACCACCCCTGCGCTTGGAGGGGCCTATCGAGTCGATGATGTCCGCGGCCCACGTGCCGAACGTGAGCCTGCAACGGGCCCTGGACGGCCTGGCGTTGAGTCCGAACACGACCGCGTGACCCCTGCCGGCCCTCAGGGGACCGGACGCCCCCTGAGGGCGACGGCCCCACTCTGGAGGCGTTCGGCCCGGCGACGGCCTTCTCACTAGACACGATCAAGTTGCTGACCGCCCACACCGATGCGCACGTACGGCCCGCCGCCGTCGCCGTGGTGTGGGCGATCGGTGGCGAAGTCGAGGCCCCGGCCGTCCCGGACGTCCTCCTGCGGGCCCCTGGAAACAGAACGGGGCGGCGGCGAACCACGTCACGGCCCGCCTGGACCGCATGGGCTCCTTCGCAAAGCCCGCTCTTCCGCCAGCAGCTCGCTCTACCCCGGCCCGGCGGCCGATTCGACAGCGTCGACAGCTACGAGGAACTCCAGCGGGTCGGCCGCGCACTCATCGCCCGGCTCGATCCTTGTGCGGCCTGAGGGGCTGGCCATAACGAGTGGCCTCGGGCCGGCTGATGTCCACGTACCGACAACGGCGTCGAGCTCGGTGCCGAGCGAGCGACGGGCTGGCCGCCGCGCACCCGTGATGACGTCCCGCCGGCACTCTGCGCTTCGGGGACGTCGTGTCCGTTCTCGAAGTGCACGGCAGTCCCGGTCGGAGTGAGGTAGACCTCGTCGTCCACGCCTCCGTTTGAACAAGCTGACATTCCATGCAAAGATTGTCAGCATGTTCGATGACGAGGATCGGCTCGATCAGATCCTGAATGCTGCCTACGCGTGCTTCACCCGCCATGGCGTGCGGCGCAGCACGATGGACGACATCGCCCGCGAGGCGGGCATGTCGCGCCCCGCTGTCTACCAGTACGTCCGCAACAAGCAGGACGCCTTCCGGCGCCTGGCCGCCAGGCTGCTGGACGCGGCCCTCGCCGACGCCCGTGCCGCGACCGCCACCCCGGGAGACCTGACGGAGCAGCTGACCGGAGTGCTGGAGGCGAAGCTGGGGCTGGCCGCCCGGCTCTGGCACGACAGCCCCGCGCACGCGGCCGAGCTCCTCGGCGTCGAGACCCGTCAGTCGGCGGACCTCGTCGAGGGCTACAACGACGCGATGCGTGACCTGCTCGTCTCGGCGATCGCCACCGCCCGCCCCGATCTGGGCAAGGCGGACGCCGGTGAGGTGGCGGAACTGCTCCTGGCGTTCACCCGCGGTCTGGAGGCCGACCTGACCGACCCCGAGGCCCCTGCTCGGCGCCTGTGCCACGGCGTCGCACTGTTCGTCACCGGATTGGACCATCCCCAGCCCGACAAGGAAGCATCATGACCACCACCGCCGTACTGATCACCGGAACCTCCTCGGGCATCGGGCGGGCCACGGCCCTGCGCCTGGCCGCCCACCCGGAACTGACCGTCTACGCAACCGCCCGCCGCCCGGAATCCCTCACCGATCTCGCCGCGGCCGGAGCGCGCACCATGGCCCTGGACGTCACGGACGAACAGTCGATGTCCGATGCCGTCAAGACGATCGAGACCGAGCACGGCTCGGTGGGTGTCCTGGTCAACAATGCCGGCTACGGCGCGTACGGCACCGTCGAGGAGACCGGCCTGGACGCGGTGCGCCGCCAGTTCGAGACCAACGTCTTCGGTCTGGCCCGGATGAGTCAGCTGGTGCTGCCCGGCATGCGCTCCGCCGGGCGCGGCCGCATCGTCAACGTCGGTTCCATGGGAGGCCGGCTCGTTTTCCCCGCAGGCGGCTACTACCACGCCAGCAAGTACGCCGTCGAAGCCCTCACCGACGCACTGCGCTTCGAGGTCGCACCCTTCGGGATCAAAGTGAGCCTGATCGAACCGGGCCTGATCCGCACCGGCTTCGGTGACACCGCGGCCCACACCCTGGCCGACTCCGCAGCCCCGACCGGACCCTACGACAGCCTCAATGAGGCCGCCGACCGGCAGATGGCCCAGGGCTACCAGTCGAAGCTGCTGTCCGCTCCGCCCGAGGCCGTCGCCGAAGTCATCGAGCACGCCGCCACCGGCGCGCACCCGCGCACCCGCTACGTCGTCACGCCCGCCGCCAAGTTCCTGGTCCACAGCCGGCGCCTGCTGGGCGCCCGGTTCTTCGACGCCTACCTGCGCCGCCAGTTCAAGGTTGCGGCGTAACTGCGCGCTGTCCATGCCCGCAACGAGCACCCCACTCCGTTCCGGGCAAGTGGGCGGGGTCCGACGGGAAGGTGCAGACGGCCCCAGGACGGCCCTTACGGCCTGGCCGTCTCATCCGGCACCGGCGTGGCCTGGTGATAGTAGAGCCGGAACTCCCCGGCGGCGTCGCGGCGCCAGATCGACGAACGGCGGGCGTGCCGGTCCCCGATCCGGGTGTCGTAGGTCAGGTGGACGATACCGGGGGCCAGGATCGCACTCTCGAAGCGCTCTGCGGTGATCGGTGTGCTGTTCTCGGCGCCGCCATGGAGCGTGGGCAGGGCGGCGACCATCTCCGCGCGCGTCCACCGCCGCCCGGAAGCGCCGACCTCGATGAAGTCGGGGTCGAGGAGTGCTTCGGCGCGGGAGCCGGAGAGGCGGACGGAGGGGTCGTGGAGGCGCCGTTCCCGGACGATCGCCTCGGTGACGTCGGGATGCTGCGGGAACGCCTCAGGCGCGTACCGGTCGTTCTGGATCATGGCGACATGATGCCCGGTCGCTGTCTGCCCATACGGCGGCGCCGACACCGCCGAGGCAGACACGCACTGTCGATGCCTCCAACCTGCGCCCTCCACCACTTCCGCCTCTCAGCCAGTTCGAAGCGACAGAAGCCGTCGCCAATCTCCCCCCACATCGAGGAAGAGACATGAAACGCCTCAGCACCGTGCTGCCCGTCACCGCGTTAACCCTCGCCGTCGTACTGGGCACGGCCGGACCCTCGAACGCAGCAACCACCTATGAAACCGAGGTCACCGCCTTCGCGGCGGGGGACAACGATCCCGTAGGCGGTGCCATCGCCTACCCGGGCAGCGCTCCCCGGCACTCGACAGCCGGCGGCGTCGGAACCTACGACGACCCCATCACCGTCGCCGCCTATGCTCCCGCGCTCCCCGTCGGGACGCGCATCTACCTCTCCTACGTGAAGAAATACTTCATCATGGAGGACCTGTGCGGAGCCTGCCGCGACGACTGGAACCGCTCGGGCACGCGCCGCGTCGACATCTGGATCGGCTACTACGCCGGCACCAGCGCGGAGCTCTGCGAAAGCCGCCTGACCCTCGCATCCACCTCCATGGTGGTCGATCCCGACCGCGGACTCCCCGTCGACACCACCCCCTTGCTCGGGCCCAACGGCTGCTACCTGTGAACCGGTCCCGGCTCTCCACACCAACGGCAGCCTCCGGTTAGCCTCCGGGCGCGTCAGAAGCGATCGGCAGCACGGGAGGCAAGGCCAGCTTCTCCTCGTGAGTGTGCTTCACCGTCCTCCTCCAGTCGATGCATCAAGCGCATCATCCCGCGCCGTGTCCGCAAGGTGATCGTGAAAAGCAGTGCACCCCAAGCCGGTAGGCCGCGTTGAGACATGCCTCATCCCCGTCGGCGAAGCCCTGCGTGAGCAGACCATCGGACAATGGCCTGGTCACCGCCGGCTCAGGCCACCGAACGATTTAAGAGGAACGGGGGGTTTCAGCACTTGAGGTCGCTTTATACATCTGCGCATTGGTCGCCAAAGGGATTAATCGTCCACCTTTGATTTGCTGGGCTGCCAACTGCATCCACTCCCTCGGCAGTGGCGGAATACGTCCCCGTCATCCGCTTCACCCGGTACAGCAAGCCTCAGGAGTGAACTGCCATGACCCGCACCGTACTTGTCTCCGCCGCGTCCACCGTCGCGGCCCTGGTGATCGCGGCGCCCACCGCCTCGGCGACCCCGCACACCGTCCATGTCAAGGGTGGCCAGACCTCCGTGACGGTGGCTCCGGCGATTGCCAAGGCGCTGCTGTCCAACGGGATCGCCCCCATCGTCACCCGCCCCGGCAAGCCCAGCCTCACCACCGTCGGCGGCCAGCCCACCTTGAAGGCCGGCTACCCGATCACCGGCGGCTCCCTGACCACCAGCCCCCTCGGTGGAACGATCAAGCACAGCGGCGGCCTGAAGTTCACCAACGTCTTCAACGGCCGCTCGCTGGAGGTCAAGAACTTCACCATCGACCTCACCAAGGGACGACTGACCGGCCTCGTCGCCGGTACGAAGACACGGGTCCCCGTCTTCAAGCTCGACCTGTCCACCGCCCACGTCAAGCTCGGTAAGCACAAGGCCGACGCCACCAACGTCACGCTCAAGCTCACCAAGGAAGCGGCCGGCGCGCTCAACTCCACCCTCAAGACCACGCTCTTCAGCACCGGTCTGACCGTCGGGACTGCAGACACCCACCCCTGCTTCTGACTCACTCACGCGACAGCAGGCGGTGCCGCCACCTCCCGGCACCGCCTGCACGGCCTCTGTTCAGAGGCGCACGAGCAGTCCGCCCCTCAGATCGCCGGGATGACGTCCCAGACGATCTCGACGCCCGTCATCGACTCACCGATATGGGCCGCTTGAGCATGGGAGCGAGCCTGGACGAAGACGGTGTTCACGTCTTCGTCCACCGTGACCACCTCCCCCATGAAACGGCAAGCAGCGCACACCGCATACATCACTGCGACCGCGCGATCCGGCTGGACGTACTCCGACTGTTCCATCGTTCACCTCTCGGCCTGATTCCGCGGCGGACAGCGGATCGGATGCGCAGGGCAGGTGTGCGACTGGCCCATGTCGTGACGTCGTCACCCTCCCTCTGGAACGAGCGGTCCGGCCCAAACGGCACGGGCACCGTGAGGTTGAACGACTGCGGGGCGCGCAGATGACTGGGGGAGAGCCCTCCGGCTCAGAAATGAGGAGAAGAGCTGGGTGAGTACCTGGACCGTTTGCCCGGCCGCAGGGGAGAAAGGGTTACGCGGCGGTCCAGTCGCGCAGCTGGCGGGCGATCAGGGCGACGCCGAGCGTTCCGGATGCCGCGTCACGTACGAGGGCGACGGCTGCCTTGGGCTGGTAGTCGAGTTCGCGCGCATTGAGAAGCAGGTAGGCCTCGGTCGCGTGCCAGGCGAAGCGTTCGTTGGAGTGTTCCAGGCACGGCAGTCTCGCCAGGGTCTGCAGCAGTGCGCCGGCCTTGAGATACAGGGACCCGTAGATGTCCCGCTCCATCGCCCTGGCGTTGACTCGGGCGACCGCGGCGTACAGCGGTCCGAAGTCGTCGACCTGTGGATCGCCGTCGAGCAGCTCGGCAGCGTGCAGGAGGAAGGTCACGTCGAGCGGGTGGAGCCGGTCGGGTTGGCTCACGCGGCGTTGCCTCGTTCCTGGCGCTGGTCGAGGTCTCGACGCGCTTCCTGCTCGGCGGCACGCTGGTCGGCTGTGGGATCCACGCTGCTGGGCTCGGCCGCGAAAGCCGCACCACTGCGGGCCATGGATGCCTGGAAGCCGTCCAGGAACCTCCGCTCCACGGCGGTCGCACGGTCGTAGGCCGCAGAGAGGATGTACTCCTGCATGCTGACCCCGGCCTGCTTGGCCGCCGCCGCGATGGCGGCCTGCTGCGCAGGATCGGGGAAACGCAGGCTCATCGCCTTCTTGGATTCCGACATGGTATCGACGGTAGCAGTGATACCACGCGTCCGTCTCGTGAGAGACGAAACGCCCCGTCCGGCGACGCGGGCCGGCGTCGTCACGCTGTCGCGCGCCGCACCAGCCGGGTAGGGATGATCACGGACGACAGCGGACGGCCGACGGGGGCGTCCTTCGCCTGGCGGTCGAGGCTGCGCAGCAGCAGTCGTACCATCAGCCGGCCCATCTCCTCGATGTCCTGGCGGACGGTGGTCAGCGGTGGGTCGGTGTGCTCGGCCACCTTGGCCATGTCGTCGAAGCCGACGACCGCCACGTCCTCCGGTACCCGGTAGCCGCGCTCCCGCAGGACGCGCAGCGCGCCCAGGGCCATGAGGTCGGATGCGACGAAGACGGCGTCCAGTTCGGGGGCGCGGTCGAGCAGTGCGGTCATCGCCCGTGCGCCGCCCGGCTCGGAGAAGTCGCCTTCCACGATGAGCCGGGGATCGGCGTCCATGAGCATGTCGTGGTAGCCGTCGAGCCGGTCCACCGACGCCACCTGGTCCATCGGCCCCGTGATCGTCGCGATGCGGCCGCGGCCCAGCGAGATGAGATGGTTCACCGCCTCGCGTGCGCCGCCGCGGTTGTCGGAGTCGACGTACAGCAGGCTGCGGTCCGCCTCCGCGCCCGGCCATCCGGGGCGGCCGCCGAAGACGGTCGGGATGCCCACCTGGCGGACGATCTCCGGCAGCGGATCGTCGTTGTGCAGGGAGAACAGCACGGCGCCGTCCACGTGGCCGCCGGCGAGGTAGCGCCCGACCCGCTCGTAGTCGGCCGCTTCCTCCGTCAGCAGCAGCACGAGCTGATGGTCGTGCGCGGCGAGCTCCCGGCTGATGCCGAGCAACTGCTCGGCGAAGAAGGGGTTGGTGAAGACCTCGGTCTCCGGCTCCGCGGCGATGACGGCGACCGCGCCGGTACGCCGGGTGACCAGGGTACGGGCCGCCTGGTTCGGCACATACCCCAGTTCCTCGACGGCGCGGCGCACCTTTTCCACCAGAGCCTCGCGCACCCCGCTGCCTCCGTTCACCACGCGGGAGACGGTGGCTCGGGAGACACCGGCCCGTTCGGCGACGGCTTCCAGGGTGGGGCGACGAGCGAAGATCTGGTCGGACAAAGAACGCTCCTCTCAGGGACGGGAACAGCGTAGCTTCCCGTGACCTGCGGAGTGCACCCGAATTTAGAGAGCGCTCTCAATGATCCTCGGCTCGTCGCCCGCTCACTCGCGGGGCACCCCGCCGGAGGCCACCACCTGCGCGTACCACAGCGCACTGTCCTTCGGAGTGCGGCGCTGGCTCGCGTAGTCGACGTGCACCATGCCGAACCGCTTGCCGTAGCCGTAGGCCCACTCGAAGTTGTCCAGCAGCGACCACAGGAAGTAGCCGCGGACGTCGGCCCCGGCCTCCATCGCGCGGTGGACGGCCTCCAGGTGTTCCCGCAGGTAGGTGATCCGCTCGGGGTCGTGCACGGCTCCGCTCGGGTCGACGTAGTCGTCGTAGGCGGCGCCGTTCTCCGTCACGAGCACCGGCGTGTGCGGCAGTTCGTCGCGCAGCCGGGTCAGCAGTTCGTACAGGCCGCCTGCGTCCACCGGCCAGTCCATGGCCGTGCGGGGGCCCGGGGCCGGTACGAACCGCACGTGGTCCTGGGCGGCGGGCCAGGGGGAGGGCAGAGGGTGGGAGCCGGCGGCAACCACGGTGGGGGAGTAGTAGTTGATGCCGAGACTGTCGAGGGGGCGGGAGATCACTCGCAGGTCTTCGTCCTGGACGAAGGCCCAGTCGGTGAGGTCCGCGGTGTCGGCGAGCAGGTCCTCGGGGTAGCGGCCGTGGAAGACGGGGTCCAGGAAGACGCGGTTTGCCAGCGCGTCGATGCGGCGGGCCGCATCCACGTCGGCGGGGCTGTTGGTGAGCGGACGGACGGCCGCGAGGTTCAGCGTCAGCGACACCTCGGCCGACGTGGGGATGGTGTCGCGCAGCACGCCGACGGCCAGGCCGTGGCCCAGGTTCAGGTGGTGGGCGGCCCGCAGTGCCGCGGCCGGTTCCGTGCGACCCGGCGCGTGGACGCCGTCGGCGTAGCCGAGAAAGGCCGCGCACCACGGTTCGTTCAGCGTCGTCCAGGTCTGTACGCGGTCACCGAGCGCCCCGGCGACCAGTTCGGCGTACTCGGCGAACCGGTAGGCGGTGTCGCGCTCGGGCCAGCCGCCGGCATCCTCCAGTTCCTGGGGAAGGTCCCAGTGGTAGAGGGTCAGCACGGGGCGGATGCCGCGGGAGAGCAGCTCGTCGGCGAGGGCGCGGTAGAAGTCCAGGCCCTTCTGGGAGGCCGGGCCGCGCCCGGTCGGCTGGACGCGGGGCCAGGAGACGGAGAAGCGGTAGTCGGTCAGGCCCAAGGAGGCCATGAGCGCCACGTCGTCCCGCATGCGGTGGTAGTGGTCGGCCGCGATGTCCCCGGTGTCGCCGTTGCGGACCTTGCCGGGCGTCCGGCTGAAGGTGTCCCAGATGGACGGTGTCCGGCCGTCCTCGTTCGCGGCTCCCTCGATCTGGTAGGCGGCGGTGGCAGCACCCCACCGGAACGCCGGTGGAAAGGCCGCTCCGGCCGCGGGGGTGGTGTGGGGGGCGGTGGTGGTCATCCGGGCTCCGTGGTGTCGTGGCGAACGAGAGTCAGAGAAGGGCCGTCAAGAGAAGGGCCGCGACGTGGAAAGGCGCGACGCAGGAGGTCGTGACGCAGGAGGTCGTGACGCACGCGGCCGTGGCAAAGAATGCGTGGCGGAGGAACAAAGCAGTTCCGGCCGCCGTGACCCGTCCGTGTCGGCTACAGGGGTGGTGGTTCCGGCCTGGGGACCGGGTGGGGGCGACCCCCGATCGTCCCGGCCGGGGCCCGACGCGGCCAGCGGGGCGGATGGGCCGTGCCGGGGCACGAGGGCGGGAGATCGGGGGCCGCCGAGGGGCGGGCACGAGCCGCCCGCTACCAGGGGCGGCGGGAGGGGAACCGCGCCTACCCCTTGACGGCGCCCTGCATGATGCCGCCCACGATCTGTCGGCCCAGCAGGCCGAAGACGAGCAGCACGGGCAGGGTGCCGAGCAGCGTGCCGGCCATGACGACCGACTGGTCGTGGACGTAACCGCCGCCCAGCTGGCGCAGGGCCACCTGCACCGTCGGCTGCTGCGAGGTCAGGGCGATGATCGGCCAGAAGAAGTCGTTCCAGGAGGCCATGAAGGTCAGGATGCCGAGCACGGCCATACCGGGCCGGGCGACGGGGATGACGATGCTCCAGAAGATCCGGGCGGTCGACGCGCCGTCGACCCGGCCGGCCTCGATCAGCTCGTCGGGCAGCGCCTGCACCAGGAACTGGCGCATGAAGAAGACCCCGAAGGCGGACACCAGGCCGGGCAGGATGACGGCCTGGAGCTGGTTCACCCAGTGCAGTTTGGCGATCACCATGAACAGCGGGATGACCCCGAGCTGCGGCGGGATCATCATCGTGCCGATGGTGAGGGCGAGCAGCGCGTTGCGTCCCCGGAAGTGCAGTTTGGCGAAGGCGAAGCCGGCCAGGGTGGAGCACAGGACGGTTCCCACCGTCACCGAGCCGGAGACGATGAGCGAGTTGAGCAACGCCTTGCCGATGTCGGCCTGTTGCAGCACCTGGTCGAAGTTGTGCATCAGGTTGCCGCCGGGCAGCAGCGCCGGCGGGGTCTTGGCCAGGTCCGCGTTGGAGCGGGTGGCCGCCACGATCGTCCAGTAGAAGGGAAAGGCGGAGAACAGGGCCGCCGCGATGAGGATCGCGTACGCCAGACGCCCGCCGCGCTCGTGGCCTCCGGCCCGCCTGCCGCGTGGACGGCGGGCCGGGCGGGCGGCCGGAGCGGTGGTCTCGCCGGTGCTGCGCGGCGCGGTCAGAGTGGTCATCGCTGGTTCTCCTTGCCGCTGCGGCGACGGGCGACGGCAGTGTTGACCAGCACCAGCAGGACGATGAGCACGAACATCACCCAGGCGATGGCGGCGGCACGGCCGAGATGGAAGAAGCCCCAGCCCTGCTCGTACATGTAGAGCCCGAGGGTCTGGTACTGGTGGGAGATGCCGCCGGAGATGCTCCCCTCGAACAGCAGGGGTTCGCCGAACAGTTGGGTGGCGCCGATGGTGGACACCACGATGGTGAACAGGATCGTGGGACGCAGACCGGGCAGCGTGACGTGCAGGAACTGCCGCCAGCGGGAGGCCCCGTCGAGCTCGGCGGCCTCGTACAGATCGGACGGGATGGCCTGCATGCCGGCGAGGTAGATCAGCGTGTTGTACCCGGTCCAGCGCCAGGTGACGATGGTGGAGACGGCGATCTGCGAGGCGACGGTGCCGGACTGCCAGTCGACGGGACCGATGCCGACCAGGTGGAGCAGGTAGTTGATGAGTCCGAAGTCGCGCCCGAACAGCTGGGCGAAGACGAGGGTGGCCGCGGCCACGGAAGTGGCGTAGGGCAGCAGCATGGTGACGCGGAAGAAGGTGCGGCCGCGCAGCTTGTAGTTGAGCAGGTGGGCCAGGCCGAGGGCCATCAGCAGCTGCGGGACGGTGGAGATGACCCCGATGGTGAAGGTGTTGCGCAGCGCGGTCCAGAAGTTGTCGTCGCCGAACAGCGCGGTGTAGTTGTCCAGGCCCCGCCACTCCATCTGGTCCGGTGTCTGGAGTTCGACCCGGTAGAGCGAGACGTAGGCCGTGTAGATCAGCGGGAACAGCCCGAAGGCGGCGAACAGGGCGAAGAACGGGGTGACGTAGGCGTAGGGCGACAGCCGGGCCAGGCGCTGGCGCAGCGTGGCCGGCGGCCGCGCGGTGCGCCTGGGGGCGGAGGCGGTCAGGGTCATGAGGAGACCTTTGGATCGGAGAGGTCTGTCGGACGTCAGGGGAGGGGCGCGAAGGACCGGTGCCGGGAGGCCGCCTGTCGGGGAGGTGGTCCTTCGCGCCCCGTCACGGGGGAGGGCCGGTCAGCCGACCGCGTTCTCGACGCCCTTGTCGGCGTGGCTCCAGGCGGTGGCGGAGCTGGTCCCCTTGCGCTCGACCTCTCCGAGCGCGTTGGTGATCTGCACGTTCACGTCGTTGTCGTGCACGCCGAGCACCTGGACGGGTGCGCTCTCGGCGGCCTTGCCGAAGATCTCACCGACCGGGGCGTTGCTGAAGTAGGGGTCGGTGACGCCGCTGACCGCCTTGATGGCGGCGGTGTTGGACGGGAAGCTGCCCTGCTTCTTGAACAGCTTTTCCTGCTGCGGTCCCGCCGTGAGCCACTTGATGAGTGCGTACGCCTCCTTGGCGTGCGGCGAGCCCTTGGGGATGGCGAGGTAGGAACCGCCCCAGTTGCCCGCGGCGCCACCGGGCAGCGGGGCGACGTCCCAGGTGCCGTTGCCGGCCGAGCCGGCCTGGCCCTTGATGTAGCCCAGCATCCAGGCGGGGCAGCCGATGGTGGCGAAGGATCCGCTGCTGAACGCCTGGTTCCAGGCGGGTGTCCACTGGGCGAGCTTGGCGCTCAGCCCGTCCTGGGCGGCCTTGACGGAGGTGTCCCAGGCCGTTTTGACGGCTGGGTTGTCCTTGTAGATCAGCTTTCCGGAGGCGTCGTAGTAGCGCTCCTTCTGCTGCCCGACGATCAGGGAGTAGAGGCTGCCGATGCTGTCCATCCAGTGGCTGGAGGATCCCGCCTTGGCCTGGTACTGCTTGCCCAGCGCCAGGTAGTCGTCCCAGGTGGCCCACTTCTTGGCCAGCTCGTCGCGGTCGGTGGGCAGGCCGGCCTTCATGAACAGGTCGGTGCGGTAGCAGATGGCCTCGGGGCCGACGTCGGTGCCGAGGCCCAGGGTGCGGCCGTCGGGGGTGCCGGCCGCGTTCCACTTGGCCGCCGAGTAGTCGTTCTTGAGGCTCTTGGCGCCGTAGGAGTTGAGGTCCTCGAACTTGTCGGCCTGCTGCTGGGTGACGGAGGCGATGCGGCCGACCTCGATGCCCTGGACGTCGGCGAGACCGCCTCCGCCGGCGAGCCGGGTCTGGAGTGCCTTCCAGTAGTCGGCCTCGTTCTCGGTGCTCGACTCCTTGAACGTGATGTTCGGGTGGAGCTTGTGGTACTCGGCGTACAGACCGGCCTCCTTGAAGCCGAACGTGCCGAACAGGTCCACGGTGAGCGTGACCTTGCCGCCGTTCTGGGCGGAGGAATCCGATGAGCCGGACCCGCAGGCGGCGAGCAGGGTGCCGGCGAGTGCGACCGCCCCGAGTCTGAGGGTGGCTTGTCTGGCGGCTCGGGAGATGGACATGGAAAGCCTCCATGGCTTCGGGCGGAGTGCGGTGTGCGGAGTTCGATGCGGAGCGAGTGGAGCGGACGCTGACGCGCCGGGCGCCTCAGATTTTTGAGAGCGCTCTCAAGCGGTGCTCAGAGTTTCCGGACCCACGCCGCTCCCGTCAAGAGTCGAACGCATAACGGTGCGCGCAACGGTGGTGCCCGAGCGCCGGACCGGCTCGGTGCGCACCGGGTGTCAGGGCCGTCGCTTCATGGCTCTGTCGGCGTCGGCGAGGGCCCGCCGCCAGCCCTTCTCCGCAGAAATCTTGTGCCCTTCCAGCGCTGCCAGCGCATCGACGAATGCCTGGTGAGCCGGGGTTTCGTCGGCGCCGGCCGGCTGTACGGGCGTGCCGGCCGACGCCTGGCCGAAGATCTCTCCGACGGGCGCGTTGTTGAAGTACGGGTCCTGGGCGAGCCTGATCTGGGCCTGGGCCCGCAGTCCGGAGGGGAACAGGCCGCTCCGGGTGAAGACCCTGACCTGCTGTTGGTCGGCCGTGAGCCACTTGAGCAGAGCCGCGGCCTCCTTCGGGTGCTTCGCCGACTTCGGGATCGCGAGGTAGGAGCCGCCGAGGTTGCCGGACCGTCCGGGGCCGGCTGCGACGTCCCATTTGCCCGCGTAGCGGTCCCCGGCCTCGGCTTCGATGCGCCGGAGCATTCCGGCCGTGCAGACGACAGTGGCGAATCTGTCGGAGGAGAGCGCTTTGTCCCACGCGGCGCTGTTCTGGCGCAGGTTCGCCGACAGTCCGCCGCCGACGAGTCCGGCCGCGTGTTTCCAAGCCCTGTGCACCGCGGGGTTCTTCGCGAAGACCGCGGCGCCGCTCTCGTCGGTGTACCGCACGCGTTGCTGTCCGAGCTCGGCGGTGAACAGGGCGGCGGCGCTGTCCGTCCAGGTCCGGCTGGGTCTGGCCTTCGCCGCGTACTTCTTCGCGAGTGCCAGATAGCCGTCCCAGGTGGACCATGCGGCCGCCAGGCGGTCCCGTCGCGTGGGAAGCCCGGCGGTGCGCAGGAGGTCGGTGCGGTAGCAGATCGCCTCGGGCTCGATGGCGGTACCGGCGGCCAGCACCCGGCCGTCGGCGGTCGTGGCGGCGGCGGTCCTCCACGGCGCCGGCCCCTGGTCGGCGCCGCCGAGACCTGCCTTGCCGAGGTCCGTGAACGATCCGGCCCGGCTGTGCACGACCTCGGGCATGCGCTCCGCCGACAGGCTCTGGATGTCCGCTGTCCCTGAGCCCGAGTCGAGTCTCGCCCGCAGATCCCGCCAGTACCGGCCCTCGTTCCGCGTGTCGGTCTGCTGGATGACGATGTTCGGGTGGGCCTTCATGTACTCGGCGTACAGCCCGGCCTCCTCGAAGCCGAAGGAGCCGGAGACGCCGATGTGCAAGGTCACTTTCTGCCCGCCGGAGTTCCCGTCCCCGAAGTCGCCGCTGCACGAGGTCGCGACGAGGCAGGCGGCAGTGGCGGTGGCCGTCACGGCAAGTGCTCGCAGGCGGGCTGAGCTGCGCGAATGCATAGAGGTCTCCAGGCGTCGGGGAAGGGAAGCCGAGTTCGCCCGTGTTCTGAGAGCGCTCTCGAACCGTTCTGACAGTGGAGATGCCGGAAAGAACAGTCAAGGGGTGCGGGCGAAGCGGCACGTAAGCGCGTGTCTTGCGTGGCCTGCTGTTTCGCGGACGTCACGGACGGGTGAACAGTCGTTGCGCGAAGTGTTGACAGTGTCGGGAAAGCATCCCTAGCCTCCCATTCTGAGAACGCTCTCAAAGGCGGGTCGTGCGGATGCGTTCACGGCACAGCGCGACCGTATCCACGCGGCTGTTCACCCCCTCGCGGGTGGCCCACCTACCGCAGACGGAAGGCTCTGCCGGTGGGCCACCGAGGGCGTCACACGCACGAGCACGTCCATTCGTCACCGTCGCGGGCGGCTCGCGACGGCCCCTCTGACCAGGAGTTCTGTCATGCTCCCAGCAAGTCACCCGCCGCCCGCGCCAGCGGGCCACCCCACCCCACCGAGAGCCGCGCCAGGCGCTCGGTGGCATGCCCAGAGATCCTTCCGTCTGTACCGGACCGCGGTGCTCGGCGTGGTCGTCGCCCTGCTCGGTGCCGCACTGACCGTGCTCGTCTCGCAGGACGCACGCGCCGACACGGTGGGCCACGGCAGCTACACCACGACGCCGCCCGGCCCCCTTCCGTCCGGCTGCGGGGACCTGTCGACCAATCCCCGGCACTGGGTGACGGCCAACGCCCCGTCAGGCGCCGTACCCACCAACGACTGGTGGTCGTCGATCCTGTGGAAGCGCACCAACTGCGCATACGGCGAGCCGCTGTTCGCGCAGCCGCTGGGCTTCAAGGCGGGCTCCGGCGGACTGGGCGTCTCGTACAGCACCACGCCGGCGATCTCCGGCAGCGCCACGGGTGTCGGCGAGTACCACTTCAACTACGACGAGGACTTCGTCGTGGGTGTCGAGGGCCTCGCGGCTCCCGAGGTCAAGGTCGACGACTGGAGCGACTGGACCGTCAGCCCCGTGCTCACGGACGGCGCGCACACGCTGCGGGCCACCATCGGCTCCGGTCTGCCCTTCTCCTACTACCGGGCCACCGGCGGCAAGGCGCAGATCAAGGGCTCCTCCACGGCGACCCTGAGCGTGTGGTCCAACTCCGGTGGCACCATCGGCTACACCGTCAACGGCCACGACTACGTCGCCTTCGCCCCGACCGGCTCCACCTGGTCCGTGAGCGGCAGCACCCTCACCTCCTCGCTGGGCGGCAAGGACTACTTCTCCGTCGCGGTCCTCCCGACCACGTCCTCGACCTCGGCGACCGACCGCTCCGCGCTCGTGGACGAGTACGCCAAGTACGCCCACCACCACGTCACGGGTACCGCGGTCTCCTACAGCTACGACGACGCCACGAGCACCGTCACGACGACGTACAAGTACACCACCAAGGCGATGGAGGGCACGGGGACCGGCACGGTCGCCGCCCTGATGCCGCACCAGTGGCGCCACCTGACCGGCGACACCCCGCTGACTCAGAAGTACGTCTCCTCCCGCGGCGCGCTGAAGATCCTCACCGGTATCGACTCCTTCACGACCTCGATGGTCTTCCACGGTGTCCTGCCCGAGGTACCGGCCGTCGCCGACAGCTCCGGCTCCGACGCCACCACGCTCCAGAACTACCTCGACGCGGAGAAGGCCGACCCGACCCGCCAGCAGAGCGACGACACCTACTGGACGGGCAAGGGCCTCGGCCGCGCCGCCCGCCTGGCGGAGATCGCCGACCAGACCGGCAACACCGCGGTGCGCGACGCCGCTCTGTCCGCGATCAAGTCCAAGCTGAACGACTGGTTCACCGCCTCGCAGAACGAGACGGGCCATCTCTTCTACTACGACAAGAACTGGGGCACCCTGATCGGCTACCCGGCCTCCTACGGGTCCGACCAGGAACTCAACGACCACCACTTCCACTACGGCTACTACATCGCCGCCGCCGCCACGCTCGCCAAGTTCGACCCGGCCTGGGCCGCCTCGAGCCAGTACGGCGGCATGGTCGACCTGCTCATCCGGGACGCCAACAACTACGACCGGACGGACAAGCGCTTCCCCTACTTGCGCGACTTCGACATCTACAGCGGCCACGACTGGGCCTCCGGCCACGGCTCCTTCGCCGCGGGCAACAACCAGGAGTCCTCGTCCGAGGGCATGAACTTCGACAACGCGCTGATCCAGTGGGGCATCGCGACCGGCAACAAGACCGTCCGTGACGCCGGCATCTACATGTACACCACGCAGGCCGCCGCCATTCAGGACTACTGGTTCGACACCAAGGACGAGATCTACCCCACCGACTTCAAGCACAAGGAAGTCGGCATGGTGTGGGGCAACGGCGGTGCCTACTCGACCTGGTTCTCCAGCGCACCCGAGCAGATCCAGGGCATCAACCTGCTGCCGGTGACCGGCGGCCACCTGTACCTGGGCTACGACCCGGCCTACGTCAAGGCCAACTATCAGGAGATGCTCACCCAGAGCGGCAAGACCCAGCCGACCATCTGGACCGACATCTGGTACGAGTACCAGGCCCTCGGTGATCCCGCCGCGGCCCTCGCCAACTTCAAGGCGAACAACTCCTTCACCTCGGAGGAGGGCGAGAGCAAGGCGCACACCTTCCACTGGATCCGCAACCTCGCCGCCCTCGGCACCGTGGACACCACCGTGACCTCGGACAGCCCGCTCAGCTCGGTCTTCGTCAAGAACGGCGCCCGCACCTACGTCGCCGCCGACGCCACCGGCACGGGCTCGACGGTCCACTTCTCCGACGGAACCACCGTCGAGGTCGGCGCCGGACAGACCGTCGCCACCGGAGCACAGAACTGGAAGGGCGGCAACGGCGCCCCGCCGGCCACGGACTCCCCGCCGCCGAGCACGGACATCTCCACCCCGCCGGCGAGCACCTCCCCGCCCCCCGGCGGCGGCAACTCCTCCACCCTGTACGCGCAGAGCGACGGTTCGCTGACCGCCGCCACGAGCGCCTCGGGCAGTGTCCAGGTGGCCGCCGGAGACGGCGCCAACCACGACGCGAGCCCGTACCAGCCGGTCACGCTGACCGCCACCGCTCTGACCGGCACCTTCAACGGAGGCACCCCGACGTTCGACCTGTCGGTCGACGCCGGCAGCGCCGTCGGCAACGCCGTCCAGGTGCAGCTGTCGTACGACTGCACCGGCAACGGCACTTGGAACCGGGTGGAGACCTACCACTACTTCGCCACCGACCCGGTTCAGGGCTGGGAGCACTACACCCAGACCTCGGGCCTGGTCTCCGCCACCGGCACGGCGTGTGACCTGGCCAACGGCAAGGTCCAGGCCAAGATCTGGAACGCCCTCGGCAGCAACCCCAGCAAGCTGGGCACCGGCGACCTGTCCGTGTTCAAGCTGCCCTACACGATGACCGACGGCGGCGGGAGCGCGAGCCCGACCGCGTCACCCACGGCGACGAGCACGGGCGCGGGTATCACCTCGCCGACGCTCTACCTGCAGGGCGACGGGTCGCTGACCCCCGACACGAGCGCCGCCGGCAGCGTCTCACTGGCCGCCGGTGACGGCGCCAACCACGACGGCAGCCCGTACCAGCCGGTGACGCTGACCGCCGACAAGGTGAACCTCACCTACAACGGCGGCACGCCGACGTTCGACCTCGCGGTCGACGCCAACACCGCGGTCGGCAACGCCGTCCAGCTGCGGCTGTCCTACGACTGCACCGGGGACGGCTCGTGGGACCGCGTGGAGACCTACAACTACTTCGCCACCGATCCGGTGGCGGGATGGGAGCACTACACGCAGTCCAAGGGCCTTGCCTCGTCCAGCGGCGCGACCTGTGACCTGAAGGACGGAAAGGTCCAGGCGAAGATCTGGAACGCCCTCGGCACCAGCGCCGGCGCCCTGGGCACCGGCAACCTCTCGGTGCTGCATCTGCCCTACAAGTGACCGACCACGTACGACCCGCCTGGCCCTCCTCACCGGGGGCCAGGCACCTGTCATTGTCGGCGACCCCGGGCCCCGGTCGGCTGGGTGCGCGGCCGCAGGCGTTCGCCCTGCGGTCCGAACATGATGAGGTATTCGACCGGTCCGTCGAGGCTGGTGTTCGCCACGCCGTGCGGGGTGCGGGTGTCGAACTCGGCGGTGTCGCCGGGTTTGAGGATGAGGTCGTGGTCGCCCAGAGCGAGCCACAGCCGCCCGTACAGGACGCACAGCCACTCGTAGCCGTCGTGGGAGACCTGGCGGGGCCGCGTGGGCGGGTCCGCGGGGGCGGGCAGGACGTGCTTGTGGGCGTGCAGGCCGCCGACGTACCGGGTCAACGGCAGCACCGCCTTGTCGTCGCCGAAGCTGGGGAGCGCCGTGGTGCGCGGCGCGGCCGCGGGCGCGACGCCGGCCAGTTCGTCCAGACCGACGTTGTACTCCTTCGACAACTGCAGCAGTACCTCCAGGGTGGGTTTGCGCCGGCCGGTCTCGATCCGGGACAGGGTGCTCGCCGAGATGCCGGTCGCGCAGCTGACAGCGGCGAGCGTCGCGCCGCGGTGCTCCCGCGCGGCCCGCAGCCGGGGCCCCATCGCGGCCAGGGTGCCGTCCACGTCGTCGACCGCCACCGGTCCCTCTCCTTCCTGCCGTGCTCCATAACGTCTGTGTCCTGCGAGTTTGCCAGGATGGCAAGACTGATCGCGTCGGGCGGGTGCGGCGCCGCATGATCGACGGGCAGCCGCGTCCGCCGCGAACCGAGGAGCAGCCCATGCCGTCCCAGCCGAGCGCGAAGCCGCGCCACCGCGTCATCGAGGCCCCCGCCGGGCGTCTGCACCTGGTCGAGCAGGGCGCCGGTCCGCTGGTCCTGCTCGTGCACGGCTTCCCCGAGTCCTGGTACTCCTGGCGCCGCCAGCTCCCGGCCCTCGCCGCGGCCGGCCACCGGGCGGTGGCGATCGACGTGCGCGGTTACGGCCGCTCCTCCAGGCCGCAGGCCATCGACGCCTACCGGTTGCTCGACCTGGTGGAGGACAACCTCGCCGTCGTGCGCGCCCTCGGCGAGCGGAGCGCGGTGATCGTCGGGCACGACTGGGGCTCCAACATCGCCGCCACCTCTGCCCTGCTGCACCCCGACGTCTTCCGTGCCGTCAGCCTGCTGAGCGTGCCCTACGCGCCTTCCGGCGGCCCCCGCCCGACCGACGTCTTCGGGCGGATCGGCGGTCCCGAGCAGGAGTTCTACGTCTCCTACTTCCAGGAGCCCGGCCGTGCCGAGGCGGAGATCGAACCCGATGTGCGGGGCTGGCTCGCCGGCTTCTACGCGGCCCTGTCCGCCGACACCCTGCCGGCCCAGGGCGAACCGGACCCGCACTTCGTCACCCGTGACGGAGGCCGGCTGCGCGACCGCTTCCCCACGGGAGTCCTCCCGGCCTGGCTGAGCGAGGACGATCTGGACGTCTACGCCGGGGAGTTCGAGCGCACCGGGTTCACCGGCGCGCTCAACCGCTACCGGGCCATGGACCGGGACTGGCAGGACCTCGCCCCGTATCGCGCGGCCCCGGTCAAGCAGCCGTCCCTGTTCATCGGCGGGGCCCTGGATGCCTCCACCACATGGATGGCCGATGCCATCGACGCCTACCCCACCACCCTCCCCGGCCTGTCGGCCGCCCATCTCCTGGACGGCTGCGGCCACTGGATCCAGCAGGAGCGCCCCGACGAGGTCAACCGCCTGCTGACCGAGTGGCTCACCACCCTCCGGGACTGAACCAGGTGGTGGCCGCACATCGTCAGGCCCTGTGCCGGGGCCGGCTGAAGGCGGGCGAGCGGTGGGTCAGGGGTTGTCGGGGCGGTGCGGCTGCTCGATGCGCGAGAGCCACGTCGTGAGCAGGTTTTCGAGCGCCTCGGCCTCCGCACCGGTCAGCAGGTCCAACAGGCGGCGTTCATTGCCCATGTGCTCGGTGAACGCCTGGTCGATGAGTTTGCGTCCGGGGTCGGTCAGGGCGACGATCCGGCCGCGCTGGTCGTCGTCGGAGCGGCGGCGGGTGACGAGCCCGGCCCGTTCGAGGCGGTCGATCCGCTTCGTCATGGCGCCCGTGGTCACCATGGTGTGCGCGGCCAGTTCGCCGGGTGCGCGTTCGTAGGGTTCGCCGGCGCGGCGCAGAGCGCACAGTACGTCGAACTCTCCCTCGCTGAGGCCGTACCGGGCGTACACGAGGCGGAGTTCGCCGGTGAGCCGATCGGCCAGCCGGTGCAGTCGCCCGATCACTGCCTGCGGGGACACGTCGACGTCGGGGAGCTCCCGTCGCCAGTCGGCCTGGATGCGGGCCACACGATCGATCGGCTGAGTGTCTTCCATGGAAGACATTATAGCTTCCGTGGAAGTAAGATGCCTTCCGTGGAAGCTAATATCGGCCGAGTGGCGCTGACCGCGATCGCCCCGGTGGCCTGGGGAGCCAACTACTTCGTGACACGCGAGTTCCTGCCCGCCGACCGCCCTCTGTACGGTGCCGCCCTGCGCGCCCTGCCCGCCGGTGTGGTCATGCTCGCCCTGTGCAGGCGACGGCCGAGGGGTGCGTGGTGGTGGCGTTCCGCGGTGCTCGGGCTGCTCAACGTGAGTGTCTTCTTCGTCCTCGTCTACGCCGCCTCGCAGTTGCTTCCGACGAGTATCGCCTCGACCGTCATGGCGGTGTCCCCGCTGACGATGATGCTCATGGCCTGGCTCCTGGTGTCGGAGCGTCCCAGAGCGGCCCATCTGGCCGGCGCCGGGATCGGACTGGCCGGCGTCTGCCTGATGCTGCTCACGGGAGCGGCGGACGTGGGCGTGCCCGGGGTCCTCGCGTCGGCCGCCGCGGTGCTGGTGTCGTCCTTCGGACACCTCCTCACCAGGCGGTGGGGTGCCGGGGTGGATGTGACCGCGTCGACCGCTTGGCAGCTGACCGCGGGCGGCCTCCTGCTCCTGCCGGCCGCCGTGGCGGTCGAAGGCGCCCCGCCCCGGCTGACCGCGCCGGGATTCCTCGCCTTCTGCTACGTCGCCCTCGTCGCGACCGCGCTGGCGTTCGCCGTCTGGTTCGCCGGCCTGCGGCACCTGCCCGCGGGAACCGTGGGGCTGATCGGCCTGCTCAATCCCGTCACGGGCGTACTGCTCGGTGTCGCGGTCGCGGGGGAGTCGCTGACCCTGCAGCAAGTGTGCGGTCTGGTCCTCGTCCTGGCCGGGGTCGTCCTCGGCAGACCCGCACGCGCCGGGCGGCGCGTAAGCGGTGGAGCGGCCGCGGCTGCCCCGCACAAGGAGCGCACGGTGCGGTAGCCCGTTTCCGCGGGAGGGGCGCGGAAGTCTGCTGATGAAGGCTCCGCAGGAGCGGCCGCCCGCGCTGCGTATATGAGCGGGCCGGCCCGGAGCGTCTGCTCCCGGCCGGCCCGCGGTGCGATCCTCGCGATGTACGTCAGTGTGTGGCGGGGACGGGGGTGTGGGCCGGTGTGGGCGCCGGTATCGGATGCGGCTCCGTCGGCCCCGCAGAGGGCGTGAGGGCCGGGGCATAGGGGATCTCTCCGCGCAGGACGGCCCTGGCGCGGTCCTCGTCGAGCTCTCCCTCCCAGCGGGCGACGGCGAGGGTGGCGACGCCGTTGCCGACCAGGCTGGTCAGGGCGCGGGCCTCGGACATGAACCGGTCGATGCCGAAGATCAGTGCCAGGGCGGCCACCGGGACGTGCGGGACGGCGCTGAGGGTGGCGGCCAGGGCGATGAAGCCGGAACCGGTGACGCCTGCGGCGCCCTTGGAGGTGAGCAGCATGACGGCGAGCATGGTCAGCTGCTGGGTGATGCTGAGGTCGATGCCGAGGGCTTGCGCGAGGAAGACGGAGCCCATGGTCAGGTAGATGGCGGTGCCGTCGAGGTTGAAGGAGTAGCCCGCGGGCAGCGTGATCCCGACGACCGGCTTGGAGGCTCCCGCGTGCTGCAGCTTGCCCATCATGCGCGGCAGGACGGGCTCGGTGGACGAGGTGCCCAGCACGATCAGCAGTTCCTCCCTGATGTAGCGCAGGAAGGGCAGCAGTCGTAGGCCGTTGAGGCGCATCACGGTCCCGAGGACGACCAGGACGAAGAACAGGGCGGTCAGCCAGAACGAGCCGACCAGCAGACCCAGGTGGCGCAGAGTGCCCAGGCCGTAGTTGCCGATGGTGAAGGCCATCGAGCCGAACGCGCCGATCGGCGCCAGTCGCATGATCCACCGGATGAGCGTGAACAGCACCGTGGAGAACTTCTCGATGCCCCGGGCGATGCCCAGGCCCGCTTCCCCACTGGCGTGCAGGCCGAAGCCGAAGAGCACGGACACCAGCAGCACCGGCAGGATCTCGTTGCCCGTCAGGGCACTGGCCAGGGTGGCGGGAATGATGGCGAGGACGAAGTCGGCGAAGCCCTCGTGGGCCGTGGTCGCTTCCGGGGGCAGACCCTTGGCGGACAGGGTCGAGATGTCGACGTGCAGTCCACTGCCCGGTTTGACGACGTTGACGACGACCAGGCCGATCACCATGGCCACCGTGGTCAGCACCTCGAAGTAGATCAGGGCCTTCAGGCTCACCCGGCCCACCGCACGGGCGTTGCCCATGGAGGCGATGCCATGGACGACCGTGCAGAAGATGATCGGCGCGATGAACATCTTCACCAGCGCGATGAAGGCGTCGCCCAGCGGCTTGAGTTCGGCGCCGACCGACGGCCACAACGCGCCCACGGCGGCACCGAGCAGGACGGCGATCAGGCACTGGACGTAGAGGTGGGACAGCACCCGGCGGGTGCGGCCCGGCGGTGCGGTGGCGGTACCCGGGGCGGCGTCGTTGCGGCTCATGCGGGGCGTCCTTCCAGGACGGGAACGAGGAGTTCGGCTCGGGCGATGCGCCGGGCGGCGCGGTGCAGCAGCACCGTGGGGGACGCGCCGTCCGGTGCGGGGACGGCTTGGGTGGTGATCACGCCTGCGGGGGTGCCCAGGCGCAGTGTGCCGTCGGCGGTCTGCCGGGCGACGCGGTGGGCGAGGGTGCCGGGGGTGGCGGCGGCCGTGGCCAGGGCCACGGCGGAGGTCAGGCCGATCGCCGGGTGCGGGGCGTGCATCGAGACCATGCGCACGGCCAGGTCGTACTCGTCATGGTCGATGAGTGTGCCCTGGGTGGTGCGGTAAGGGGAGGGCCTGGCGACGATGCCCACCTTGGGCACCGCGTGGCTGACCGGATCGCCTTCGCGGGCCAGACCCATGGCCAGCGCTGCTCGGCGGCGCAGCAGGGTCAGCGCGGGCACCGCGGCGGCGAAGTCGGTGAGGGTTTCCGTGCCGTCGAGGCCGAACGCCTTGGCCTCGAACAGGGCGGCCGGGGCGCCGGCGTCCACCAGGGACGCCTCGACGGGGCCGTCCGGGCCCCTGAGTTCGTCCAGCGTCCTGCCGGTCGGCAGAGCGCGGCCGGTCGTCGAGCCCGCGGGGTCCTGGAATCCGAGCAGGACCGGCACCCCTCGTGCCGACGTGCCCGGTACCTCGGCCCTTCCCTCCTCCGGAGCGATGCCCCCGGGTGTGGGGATCGTGCCGGTGAGGCGTGCCCCGGTGTTGACGTTGAGCATGCGGACGGTGGTGGTGTCCGACGTGATCGGGACGAGGTCGTGGTGAAGGGCGTACAGGGCGACGGCTGTGGCGCAGTTGCCGCAGTTGCTGGCCCACTCCACGCGCTCGTCGCCGATTCCGACCTGTGCGAAGGCGTACTCGACGTCCACGTCGGGCCGGGGAGACGCCTGGACGACGGCGGCCTTGGAGGTGGTGGACGACGCGCCGCCCACCCCGTCGATCTGACGGGGGTCGGCGGCGTTGAAGGCGGCGAGCAGCAGGGCGTCGACGTCCACGCCCGTGGCGGCCACGTCGCGGTGGTCGAAGATCCAGCACTTGCTGGTACCTCCGCGGATCATCTCGCCCTGCAGACGCAGCACAACTGACTCCTCACACATGGAAGGGGAAGTCCACCGACGGTCTCGCCGTGCGTGGTGTCCTCCACGGTGGGTTACGGCAGCGTGAAGTACAATCTCGCAAATCTGCATGGCTATTAAGCTGAAGTGAACGGTGGGGGTGACGGCATGCTCGACGTCCGGCGCATCCTGCTGTTCACCGAGGTCGCCCGGCGCGGGTCGGTGACCGCGACGGCACGCGCTCTCAACTACACCCCGTCGGCGGTATCGCAGCAGATCAGCCGTCTGGAAGCGGAGGCAGGCCAGCCCTTGCTGGAACGCCACGCCCGAGGTGTCACCCTCACCGACGCCGGGCGCGCGCTCGCCGAACGCGGGCAACGGATCGAACGCGAACTGCGCGCCGCGGAAAACGAACTCGCCGACTACGCCGGTCTGCGCGCGGGCACACTGCGCATCGGCACCTTCCCCACGGTCGGCGCCTCCCTCCTCCCACAAGCCGTGATCGCCTTCCGGGACGCCCACCCCGACGTACGGCTGACCGTCCGCAGCGCCCGAATCGCCGGGCTCTGGACGATGCTGGAGAACCGGGAGATCGAGATGTCCTTGATGTGGGACTACGACTGGAGCCGCATCGACCGCGAGGACATCGTCGTCACCCCACTCCTCGACGACCCACCCGCCCTTCTCGTCAGCGACCACCATCCACTCGCCGGCCGCGCCACCGCCTCACTCGCCGACTTCGCGCACGACCCCTGGATCACCCGCGCCGACCGCCACCCGGTGGCCGAAGCCCTCGCCCGCAGCTGCCGCGCCGTCGGCTTCGAGCCCCACATCGCCTACGAGGCCCACGACTACCAGGAAGCCCAGGCCATGGTCGCCGCCGGCATCGGCGTCGCCCTCGCTCCCACCCTCGCCCTGGAAGGCATCCGGCCCGGCGTCCACATGCTGCCCCTCCAACCGCCCGCCCCCGTCCGCCGCATCCTCCTGGTCCGCATGGCCGACCACTCGCTCACCCCGGCCGCCCTGACCTTCGCCACACTCCTCCGAGACACCGCGGCGGCCCGAACACCGAGAGAATGACACCGCTGTGCCGTTGAGGACGAGGGTCGGTGTTCCCCTCCCGGGCCTTTCGTAGTCGCCACACACGGTCACGGGGGAGCAGGGGTTCTGATGAGCGGACTTCCAGGAGCGTCGTTGGCGGGTGCAGAAGAAGGGCCGTTTCTCATGCCCGTTGATGACGTGTTCTGTCTGCGACAGGGCAGGGTGGTCATGGCGACGGGGCGGATCGAGCGTGGCCGGGCGCACCAGGGTGACGTGGTGGAGATCATCGGCCCGGGCGGTAACGCGACCGCTCGCATCGCGGGCATCGAAATGAATTGCGCCTCCATCGGGGAGGCGAGGGCGGGGATGAACGTCGGGGTGCGGCTCCGTGGTGTCGCCGCGGATGCCGTCAGGCGGGGACAGGTGCTCGCGACGCCAGGATCGGTCAGCGCCCGCAGCGGCTTCACTGCCGACATCACCCTGCTGTCCGAGGAGCAAGGCGGCGCGGACGTTGCCTCCGGCGATCGTCTCTGCTTCTACGTCCGCACCGCAGCAGTCTGGGGGACCGTCACCCTGCCCGAGGGCGCCGACGTGGTCCGGCCCCTTCACGGAGCCGAGGTGACAGTGGCACTCGAAGAGCCTGTCGTACTTCAGCACGGTCAGTCCTTCGCATTCCGTCACCGCGGTCGTGCCGCCGGATCAGGCATCGTGACGCATCTGCCGCGTTGAGCCGTGCACGCGAGCGACGCCACCGGCGGACCGCTGCGGGAGAGGCACGGCGGCGACCCGTGGCCCGAGCAAGCAGTCGGCGGCGGAGTTGCCTGATCTGTTCGCGCCGTCCGGCAGGCTCCGCAGTTGCCCGGATCGGAGCGATCTCCTGTGACCTGGGCCTTTCCTCCTGAGCGGGGTGGCTGCGGGGGCAGTTGGACGGCTCGTGCGTGAGAACCCTCATCCTCGAAAAGGAACCTTGCCGCGGCTCAAATGCCTCGGCGGCCCGGCGTAGCGTCCTCCGTGAGACACCCCGGTGGCGCCGACAGGCCCGGGATCGCGTGGGTGCTTGTCCCACGTCGATCCGATGGGGATCAGGTTGGTAGGGAGTGGTATCGGTGCGCTTCGGGCTTTCCTTTCTTCCTGACTGCACGCCGGAGACGAAATCTCCACAGGTCTACTTCAGCGACGCGCTGGAGTTGTCGGTCCAGGCCGAAATGGGAGGCCTGGACTCGGTCAAGATGACCGAGCACTATCTGCACTACTACGGGGGTTACTGCCCCAGCCCCCTGGGCTTCCTGTCCGCTGTGGCCGCCCGGACGAAGTCGGTCAGGCTGATCACCGGATGTGTGCTGCCCGTCTTCCACCATCCCATTCAACTGGCCGCGGAAGCCGCTCAGGTGGACGCGATCAGCGGTGGCCGGCTCGATGTGGGATTCGCCCGGGCCTATCTGCCCGACGAGTTCGACGCCCTCGGTCTGGAGATGGACGAGAGCACCGACCGATTCCGCGAGTCGATTCGCGCGGTGCGGCGTATCTGGACCGAGGAAAAGGTCAGCGAGCAGACGCCGTTCTTCTCCTACCGTGACGTGACGGGACTGCCACGGCCCACCCAGCGGCCGCATCCGCCGATGTGGGGCGCCGCGGTCCGCACCCCGGAAAGCTTCACCTGGCTGGGCGAGGAGGGGCTGGGGTTGCTGATCACGCCGCTGATCTCGCCGCACGAGTTCCGTGACCACCTCACCCTCTACCGCGACGCGTTCCAGGCCGCGCACGCCGGCTCCGGGCTGCGGCCCCGGGTCGCGGCCAGCCTGCCGCTGGTGGTCGCGGACACCGACGAACGTGCCGCGGAGATCGCCGAGACCTATCTGCGGCGCTACCTGGACGTGTGGGCGGAGGCCGTGAGCCCGTGGGACAAGCGGGAGTCCTCGGCCTACCGCGGCTACTCCGGGTTCGGCTGGATGCTGCGCGGTCTGCGGCCGGCCAAGCTCTACACCGAGGGCGGGGCGATCGTCGGATCTCCCGCCACCGTCATCGAGCGCATCCGCGCCTTCAATGACCACATCGGCGGCGTCGACCAGATCCTGTGGCAGATCGATTTCGGCGCGATGCCGCTCCCCGAGGCTCGGCGGACCTTGGAGCTCTTCTGCGACAAGGTGCTGCCGGAGGTGAAAAAGCTGTGACATGAAAGCGGCTGTCGCAGCGATTTCACTTGTCAGGAAAACACAGATGAAAGCAGTGCAAAGGGAGGTGTAAGACATGGAGGAATTCGACGAGTTGGTGCTGGATGACAGTGCCTTCGAGCTGGTGGACCTGGGCAGGGTGGTGCCCGCCTCGGTGACGGCCGGTTACGGCCTCACGGAGCTGTCCGCTTCCGGCGGTGCGAGCAGCTGTTGCTGCTGCTGCCCGTGCTGCTCCTGCACCTGATCCGGCGAACGTTTCCGGTGCGGACTTTCCCTTCTCGACACGGCGCAGGAAAGGGGGTGCAAGACATGGAGGAATTCGACGAGTTGGTGCTGGATGACAGTGCCTTCGAGCTGGTGGACCTGGGCAAGGTGGTGCCCGCCTCGGTGACGGCCGGTTACGGCCTCACGGAGCTGTCCGCTTCCGGCGGTGCGAGCAGCTGTTGCTGCTGCTGCCCGTGCTGCTCCTGCACCTGATCCGGCGAACGTTTCCGGTGCGGACTTTCCCTTCTCGACACGGCGCAGGAAAGGGGGTGCAAGACATGGAGGAATTCGACGAGTTGGTGCTGGATGACAGTGCCTTCGAGCTGGTGGACCTGGGCAAGGTGGTGCCCGCCTCGGTGACGGCCGGTTACGGCCTCACGGAGCTGTCCGCTTCCGGCGGTCAGAGCAGCTGCTGTTGCTGCTGCCCGTGCTGCTCCTGCACCTGATCGGGGTGCTGAACCTTCCGGCACATGTGCTCTAGCCGGTGCGTGAATCCGAAACGGGGACCGGGTGGCTCTCGGTCCTCCTGCTGACCAGTCATCAATGAGTTCATGAAGAAGCGGTGGTCATGGAAGTAGATGTCGAACGGGTGCGGCCGCGACTGCGCGGGGATGTCTACGTCATGCGCGTCCAGGAGGGCGCGTACATCCGCAGCAACCTCGGCGGGTCGATGCTCAAGGGCGCGTCGACGTACGAGTGGATCCAGCGGATCGCGCCGATGCTGGACGGCACCAGGACCCTCGGCGAACTGTGCGCGGCCGTGCCGGAGTCCAGCCGCAACGCCCTTGCCAAGCTGATCCTGCTCCTGCACGGCAAGGGGTACGTCAAGAACGTGCTGGACGACCGTCCGCACTCGCTGACCCCCGACCTCGCCAAGACCTACGCGGCCAACATCGCCTTCGTCGAGTACTTCACCGACTCGCCGGAACTGCGCTTCGAGCGCTACCGGGACAGCACCGTCGTACTGGCCGGGTCCGGTCCGCTGTTGCAGGCCCTGGCCAACTCCCAACTGCGTGCCGGTGTGCGCACGCCCGTGCTCGCGCCGTTCGCCGAGTCGCCGTTCGACCGTGATCGCGTCGCCGAGCACCTCGCGGTGGCCCAGGCACGGGACCCGGAGCAGGGGATCGCCTACAGGGAGGTCGACGACGGGCACCTCGACGAAGTGGCCGCCGGCGCCGCCATGGTGCTGCATGTCGCCGATCGCCCCATGACGGAACGCGCGCGCCTGCTGAGCGCCGCCGCCGGTGCCGCGGGCGCCGCGTCCGCGCAGGTGATCGTGGTGGGTGACGAGGCCTGGATCGGACCGGTGATCGGCAAGGACGGCGACACCACGGCCTGGGAGTCGGCCTGGCGGCGGCTGTGCGCGTTGGCGCCCAACACCGTCGGCGCGGATCTGCGCGACCACCCGGAGGCGGTGCCGAGCGATTTCCTGCGCGGCCCCACCGTCGCGCTGGTCGCCAACCACCTGTGCTTCGCCGCCTTCCGGCACCTGACCGGGATCGACGAGGGCGCGGGTGCCGAACAGCTGGTCCGGTTCGACCTGGAGACGCTGGAAACCTCCCACCACGCCTTCCTGCCCCACCCGCTGGCGTTGCCCGCCGTTCCCGACGACCCGGCCCGGCCGGCCGCGCTGGCGGCCGCGGCGCCCGTCGACGACGAGGAGCTGGCCCGGCGGGCGGTGGACTGCGTCGACCCGCGGACCGGCATGTTCGCCGAGATCACCGAGCGGGACTACGAGCAACTGCCGTTGTTCGTCAGCGAGGTCGTGGTGTCCGACCCGGCCGGCCGGGCCGGCGGCCCGTTCCCGGTGCACGGCTGGGGCGAGAGTGTCGTGGAGTCGCGCCAGCGGGCGGTCCGGAACGCCCTGGAGCGCTACGCGGCCGTCATGGCCGACCCGCGCAGGGGCGACCGGCTGCACGGCCTGGACGTGCTGACCGGTGAACCGGTCGCGGTCGACGCGACGGCGGTCTTCCCGACGGAGACCCCACCGAGGGCCGCCTCCGGACGCGACTGGCACGAAGCCGTGCGCGCCGCGGTGGTCGCGGCGGCCGGCGAGAACGTCGCGGCGGCGCTGTCGTCCGCGGCCGAACCGTTCCGCAGGCTGGACATGGACGGCGCCGAGCTGAGCCCGCGCGCGGCGCGCTACCTCAAGCTGCTGGAGATCGTCGGGCAGTCCTTCGAGGTCTACGACCTGTCCGGTCCCCTCGGACTGCCGACGTTCGCGTTCACCACCCCGAGGGGCACCGTCGCCTACGTGAGCGACCTGGAGACCGGCGCCGCGCTGGAGAAGGGACTGGAGCGGACGCTGCTCGCCTATCAGTCCCAGGCCGCGGACCAGCCCGCCTATGCGCCGCCGCCGGTGCACGACCTGCCCGCGAAACTGCGCGGTGACATCGCGGAGGCCGACCGGAGCGGGGCGATGCCGGATTCCGTGAGCCTCGAAGAGGCCGTGGCGGCCCTGACGCGCGAGGGCGGCCGCGTGGTCGCCGTACCGCTCGACCACGATCCCTTCCTCGCCCGGACGTGTCCGTTCGTGGTACGAGCCGTGGTCGTCCATGGCTGATCGGCCGCAGGTGCTCGTCGAACCCCGGCAGGTGGTCGTCGGGCCGTGGGCGCCGGGCTGCCCGGAGTGTCTGAGGACGCGGCGCGCCGCGGCCACGTCCGCCGAGCGCGCCGCCGAGCTGGCCGCCGAGGTGCCGGACGGGGAGCTGCCGACCTTCCTCGCGGACGCCGTCGCCGGGCTGGCCTCGGCCGGGTCCGAGGAGCGGCGGTACTGGATCGTCGACCGGGCCACCCTCGCGCTGTCCCGGCACGCCTTCCTCACCGACCCGCACTGCCCGCGCTGTTCGGCCCTGCCCCCCGACACCGAGCAGGGCGCGAAGCCGCCCAGGCGGGCGCGGCCCAAGCTGTCGCCCGAGTCGAGCCGCGTCCGCCCGCTGGACCGGGACGCGCTCGCCGCCCTGTACGTGGACGGAGAGAGCGGTCTGATTCCGTCGGTCACCTCCTACACGCAGCACTCGTTCCCGTTCACCGAGGCCGTGCTGGCCGTACCAGGCGTCTCCAAGGAGGCGTCCGGATACGGGCGTACCCGGGACTTCGGCTCGGCGTGGTCCATCGCGGTGGCGGAATCGCTGGAACGCCTCGCCGCCTACGCGCCGGGCAAGCGGACCGCCGTCACGGCCGCCTACGCCGACGTGGCCGACGTGGCGGTCGACCCGCGCTCGCTCGGCCTGTATCCCGCCGACCGGTTCTCGACCCCGGGCTTCCCCTACCGGGAGTTCACCGAGGACGCGGTCACGCACTGGGTGTGGGGCTACTCGTTCGGCCAGGACCGGCCGGTGCTGGTGCCGGAGAGCTTCGTGTACTACCGGTTGCGGACGTCGTCCGGCGGCGGCCACGGGTTCGCCTGCGAGATCTCCAGCGGCTGCGCGCTGGGGGGCTGCTACGAGGAGGCGGTGCTGCACGGCGTCCTCGAAGTCGCCGAGCGCGACGCGTTCCTGATGGCCTGGTACGGGCGGACACCGCTGCCCGAGATCGACCTGGCCACCGTGCCCGACCGGCGGATCCCTCTCGTCGCCGAGCGCATCGAACGCCAGGGCTACCGGGTCCATGTCTTCGACACCACCCAGGACCACGGGATCCCGTCGTTCTGGACGTTCGCCGAGGACGTCACCGGTACCGGCCGGCCCAGGGCCGTCTCGACCGGCGGCAGCGGACTGCGCCCGGCCGAGGCGATCCTCGCCGCGCTGCACGAACTGAGCCAGACCGTGGAGTACGTCACCGTCCTCGCGCTCGACCCCGGCTGGCGCGAGCGCGCCCAGCACCTGGCCGACCATCCGGACGACGTCGTGTCGATGGCGGACCATCTGCTCTGCGCGGCCGGCCCGGCCGCCTTCGACCGGTACTCCTTCCTGCTCGACGCCCCGCGGACGCTGGGCTGGCAGCAGGCACTCGAACGCTGGCGGTGGCCGCGCAACACCGACATCGGCGCGGATCTCGACGAGGCCGTTCGGCGCTTCGCCGCGGCCGGCATGGACGTCGTCGCCGTCGACACGACCTCCACGGAACAGACAGCGGGAGGCTTCAGATGCGTCAAGGTGATAGCACCGGGCTCGGTGCCGATGACCTTCGGACACGCGGCCCGGCGGGTGACCGGACTGCCCCGGCTCCCCGAGGTGCGCAACCCGCACCCGCATCCGTTTCCGTGACCGAGCGCGCAGACGGCGCGGGCCGGGAGTTCTGGCGGATCAGCCTGGAGGATCTCGCCGTCGCGATGGCGACCCGGCAGTCGGAGTACGGCAACCCGGACGAGCCACTGAAGTTCAAGATCTACCGGGGCCGGCCCCGCCGTCCGCTGACGACCCGGGTGCCCCGGAAGCTGACCGAGGTGACGGCACTCGACGAGACGGCGTTGTCGACGCTGCTGCACTACGGCTACGGCATCTCCCGGCAGGAGTTCGACACCGACGGGACCTGGCCCTACCACCGGATGGTCGCCTCCGCGCGCTGCCTGTTCGGCGTGCAGCTGTACGTGTGCCTCGCCGACGGCGTCTACCACTACGACGCCCCCCACCACGCACTGGTGCTGCTGCGCGAGGGTGATCACCGGCGGCTGCTGACCAGCGCGGCCGGGACCGAAGGTGCGCCGCCGGAGGCCGTGTTCGTGCTCTCCGGGCTGTTCGCCAAGACCGCGTACATCTACCGCGACTACGCCTATCGGCTGTGCACGCAGGAGGCCGGCCTGCTGACCGGGAACATCGACCTGGTCGCCCGGGCCATGGGACTGCGGGCTCATGTGCACCACCAGTTCGTCGACGAGCCGGTCCACAAACTGCTCGGCCTCGACGCCGACGAGGAACCGGCACTGATGGTGCTGCCGCTCCACTTCGCTGGTGCTGGTGCTGGTATCCGGCGTGCCGGAGCACCCCAGAGCGCCGCCGCGCTGGCCGCGACCATCGACCCGATCGCGCCGGACGTGGTCCACAGCGGCCTGAGGGTCGCGCAGGCCTGTCCGACCCTGACGGAGGTCAACCGCGCGTCCCTGCGCACGGACACCGCGGCCTTCGCGACGGCCGTTCCGGAAGCGCCCGGCGGGGCCGGGGAGGCCGGCGCACCCGGTGCCGTACCGCTGCCCCTGCCCCGGGCCGACGTCCCGGAGGTCGACCTGGCCGAGGTGCTGCGGACGCGGGACTCGGGTCCCGGTGTCTTCCGGCCGGTCGCCTCGCGGGTCGACGGCGTCGAACTGTGGACGCGCCTGGCCCGCGTCCGCACGGACGTCACCAGCGACGCGGTGCCGTCGGGCGCGCCCGTCCCGCTGGAGATCTACCTGACCGTCGGCGACCTCACCGGGATACCGGCGGGCCGCTACCGCCTCGACCAGGACACCGGCGCGCTGCACCCGACCGGCCCCGCTACCGGTACCGACGCCATCACGGCGATCGAACGCGTCACCATCCCCGGACCGGTCTTCCAGCACATGAACGCCGTCGTCCATCTCGTCGGCGACCGCGACTGGGCGTTCGACACCTTCGGCGACCGCGGCTACCGCGTGATCAGCCAGGAGGCCGGGCTGCTCGCCCACCGCGTGTGCGTCGCGGCCGCGGCCCAGGGAATGTCCGGCCGCATCGTCAACGCCTACCACGCCGAAGGCGTCCGTCAGGCCCTCGGACTGACCGAGCGGCGCCACACCCCCGTCTTCCAGATCCTGCTGGCCAGGACGGGACCGGGCGGGCGCGTGATCGTCCCCGTCGAGCCCGAGGCGGTGAACTGATGGACACCTTGCGCCAAGCCCGCCCGGACGCGGCGGGGTATGTGCTCGGCCCGGCCGCCGTGGTCCGGCTCGCCGGCAGCCCGGTGGCGGTGCTCGACGGGCTGCGGTGCACGCGCGGCTGGCACACCGCACAGCAACTGGTGCGGCTGCGCGCCGAGATCGCCGACGCGACCGGCGTGCTCTCCGACCTGCTGCACACGGCCATCGGTGCCGCGGGCGACGGAGAACTCAAGGCCCGCCTCGTCGCGGTACGCAGAGCCGTGCACCGCGGACGCCGTGTCGATCCCGCCCGGCTGGCCGACGTACCCGCCGACGTGGCTCCTCTGCTCCGGCAGTGGGCGGCGTGGGTGGCCGAACGCGACCGCCTGCTCACGGCGTTGCCGGACCGGCTCGAGGAGGACTGGGCGGCGGGTTACGAGGCACTGCGCGACGCGGCCCGCGTGCCCGCGTTCCAACTGGGCCTCGTGCACGCCAACCCGGACATGTTCATGGCCCTGCGCAAGTGGTTCGGCACCGGACGCGCGCCGCAGCGCCAGAGCGTGCTGCGCCTCGCGCAGTACCTCGCCCGGTCGGCGGCGAAGACCAGTCCGTACTCCACGTTCACCAGCAGCGGCCTGGCCGCCTGGGGCCGGGCCGACGACATCGTGCAGTGGTCCGCAGGACCGTCCGGGGGCGGGCTGCCCACGGTGACGGCGACCGAGATCAGCGTCGGGTCGCTGCACCGGATCGCGCGCGCCCTGTGCGAACGCCCGGAGTTCGAGGGCGGCAGCCGGGTGCGGATCAACCCCAGCGCCACCGCCGTCGACGGCGCACTGCTGTTCCTGGGCCGCCGACCCGTGGAGTCCGTGCACACCCTCGCCCTCACCCCGATCCTGCGCCGGGTGAGGGAACTGACCACGTCCGACCTCACGTTGGACGACCTTCGGGGGAAGCTGCGGGCCCTGGCGAGCGACGGGCAGCGGGTCGACGCCTTCCTGCGCCGGCTGGTGGCGCTGGGCCTGCTGGAGCTGGTCCCGCCGCTCGCCGACCAGGCCCCGGACCCGGTCGCCGACCTGCGCTCCTGGCTGCACGAGCACCGGCAGCCCGGTCTGGAACGGCTCGACCGGACCCTGCACGGAGTGCACGAGGCGCTGTCGGCCTACCCGACGATCACCGCGCCCGCCGACCGGGTCGCCGTCCGCGACGCCGTGATCCGCGGTCTGGACACGGCACTGCGCGAAGTGGGCGACCACGCCCACGCCGACCACCCCAAACGAGCCCAGGAGTTCGCCCGCTACAGCTTCTACGAGAACGCGGTCCACCCCGGCACGACGGCCGTGCTGGACCGGGACAGCTGGCAGCCGCTGCTGGACGACCTCGACGCGGTCCGCACGTTGCTCGGCCTGATCGGGCCCGACCTGCCCTTCAAGCTCACGCTCGGTTCGCTGTTCGAGAGCCGGTACGCGGACGGCGCGGAGGTGCCGCTGCTGGTCTTCTACCGGGACGTGCTGGCCGAGCAGGCCGCCGGGTCCGGGCCGGATCCGGCGTCGGCGGGGCCGTCCGTACTGGCACACAGCCGGTTCGCCGGCCCGGACAGTCCGGTCGAGGCGGTGCGCGAGCTGTACCGGCTGCGCACCGCGAGCAAGCGGCTGCTGGGGGAGCGTACGCCCGACCGCGACGGTGTGGTCCGTATCCGGCCCGAGGAGGTGCGGGCACTCGCCGAGAACTGGCCGGAGTGGGTCCGCACCCCGACGTCCGTCGCGGTCTACTGCCAGCTCGCCGACGCCGGACACGGCCCGGAACTGGTGGTGAACAACATCGGCTGCGGCTTCGGCCGCGGCCGCAACCGGGTGCGCCAGATCCTGGACGTGCTCGACCTGCGCGCCGACCTGCCCGCCGAACCGGGGCTGGCCGCGAGCCGCGGCGACATGCTCTTCGCCGAGTTCGAAGCCGTGGCCCGGTCCGCGGTCAACGTCCGCAAACCCGGCGTCCCGCTGGTCGTCGACTATCCCGGGGTGCGCAGCATGCGCGAGGCCGACGCCCTGCTGCCGGTGAACGACCTGTACGTGCGGCGCGGTGACGACGGCCTGCTGTCGCTGATGTCGCGGCGGCTGGGCAGACGGATCTGCCCGGTCCACCCGGGCCTGGGCGCCGACCGGCTGCTGCCGCCCGCCGCCCGCTTCATGCTGGAGGCGTTCGGCGAGTCCAACACCTGGTTCGGCGCGCACACCGAGCTCAGGATGACGTCCGACCCGCGCGCGGACAGCGGTGTACGCCACCTGCCCCGGCTGATGGTCGGCAACGTGGTGCTGCGGCGCGCCATGTGGATGACCCGCGCCGACCGGCTGCCCCGGCGGGCCGACGTCACGACCGACGCGGCCTGGATGCTGCGGATGGCCGGCTGGCTGACCGAACACGGCATCCCCGAACGGTGCTTCGTCACCGTTCTCGACCCGGCCGCGCTGGGCCAGGGCGAGACCGGCCAGGCACCGAGCAACGACACCAAACCGAACTACGTGGATTTCGCGAGCATGCTGCTGCTGCTCGGGTTGGAACGCAGGCTCGCCGAGCCGAACGCGATCGTGCAGATCAGCGAGATGGTGCCGGACCCCGGCCACGTCCGCGGCGAGCACGTCGCCGAGTACATCGTGGAACTGAACGAGCCCGGAGTCACCTATGTCTGAGCGCAGCTGGGTCAGCGCCCACCTCTTCTACCACGCCGATCAGGATGCCGCGATCGTCGGCATCGTCAGGCCCGCGGCCGAACGGCTGCGCCGGGCCGACATCGCCGACGGCTTCTTCTTCCTCCGCTACTGGGAGGGCGGCCCGCACCTGCGACTGCGGGTGCTGACCTCTCCGGACCACGTCCAGGAGGTCCGTTCGGTCATCGAGGAGACGGCCGCGGAGTTCTACCGGACGTCGCCGTCGCGGTCGTCGATGTCGGCGCAGGAATACGCCGACACCGCGCCCGGCCTCGCCAAGCTGGAGCACATGACCGACTACGACCCTGAGTTGCACCCGGACAACTCGGTCGCCTTCATCGACTACGTGCCCGAGACCGACGTGTTCGGCACCGGCCGCTCGCTGGAGGCGGTGGAGCAACAGCTCATGGCGACCAGCGTGCTGGCGGTCGAACTGATCGCCCGCGGTCGCACGCCCGGACAGCGCGCCATGGACGCCTTCGCCATGCTGGCCGCCAACCGCACCCTGTTCACCGGCATCCTGCCCGAACTCGCCTACCAGGCACGGTTCCTGGTGGAAAGCGGCGGCGGGGCGGCACGCCTGCTGGAATCGACGGAGTTCGAGCAGCACTTCGACGCGAACAAGGCCCACCTGCGCACCGGCCTGGAGGCGGTGTGGTCGTCGACGCGGGGTGTGGCCCTGCCGGACGGCTCCGTGGCCGGCAAGTGGCTGACGGCCACGCGGGACCTCAACGACACCCTGGTCAGACTGGAGTTGCTCGGTGAACTGGACGCCTATCCCGCCTTCGAGGCGCCCGCCGACGTCCTGGAGCACATCAACCACCTGGTGCCGCAGCTGATCGTGGAGCGCTGCGCGCATCTGATGTGCAACCGCCTCGGCATCAGCCTGGCGCAGGAGTCCCATCTGCGGCTGCTGCTGACCAGAACCGCGTTCGACCTGTGCGCGGTGTGACCTGATGAGCCCTACGAGCCCCACGAGCGCCGTGAGCGCCACGACCCCGGCGAATCCCGAGGTCCCCGCTGATCCTGAGACCCTTGCGAGTCCTGCGGCCCCCGCCGGCTCTGCTGCCCCCGCGAATGCTGCGGCCCCCGCGGATCCGGCGACAGGTGCGCACGCTGCGACCCCCGCGAGCCCGATGAGTCCCGCCAGTAACCAGGCGACGCGCTATCACGAGACCGTCCACACGCCGACCGAGGTCGCGAACCCGGGGGCGTACCCGCCGTTGGTGGTCAAGAGCTACCCGGGCGCGCCGCGGCACCGGCTGCCCTGGCCGCCGGAGCGGTCCGCGCACCGGCTCGGCCGGCTGCTCGCCGACCTCGGCGGCATCACCCGGTCGCAGTGGCTGACCCCACTGGACATGCTGCCGTTCACCGACAGCTTCGAGGCCATCCCGGACGCCGATCCGCTGCAGTGGCTGGTGACCCGGCGGCCGACGCCGTCGGGCGGCGCCCGCTACAGCGCCGAGTGGTACGTGATCGCCGGCCCCGACTCCGAGGTGCCCACCGGCGTCTACTACTACGACCCGGCCCGGCACGACCTGGTGCGACTGCGCGAGGGCGACTACCGCGGGTGGGTGGCCTCCCGGCCGGCCACCACGGTCCTGGTGCACACCAACGTGTTCTGGCGGCTGGCCGCCAAGTACGGCGAGATGTACTACCGCCTCGCCTGCCTGGAGGCCGGCATCCAGGTGGCGCAGGCTCTCGCGGTCGCGGACGGCGAGAACGCCACGGCCCGGCTGTGCTTCCCCGACGCCGACGTCACCGAGGTGCTGGGACTCGACCCGAGGGAGGAGGGGGTGCACGCGGTCGTCGAACTGCTCCCGCCGGTGCCCGCCGGGTACGGCGGGCCCTCGC
Organism: Streptomyces panaciradicis; assembly: GCF_023516615.1. Taxonomy (GTDB): domain Bacteria; phylum Actinomycetota; class Actinomycetes; order Streptomycetales; family Streptomycetaceae; genus Streptomyces; species Streptomyces panaciradicis. Next base: position 58,269 of record NZ_JAMGBF010000029.1, read on the forward strand.
TGGCCGCGTTCCCGCGGGCGTACGGCGCCCACGCGGCCGTCCTCGCGCAGAGCCGCCCCGACCCCGAACCGCTGCCGGCCGCGCCCCCGGGCGAGGGCAAGCGGATCGGCCTGCCGCACGCGGCCCCGGACCTGGCGGCCGGCACCCTGACCCGGCACGCGGCCATGCGCGGCTTCAACGGCGCGACCATGTCGACGGGCGCGCTTGCCACGATTCTCACCGCCTACGGGCAGCCGGCGCGCTGGGATCTGCCGGCGAACCTGGTGGAGTTCTACTGCGTCGTCGCCGACGTGACCGGCATCCCGGCCGGCGCGTACCGCTACCACCCCGACGCACACGAACTGGAGCTCGTGGGGGAGGGCGATCCCCGGCAGCGGCTGCGCGAGGCGGCGCTGGCCGCGCTGACCCAGCAGGGCGCGCGCACGGCGAACGTCTGGCTGCTGCCGGTGGGCGACGCGGCGGCGGCCGAGGAACGGTTCGGCAGCCGCTGGTACCGGGTGCAGCAGGCGGCCGCCGGTGCCGCGCTGCACCGGGCCTGCCTCGCCGGCGCGGCTGTCGACGTGGCGAGCCGGATCCAGAACGACGTGCTGACGCATCTGCTGGATTCCTGGTTCGGCCTGACCGGACGCCGACGGAGCCTGCTGGTGGCGCAGTTCGGCACGGAACACCCCGGCGGGCTGCGCCCCGAGTTCCGGCTGACGTGGTGAGGGAGAACCGCACGTGAGCGAGACGGTACTGGGCGAGGGCCGACTGGCCGAGGCCATCGCGCGCCGACCGCCGTCGATGCTGGTGGTGGCGCGCGACGGCTGGGACAGCGGCGACTGGGCGGCTGCGCACGACCGGGGCGAGCCCTGGTTGCCGGTGTGGAGCGAACTCGACCGGGTCGTGATCGGCCCGCTGGTGCGGCCCGGTGAGCGCGGCTGTGTGTGGTGCCTGCAGAAGTGGCGCTCCAGCGCGCCCCGACGCGACCCGTGGACGGAGCAGTTGCGCGCGGACGAGCGGATCGCCGCCCGGCCGTCGGACTGGCTGTCCGGCTTCGCCGCCGAGACCGTAGGCGAGCTGGTGCACTCGGGTGTCGCCGTCGACCACTGCTGGTACCTCGGCCTGCGCGACCTGTCCCTCACCCGGCACACGTTCCTGCCGGACCCGCTGTGCCCGGTCTGCGGGACGCTGCCCGAGGACACGGCCGAGCGGGCCCGGATCGCCCCCGTGGCCCGGCCCAAACCCTCGGTGCGCGCCGGCAGGATCGGCGAGCTGTCCGAGCCCCGGCTGACGGAGCTGTACGTGGATGCCGAGACCGGTGTCGTCGCCCCGCCCCAGGGGCTGCGCGACTCGCTCCTGCCGCTGGCCGAGGCCGTTCTGGCCGAGTACGGCTACCGCGGCGAGGCCGGTTTCGGGCGCGCCCGGGACTACGCCTCGTGCCGGGCCACCGCGGTCGCCGAGGCCCTGGAACGGCTCGGCGGCCAGTGGCCCTGGGGCAAGCGGACGACCGTACGCGGCCGTTACGCCGAACTCGCCGCCGACGCCCTCGACCCGCGCTCGCTCGGCCTGTTCCCGGCCGAACGCTACGAGGAGCCGGACTGCCCCTACCAGCCCTTCACCGAGGACGCCGTGGTGTCCTGGGTGTGGGCGCACTCCTTCCGCGAGGCCCGGCCGGTACTCGTCCCGGAGACGTACGCCTACTACCGCACGACCTGGCAGCCCGGGGCCGGGGCCGCGCCGGACAAGCCCTTCACCTTCGAGATCTCCAACGGCTGCGCGCTCGGCGGCTGCGTCGAGGAGGCGATCCTGCACGGGATCCTGGAAGTCGTCGAACGCGACGCCTTCCTGATGACCTGGTACGCGAGGATGCCCGTCCCGGAGGTGGACCTCGCCGGGGCCCCCGACCCACGCATCAAGCTCGTCGTCGATCGCATCGAGCGCACCGGTTACCGGCTGCGCGTCTTCGACATGACCCTGACCGAGGCGATCCCCGCGTTCTGGGTGCTCGCCCAGGACACCACCGGCGACGCCATGCGGCCCAAGGTCGTCTGCACCAGCGGATCGGCGCTGGACCCGGCCGCCGCCGTCCTCACCGCGCTCGGCGAACTGGCGCCCATCGTGGAACAGGAGATGCGCAGATACCCGGCCGAGGCCGAACGGGCCCGTCGGATGACCGCCGATCCCGAACTCGTGCGCGTGATGACCGACCACTCGCTGTGCAACGCCACCCCGGAGGCGTTCGACCGCTTCTCCTTCCTGCTCTCCGGCGACCGCCGGATCGGCTGGGACCAGCTCGGCCGCCGGCCCTGGCCCGCCCACACCGACCTGCGGGACGACCTGACCGAAGCCGTCGACCGGATGCTGGCGGGCGGCATGGACGTCGTCGTCGTCGACCAGACCTCGCCGCTGCACGAGGCCGCCGGCCTGACCTGCGTGAAGGTGATCGCGCCCGGAGCCCTGTCCATGACCTTCGGCCAGCACAACCGGCGCACCACCGGTCTGCCCCGGCTGCGCGAGGTGCCCCACCGGCTCGGCCACGCGCCGCGGCCGCTGACCGACGCCGACCTCAACCCGCACCCCCACCCGTTCCCATGAGCGGCCACGCCACCACCTTCGGGGTACGCGTAGCGGTCCTGCCCGCCACCGTGCCCGGCGAACTGGTCGACCAGCGGCTGCGGCACGCGCTGCTCACGGCGTCCCGTACGGCGGCCGAGCTGACGGCCGAAGCCGCCGCACTGTCCGACCGCTGCCACGATGTGATCGGTGCGCCGCACGCCGGCGCGGCCAAGCCCAAGCTGGTCGCGCTGCGCCGGACCGTGCACCAGCTGCGCGATCCGGCCCGGCTGCTCGCCGAACCGTCGGTCATCGCCGCACTCGGCACCGAACTCGTCGCGGACATCGGCGCGTTCGGTCGCAAGCTGACCCGGTACCGGTCCGCGCGCGCCGAGTTGCCGGCGGTGCTGGCTGAAGCCGACCGGGCCGTCAGCGCGAGGCTCCTGGAGATCGGCGCGGACCCCCGCTTCGACCAGGGCCTCGCGCACGCCAGCCCCACCCTCCGCGAGGAGCTGCGGCGCAAACCCGGCAGACAGGAGCTGATCCGCCTGGCCGTCTACGCCACCCGCGCCGCCGTCAAGACCAGCCCCTTCAGCACGTTCACCGCCAGCGGCCTCGGCCGGTTCGTCCAGGGCGGCCCCGCCCTGCGCTGGACCACGACCGCGCCGCCCCGGTCGGTCGTCGAGCTGGACCTGTCGGCTCTCGCCCCGCTGGCCGCCACACCGACCGAGGCCAGGGTCCGCATCAACCCGAGCGCGCGCCTGGTGGCCGACACCGTCCAGTTCCTCGGCCCTCCACCGGCCGAGGAACTCCTCACCCTGCCCCTGACCGGGCCGCTACGGCACTGTCTGCGCGCCGCCGCCGCACAGCCGACCCTCGCCGAACTGACCGCCGGCATCCCCGCTCCCGGCGAGAAGGCGGCCGGATATCTGAGCTCCCTCGTGACGAGCGGCCTGCTCCTGCTGAGGCCGGACCCGGACCTCGACGAACACGGCCTCGACCCGCTGGGACAGTTGGCGGACCGGCTCCCCGAACTGGACGCGGTCCGCAAGGCGTTGCACGAGTACGCGGGCGCGGACGGCACCGAGCGGATCGCGCTCGGGCCGGCGCTGCGCGAGCGGCTGTCCGGCCTCGGCGTCGGCGGCAGACTGCGCGACGTCCTCACCGAACAGTCCGTCGTCCCCGGCACCGTGGTCGAAGCGGGCCTGCCGTCGTGGCAGCACGCCCTGGACGACCTCGCCGTCGCCTGCCGGCTGCTCGCCGCCTTCGACTGCACCCTGCCGTTCAAACTGGCCGTCGCCGCCTTCATCCGGGAACGCTTCGGCACACAGACCCCGGTGCCCTTCGACCGGTTCTACGCCGAGCTCGTACGGGACGGCCACGAGGCGATGCGGCTGCACCCCGCCGCGGTCGCCTTCGACATGAGCGGGCCGACCGAAACGCTGGCCGCGAGCCCGATCGCGGAGGTGGGCCGACTCGTCGGCGTGATCGCCGACATCCGGCACGCGCTGCCCGACCGGGAGCGGATCGAGCGGGTCCTCAAGGCGGCACCGTCCTGGGTGCGCCCGGCGGGCTCGGTCGCCGTGTACGCCCAGCACCACGGCGGACAGCTGATCGTCAACGCGGTGAACTCCGGCTTCGGCAGAGGCCGGGCGCATGTGCGCCGGCTGCTGCGCCAGGTCACGGACGATCCGCTCCCGGTCGACACGGCGTATCCGGGCGCGCCGACGCACGAGGGCGAGCACCCGTCCGAGCCGACGTACGCGGAGTTCCCCCAGACCCTCGGCACCTCGCTCAACCAGCGCGAACTCACCCTCCCCGACCGGCTCGACTACCCGCCGGCCGCGCGGCTGACGGTCGGCGTGGACGGCGACGGGCTCCCCGCCCTGTTCGACGACGGAGCGGTCGTGCGGCCCGTCCACGGCGGACTGTCCTACGAGCGGCAACTGCCCGCAGTCATGGCGCTGTTGATCGAGGCCTTCGGCGAGAACCCCATTCTGCTGCGCCCCGACCAGCCGCTGCGGCACGACGCCGGAGCCGGCCGCGGAGCGGGCCGCGTCCTGCACGCGCCCCGGCTGACCATCGGACGCGTGGTGCTGCGCCGGGCCACCTGGGTGGCCCAGGCCGGCACGCTGCCGCATCGCCCGGCCGGTCAGTCCGACGCGGACTTCCTGCTCGCGATGACGGCCTGGCTGGCCGAACACGGCATCCCGCCCCGGTTCTTCGTGTCCGTGCTCCGGCCACGCGCCATCGCCGCCGGCGCGCTCGCGGGCGACCGCACCCGCAAACCGCTGTACGTCGACATCGGCTCACCACCTCTCGTACGGGCCTTCGAGCGACTGGCCGGGGACCCCGCCGGCTCGGCGTTGTTCTACGAGGTCGCCCCGGAGCCGGAGACCGCGATCGTCGACCACCAGGGCGTGCCGAGAGTGACCGAGTACGTGATCGAGCTCGACTGCCGGGCAGCGCTCGACCGCCGGGACGCGCCCGACTCTCAGGGAGAAGAGAAATGACGGAGCCCTCGTGGCGCAGCGTGAACGTCTTCCATCACGACAGCGACCGCACCGGTCTGCTGCTCGACGCCGTCCGCCCGTTCCTCATCACCGTGGCCCCCGCGGTGTCCGGGGCGTACTTCCAGCCGCACTGGCGGCGCGGCCCGCACGTCCGCATCCCCGTCCAGGCGACTGCCGAGGCCTTCGACGACGTCGTCCGGCCGGCCGCCGCCGATGTGCTGGGGGAGTACCTGCGGGCGCATCCGTCCACCGTGGCCCTCGACGAGCGCCTTGCCCACGCCCAGCACGTGCGGCTCGCCGAACAGGAGCGCGAACGAGGGCTGTTGACTCCGTGGGCGCCCAACAACACCGTCGAGATCGAGCCGCACGACCGTCGGCTGCACGTGCTCGGCGGACCGGCCGCGGCGGACCTGCTGACCGGCTACTACGTCGACACCAACGACATCGTGTTCGACATCCTCGACTGGGCCCGGGGCGGCGGCTCGAAGATGGCCCTCGCGGTCGACCTGTTCATCGCGGCCGCGCACCGGTTCCTGCCGCCGGTCACCTACGGCTACCTGTCGTTCCGCGGCCACGCCGACGCGTTCCTGGCGAAAACGCCCGACGGCCTGCGTGAACGGTTCGACCGGACCTACGAGGCCAACGCGGACCACTTCCAGCGGAGGGTCGTCGAGATCACCGCGGCCGACGACCACCACGACGTGATCCGGTTCGGCGCCCTCCTCGACACGCTGCTCGACTACCGCAACCAGGCCAACGTGCTCCTCACGTCCGGTGAACTGACGCTCAACACCGACCCCAACGGCGACCCGGAGGCGTGGGGGGCGAGCTGGAGCGCGTGGTCGGACCGCAGCCCCTTCCACCGGGTGCTCGGCGGCCATCGGGCGGCAGCCGACCAACTCGGCGACTGGAACACCTTCCAGCAGTACCGGATCGTCCTCAACTGGCTCTATCTCAACATGTACCGGCTGGGCATCGGCGAGCTGGAACGCAACCTCATCTGCCATGTCGTCTCCCGTGCCGTCGAGGACGTGCACGGGGTGAGCGCGATGGACCGGATCCAGGACCTGATCGGCTTCGTCGACAACGGCGGTCGTCTGTAGAACGGAGACAACGCATGACTGACGCCGTCACCGTCAGCGAACTCGTCAAGCGCTACCACCCGCACGCACCGGCCGCCGTGGACGGCCTGAGCTTCACGGTCGAGCGGGGCGAGGTCTTCGGCCTGCTCGGCCCGAACGGGGCGGGCAAGTCCACCACCGTCAGTGTGCTGACCACGCGGATGCTGCCGACCTCGGGCCGCTGCCTGCTCTTCGGTACGGATGTGGTGGCCCAGCCCGCCAGGGCCAGGCGCCTGCTGGCGGTCGTACCGCAACGCCAGAACCTGGACCGCTCCCTGGACGTACGCCAGAACCTGCTCTTCCACGCCCGCTACCACGGCATCGCCCGGGACGAACGGACCGCCCGAGCCGCGGAGTTGCTCGACCTGATGGGGCTCACCGATCAGGCCGGGCGGCGCGTCGAGCGGCTCTCCGGCGGACAGGCACAGCGGGTGGTCATCGCCCGCGCCCTGATGCACGCGCCCCAGGTGCTGTTCCTGGACGAGCCGTCGACCGGCCTCGACCCGCAGTCGCGGCTGTTCCTCCACGCACGCATCCGCGACCTGCGCGACCGCGGCGTCACCGTCGTGCTCACCACCCACGACATGGAGGAGGCCGCGACCCTCTCCGACCGCGTCGGCATCGTCGACCACGGCAGGCTCCTCGCGCTGGACACCCCGAGCGCGTTGACCGAGGCGCTGCCAGGAGGCACCACGATCACCGCGCAGGTGCGCTGCGCGGAGGGCACAGCGGCCGACAAGATCGTCACCGCGCTGACGGAGCTGCCCGGAGCCTGCGCCGTCGAACACGACCCCGCGCCCGGCGGCACCGGGCCCGGAGCCGACCCCGCTCAGTCCTTCCGGGTGCGCACCGACACGGACCCGTCGGCCCTGCTGCCGGAGGTGCTGCGCACCCTCCTGGACCAGGGGGCGGAGCCGGTCGGCCTGTCGATGGTCCGGCCCAGCCTCCAGGACGTCTTCATCAGCCTGACCGGAAGGGAACTGCGGTGACCACCCCGACGACCACCCTGAACGAACCAGCCGGTCCGGAAACGAGTTCCGACACCGCCGCCCCGGGCAGGTGGCAGCACGTCGGTCCCACCACGCGGACCTTCCTCGCGGTGCTGTGGCGCGACGTGTTCACCACCGCCCGACGGCCCGCCTCGTTCCTCGTCCAGGTGATCGTCCAGCCACTGCTGCTGTTCTTCGTCTTCGGCAAGGTGCTCGGCGAGGCCGGTTACACCCACGGTGACTTCGGCGCGACGTTGCTGCCCGGCGTCATGGCGTTCAACGCGCTGCTCGTCTCCCTGCAGAACACCGCTATGCCGCTGATCATGGACTTCTCGTGGTCCGGTGAGATCGAGGACCGGTTGCTCGCCCCGCTGCCGGGGCCGCTCGTCGCCGTGGCCAAGCTGGTGTTCGGCACGCTGTGCGGCCTGTTCGCCGGGCTGGTCATGGCACCGCTGGGGTTCCTCGTGCTCGGCACCACGGGCTGGCCGCTCACCGCCTGGCCCGGCGTGCTGCTCATCCTGCTGCTCGGCTCGGCGACCGGCGCCGGCATCGGACTGACGCTCGGCACGGTCGTCTCGCCGGAACGCATCAGCGTCACATTCTCCCTGGTCCTGGCCCCGCTGACGTTCACCGGTTCCGTCCAGTACCCGTGGTCCTCCCTCGGCCACCTCAAGTGGTTCCAGGTGGTCTCCGCGATCAATCCGCTGACCTACGTCAGCGAGGGCCTGCGAGCCGCGACCCTGCCGAACCTCCGGTGCATTCCCCTGTGGACGGACACCCTGGTGCTGCTGCTCGCCCTGGCGCTCGCCGCGGCGGTGGGCATCAAGGGCTTCATGTCCCGGGCGCTCGGACGGCGTTAGGGGCCTCCTCGAAAGGCCCTGGGGAGCTGTACGTCAGCCGGCCTGCCCCGTCGGCCGCACCGTGATGTGGTTGATGTCCACGCCCGCGGGCTGGTTGACGGCGAACACGATGGTGTCCGCGATCTGCTCGGCGGTCATGGTGGCGGCTGCCTCGGGGGTGCCGCCGCGGGCGTGCCAGAAGGGCGTGTCCACGACGCCGGGGGCGACCACGGTGACGCCGACGCCGTCCTGGCCGACCAGGAGGCGGGTGTTCTCGGCGAGGGCGTGGGCGGCCCACTTGGTGACGGAGTAGAGGTTGCCGGGGGTGTGGCGGACGCCGGCGACCGAGCCGATGATCACGATACGGCCCTTGGAGGACCGCAGGTGGGGCAGGCTCTGCTGGATCAGGAGGGCGGGGCCCAGGACGTTGGTGAGGATCATGGCCCGCATGTCCTCAGGGGCGTGGGTCTCCAGGTTGCCGGGCAGGGAGAAGCCGGCGTTGGCGATGACGTTGTCCAGCCGGCCCCAGGTGTCCAGCACGTGGCTGACGGCGGTGGCGACGTCTTGTGCTTCGCCGGCGTCGCCGGTGATCGTCAGCAGCCGCTCGCCCGCCCCCGCGGTACTGGCGAAGGCGGCCAGCTTGCTCTCGTCGCGTCCGGTGACGGCCACGCGGTGGCCCTGCTTGAGCAGGGCGCGGGCGGTGGCGGCGCCGATTCCGGTCGAGCCACCAGTGATCAGCGTGACGGGTTCCATGGGACGGCCTCCTCGGCGGCAGGGGCATCAGGGCAAAGCGCCTGCACTCTACCCAGCGATCTTCGACGCTCGCTCCTGCCTTTTTTCCGGCACACCAACCGCTACCGCGCCGGCCACCGTCCGTCCCGTCAGGTGCCCGCCAGCACCCCCCGTTCGTACGCGGCGATGAGGTCCAGTCTGGAACGGCAGCCCGTTTTCGCGAACAGCCGGGTGAGATGGCGCTCCACGCTCTTCTCGCTGAACCGGATGACGGCCGCGATCTGCCGGTTGGTCATGCCCTGCCGGATCAACTGGATGATGCGTGTCTCGACCTCGGTGCTGGAGCGCGAGTTCGTCGTGCGTCGCGGCAGGGTCACGCCGCGCGCGCGGGCCAGCGACTTGGCGAACCTGCGCAGCCGGGTGTCGCCGAGCTGTTCGGCGATCTCGTCGGCCGCGCCGAGCCAGGGGCGTGCGTCGTCCGCCGCGCGTGCGGCGATCAGGTACGCGGTCGCGAGCTCGGTCCGGTAGCCCTTCGTCCTCAGCGCGGCGGCGGCCGCCCGGGCGACCGGGAACGAGTTGTGGGCCACCGCGGTCACCAGGAGTTCGACAGGGCTCGGCTCGCGGGCGGGGGAGGGGGAGCTGCACGCCTTGGCCGCCTCTTGGATCTCCGCCAGGTCGTCGCCGGTACCGCAGGTCGATGCCAGGAACGCCCGCCGGATGATCAACAGGTGCAGGCCCGCCGTGTCACCTGCCTCCGCGTCTCGTACGGCGGCCGCGCAGGCGCGCCGGCCGAACGCGAGCGTGGCCTCGGCCTGGCCCCTGCACGCCAGCAGGCCCATCTCGACCCAGCTGCGGAGTGTGGGGAACGCGCTGCGCCCGTCGGGTTCGCCCAACCACCTCTCGGCGAGATCCAGTTCGTCCCGGCACATGCACATCTCGGCGGCGAGCAGCCGTGCCAGTTCGCGGACGGGGGTCGCCGCCGGGTAGGTGGCCGTCAACGTGCGTGCGGCGGACAGCGCGTCGTCCCACTGGCCGCGCCGGTAGCCGTCGACGATCCGGCGGCACAGGGCGAGGGGGCCGTGCCGGGGCGCGCCGTACGCTGGGCCGAGGGCCGACTCGAACATCCCGATCGGATCGAACCAGCCGTCTCCCGGCAGGGGTTGCCGTGCCACGGGCGGATCGCAGGAGGCGCCCAGGGGGGCCAGGGCGGCCGCGAGCTCCGTGGTGCGGAAGGGCTCGTTCGCGCCGAACCAGCGGCCGACGATCAGCGCCGCCGCTCCGGCTGCCTCGGGTGGCCCGGTCGGTGCGTCAGCGATTCCCGCGAGTGACGGGATGCCGGTGTGCAGAGCCGCCAGACAGGCGGCGGCGGTGAGCTCGCCGGAATCCTGGACGTTCGTCGAGTGTCGGGCCGTCCCGCCGTAGGCTCCGCTCGCTTCCGCGACCACCTCGCCCAGCCAGTCGTACCGGCCGATCCGCGTCAACTCCCGCATCAGGCCCGTGAGCAGGCGTGCGTGGTCCGTGGGGGAGCAGTGCGTGAGCGCGGCTCGCCTCCATCGCGCGGCCAGTGTCGGGTTCACGGGCTGGACCCTGTGGGCCGCGTGTTCCAGCAGCGCCGCCGCGTCGAGGCCTCCGACATCGTTGCCGACGCCCGTGGCGCCGTCCAGGGAGCCTCCCGCGAGGTGGTCGGCCAGTGGAAGCAGGGCGTGGGCGGGCCCCCGGCCACGGGCCACGAGATGCCGGGCGAAGGCCAGGTGCAGGGCGCACAGTTCGTCTCTGCCGACCGCGGCGACCGCCGCCGCGCCGAGTGCTGGTGAGGCGAGGGTGAGGCCGCCGTCAGGGGCGCAACGCAGGGCGCCGAGGGCGGTGAGCTCGTCGATCGCGCGTCCGCACGCGTCCAGCTCAGCCGCGACGGCGTCGGCGAAGACGACGAGGTCATCCATGCCGAACCACTCGGAGTCCGCGATCAGCGCGAGCAGTCGGAGGCCGAACGGATGGGTCCGCGCGATCCGCTGGACGAGCCAATGGCCGGCCGGGAGCGCGATCGGGGCGTCCGGATCGGCCAGGCACAGAGCGCCGCCGACGTGGGTCAGCCGTCCCTGGCCGAGGAGCAGGTCGCACAGGGCCAGTACCGCGCCCGGATTCCCGGCCAGGGATCCGAGCGCGGCCTGCAGCGCCGGTGTGACGGCCTGGTCGGGTTGCTGGCGGGCCGTGACGGCGATCAGTTCACGGACGTACTCGTCCTTCAGCGGCCCGAGTTCGACGACATGGCCGGCCGCTTCGCCGTAGGCGGTCAGTTCGAGCGCGACGGTCTCGTCGTCGCACGCGACGATCACGGTGCAACCGGCCCGCAGGGCGGCGCACGCCGTCGCGACGACCGTGGCCGGGACCGCGTCGACGTCGTCGAGCAGCACGACCGCCGTGACCGTGCCGCGGAAGCTCTCGAACAGCCGCTGGAACTGGTGGAGCAGCCGGGCGCGGGTAACGGGCGACTCGTAGACCGCCGGTGTGCACAGCTGGTTGACCGCGGCCAGCGCGGTCGCGAGCCGGGAACCGCCGAGGTCCGTGAACCCCGCGCGAAGAGACCTCAGGACGGCCTGCACTCCGAACAGATCCCAGGTTTCGTCCCCTGACGCCGGCGAGGACGAAGTCAGTTCGACGGTGAGGGCCCTGATGCCGCGGTCCCGGCACTCGGACGCCACTTCCTCGAGCAGCGCGGTCTTGCCCGCGCCCCGAGGTCCGCGTACGACGACCGGGACCGGCTTGCCCAAGTGGACGCCGACGGCCGTGAGTTCCTGGTGTCTGCCGACCAGTCCGACGCGCTCCCGAGACAACGTTCCTCCTCATCGCGAGAACAACTCCACCGAACCTTCACGGTGTTGGGTCTCCCTCCACATGAGGGCAGGGCCGGGCGCCTCGTTCCTTCGAACGCACGGCCGTACGGCAAAAATCTGTCAATGACCTGTACGCCGTGCCTAGGGGGCCGCGCCCGGTCGGCGCAGGTGCTGACATTTGTCATCTCGGGCCGATGACGCCACATCACTACCGGTCGGCCGCCGCCCGACGGGAGCCTGATGACCATGGGAACGACACAGGCAGTGCTGACGGTCGAAGGACTGCGTCACCGGTACGGCGAGACGGTCGCACTGGACGGTGTGGACCTGCGCGTCGACCCCGGCGAGTGCGTCGCGCTGCTCGGGCCGAACGGCGCCGGCAAGTCGACGCTGGTGGCGCTCGCCGTCGGGCTCCTCGTGCCGCAGCACGGGACGGTGCGGATCCTCGGCGGAGATCCGCGCCGCGCGGCGACCCGCCGGCGCCTTGGTGTGGCGCAGCAGACGCTCGGGTTCCCCAACACCCTGACCGTGAACGAATTGGTGACCGGCGCCGCCGTACGCGGTGGCAGGCGGCCCGCGGCGGCCGGTCCGATCCTCGCGGAACTGGGACTGACTGACCTCGCGCCCCGGCGCGTGCCGAAGCTCTCCGGCGGCCAGAAGCAGCGCGTGCAGCTGGCGATGGCGCTGGTGACCGAGCCGGACCTGCTGATACTCGACGAGCCCACCGTCGGTCTGGACACCATGGCCCGGCGGCACTTCTGGCAGATCCTGGCGCGCCGCCGAGCGCAGGGCACCGCCGTACTGGTGACCACGCACCTGATCGAGGAGTCGGCCGCGGTGGCCGATCGCGTGGTGGTGCTCGACCGCGGCCGGATCCTGGCGGACGCGCCCCCGCAGGAGCTGGTGTCACGGTTGCCGGACCGCACGGTGACCGCCAGAACCGGCATGGACCAGGCCGAACTGGAGCGCCTGCCGGACGTGTTGTCGGTCAGGCACGAGCACGACCTGGTGAAGATCCAGACCCGTTCGCCCGAGGACCTGCTCCGCGTGCTGCTCGACCGGGACCCGGCGCTGTCCGAACTGCGGGTGCAGGACGCGGGCTTGGAGGAGGCCGTGGTCGCGCTGACCGCCGGTGAGGAGATGGCGGCGTGAGCGGGATGATGCGTCGCCTCTTCGGCGTCGAGCTCCGGGACGAACTGCGGGCGATCGTACGGGAACCGACCTCCCTGTTCTTCGGCATTCTCATGCCGGTCGGCCTCTTCGTGCTGTTCAACCTGCTGTACGGCAAGGACACCACCCAGGGTCTTTCCGCCGGCACGGCGATGGTGGCCACGTTCGGCACCTACGGAGTGATCACGGTGGCGGCGCTGCAGCCGGGCATCGGGGTGGCGCAGGACCGCGACCTGGGCTGGCTGCGCATGAAGCGGGTGTCCGCGGTGCCGATCGGCATCAGCCTGACCGCGAAGGCCACGGCAGCGCTCCTGTACGGGGTGGGCGTGCTCCTGCTCATGGGGGCGGGGGCGGCCGCGTTCGGCACCCTGCACGCCTCGGGGTGGGCGCTGCTGCGGGTGGCGCTGGTGCTGCTGCTGGGCAGTGTCCCGTTCACGCTGTTCAGCGTCGCCGTCGGGTTCCGGTTCCGCACGGGTGCGGCGATCGCGCTCCTCAACGCGGTGCTGTTCCCCCTGGCGATGCTGTCCGGCCTGTGGATCCCGATCCAGTTCCTGCCCTCGGTCGTACAGAAGATCGCGAAGTTCCTGCCCACCTATCACCTGGCCCAGCTCGGACTCGCCCAACTGGGCCACGGCACCACCGTGATCCACGTACTCGCCCTGGTGCTCACGACGGTGGTGGCGGCCGGTGTCGCCGCGATGTCCTATCGCCATGCGCGGATATGAGCACGGTCGCGGACATGGGTACCGTCGCGGGCATGAGCACCGTCGCAGACATGAGTGCGGGCACAGAGACCCTCGACGCGTCCCCTTCTCCTTCCGGGTCGGTGGCCGAACGGCTGCTGACCTGGGAGTGGGTCTATCTCGGCTACCTGCTGTTCGTGCTGGCGCAGCCGTACTTCACACCCGATCCCGCCTGGTGGGAGTGGCCGCTGGCGATCGCGGTGTGCGTGCTGACGGCGGTGCTGTACGCCCTGGCGCTGCTGCGGGGCCGGTCCGTGCGGCAGATCTGGACGTCGATCGTGCCCATGGCCGTCGTCGGCGCCCTGGCCACGCCGTTCAACACCAACGCCAGTGTGCTGTTCATCTACGCGGCCGCCGCGGCCGGCAACTCCCTGCCGCGGCATGCCGCCCGCTTGTGGTTCGTCGGTCTGACCGCGCTCGACGGCGTGACGGTGCTGGTGTCTCGGGTGCCGATGCCCTACCGGCTGTGGGGGTTCGTTCCGCCGCTCGCGCTGATCTGGGTGATCGGGCTGCTCGAACTCCGCCAGCACGACCGGCGGCAGGAACAGGAGAACGAGCGGCTGCGCAGCTCGCAGGTCGAACTCCTCGCGACCATCGCGGAACGCGAACGGATCGCGCGTGATCTGCACGATCTGCTCGGGCATTCGCTGACCGCGGTCGTGATGCGCGCGCAGCTGACCAAGGAACTGGTGCTCGCCGACCCGCAGCGGGCGCGCGCCGAGGCCGAGGAGATGGAACGCAACGCGCGGGAGGCGCTCGCGGCGGTGCGCAGCACGGTCACCGGCTGGCGGCAGACCGACATCCGCACCGAACTGGGGGCCGCCCGGCGGGTGCTGGCCGGGGCCGGGGTGACACTGCGGGTCGACTACGACGACGAGCTGATCCTTCTGTCGCAGGCCGAGCACGAACTGGGGCTGGCGTTGCGGGAGGCGGTGACGAACGTGGCCCGGCACGCACGGGCGTCCGTCTGCCACATCGGACTGGACGCGGACGACGAACGGGTGCGGCTGGTGATAGCGGACGACGGGATCGGCGGCGACGCCCCGGAGGGCACCGGGCTGACCGGGCTGCGCGAGCGGGTCGCGAAACTCGGTGGTGCGGTGCGGCGCACCGGCTCCGCCGGCACGACCCTCACGATCACGGTTCCGGTGGAGGCGGCCCGATGATCCGGGTGGTACTGGCCGAGGACCAGGGCATGGTGTTGAGCGCGTTCGCGTCCCTGCTGGATCTGCAACCGGACATCACGGTGGTGGCGACCGCGACCAACGGCGACGACGCGCTGGCCGCGGTCCGCGAGCACCGGCCTGACGTGCTGGTGACCGACATCGAGATGCCCGGCCGCAGCGGTCTCGACCTGGCCGCGGATCTCAACCGACTGGGCGACCACACCAGGGTGTTGATCGTGACCACCTTCGCGCGCAGTGGTTATCTGCGGCGGGCGGTCGACGCGGGGGTGGCCGGGTACGTCCTCAAGGACGCGCCGATCGGCGAACTGGCGGCGGCCCTGCGCCGGGTGTACGCCGGCGAGCGGGTGGTCGCGCCGGAACTGGCGATGGCCGCGTGGGACGCGGCCGATCCGCTGACCGACCGGGAACGCGAACTGCTGCGCGCGGTCGCGGACGGGGCGAGCAACGCGGAGATCGCGGGCCGGATGTTCCTGGCCGAGGGCACGGTACGCAACTACCTGTCCACCGCCATGGCCAAACTCGGTGCCCGCAACCGGACCGAAGCGGCCCGAACAGCCCAGACCCGTGGTTGGCTCTGATACCGGAAGCGGTTCGGGACCCGTCCGGCCGCGCCGGACGGGTCCCGGTTCGTGGTGACGACGTCAGCCGGCGAGGGCCGGGAGCCGGTCGGGCACGACGAACTGCGTGTCGCGCAGGGCGAACTGCAGGTCGTGCAGGGGGCGGCCGGTTCCGTGCCAGATCGACAGGGCGTAGACGCTGATCGGGTAGTGCACCCAGCGCGGCGGCGCCCATACCGTGCCGCGCACCGTGCCTCCCTGCCCGCTCGTGTCGAGACTCGACGGTACGTCGCCGGATGCGACGAGCAGGTTCCAGCCCTGCTCCGGCACCGCGAACTCCGCTTCCTCGAGCGCGCCGCGCAGACTCGCCCGCATGATCGTCGTCGCCGCGATGTCGAGGGACAGCGCGCCGTCGACCAGCACACGGTCCACCTCGAAACCGGAGTCGGCCAACCCAGCGCACAGGTGGTCGACGGCGGCGTTGAGCAGGTCCGCGGTGGCGCGTTCGGTGGAGACGCTCCGGCACAGCAGTGCCTGGAAGTGCACTTCCTCGGGCACGATGATCTGGTCGCCGATGACCGTCTTGAGCAGCGGCATGTCCAGCTCGGCCGGCTCCCGGTAGGCGACGGCGATGTTGCGGGCGATGGCCCGCAGGAACGGATCGGGGCAGTCATGCAGGAGGAACGACTGCAGCCGCGCGCACAGTTCGACCATGCGGACGCCGGTGGTGGCGTGGATGACCCGCAGTGCGCAGCGCAGAAGGATCTTCTGGAACAGGGTCATGGCCACCCGGAACTCCATGCCCTTGACCCACTCCTCGGCCGTCATGGCCTCGTGGGCGACGACGACGTCGGCGATGAGTTCGGGATTGGTGACGTCGCCGGGCATCCAGCGGGTCTCGAGAGCGTGTTCGTCCTTGAAGGACGCGTGTGAGTATTCGGTGTTGTTGAGCAGAAGCAGCGGATAGATCACCGGTGAACCGCCCGCGCTCAGCACCTCTTCGATTCCGTTGAGGTACGAGTCGTACGTCTCACCGGGCAGGCCCCAGATCAGATCGGTGTAGGTGGGCACATCGAGTTCGCGGAACCGGGTCAGCAGCCGGCGGTAGTGGTCGGTGCGGATGTTGGAGCGGTTGGCGATCTTCAGCACTTCGGCGTCGAAGGACTGCGCGGAGAGCGTGATGGCACCCGTGAGATCGGCGGCATGCAGCATGCTCGCGATTTCAACGATACGTTCGTTGCTGTTCTTCGCCCAGTTCGTGCTGACGATGAGCCGCTTGTCATAACGCTGGCTGAGTTCGACGATGTGCTCGGCGATCTGCCGGTCACGGGCGAGGATGCCGAAATTGGCGTCCGCGATGAACAGCGTGGCGTCCGTGGGCATCAGCCGGATCAACCGGTCGAGCTCGGCGAAGATCCGGTCGAGGTCGAACTGGCGCACCTTGGAGTTGGTCGCACCGCCCCAATAGCAGAACGCGCACCGGTACGGGCAGCCGCGGTTGGTCTCGTACACGATCATGGACGAGCCGGTGATTTCCTCGTCGGAATACACCGGGGTGAGGATCGGTGAGACGATCTGCTCGAGGTCGGTAATGCGATCCGCATCGGGATTGGTGACGAGGTTTCCGTCGGCGGCCCAATAGCTGATTCCGGGGATCGTGGCAAGGTCGCCTTCGGCCAAGAAGCAGTGCAACAGGTCGCGGAAACGCAGTTCGCCTTCCCCGTGCACCAGAACATCGACCCAGGGAGCCTCGGCGAACAGCGCTTCCTGCTGGTGGCTGACGTCGTTGCCGCCGACCACGATGCGGCAGTCCGGCCAGCGCTCCTTCACCTGCCGGGCCAACTCCAGGGATTGCGCACGGTTCCAGAAGAAGACGGTCAGCGCGACGACGAAGGGTTCGTCCCATGAATCGAGCAGCTCTGTCGTCGCCTGGTCGCCGCCGCTCTGTTCGCGCACGCTGATCCGGAAATCGCAGGCGTTGTCAAGAGCGGGGTCGGCGACGGATGTCGCCTTGAGGTATCCGAGGGTAACGCTGTATCGGACACCGTGCATCGCGGTGAACTCGACGAGCTGCACCGGTCTCTTATCGGTGGAGATCATGGCTTCACATCCGTACAAAGTCGGGCGCGGTGGGCTTTCCGTACACGGAAATGACTCTTCGAGTAGAGATTGTTGTCCACTTGATGAGTAAGAATACCCTGTATCTGATTGTGTGGATGGAGGAGTTGCGTGATGAACATTGAGGAAAGAGAAGGAAGTGGTTCCGATTGGCTCGAAGCCCCGAATCGATGTCGGTCCAGACCCGTTGAATTATCTTCAGGCCGCGACCGAATGGTCCGCGGGATCGTCGACGCCATAGCCGATCCCGCCGGGCCCAGGGCCGTACTGATCCTCGGCACCGGCGGCACCGGGCTGAGCACTGTGCTCAAGCAGGTGTGCCAGGAGTTCGGCGACGACCGCACCTGGTTCGTCGCCGCGAGGCCCAGACAGCCGCACTCCGCGCTCGGCAACGTGCTCAACAACTTGCGCGCGCTCCACCCGAAGGAGCGGTCCGACCGGCCGGACACCGTGCTCGCGATCGACGACGCGCAATGGGTCGACGCCGGCACGATCAGACGGCTGACGTCGCTGGTCCGCGCCTCGACCGACACAGGTCTGCGCTGCGTGTGCACGGTGCGGGTCGACGTCCCGGCCGCCGCCCAACCTCGGCTGGTGTCCGAACTGGTCGATGAACGGCTCGTCGACGTCGTCTGGCTGCGGCCGCTCGACGACACCGGACTCGCCGCGCTCATCAGCGAACGCGCGGGTGCCGAACCCACGGCCGAACTGGTGCGCCACGTAGGCAGACTCACCCGCAACAGACCCAAGGCGGTCGGCATCGCCATCGACGCGCTGACCGCCGCCGACGGCATCCGCGTCGTCGATCTGCGCACCCATCTCGTCCGCCCGGACGCCGTACCGACGCTGCGGCCCCAGCACCGGCTCCTGCAGGAACTGCGTGGCCTCGGCCCGACCACGTGGTCCGTAGCAAAGGCCGCGGCGGTTCTCCATCCGCTCGGCGATGCCATGCCGGAACTCGTCGCGGAAGCAACGGGCCTGTCGCAGCCCGAGGTCACGGAAGCCCTCCATGTACTGCGCGCGAACGGAATCGTGCGGCAGGCGCGGGACGGCGGTCGCTGGATTTTCCGGCTTCCGCTGGTGCAACGGATCCTGATGGGCCAGCCAGGCCCCTACGAACGCCGCCGCCTCGCCGAGGTCGCGGTCACGGCGGTCTGGACGGGACGCGCCCGCTGCACCGACCCCGACTACCTCGCCGATCAGCAGGCCTGCGCCGGACGCATGCTCGACGAACGACGCGCCAAGGCGGAACTCCTCGCACACGCACGGGCATCGATGTACCGGCCCTCCGGCTCCGGCCCCGGCTTCGGTGTCGGATCAGCGGGCCGGCCCGGCTCCCGCTCGGGCTCCGGTGCCAACGCCGGCGTCTGGCTGCGAGTCGCCGCCGAACTCTCCTCGGACGAGACGGAACGCGTGCGCATCCTCTGGGAATCCGCGCGCGTGTTCGCCGCGCAAGGCAGAACAGCCGAGGGCCTGGCGACCCTCGAATCGCTGCTCAACGACGTCTCCACACAACAACCCGGCTGCACGTCCCTCCTCATCGACATCCACCTGGCCCACATCTCCCTGCTGCGTGCCACCGGCAACCAGGCCGCCCTCGACTGGCTGGCCCGGGGCGAGACATGGCCCTGGGCGCCCGACCCCGTGATACAGGCCGTGACCAGAGCGGGCGCCTCCTACGCACTCGGCCAGTGGCAGCGGGTCCGCGAACTCCTCGACGACATCCCGCGCCACGAGACTCCGCCCGACGGCCATACAGACCACGCCGGACAGCACGACTACCCGGCCCGCCGCGCGGAGGTCCTCGCCTCCCTCGCCGCGCTGTGGCAAGGCCACCCCGACCGCTTCACCGCGCACCTGTCCGGCCCGGACCAGCGAGGCTACCCCTACACCGCGGCCCTCCTCACTCTCGGGGAGCTGACCGCGGCCGAACGGACACTCAGCCGCAGCGGCGGCCGCCCCGAGCACCTGGCACTCGCCGATCAGGCCGTACTGGCCGCGCGCCGCGGTGAGTTCACCCGCGCGCTGAAGCTCACGCGCCGCTGCCTCGCTCCCGGCGCGATGCCCAGCTCGGACCCGAGCCGAATCGGCATGATCCAGACCGCGGCACTGATCCTGCTGGCACGCGGCCAGCTGAGGAAGGCGAGCGAACTCGTCGACCGCGGCCACGGCGGAGGCCGCGCACCGCTGCTCCATCTTCTCGCCGTCCCCCAGGCGCGCGCCGCGATGGCACTCGGCGAGCACCGGCGAGCGGCACACGTTCTGGACCAGGCCGTCACGTACGCGTCGAACGGCGACACCGTGGCCGGCACCGACGAAATCTGGTTCGCTTCCGCACAGCTCGCCGTCGCGACGGCAGACCGCGACCGACTCGACATATGCTCGCGCGAAGCCGACACGGTCGCGAGCAAACTGGGCACGGACCGTGCTGTCGTACACGGCCTGCTCGTCCGGGCCGCCATCGACCCGCACTCCGGTCCCGCCGCCCTGAAAGCCGCCCGCACCCTGGGCCAGCCCTTCGAACTGGCCATGGCCATCGAACACCTGGTGCGCGTCGGCGCGGCCGACCCGCAGTCCCTCCGAGAGGCGTACGGCTTGCTGGGCCCCCTCGGCACGCTGCTCGTCCGGGCCCGGATGCGGACGCTCATGCGCGAACACGATGTCGCGGTGCCCGACCGCCAGGCCGTCGTGGAGGAGAACGAGCGCCTGCTCGCGGTGCTGGTGGCCCAGGGTTTCGGCAACCAGCAGATCTCGGCGCTCCTCGGCGTCAGCAGGAGAAGCATCGAATCCCGGCTCACCAGACTGTTCTCCCGATCCGGCTACCGCTCACGGCTGGAACTGGCGATGGCCATGCTTCACGACCGCCCCGAGCCACCTCGGACAGCCGACGCATGCGCACAACCGTCCCTGTCCTGACGCCGGTACTGGCTCACCGGCGCTCGTCTGCCCCGCAGGCGGTCGGCGCGACGACAGAGCGCGGGCATGGGATCAGCGCCCCGCTGAGCGCCGAGGAGCGCTCTACGATGTTGGGGGGAGCGGCCCGCGGCCGGTTCGCCGGGCTGTCGCCGCCCGGTCCGTCCACGTGAGGAGACGATGGTGCAGGGAAAGAGCGCACTGCTGCTCGTGGGCGCCGTCGTCGCGGTCTGGATGGTGGCCGTGGGCCCCAGGTTTCCGAGCGGTGCCTCATCCGCTGAGTCGCAGCCGCAGGCGACCGACCACGACGCCGTACCGAACCGCGTCATGACCTGGAACGTCTGCAACCCGTGCAAGAGCGGTGAAGCCGACCTGGCGGGGGAGATCGCGGCCTTGGCGCCTCAGGTCATCGGGCTGCAGGAGTCGTGCACAGGTGAGGTCGAGCGGATCCGGGACTACCTGAAGAGCCGCCACGGGCTCGACTACCACGTCGAGTACGGCACGGTTCTGCGGAGCTGGAGCCGCTGCGGAGGAGCGCCGTGGAAGCCGGGAGGCTACGGCGAAGCCATCCTCTCGGCGGCGCCGATGACCGACGCCGTCGCCGTGGAGTATCCCGACGGCGGCTCCGAGGACCGTGGATACATGGCGGTCACGACCACGGTAGGCGGCCGGCAGGTCAGGGTGTTCAATACACATCTCGCCGAGCGACGCCAGGAGTCGGTCCGGGCGGAGCAGGTCGACGTCCTCGCCAAGGCGGTCGCCCGCCACGATCACGCGATCGTCATCGGCGACTTCAACGCGGTCCCGTACGCCTCCGAACTCGGCCCGATGTGGCGGCTGGCCACGGACACCGACCCCAAGTGCCGTCCCTCGTCCGCCGGCGGCTGCAAGCCGACCACGGACTGGCAGAGCAAGTTCGACTACATCTTCCTGCGTGGGGTCGACGCCCGCGACCACCATGTCCGGCCGAGCGCCTACTCGGACCACCACATGCTGTACACCGATCTGGCGCCCGACAAGGCGGGCAGCTCATAGACGAACGCGCATCGCCGTCATGAGGTGCGGTTCGAGTCGTCGGTGTCGGTGGTGCTGTCGCTCCGGTTGAGGAGGTAGGCACCGGCCGCGACGCCTTCCAGGATGCTGCTGGCGGTTGCTTCGGCCGACAGGCTGGAGGAATCCAGGACGTGGGCCTCAAATGCGTCCAGGTCGCTGAACTGGCCGTGCAACGAGCGAATCGGCTCCGGGTCGGTCAAGGCGTCGCCGGCCCGGCTCGTTGCCCGTTCCAGTGTCGTCTGCTGGTCCGGCCGAAGGATGACGTAGCTCAGCGGCAGGGCCTGCGCCTGGGCGGCCTCGCGGAAGAGGTCGATGAACCAGGGCCCGACGACGCCGTCGCAGATCACCTGGTAGCCGCCGTCGGCGTACCCGAACGCTGCCGAGACGAGTACCCGCAGGACCACCTGGTTCTGTCGATGAGCTTCGGGCAGGTAAGGCGCGATCCAGCCCTGCTTGATGTAGCGCCAGAAGTCGTCGCTGTGCAGGTGGACACTGGGAGTCAGGCGACTGGCCAGCAGGTGTGCCACGGTGCTCTTGCCAGCTCCGGGCGGCCCGGTCAGGACGATGACCTGACCGCGGTCAGGGGACGTCCGAGAGAGGGGTGCCGCGTTCATGTCCCCACGATGCCACGATGGAGGGACGGCACCTGCGCCTACGCTGGACCGCGCCAGCGGGGCCTCCGAATCCGTAGGAGAGACGCATGGTCGAACCCCCTACTCGATACTCGCCTGACGGCACGCCCCTGGGGCGTAGCGCGGCGAACGACAGCAGGTTCACGACCAGTTATGCATTCATCCGCGGCGTGAATGCCGACGGATGGCTGGAATCCCTGCGCTCGGCGTGTGCCTTGCGGTCCCTTGGGTGGGGGAGCGGTGCAGACTGTCGACATGGCCGAAAATGAAGCGCAGGTCAGTCCTCCTGGGTCACTCTTGCAGTTGATCGACAATCTCGCGCGGTTCCACCGCGAGCATGAGGAGTACTACTCTCAGGCGCCGTTGCGGCAGGCCGGTGAGCTGCAGGCCGGATCTCGAGTGCTGAAGGCGCTGGCTGACCGGTGGAGCGAGGTCAGCGTGGGTGAGCAGACTGGGTCGGTCGGGTTCGCCGGTGCTCAGGACCTGAACGCGCCCGGGCTCGTCGCGGAGTCGGGAGTGCTGTTCATGGAGGGTGAGGGCGAGCCGACCGAACTGCAGCGGTTGAAGCGCGAGGTCCGCCAGGTCGCTGATGACGTCGAGCAGACGGGTACCTGGCTGACTCAGGCGATGGAGCAGGCATGGGAGATCGCGGGGAGCTTGGCCGCGTACCCAGCGCTGGCCGACCTGCTTGGGGAACGGCACCGGATCATCTGCAACGACTGGCAGTCGGCTGCGCTGCAGTGCCTGATCGCCCGGTTGCTGCGGCGCTCCCTGGACCTGCTGGCCAAGGTCGACTTCACACCGGCGGCACTGCGGGCCGACCTGGCGGGTGAACGACACGCCCCCGCCTACTTGTATTCGGCATCCGAACTGCTGGACCGGGCGGCCGACCTTACGGCGGAGTCGGCGATGCTGGTGCACGACAACGAGCGTCGCTGGCGTGTCTTCCGCGCCCGAGTTCGCGAGCTGCAGTCCGCCTAGCAGGTCGGCAGGGGGAGACTGCAGCGCGAGAGGAACTCATAGACCGCGCGTCGACCAGTGCTGTGCCCGATCAAGTCGGGCGCACGAGGCGGCCCAGGAGAGAGCAGCTGTGGCCGGGCCAAGGTGCTGTTCGGCGGCTGTGCCGTGCAGCTCACCTCTACCCGCGCGTCCCCGGCCATGGAGGACGGCGTCAAGCGGATGTGCCAGCCTGTCCGGTGCCAGGTGAGGTGGCCGCGCGGGGGGAGCGCAGGACGAGCAGGGTGATCTCGCTGGGAGCGAAGACGCGGAAAGGCGGCCCCCAGAAGCCCGTGCCGCGGCTGGTGTAGAGGAGGGTGCGGGCGCCGTGGTGGCTGAGGCCGGCGAGGGCGGGCTGGTCGAGTCGGACCAAGTGGTGGAACGGCCAGATCTGGCCGCCGTGAGTGTGCCCGGAGAGCTGAAGGTCGATGCCGTCGGCCGCTGCCCGATCGACGAACTTGGGCTGGTGCGCCAGCAGCAGGACGGGCAATTCAGGATCGGCGCCGCTCAAGGCTCCGGCGAGATGAGCGCCGTGGCCCGCCAGGCCGGAGTTCTCGGCGGTGACGTCGTCCACGCCGGCGACCACGAGGGTGTCACCCCCGCGTTCGAGCAGCAGATGGCGGTTGCGCAGCGGCTCCCAACCCAGCTCGCCCATCAGGTCGACCCAGCCCTGGGCTTCGCTGTAGTACTCGTGGTTACCGGTGACGTACACCCGGGCCCGGGTGGCTTGCACGGTCCCGAGCGGAGTGGCTTGGGCGCGGCGGCGTTGAGCCGTGCCGTCCGCGATGTCGCCGGTGTGGCAGACCAGGTCGGCTTCCAGGGTGTTGACCCTCTCGCACACCCGGGCCGACCAGCGGGCCCGATCGAGGGGACCGTAGTGGGTGTCCGTGATGAGTACGACGCGGAGGCCGTCCAGACCGGCACCCAGCCGCGGGAGCTGCACATCGAGCCGGCGCACGCGTGGGACGCGGCGGGCCTCGATGTAACCCCAGCAGACCATGAGGGCGCTTACGCCGAGGACGGCCCACGTGACGATGCGGGCCTGGTCCTGACGCTCGCCGACGCCGGCGATGGTCAGGGCGAGCCGCAACAGGACACCGAGCAGCACGGACCAGGTGAACAGAATCCAGCTGGTTCCCAGCAGGGTGTCACCGATGATCGCCGCCCGGTCCTGCTGACGCCGGCCGTGACCGCGCGCCATGGCGAGCGGCATACCCGTGAGACCGAGAGCGAACAGGGCGGTGCCGAGCAGCAGGACGGGCAGCGGCCAGTGCTGGCCCGTGTACAGCAGCACCCAGCAGGGAACAGCCCACAGCAGGACGGGGGCGACGAGAGGGATGTAGCGCATCACTCGGTACAGTCGGCTCCGCCGCCGTACGTGCGCATCGCCCTCGGTGGTTCGGGTGCTGCTGGTGTTGGTCATGCTTGCCCTTCCCCACCAAGCTGCCGTCACGTGCACTTTACCTGGTTGCCCTTGGGCGGTCCGATTTCGTGACCGGATCAGCGCTCTGCGGGTGCCGAAGCGAGTGCCGAGCCTCCACCCGACCCGATCACCACCACCCCCGATCACCACGCCCCCCGATCACCACCACCCACCCTGATGCCGGACGTGGAGACGCCGATGCGAGGAAGACAGGGGGTGTGTCGGGAACATGCCGGTCCGGTCGGCTGGTTGCATCGACCGAAGGACCGGCGCCGCTCGGGGGACCACGGAGACCACAGGGTCGTCCGCCACACCGTGGCCCGGATCTTCAGGACGGCGGCAGGCCTGCCGCGCCCGTGGACCAAGACGTACTTCGCAGGAGGATTGATCGATGCTCAGTCGGCCTTTGACACTCATGGCAGTACACGCCCACCCCGACGACGAGGCCACGGGAACCGGAGGCGTCTTGGCGCGGTACGCGGCGGAAGGCATCCGCACGGTTCTCGTGACGTGTACCGACGGCAGCTGCGGTGATGGGCCGGGGGGTGTCAAGCCGGGCGACCCCGCGCACGATCCGGCAGCGGTCGCCATGATGCGCCGTCAAGAACTCGAAGCGAGCTGCGAGGTCTTGAAGATCAGCGATCTGGAGATGTTGGACTACGCCGACTCCGGGATGGCGGGGTGGCCGAGCAACGACGCTCCGGGGTCGTTCTGGCAGACCCCCGTGCAAGAGGGCGCTGCCCGGCTTGCGGAACGGATGCGGCACTACCGACCTGATGTGGTCGTCACCTATGACGAGAACGGCTTCTATGGCCACCCCGACCACATTCAGGCCCACCGCATCACGATGGCGGCACTGGAGATGTCCGGGCTGACACCGAAGGTGTACTGGACCACCATGCCCCGCTCGATGATGCAGCGGTTCGGCGAGATCATGCGCGAGTTCAACGAGGAGATGCCGGAACCGGATCCGGCGGAGGCGGCCGCGCTGGCGAAGATCGGTCTCCCCGACGATGAGATCACCACATGGGTGGACACCACCGCGTTCAGTGGTCAGAAGTTCGACGCGCTGGCCGCGCACGCCAGTCAGGGGGAGAACATCTTCTTCCTCAAGATGGGCAAGGAGAGGTTCGGTGAACTGATGGGCATGGAGACCTTCGTCCGTGTCCAGGACGCCACCGGTACGGCGACACCCGAGGACGATCTGTTCGCCGGACTGCGCTGATCCGGCCGCCCGACCGGCGGGGGAGAGCCTGCCGGCCACGCAGCTGATGGCGGGGTGGCCGTCCCGGCCCTTGACGACCAGGACGGCCACCCTCGCGCCATGTCCCAGGACGGCCCCCGCGCCATGCCCCGCTGCTGCTCGCCGTACGGACTACGGTCTTCCGCCCTCTTCACGGCTCGCGGCCGTGCTGCTGGACGGTCGCAGTCCTGCGTCAGCCGGCCTGAAGACCGACCGCCAGCGTGAGTTCCAGGACCCGGTGCGGTGAGGCGAGATCGGGAAACAGCTCCCGCAGCTGCGCCATGCGGTACCGGACGGTCTGGGGATGGACGAACAGCGCCTTCGCGACCTCGTCGCGCCTGCCCTGGTGCAGCAGCCACGCCCGCAGCGTCTCCTCCAGCCGCTGTGCGGTCGTCTCAGGCAGGGTCTGCAACGGTGCGAGCGCTCGGGCTCGAAGGTCTGCGAAGGCGTCCGCGTCGGCGCTCAGCACCAGCTCAGCCAGGTGGTCCTCGGTGTCGCGAATGTCGCAGGAGAGGGAGCGCGCGCGTACGGCTCGTGCGTACGAGGCGGACGCGCGCGTCCATGGCCGCGCCGGGCCGACCACGGCCGTGCGTTCGGTCAGCTGCCGTAGGAGATGGGATCGGTCGGCATCGGGGACGAGCAGCACACCGGTGGCGTCCGGCAGATCGTCGAGGACAAGAGTGCTCGGGTCGAGCGTGCGGTAGGCAGGCCGGGCCTGAGCGCTGGGCAGCAGGACGGCGGTGAGGGAAACGGGAGGCTGCCATCCGGCCCGTTGAGCGGAGACCAGCAGCACGTCCGGGGTGGCGCCGGCGAGGAGGTCGCGGGCCAGATGTTCCAGGTGGCGTTCGTGTTCCCTGCCCCGGGCGGCCAGTTCGTCGGCGTGGCCCGCGGCGCTCGCGGCGGAGAGCTCGTCGATGTAGGCGAAGGTCAGCTCGGCGAACTTGGCGACCTCGGCGGCGGGCAGGCCCGCGGGTACGGCACCTGCTGCCAGGCACCGCCAGGCCACACGGGCGCCGACGCGGTAAGCGCTGAGCAGGGCGTCCATCGAACGGCCGTCGCGTACCTCGCCGCGGCCCAGCTCGTAGGCCGCGTCACCACCGTCGCCGCCTGTGGCGTTCCCGCTCGCGAGGTCCAGGTAGTGTCCCAGGGCGGTGCGCACGGCTCGGCGGATCGTGGCGCCCATATGGCCCGACAGGGCGTTCGCGTAGGGCGGGACCTCGTCGATGATCGCCTGGACGACCTCGTCGGCGGTGGTCTTCAGCGCGCCCCGAAGTACGGTGACCGTCGTCTCATCCAGGGCCAGTTCGCTGGCCCTCCGGATCACTTGGCTCACGTTTTTATTCCCTGCGAACAATTCCACCGACCAGATTCACGTCCTACGGTTAGTACTTTACGCCCTGAGACGCAGCAAGCTGGAGGCATGACGAGTACTGCCCTGCGCAGCAGGGCGTGGAAACTGCTGGAGATGGTCACGACGCCGCTGCTGCCGTCGGACTACCTCGACCTGGTCAGCCCGCTGCGGGCGGGCGCCGACCTGCGCGGACGCATCGAGGCCGTGCATCCGGAGACGGGTGACGCCGCGACCATCGTGATCAGACCGGGACGGGGCTGGCGCGGCCATACGGCCGGCCAGTACGTGCGGATCGGGGTCGACGTCGACGGAGTGCGCCTGTGGCGTGCCTACTCCATCACCTCACCGACCGACCGCCAGGACGGCCGCGTCACGATCACCGTCAAGGCGATCCCGGACGGCAAGGTCAGCAACCACCTGGTCCGCAAGGCGCAACCGGGCACGCTGATCCAGCTCGACCAGGCGACCGGTGACTTCGTCCTGCCGCAGGCCAAGCCCGCCAAGGTGCTCTACCTGACCGCAGGCAGCGGCATCACACCCGTGATGGGCATGCTCCGCGACACCGAGTTCGACGACGTCGTCATGGTCCACAGTGCGCCGCAGCCGCGAGACGTGATCTTCCGCAGCGAGCTGCACGACCTGGTCGCGGACAAGAAGCTGCGGCTCACCGAGGTGCACACCGACACCGACGGCATGCTCGACATCGCCCGTCTCGACGAACTCGTGCCCGACTGGACCGAGCGCGAGACCTGGGCCTGCGGCCCGACGGGCCTGCTCGACGCCGCCGAAAAGCACTGGAGCGAGCACGGCGTACCGGAGCGTCTGCACATCGAACGCTTCCGACCCAGCATCGTCGTCGCCGGTGACGGTGGCGAGGTCACGTTCAGCGCCACCGGCAAGACCGTCGACGCGGACGGCGCCACGCCGCTGCTGGACGTCGGCGAGGAGGCCGGCGTACTCATGCCTTCGGGATGCCGCATGGGCATCTGCTTCGGCTGCATCACGCCGCTCAAGGCGGGCGCCGTCCGCGACCTGCGTACCGGCGAGATCACCGAGGCCGAGCCGGGCGTCCTCATCCAGACCTGTGTGTCCGCCGCGGCGGGCCCTTGCGACATCGAACGGTAGGAGCACCTTGACCGCCATCGACCCCACCGCCCACCTGACCGCAGAGCAGATCGAGGAACTCGGCCGCGAGCTGGACGCGATCCGCGACGAGGTGATCGCCAGCCGGGGCGAGAAAGACGCCGCCTACATCCGCAAGGTCATCGCGTCGCAGCGCAAGCTCGAGCTGGTCAGCAGGGGTGTACTGCTGTTCTCGTTCTTCCCGCCCGCGTGGCTCCTCGGCACCGCCGGTCTGTCCGTGGCGAAGATCATGGACAACATGGAGATCGGCCACAACATCCTGCACGGCCAGTGGGACTGGATGCGGGACCCGAAGATCCACTCCAGCACCTGGGACTGGGACCACGTCTCGCCGGCCGACCAGTGGAAGCACTCGCACAACGAGCTGCACCACACGTACACCAACGTGCTCGGCAAGGACAACGACCTCGGCTACGGCATCATGCGCGTCGACGAGGACCAGAAGTGGCACCCGTTCCACCTCGGCCAGCCTCTGTGGAACTTCATCAACGCCTGCTTCTTCGAGTACGGCATCGCCGCGTACGACCTTGAGCTCGGCAAGAACCTGAACAAGCGCCGCCGCAAGAACCCGGAGTTCCGCGCGCGGGCCAAGGCCGTGGGCCGCAAGATCCGCAAGCAGGTGCTCAAGGACTATGTGATCCACCCGCTGCTGTCGGGCCCGTCGTTCCTCAGCACGCTGGCCGCCACGTTCACCGCGAACATGGTCCGCAACATCTGGTCCCACTCGGTGATCATGTGTGGCCACTTCCCGGAGGGCGTGCAGGTCTTCGAGCGCCGTTCCATCAAGGGCGAGACGCGCGGCCAGTGGTACCTGCGCCAGATGATGGGCTCGGCCAACATCAGCGGCAGCAAGGCCATGCACTTCATGACCGGCAACCTCTCGCACCAGATCGAGCACCACCTCTTCCCGGACCTGCCGAGCAACCGGTACGCCGAGGTCGCGGTGAAGGTGCGCGCCCTGTTCGAGAAGTACGAGCTGGAGTACGTCACCGGCCCGCTGCCCCAGCAGGTCTTCTCCGCATGGCGCAAGGTCGTCCGGCTCTCACTGCCGAACAAGAAGTCCGCGGTCGCCGAAACGCCGGAACGCGAGCCGGAGCTCGTCGCGGCCTGAGCCGCGGTACCTCTTCAGATGTCGCGGCCGTCCCGGCGGTGCCGCTGGCTAGGTCAGACCCGTCGTGGACGGCGGGCGACCGCGACATCAGGCCGTACGGCAAGGAATCCGGGCAGCCCGGTGTCCGGCTGCGCTGCCTGGACGTGCGTCAGGGAAACTCCGTCAGGTTCACGAAGGTCTCGCGACGGACTTCTCGCAGGGCGTCCGGGTGGGCCCCGCAGCGGGTCCCCGGCATCCAGAGGCACCACCCGATACGACAGGGCATGACCTGGCTTACCGGGTTCCTTGCAGAAAGCCCCGGCGTTCACGCCGGGGATGAAGGCATCTCAGGAGTGCTCTGACGTGCATGTTAGAGCGGACGTTTCTGATGCTCGATGTACTGACGGACGATGGCCAACGGCGCCCCGTCGCACGATGCGGAGAAGTAGGAGGGCGACCACAGGTGCCCGTGCATGATGGCGCGGTTGATCCTACCGGTGAACTCTCCTGCCGTATCCGGCGGGCGGAGACGCCCTTGAGGCTGTTGACCAGCTTGGACACGGCGACCTTCGGCGGGTAGTGCACTAGGAGTTGGACGTGATCGCGTTCGCCGTTGAACTCCTTCAGCTCCGCTTCGAAGTCCTCGCACACCTTGCGCATGATCTCTTCGCAGCGTGTCAGCATCTCGTCGTCGAACACCCCGCGCCGGTACTTCGTCACAAAGACCAAGTGCACATGCATCGCCGAAACAACGTGTCTGCCCAGCCTGCATGCCTTCTCCCCATCCATGAGACCAATGGTCGTAGGATCTTGGTCATGCAGCTCCGCTACAACTACCGGGCCTATCCGGACGCCTCCCAGCGCCGTGCGTTGGCGAGTACGTTCGGGTGCGCCCGCGTGGTGTGGAACGACTGCCTGCGTGACCGCAAGGAAGCACACGCGGCGGGGCTGCCCTATGTGAAGTCGGCGGAGTTGTCCCGGCTTCGCATCACCCAGGCAAAGCGCACCGAGGAACGAGCATGGCTCGCCGACGTCTCCGCGGTCGTCCTGCAACAGTCCCTTCGCGACCTCGACACCGCCTACAAAAACTTCTTCGATTCGATTCAGGGGAAGCGGCAGGGCCGCACGGTGGGCCCTCCCCGCTACAAGTCGAAGAAGGACACCCGGCAGTCGATCCGCCTCAACACCAACGCCTTCTGCCTCCAGCACGACGGCACGGTGTACGTGGCCAAGGTCGGCAACCTCAAGGTCACGTGGTCCCGTCGGCTTCCGGCCGCACCGACGTCGCTGACCGTCACCAAGGACAGCTCCGGCCGGTACTTCCTCAGCTTCGTCGTGGACACCGAGCCGGACCTCCTCCCCGAGGCGGATACCGATACCGGTATCGACCTCGGCCTGTCCGCCTTCGCTGTCCTGTCCGACGGGCGCAAGATCGACAGCCCGCGCTTCCTGCGCAGGGCGGAGAAGAAACTCAAGCGTCTTCAGCGGGAGCTGTCCCGTAAGGCCAAGGGATCGAAGAACCGGGCCAAGGCCCGCATCAAGGTCGCACGCCAGCACGCGCGTGTGGCCGACCGGCGCCGGGACTTCCACCACAAGGCATCCACACAGATCATTCGCGACAACCAAGCGGTGTACGTGGAAGACCTCGCGGTGTCCGGTCTCGGCCGCACCCGACTCGCCAAGTCCGTGCACGACGCGGGATGGTCCGCGTTCGTCCGCATGCTGGAGTACAAGGCGGCTCTGCACGGCCGCACCTTCGCCAAGGTGGACCGCGCTTTCCCGTCCTCCCAGCTCTGCTCGGCCTGCGGATTCCGGGACGGTCCCAAGCCCCTGCACGTCCGGGAGTGGACGTGCGGCGAGTGCGGCACCGTGCATGACCGCGACCACAACGCAGCCCGCAACGTCCTCTTCGAAGGACGCCGCATCGTCGCCGCTGGACGGGCGGAGACGCCAAACGCCTGTGGAGCGCCGGTAAGACGGGCACCCGTGCCCGCACAGCGCGGTGAAGCAGGAAGCCCACGGAAGGGTCAGACGACCCAGGCCGGAATCCCTGGACTTTAGGCCCGGGAGCACGTCAAAGTCAGGCGTCATGACCCTCGCTCGCCACCTCGCCACCTCGCCACGACCCACGGATGCACAAGTAGAGGCCGCACAAGGCCGGATGGCCGTTTGGCTCGGCGGCGCGCACACGGGTGCCCGCCTGAAGAAGCTCCTCGACCACTGCATCCCCATGCCGAAGGGCACGTTGACGGATTCTCTCGGCGGCGTTCCGGGGCGGTCCCGATGACCGGTTCGTACAGAAGGCGCCTGTGGACGGCGGCGGTCGCATCGGTGCTCCTGGGAGCGGCAGTCGTCATCTGGTGGCTGCTGCGGGATCCCATCCCGTACTCCCTGCGCAAGACACCGGCGGTGAAGGTCGCCGTCGATGCCGCGAGATCGCAGTACCCCGATGCCAGGCAGGTCGCCGGGGACGTCGATCTGCTCGTGAAGGTGTACGTTCAGCGTCTCCAGGCCGGCGACGCCGCCGACCTGGCACGTATCGGTGCGCCTTGGTACACCGGCAGGGAACAGGCCGCGCAAAAGCTGATCGCACGCTACGGGGCACAGGCCGCCGAACCCGTCGAGGCAATCGTTCAGGACCCCGTGGTTCCCTCCCTCGCCAAAGTCGAGCTCCGCTTCAGCGATGGGCAGCGACAGACGGTGGATCTGAGCCGCGACCACGATGACGTGTGGTGGCTGCAACTGGGCGACGGCGATCCCGTGGCCCCGTAGGTATCGAATTCGCCTGCGGCAGTGCCGGGGCCGCTCGCGAGGTTCTCGCGGGCGGCCATTGAACGCACGACCAGCGCTCTCGTCGGGCAGATGCGCTCACTCAACTTCCGCCGCAGAGCCACCTGCGACCGGGTCGAGAAGGCCGTTGCAGTGTTGGGTATCAGCTGTTCAGGTCGAACACGCCCCACCCGGTGAACGGCTTGACCTGGACGTAGATCCTGCTTCCCCGGGCGACGACTCGCCGGCGGCCGGGGGCAGAACCATCGGGCAGGGTGAGCCGGCCGACGCCCGTCGGCTCAACGGATGCTTCGGTGAGCTCTCCGTGGGCGAGTCGGTCGCTCTCCTCGCCGTAGCCGCCGTAGAAGGCGACGCGATCGCCGTGGACGGCCACGGCATGTGCGCCCCGAATGCGGTTCGCCCAGACCCTCACGGGCCGGTCGGCGCGTATCTCGACGAGCGGGAAGTCCGTGTAGGGGCACGCCCAGGCGGAGGTGCCCGAGACGTTCAGGGCGTAGCAGTCGAAGAGACCGGGGATGCCGGCTCCGTCTGACGTCCAGGTGAGTCGGCCCGTGGAGCTCCAGCGGCGGATCCCGGCCGGATTCTCGTCGAAGTGCCCGGCCCAGATCTGGCCGGCCTCATCCACGAGCAGGTGCTCGATGGCGTCTCCGACGGAGAAGGACGAGGTCTCGCGGCCGAGCGCGTCGAAGACCTGGAGTTGTCTGGCGTCCTCGAAGCGGCGGTCGCGCGACGCGGCGACCACGAACCCGCCGTCGGGCAGGCGTCCCAGATGCGGCCAGCGGGCCCGCACGGCGTTCAGTTCCGTGCGTTCGACGTGACCGTCCGGGTGGACGGAGACGACCAGGGCGTCGAACGGCGGGACATCGGCGCCGGGCTGCGGGGCGCGTTCGGCAAGCAGCCAGTGAGCGGTGCCGACAACATCGACGGTACTGGTCAGGAGGTGGCGCTCGTGGTGCGCTCGGGGAAGACGGGCGTAGGGGATGAGGGCGGTGTTCTGCATGGGCGGGCTCTCCTGGACAGGCGGTCACGGCCATCGGGCGCTGCGGTGAGCGACGGCGGGGGCGCGCGATCGGTGGAGAGCGGAGCGGGGCGCCTAGCGGGCATGGCCCTTTCTGGTCGTCATGCCGTGAGCATCGTCGAGGTCGAACCTCGTGACAAACCGTTTTTGACGGCCTGTCATTCGTGCCCGTCAACCGCCGTACAGAAGGGCGAGGTAGTGCGCAAGATTCCAGGGGCGGCCCCCGCTGAACTCCGTCGCCGTCGTGGTGCTCGCGAAGGTCGCCCCGCACGTGGCTCGGGAGTTCGGTGGGCCGCCCCGGGCTGCGCGGGCCAGGGGCGGCGGTGTGGACGCTCGGCTGTGGTGGTCAGATCTGGCTGGCCCCACCGTCGACGTATATCTCGGCACCGGTCATGTAGCTGCTGGCCTCGCCGGCGAGGAAGAGGGCGGTTTCGGCGATCTCCTCCGGGCGGCCGAGCCGCTTCATGGGGACCCCGGCGGCCAGTCCCTGAAGCAGTTGTTCGGCGGCCTCGGGACCGCCCGCGAGGCCGCTGAGGCCGGGTGTCTCGATCGGCCCGGGCGCGATGCTGTTGACGCGGATGCCGCGGGTGACGAGCTCCGCCGCCCAGCTGCGGGTCAGGGAGCGCAGCGCGGCCTTGGTCGCGGCGTAGACACTGAAGGAGGCGGCCCCCTTGGTGTCGATGTTGGAACTGGTCAGGATGATCGATGCGCCGGTGGTGAGCAGAGGAAGTGCCTTCTGCACGGTGAACAGGGTGCCGCCGACGTTGGTGTTGAAGGTGTCGGCGTAGTGGTCCCAGGTGATGTCGGGCAGCGCCGCGAACTCACCGCCGCCGGCGTTGGCGAAGACGATGTCGAGGCTGCCGTGCTGCTCGATCTGAGCGAAGAGTCGGTCGAGGTCGTCGAGGTTCGCGACGTCGGCGCGTACTCCGGTGGCGCGGTCGCCGATGGAGGCCACCGCCTCGTCGATGGCTTCCTG
This sequence comes from Streptomyces panaciradicis, assembly GCF_023516615.1. Lineage (GTDB taxonomy): Bacteria > Actinomycetota > Actinomycetes > Streptomycetales > Streptomycetaceae > Streptomyces > Streptomyces panaciradicis. The sequence goes on from NZ_JAMGBF010000029.1 coordinate 92,232, forward strand.
GCGGCGGCCGGTGAGGAAGACGTGAGCGCCTTCCGCGGCGAGCCGTCGGGCGGCGGCCAGGCCGATGCCGGAGGTGGCGCCGGTGACGAGGGCGGTCTTGCCGTCCAGCTGTCCCATGATGGGTTCTCCTTTTCTGTACTGTTCGGTACTTAAGTCGTTCGGTAGTGGAGAACCACGGCGCCGGAGCACCTATTCCGTACCGCTCGGTTAAAATTTTCGGGACCGACACGGGAGGGTGTCATGGCGGTACGCGGCAGGCCCCGGGGCTTCGATGCTGAGGCCGCGTTGGACCGTGCGGTGGAGGTTTTCTGGCGTCAGGGATACGAGGGCGCCTCGCTCACCGACCTCACCGAGGCCATGGGCATCAACCGCACGAGCATGTATGCGGCGTTCGGCAACAAGGAGGAGTTGTTCCACCGGGCCGTCGCCCGCTATGCCGAGGCCGACATGGCCTACGCTCGCGAGGCCCTCACGGCGCCGACCGCCTACGAGGTCGTCGAATCCTTCCTGCGGGCCAACGCCGACGCGCTCACCCGCGCCGACCGCCCTTCGGGCTGCCTGTCCGTGCAGGGTGCCCTGGCCGAGGGCGGCGACAGCGGCCGCATCGCCAGGTTCCTGGCCGACAGCCGGCTCGCCGGCGAGCGTGCCCTGGCGCACCGGCTGGCCCGCGCCGTCGAGGACGGCGATCTGCCCGCGGAGACCGACCCTCACGCGCTCGCCCGCTACGTCATGGTCGTCAGCGAGGGCAACGCCGTACACGCTGCCGCCGGTGCGACCCGCGCGGCCCTCCACGCCACCGTCGACATCGCCCTGCGTGCGATACCTCGGATCCCCGCACACGCGGCCGCCTGACCGTACGGCCATCACGCCACCTACGACCTGATCGCTCGCACTCGGCCCGCGAACCGGGGACGGCACGTCAAGGTGGCCACTACGGTCCTACCGCCGGCCCCGGTGAAGGCGTACGCTCCGTCGTCGGCGCACTCCTCACGTGCGACGAGGCCGCGCTTGGCCATGCCTGAGTGGTGATGCGAGACCCTGCTCCTGTCCCGCCCGAGCACCTTGGCGACGTCATGGATGCGGGTCCGGTCCACGGGAGTGCGGGTCAGCTCTGGCCGGCACCGAGTGGTCGGTCGCCGCCAGGCCGGATTCGCGCTGCAGGGGGACTGACCATGGCTTTCAGGGGCTTGGGGAAGGATCTGCCTGCCCCCACCAGGGTCGTTGGAAGACGCTCTCAGCCGGAAACGCGCGGCGAACGCCTTCCGAACCGACACCTGCAAGGGACCCGGCTCACCGTGGCAGAGAGCGAAGTCACCTACGACAGAACTGTGAACGCGGCGTACGTGTACCTCACCGAACCCCACGGCCGAGCGACCTCCGCGCGCATGTACACATGTGACCCGGTGGGCGTGGACGGCATGATCAACCTCGACGGGCAGGGGCGCCTCATCGGCATCGAGGTGCTGGCGGCCAGTTCAAAACTGCCCGAATATCTGCTCCGGTCCGCGGAGCGGCTGGACACCGAAGGTGAATGAAGCGCTGGTCGCGGGACCTGGGGCGAGGTCACAGCAAGCGATCGACCAGTCCGTCGACGTAGTCCGGGGTGAGCGGGACCATGCCGAACAGGACGCGGATGTACATCGGGGCCAGGATGTGGTCCAGCACCTCGAACGCGTCGGGCGCGCGCTCGCCGCGGTCGCGGGCGCGATCGAGCATGGACTCCAGTTGTCGGGTGCGTTCGGCGCGAAGCGCGGCACCGGCCTGCAGCCCCTGCTGACCGCTGCTCGACAGGGCGAAGGCCAGGTGCAGGACGGCCGGACCGTCAGGTCCGGTGATCTCTCGGGCCACTTGGGCCGCATAAGTGCGCAGGTCGCCGGCGAGGCTTCCGGTGTCGGGCATCGGTGACTGCGCATTGAGGCGGGTGAGCGCCACGTCGGTGAGCAGGGTTTCCAGGTTGCCCCACCGGCGGTAGATGCTGCTGTCGGCCACGCCCGCGTGGGCTGCGACATCGCCGACGGTGAAGTTGCCGTAGCCCCGCTCACTGATGAGGTCGGTGACGGCCTGGTGTACCTGCGTGCCGACGCGGGCGCTGCGCCCGCCGGGCCGTCGGGCTGGCTGTCGCTCGTTCATTCCGCCACCTTAACGCAGTTGGCAGTTGCGTTTGCGAGAGGGGCTTCTCTATAGTCGACTAACGCAGCCGCTGGCTGCTTTAGTGTGCTCGGGTGTATCGCCATCCGCGGCGACCGTGACCGGGCGCAACTGACGATGAGGGGGATTCCATGGCTGCATCCAGTGCGACCGTGGGCAGTCGATCAAGCCGGGCCGTGGTGCTCACGGTGACCTGCCTCGGGCAATTCATGGTGCTGCTCGACAACACCATCGTCGGAGCGGCACTGCCCGATATGCAGCACCGGCTGCACACTCAGCTGACCGGGCTGCAGTGGATCGTCGACGCGTACGTGCTCCTGGTCGCCATGCTGCTGCTGTCCGGCGGTGTCTTCGCCGACCGATTCGGCCGCAAGCGGGTGTACCTGACCGGTGCGACGGTGTTCACTGCTGCGTCGCTGGTGTGCAGCCTCGCGCCCTCGCTCGGTTGGCTGGTCGCCGGCCGGGTGCTGCAGGGCATCGGGGCCGCGGCGCTGAGCCCTGCCTCCCTCGCCCTGCTCGCCGCCGCCCATCCCGTGCCGCAAGAACGAATCAAGGCGATCGGGCTGTGGGCCGGACTCAGCGGCATCGGTCTGGCCGCGGGACCCGTGGCCGGCGGCGTGCTGACGCAGGCCTTCGGCTGGCCCGCCATCTTCCTGGTCAATCTGCCCGTCGGTGCGGTCCTGCTGCTGGTCGGTCTGCGCCACCTCGGCGAGTCCCGCAACCCGAGCGCCCCCGCGATCGACATTCCGGGCACGGTGCTGTCGGTTCTGGCGGTGGGGGTACTGACGTACGGGTTGATCGAGGGAGGTGTCCGCGGCTGGACCTCACCGGTCATCCTGGGCAGTCTCGCCGCCGCCGTGGTCCTCCTCGGCGGCTTCGTCGCCGTCGAAGGCCGTCGTTCCGCTCCGATGCTGCCGCTGCGGCTGTTCGGTCAGCGTCTGTTCACCGTGTCGAACGCCGCCATGGGCGTGGTGGGGTTCGCGCTCATGGGGTCGTCCTTCTTCTTCTCCCAGTTCTTCGTGTACGTCCAGGGCAGCTCCCTCCTGCGCGCCGGCCTGCAGACCCTGCCGGTGTCCCTGGCGATGGTGATCGTCAGCCCGTACGCGGGCCGACTCGCCGCCCGTTACGGCTTCCGCATCGTGGTCACCACCGGCCTGGCCTTGGCCGGCCTGGGACTCCTGGCGCTCGGCACGGTGCACGCCGACACCGGCTACGGGAACGTCTGGTGGCGGCTGGGACTCATCGGCGTCGGCTTCGCCCTGGCCATGTCCCCACTGACAGGTGCCGCCATCCAAGCAGTCAGCCCGCGGGAAAGCGGTCTCGCCTCAGGCATCAGCAGCACCACCCGGCAGATCGGTGCGGTGCTCGGCGTGGCGTTGCTCGGCGCCATCGTCCGCACTCGACAGTCCGGCGGTGCCTCCTTCGAGACCGGCCTCAACAGCGCCTTCCTCGCCGCCGGTGCCGTCGTCCTGGTCACCGCCCTGTCCACCGGCCTGTGGTTGGTCAGGTCCAAGTCCGCGGAAGCCGGAGCGGCGCCGCACCGTTGCCCTGAACCAGCTGCGGTCATCCCCTTGAACGAGGAATCGGCAAACAGTCGTTGACAACAACAACCACACCGACGGGGACGAACGGCTGCGCGCCGAGGGCGTCGACTCCACCGTGCCGCTACCGAGCCCCCTGGGCGAACTCGCCTTGCACAGCAACGTCCCGCACATCGACGCGCCGGAGCGCCTCATCATCGGCAAAGGCCAAGCGCCCACCACTGAACCACCGTCCGCTACGGATCAGCATCACCATCAGGATCGAGGCTTCCCAGGCGTACGGAAGCCCTCTTGAACCCTTGTCCTTGTTTGATGATCGTTCTGTTGGAGGCTGAAGCATGCAGTATCTGCCGACCTTCGTTTTCGTTCACGGGGCCTTCGCGAATTCCTTCTCCTTCGCGCCACTGCAGGCCGAACTGGCTCTACTGGGGCACCGTTCGGTGGCCGTCGACCTTCCGGGGCACGGTTTCGAGGCGACCTTCCCCGCGGCGTACCAGGCCCCCCAGGATCTCGACGCCCTCTCCGCGGAACCGGGACGCATCAAGGGAGTCACGCTCGCCGACAACGCCGCCCGCGTGATCGAGATCCTCGAACGGGCCAAGCGGAACGGGCCCACCATTCTTGTCGCCCACAGCAGGGGCGGCATCACAACCACCGCCGTCGCCAACGCCCGGCCCGAGCTGATCGACCGCATCGTCTACGTCTCCGCCTGGTGCCCCGTCGATCTGGACGTGAGCGACTACTACGCCCAGCCGGAGATGGCGGACGTCGACGCAGGGGCCTTCCTTGCCACGCTGGTCGGGAACCCGGCCCAACTCGGTCTGCTTCGCACCAACTTCCGCACCTCCGACCCGGCGGCACTCGCCGCGTTCAAGCGAGCGTTCGCCGCCGACCTCACCGACGACGAGTTCCGGACCTTCCTCAACACATTCCAGCCCGACGAGAATCTCGACGTCGGCACGTCCGCCGACCGAGCACAGGCCACCACCTGGGGACGGATCGCAAAGACCTATGTGCGCCTGACCGCCGATGCCAGCATCCCGCTCGCCATGCAGGACCGCATGATCCGCGAAGCCAACGCGCTCACAGCCGACAACCCCTTCGACGTCCGCACACTCGAAGGGAGCCACCTGCGCTGGCTCGTCCACCCGAAGCCCGCCGCCGAACTGCTCGCAGACTGCGCAGTTCGCTGAGCCTTCCAGATGACGCAGCCGACTGGCCTCCAGAGGATCCGACCCAAGGCGGCTCCTCGGGACAGGCCGAGGTCCGGCGCAGGATTGGGTCGGATACCGGTACCTCAGCGGACACGCGACTCGGCACGGCGACACAACCTGACCGCGTCACCGCCGGGCCGGCGATCCGGCCTCGAGTCAAACGGCCCCGCGGGCGGGATGCCCTGCGCCGGCTGCCCGCCTCGCCCACCCCGGCCCGCCGTCCACTTGCGGCAGCCGACCCCGTGGTCGGCCCGCCTGCCGGTGTCCGGTCGGCTGCGACCGGACCGGGGCAGGCAGCTCAGGGCCAGTCCGGCACGCGGTCCGCAGGCAGCAAGGGGCGCAGAGCGCCGAGGACGGCGCCGACGCAGATGTCGCGGAGTTCGGCGCGGGAGCAGGTCTGCTCGGTGAGCCAGTCGACGACGAGGACCTGGACGAGGACCAACCAGCTCTTCAGTACGGCCGAGACGGTTCGGCGCGCGCTCTCGTCCGCGAAGGGCAGCACGGCGGGCAGGCGGGCGCGGAGCGCGTCCCGCTCGCCGGTCATGATCGTCTGGATGACCGGGGCGCCCGCGAGCACCCGGTTCGCGGCGACGACGGCGTGACGGTTGGCCACGAAGTAGCCGAGGTGGACGTCCGTCCCCTGGACGAGTTGTTCGACGAGTACACGGCCCACCGCAATGGTTCCAGCTCGCACTCGCGGTGATCGAGCTCGGCCTTGCGCCCGTCCTGTTCTGGCTCGCCGCGTCCGAGGAGCGGGCGACGCAGCCGACGGCGGAACGTGGCGCAGGACTGCACTGCTCCCCGGCCCGGGACGTGTGACCGGTCGCGGGCATCGAGGGGATGGCGCCGGGCGGGACGACGGCGCTGCGAGGCCCGCGCCGACAGGAGTGGCAACCAGGGTTCCCTCGTTCCCATGACTGGCGTCAAATGATCACGGGAGTCCGAGAGCGGGCTGCGGACGGCGCACGTCGCGCCTGTGGCGGCCGTACGCCGAACCCCGAAACTGCACCTGCCGTGACACCTGCCGGCGTCCGGCCGTGTCACCCGGTCAGGGTGATGTCGGCCTTCCTGTCAAGGGACAGCATGGGCACATGGGGGGCCCGGTGGCGGCTACATCTGCAAGGGAGACGCGCTCATGCAGTACGAAATCCGCGTCGAAGGGCAGATGTCGAAAACGATGACCACCGCGTTCCCGGAGCTGGAGAGCTGCATCGTGGCCGGGCAGACCTTGATGTTCGGTCAGGTGACCGACGAAGCCCATCTCTACGGGCTGCTCGCGCGGTTCCAGTCGCTGGGCCTGCACGTGGTCGAGATGCGCAAGACGGGCCCCTGAGGGGCGTACCCCTGCCCCATTACAGCGTGACGGGCCTGCCATGACAGCGGGCCCACTTGCGTCCGCCCCCACATGGGCAGGGAGAGTTGTGCGGCCGGTGCGCGTCCGCCTCGGCGTACTCGCGCATGATCAGCGACGGAGGCTGTCCGCGCCGCAGCAGTGCGGCCATGGTGCGCATGGGGCGGTCGATGTGGTGAAAGAACGCCTTGAAGCCGGCACACAGATGATTCAGGCCCGGCTCGCCGTCCGGCGTGGTGTCGAAGCGGTCCTTGGGGCAGCCGCCGTGGCAGGCGAAGCGGACGTCGCACTCGAGGCAGTGGCGAGGCAGCGTGTCGTGCTTGTCCTGGCCGAACTTCCGCTGCCGGGGTGAGTCGACGAGTTCCAGCAGGTGGCGGTCGCCGATGTTGCCCAGCAGATGGTCGGGTTCGACGAAGTGGTCGCAGGAGTACACATCCCCGTTGTGCTCCAGCGCCAAGGCGCTGCCGCAGGTTCGGGAGTGCACGCACAACGAGGGCGGCTCCCCGTACCAGTTCGCCAACGCCACGTCGAACATCTGGACGTAGACGCGGCCGACGTCGTGGCGTACCCAGTCCTCGAAGACGTCGATCAGGAAGCGGCCGTACTGCTGTCCTGTCACCGACCTGGTGGTGACCCGGTCGCCTTCCTGCCGGTACAGGGGCCGGTCCGCGGCGCGCTGTCCCCAGCCTTCGTCGGCCAGGGGGAGGGTGTGCGCGTTGGTGCGTTCCACGATCGGGATGAACTGCATGTGCCGTGCACCGCAGTCGTCGCGCAGAAAGGTGTAGATCTCGCGTGCGTGCCCGGCATTGGCGTCGTGCAATGTGGTGAGGGCGTTCCAGTTCACGCCGTGTGCGCGCAGATGGTCCAGGCCGCGCATGACGCGGTCGAACGTGGGCTTGCCCCCCTTGTCGACGCGGTAGGCGTCGTGCAGGTCGCGGGGGCCGTCGACGGAGAGTCCCACGAGGAAGTCGTGGTCGCGGAAGAAGCGGGCCCATTCGGCTGTGATCAGCGTGCCGTTGGTCTGGATGGTGTTGACGATGCGCTGGCCGCGGCGGGCATGGCGCTTTTCGTACTCCAGGGAGCGGCGGAAGAAGTCCAGGCCCATGAGCATGGGCTCGCCCCCCTGCCAGGCCACCGTGACCTCGGGGGCCGGGCCGTGTGCCTCGATCAGCTGCCGGATGTAGTCGTCCAGCAGCTCGTCGGCCATCCGGAACCTGCTGCCCGGGTAGAGCAGCTCCTTGGACAGGAAGAAGCAGTAGGTGCAGTCCAGGTTGCAGATGGCGCCGGCCGGTTTGGCCAAGAGGTGGAACGGCCGGCGTGGAATGGCCGGATCGGGCAGGTGCATCATGGTCATCAGGCCAGCATCGGAGTCCTAGCCCTCCGGTACGTCACCCGGCCGGGGTGACGCGCTGGAAGACTCCCTCGTACGCCGTCACAAGCGCCCCTCAGGCCCGCGTGTCCTGCCGGCCGGCCAGACGGCCTGCCCCTGCGCGCACCGAGACCTCGAGGCGCACCGGAAGCGCGGTCGGCGTGGTCGCTGCGGCCAGTGACGCGGCCGACGTACCTCCCTACCAGGTCAGAAGCGTGCGGAGCTGACGGCGCCCACGCGCATCAGCCCCACCGGAAGCAGCAGCGGGCGGGGGTCGGACGAAGACGCCCTCGACCACCGCCCGCATCCCGGCCACCACCGCCGGCGTGCCCCCTTCACTCGCCCTGAAGGAGGCGGGCTTCCCCGCACAACGCGCCGGCCGCCCCTTCTCAGGTTTCCTTGCGCACGACGCACAGGCCCCAGATGATGAAGCCGTACATCGCGATCAGGATGAGTGACCACGCGGGGTAGTACGGCATCGACAGGAAGTTGGCGATGATCGCCAGGCCTGCGATGCCGACGCCGACGACCCGGGCCCAGGTGGCGCGCGCCAGGAGGCCGGCGCTCACGCCCATGGCGATCACGCCGAGGATCAGCTGGATCCAGCCCCAGCTGGTCAGGTCGAACTTGAACACGTAGTTCGGGGTGTTCACGAACACGTTGTCGTTGGCGATGGCCATGATGCCCCGGAAGAAGTCCAGGACACCGGCGATGAACAAAAGGACGGCGGCGAACACCGTCAGGCCGCCGGCCGTCGCCTCGGCGGCTGCCGAGTGACGGTGGGGTGTGGTCGTGGCCATGGTCCGTTCCTCACTTCGTCGGCGTTACGCAGCACACGGTGCTGCTTCTTCGAGCATGCGGAGCGGCCGGCACCGGGTGATCACCCGTGGAGGGTGAGGTTCGCAGGGCGCATCACTGGTGCTGTGGGATCCCGGGCACGAAAGGGCCGGCAGATGAGCAGCGAAGCCTGGACAGGGGTTGCGGTGGCGGGTGTCACCGCCGCGTACGCACTGGGCTCGCGTCGGCTGTCGTCGACACCGGTGTCGTCGGCGATGGTCTTCGTCGGTTGCGGGGTGCTTTTGGGGCCCGCGGTGCTCGACGTGATCGCTCCCGAGCCCGAGGCCGGGCACATCCTCACCCTGCTCGAGGCCGCGCTGGCGTTGGTGCTGTTCACCGACGCCATGGCCGTGCGTTCGCGGGATCTTCGCTCGGGCGGCTTCCTGCCGGCCCGGCTGCTGGGCATCGGGCTGCCGTTGAGCATCGGGGCCGGCTGGCTGCTGGCATGGGCGCTGCTGCCCGGACTGAGCGTATGGGAGCTGGCACTGGTGGGCGCCGTCCTCGCTCCGACGGATGCGGCCCTGGGCAAGACGGCCATGACCAGTCCGAGGGTTCCCGCATTGGTCCGGCAGGGGCTCAACGTGGAGAGCGGCCTGAACGACGGCATGGTGCTGCCGTTCTTCGTGCTGTTCCTCGCCGGCATTCCCGGCACCTCCTCCGCGCAGGAGGGCACGGCCGGCGTGTTCTGGCGTGCGCTGGTGCTGAGCACGGCGCTCGGGGTGCTGGTCGGCGGGGGCGGTGGCCGGCTGCTGGCGGCGGCGCAGGCCCGCGGATGGGTCTCGCGGGAGTGGGCGCAACTCTTCGTCCCGGCCGTCACCGCGGGCTCGTACACCTCGGCTGTCGTCGTGGACGGCAGCGGCTTCATCGCCGCCTGGGTCGCCGGATTCTCCTTCGGATTCGCCCTGCGTCGCTTCCCCGCCGCCGGGCGGCCCACGCTGGATCTGGAAGGCCCCGACCGTCTCGCCGAGTTCAGCGAGAACCTCGGAGGGCTGCTGGCCTCGCTCAGCCTGCTGGTCTTCGGCGCGGTGCTGCTGGGACCCACCCTGGAGGACCTGAGCTGGCGCATCGTGGGCTATGCGGTGCTCAGCCTGACCGTCGTGCGGATGCTGCCGGTGACCCTCGCGCTCGCCGGCAGCGGGCTACGGCCGCCCACGGTGGCCTACATCGGATGGTTCGGGCCCCGCGGCCTGGCGTCCGTGGTGCTGGGCCTGCTCGTCCTGGAGGAGCACGTCCGCGGCGTGCAGCTCCTCGGCAGCGTGGTCGCCGTCACTGTCGGTCTCAGCGTCCTGCTGCACGGTGTCTCGGCCGTCGCTCTCGCCGACCGCTACGGCCGCTGGCATGAGCGAAGCACGGCCGCGGGCAGGGAACTGTACGAGGCCACTCCCGTTCAGGCAGCACAGAGGCGAGGACTGACCGCGCGATGACGCCGCTGCGTGGCTCGTCACCCTTGGGGGGTGATGCGCGAGCAACCTTGCGTGACCAGGGTGGAAGGGAGCCTGTCAGGACCCGGGGCAACGAGGAGAACGGTCATGGCCAAGCCTTTCAGGGGAAAGATCGCCCTCGACATCCGTGACTCCGAGCCGGACTGGACGCCGTTCCTCGCGCCGCAGGCTCCCCACAACGCCCCGAATGTCCTGGTGATCGCGTGGGACGACGTCGGCTACGGGACCATGGACTGTTTCGGCGGCCCGGTGCGGACACCGACGATGTCGCGGATCGCCGACATGGGGGTGCGCTACTCCAACTTCCACACCACGGCCCTGTGTTCTCCCACCCGGGCCTCGCTGATGACGGGCCGCAACGCGACCTCGAACGGCATGGCGACCATCGCCGAGTTCAGCTCCGGATTTCCCGGGATCTCCACCCGCATCCCGTTCGAGAACGGCTTCATCTCGGAGGTTCTGAGGGAGCGCGGATACAACACCTACTGCGTCGGAAAATGGCACCTCACCCCCGGTGAGGAGACCAACATGGCCGCCTACAAGGGGCGTTGGCCCCTGGGCCGTGGTTTCGAGCGGTTCTACGGCTTCCTCGGCGGCGAGTCCAGCTGCTGGTATCCGGACCTCATCCACGACAACCACCCCGTCGACCCGCCGGCCACGCCCCAAGAGGGCTACCACATCGCCAAGGACTTCTCCGACAAGGCCATCGGCTTCATCCGGGACGCGAAGGTCATCGACCCGGACAAGCCCTTCTTCATGTACCTCTCCCTCGACGCCGCCCACGCGCCGCATCACGTCTTCAAGGAGTGGGCCGACCGCTACAAGGGCGTCTTCGACGAGGGATACGAAGCGATCCGCCCGGGCATCCTGCGCCGGCAGAAGGACATGGGCCTGTTGCCCGAGAACACCGAACTCTCCCCGATCAACCCGCACGGCGAGCCCACCGCCACCGGTCCGGACGGTCAGCCCTGGCCGCTGCTGGACACCGTGCGCCCCTGGAACGACCTCGGCGCCGACCAACGGCAGCTGTTCATCAGGATGGCCGAGGTCTTCGCCGGATACGTCTCCTACAGCGACGACCAACTGGGCCGCGTCCTCGACTTCCTGCAAGCCTCCGGCGAACTCGACAACACCATCATCGTGGCCGTCTCCGACAACGGAGCCAGCGGCGAGGGCGGCCCCGACGGGACGTTCAACGAGTGGCGCTTCTTCAACGGCCTGCCCACCCCCGCCGAGCTGTCCCTGGAGCACCTCGACGAACTCGGCGGCCCCAGGTCGTACAACCACTACAACACCGGCTGGGCCTGGGCCTTCGACACGCCGTTCCCGTACTGGAAGCGCTGGGCCGGCTACGAGGGCGGCGTGGCCGACATGTGCGTGGTCGCCTGGCCCGCAGGCATCGACGCCCGCGGCGAGGTGCGCCAGCACTACATCCACGCGGTGGATGTCGTGCCCACCCTCTACGACCTGCTCGGCATCGAGCCCCCTGAAGTGATCAACGGCCACCCCCAGAGCCCCATCGAGGGCGAGAGCTTCAAGGCATCGCTCACCGACCCCGACGCGCCGGGCCGCCGGACGCAGTTCTACACCATGCTCGGGCAGCGCTCCATCTACCACGAAGGCTGGCTGGCCTGCACCGTCCACCCACCGCTCAGCGGCTGGGGCGACTTCACCCACGACGTGTGGGAGCTGTACGACCTCACCACCGACCGTGCCCAGTCCAAAGACCTCGCCGCACAGGAGCCGGCGCGGCTGGAGACCCTCAAGAGCCTCTGGTACTACTACGCCGGCCGCTACAACGGGCTGCCACTGGACGACCGCACCGCCCTGGAACAAGCCCTCGCCGAGCGCCCGCACGGCACGTCCGAGCGCGACCGGTACGTGTACTACCCCGACTGCGCGGCCGTGCCCGAGCAGTCCGGCGTCACCACCAGCGGCCGCTCGTACACCATCGCCGCCGGCGTCGACGTCGACTCCGCCGACGCCGAAGGCGTGGTCTACGCACACGGGGGAGTGGCGGGCGGCCACAGCCTCTACGTCAAGGACCACCGCCTGCACTACGCCTTCAACTGGGTCGGCACCCATCTGCAGGTCGTCGACGCCGACCAGGACATCCCGCCCGGCAAGCACGTCCTCACCGCGGAGTTCGCGGCACAAGGGCGCAGCACCGACCCGGCCATGCCCGGCGCCGAGGGCACCCTCACCCTCTACGTGGACAACGAGGAAGTCGGCAGCGACCACATCGTCACCCAGCCCGGCTTCTTCTGCGTCGTCGGTGACGGCATCACCGTGGGCCGTGACGACGCCTCGCCGGTCACCCCCGACTACGACGGCCCGTTCCCGTTCACCGGCGGCACGATCGACAAGGTCGTCGTCGACGTCTCCGGCGAACGCTACGTCGATCACGAAGCGCGGGTGCGCGGCTGGTTCATGATCGACTGAAAACGCGCAACCCAAACGCGCAACCCACCCATCCCTGCAAGCCGACAAAAGGAGCCGGAGATGACCGGGAAATCGGCCGGGACACCGGACGTCGGCGCCCTCGGCGAGGCAGACGCCCCCGTGTTCGACACCCTTGTCCAGATGACACTGAACGCGTTCGAGCGATCCGGCCTGGACCCCGAGACCTATCTGCTCACCCGCATCGCGGCGCTGGTGGCCATGGGCGCCGCCCCCGCGTCCTACCTGCTCAATGTCGGCGCGGCCGACGAGATCGGGGTGGCCCCGGAACGGATCCGGGGCACCCTCGTGGCCGTCGCCCCCGTCGTCGGCAGCGCCCGTGTGGTGATGGCCGCCCGCGGTATCGGTGAGGCCTTCGGGCTTGACCTGCTGCCCGACGCAGGCGAGGAAGAAGGAGCTGTGACATGAATCTGGCCTACGACTACCCGGTCCTGGGAGCGTTCTGGACGGTCATGTGGATCTTCCTGTGGATCCTGTGGTTCGCTCTGCTCTTCCGGATCATCGGCGACATCTTCCGTGACGACACGCTCGGGGGGTGGGGCAAGACCGGATGGCTGATCTTCGTGGTCTTCCTCCCCTTCCTCGGGGTGTTCGTCTACGTCCTGGCCCGCGGCAAGGGCATGGGGGACCGCGAGATCCGCCACGCCCAAGCCCGGCAACAGGCATTCGACGACTACGTCCGCGAGACCGCCGGCAGCGGGACGGGACCCGGGAACGAGGCGGATCAACTCGCCAAGCTCTCCGAGGTCCGCGCCCGCGGCGACCTCACGGATGCCGAATACCAGCGGGCCAAGGAGAAAATCCTCCACTGATCGGCTGGACACCACCGCGCCGGCTGCCCAGAGCAGCCGGCGCCCTGTGATGCCTTCTCAGGCGGTCTCGGCCGGGGCTTTCCGCTACCGATGCCGTCGGCGGATGCCAGACGGTCCCGCTCATGGCGATCGGCGCAGTGCCCGGCCGGCGATGTCACCGGCGCCCGGTCGAAGCCTGCCCCGCCGCCCAGACACGAGACGACGACGATGCGGTCATCGGACCGCGCGCGGGCGAGCGTCGCACCGTACGGGGCGCCGAACGCGCGCATGCGGCGCGGCACTCATGGTGCGTCGGCAGCCTCCGCTGTCAGTGGTGGAAGCCGACGCGCTCGGAGTCGTGCGGGTGTCCCTGCTCCAGGCGCGTGATGGCCCGGCGCATGTCCTCGGCGAGGAGTTCGATCTCGTCACGGTCGACGCCGTGCCGCACGAGCACCCGCTGGATGACGGTCTCCTGGCGGTCGGGCGGCAGCGGATACGAGGGGACCTGCCAGCCGCGCATGCGGAGCAGGTCGGACAGGTCGTACAGGCTCCAGCTCACCGACGCCGGGTCGGTCAGGGTCCAGGAGACGGCCGGAAGCGCTCCGTCGCCGTCGTAGAGCAGGGTGAAGGGGCCCATGTCGGCGACCTGGCGGGCGAGGTGCTGCGCGGTGTCGGCGCATGCCTGGTAGACGCGCCGGTACCCCTCGCGGCCCAGACGCAGGAACATGAAGTACTGGGCGACGACCTGGCCGCCGGGGCGGGAGAAGTTCAGGGCCAGCGTGGGCATGTCGCCGCCGAGGTAGTCGACGTGGAAGACCAGGTCCGCCGGCAGGACCGCCTTGTCACGCCACAGGGCCCAGCCCACGCCGAGGGGGGCCATGCCGTACTTGTGTCCGGAGGCGTTGATCGAGGCGACCCGGGGCAGGCGGAAGTCCCATTCCAGGTCGGGGTGGAGGAAGGGCGCGATGAACCCGCCGGACGCCGCGTCGATGTGCAGGGGGACGTCCAGACCGGTCTCCGCCTGCAGACGGTCGAGCTCGGCCGCGATCTCTGCCACGGGTTCGTAGGTGCAGGTGTAGGTCACCCCGAGGATCGCCACGACGCCGATGGTGTTCTCGTCGACGTACTCGCGCAGCTGGTGGGCCTGCAGGCCGGTCGCACCCGGCTCCACCGGCACCTGGCGCAGCTCCACGTCGAAGTAGCGGGCGAACTTCTCCCAGCACACCTGCACCGGCCCGCACACCAGGTTCGGCCGGTCGGTGGACTGCCCGGCGGCCCGCCGGCGGTCACGCCAACGCCACTTCAGGGCGAGCCCGCACAGCATGGCGGCCTCGCTGGAGCCGGTGGTGGAGCACCCCACGGCGGGCTCGGTCCCCTCGGAGCCGCCGGGCGCGTGCCACAGGCCGGCGAGGATGTTGACGCACCGGGACTCGATCTCCGCGGTCTGCGGATACTCGTCCTTGTCGACGATGTTCTTGTCGAGACACAGGTCCATCAGGCGCCGGACCTCGTCGTCGGCCCAGGTCGTGCAGAACGTCGCCAGGTTCTGGGCCGCGTTGCCGTCGAGCAGCAGTTCGCTGCGCAACAACTGGAACACGACCTGAGGCGGCGCCGGCTCGTCCGGCATCGCCCGCTTCGGCAGAACCTCCTCACTGATGGGCGATGTGAAGATATCGGCAGCCGGGTCAAAGGCTGTCTCCCTGGCATTGTGCAGAGCCACCGGCGCACCCTCTCACGTCATCCTGCGTCTTTCTTCGGAGGCTATGAGGCCCAAGGCGCACTCGACACTGGGAGTAGTCCGACCAGGGGGTCCTGGCGGGCACGAGGCGAGTCGAGGAACGCATGCCCGGCGGCGGCTGGTGCGGCCGGTCGGCGGTCCGGACGCCGTGACACACTGGCGGTTCAGGCAGCGGTGAACGGGGGTGATCCGGTTGGGACTGGAGATCGAGAGCAGGCCGTCGGAGCTGCCGTACATCGAGCGGGTGTGGCGCAGTCGCAGTGACGACGTGGGCCGGATGACGTCGATCGCCACATCGCACTGGGAACTCGTCTTCTGGGAGCACCGCGGTCAGGTCCAGGCGGCTGTCATGGGCCCCGAGCCGGCAGCATCCCTGGCTCCCGTCCCCGAGAACGCCTCGTTCTTCGGCATCAGCTTCGCCCTCGGCACTTCAATGCCGCACATCCCGATCAGCCGGCTCGTGGGCAGCAGCGCGGAGATACCCGACGTCACGCGGCGCTCCGTCTGGCTGAAGGGCTCCACCTGGCATCCGCCCGATTACGACAACGCGGAGGCGTTCGTACGGCGCCTGGTGCGTGAGGGCATCGTGGACCGCGATCCGATCGTGCCCGCCGTGCTCGCCGGCGCCGACCTCGATGTCTCCGAACGCACTCTCCAACGCCGCTTGGTCGCCGCGACGGGCCTCACCCGAGGCGCCATCCGGCAGATCCGTCGCGCCCGTGAGGCGGCGGTCCTGATCCAGGAGGGTGCGTCGGGACAGGACGTGGTGCACCGGCTGGGCTACTTCGACCAGCCGCATCTGGCACGGTCCCTGACCCGGTACATCGGCCGGACCGCTACTCGGCTGAGCTCTCCGGACGAGGCGGAGCCCCTGTCGCTTCTGTACAAGACCTCGACTTCGATGCCCGCGTAGGTTTCCTGGTGCAGCCGACGGCTTCGACTCATCACGGAGGAATCATGCGCAAGGTCGTTTCGGGTCTCTTCATCTCGCTCGACGGCGTCGTCCAGTCGCCGAACGAGTGGCAGTTCGCTTTCGACGAGGAGATGGGCGCGGCGCTGGGCAGGACGCTGGAGACGGCCGACACGATCCTGCTGGGCCGGGTGACGTTCACCGAGTGGGCCGGGTACTGGCCGACGGTCACCAGTGGCGAGGACGCCGGTTTCGCCAAGTGGATCAACGATTCGCCCAAGTACGTCGTCTCCTCCACGCTCGACAGCGTGAAGGACTGGGCGAACAGCACGCTCGTCAAGGGCGACCTGAATGCCGCGATCGAGGAGCTCAAGGCCGGCGAAGGCAAGGACATCACCGTCGCGGGCAGCCCGACGCTGGTGCGGTCGCTGCTGGAGCAGGACCTGCTGGACGAACTCGTACTGCTGATCCACCCGGTCGTGGCCGGTGAGGGCCGCAAGAAGCTGTTCGCCGACGATGCCGCCCTGAAGAAGTTGGAGCTGGTGAGCGCCCAGCCGACCAGCAGCGGAGTGATCATCGCGACCTACCGTCCGGCACGCTGAGCGCTGCTTGGCTTGGGTGCTTGATGAGCCGTCTTCTCCATGATGGCAGGCGCAGGTGAGGCCCCGGCTGGACGGGGGAGACCAGCCGGGGCCGTGCGGAGGGCGGTCGCCTCTCGGCGGGCTGCCGCATGGGGCTTCAGCCGAACGATCGTCCCCACCCACCCAAACCCTGCGCTCCGCCCGGCGCAGCAGTGGCCGGCCGAACGGGCGCCCTACGGCTCCTCCTTGGGACCGGCGTGCGGGGTGACGCGTTGTCAGGAGGGGTGGAGTTCGACGACGACGCGGTAGCTCGCCGGTTCCGAGGTGATGTGCAGATCGGGGTCGTTGAACATGCGCTGCAGCGAGGCGTGCCACTCGGGATTGTCGGTGGCTTTGTCGAGGGCGGTTCCCGACGTCCACTCCGCGATGTGGACGAAGCGGGTCTCCGGGCCTTCGCCGAGGGGACGGTGCAGGCGGGAGCGGAGGAAGCCGGGCTGGGCCGCCATGATTCGGGCGTTCTCCTGGTAAACGATGGTGAAGCGGTCGGCTTCGTCAGTCGGCACGGTGTAGCTTTTGATGACAGTCACAGGCTCGTCGGTGCTGGTCTTCGACGCGAGGGAATGGCTCATGCTCCTACTGACCGACGACCCTCCGCGCGTGTGACGGGTCGGCGGGTGCCGATGTACGCCCTCGGGTCGACCCGGTCTGTGCGTCGTTCTGCGGCGTTCAGCGAGGCCATGCTGAAGGATCCCACCGGATTGTCCCGGGAAGGCGAGGCGAGGGCTCTCATACGGTATGCCCGACGGCACTTCGCCGCCTGAGAGCCCTCTTGGAACTACTCAACTACCCTGACGCGTTGCTCAGTTGCCGTCGTTCTCCCAGTGGTGGACGGCCTTGGTCGCGGTGACGTCGTCCGCGTAGACGAGGGCGACACGGTGGTTGTACTGGATTGTGTACATCTTCTTGCCTCCGATGACCACCGCCCCGCTGGAAGGGAAGTAGTCGTCGGTGACGGCCGCTTCCCGCGTGGCCACGTATGCCTGTCCGGTCGGCATGGCGTACATGCTCAGCGGTGCCTGTGTGGAGGCGCCCAGGCCGGCCGGGTACTCGGCCTTGTCGGGGTAGCTGGAGCCGTAGAGGGACACCGGAGTGGTGCCCGCGGGCTTGACGATCTTCACTCCGTAGCTGGTACGGGTGTTGACGCCGCCAGGGTTGTGGAACCACACCTTCGCACCGCTGAACCAGATCGCGGTCCAGTCGTGCTGGACGTCCGCGACGACGAACTGCTGCCCGGCCTGAGCCGTGCTGCCCCAGTCGTTCACCCGGTCGGTGCCGGGCGCGGTGCCGTGGATCGCCTGATCGCCGAAGATCGGGGCCGTCTCGCTCGGGGCCGTGTGCAGATAGACGAAGTTGGTCGGCTGCTGCTGCTCGACGCAAGTGGTCGTCTGGCCGGTCGGGTCGTCGGAGGGGCAGATCTGGAGGGTCTGCACGTTGTCCGCGAACAACGGCTTGATCGACACGACGGAACCGGGCTGCGGCACCTCGGACACGCCGCTGACGGGGGCGCCGAGCAGGCTCATGAAGTGATTCCAGTCCCAGGCGTGACCCGGGTCCCAGTGCATACCGGAGACGAGGGCGGAGTTGGGCCCGGCAACGTTGTCATGACCGACGATGTGCTGCCGGTCCAGCGGGATGTCGAAGCGTTCGGCCAGGTACGTCACCAAGTCCGCCGTTGCCTGGTACTGCGCCTCCGTGTACCAGGCTGCGCCGTGCACGGCGTACCCCTCGTGCTCGATGCCGATCGAGTGCAAATTGGTCGAGTAGTTGCCCGCGTGGAAGGCGATGTCCTTGGTGGGCACCATCTGGGTGACCGCGCCGGAAGAGGACATCACGTAGTGGGTCGCGGCGGGGTTCGTGGGGTTGGCCAGGCCCACCACGCCGGCGTCGTAGGTGGACTCCAGGTCGTGGATGACGATCGTGTCGATGTGGATGCCGTTGGCCGGCCGGTCGGCGACCTGCCGGCCGACCGGTGACCCGGCCACGAAGGTGCAGTCGACGGTCGTGGGGCATTCGGTGGCGGCCGCTGTCGACGAGGTCTTCAGGCGCAGGGAGTTGATCTGCTCTCGGGCGGGATCGACGGAAGGTCCGGCGGACAGACGTACGCGCTGGCCGTCCTGGGTCGTCGCCGAGGCGCCGTTGCGGATCGTGCGGAAGACACGGTCGGCGAAGGAGACAGCCGCCTGCTTCTGCTGGGCCTGGCTGTACCGGGCCACGGCCCCGTACCACTGAGAGGGGTCCGCGGGGGTCGCCCCGGCCAACTCCTTTTCGTACGAGGCGAGCAGGGCGGCACCTCCGCGGATGTTCGCGGTGTCGTCCTCGCGCAGGGATGTGACGGAGAGTCCGGTCAGCTCGGCCGCCTGGCGCAGGGTGTGCAGGGCGGGGAGCGCGGCTAGGGAGTCGAGGTCGGCGCGGCCCGCCGCGCCCGCGGCACCGCCCGCCAGCATGGTGGGGGTGACGTCCGTGAGGTTCATCGGCCCGTAACCGCCGTCGGTGCTCGGCAGGGCACTGTGGCCCTCCCAGGCCGACTCCTGGTAGGAGAGGGCGAGCAGCACGCTCGTCGGGATGCTGAACTCCTCGGCAGCGGCCAGCAGCGCCTGTTGGCGAGAGTCCGCGGTGGCGCTTGGGTCGTCCGCGAGTGCGTGGCCGGGCAGGGTGAGCAGGGAGCCCGCGATCAGCGCGCTGACGGCGATGCCGACGGGCACGCCAACGGCCCGCTTTCTTCTGTGCAAGGTGATGCTCCTCAGAGGAAGAAACATGGGCATCAAGGTGCGCCGGCGGCACGGCCGCTCGCAGGGGGAAGGTCTGGGCGACAACTCGATGCGCGGATGACTATAGGACCATGTTTGTTGCAGTGGCCACGGAAAGAGTAACTGTTTCCATCACACGTATGTTGTGGATGAGCTGTGCGGAACGGGCATAACAGCCCTCTTGGAACGGCGAGTTGCCGGAAGGATCAAGTGGGGAGGGGCCGCCGCGAAGGTGAAGGGGCCAGGCGTGATCCTAGGTATCCGGGGAGGAGTGCGCCCGGGGGCGGGGGCGCTGGATTCAGAGGCGATGCGGATTGCTATACACTGTTCACAGCGTATCCGAAACCGTGTGACATGTTGATTCGCCAGTATGGGGGCGCTCACCCACCCGCGGACCGTCCGTCAGCGGGTGCGTGCCTCGGGCGCCTGTGCGATCCCCCGAGAGGAGGTGCCCGAGGCATCGTTGTGACTTTCCGTGCATGGAGCGGAGAGGGCTCCGGTCAGGACTTCTGGGCGCTGTAGAGGCCGCGTCCGGCCCGGCGTACGCGGGAGGTGCCCACCAGACGGTCCAGCGTGCTGCGCACCGCATTGATGCTCCCGGAGTCGGTGTCGCGGCCGAGTGCCGCGGCCACGTCGCGCGCGCGGACCTCCGCGTCACCGACGCCCGCGAAGTACTCCAGGATCTGTTCGGTGAGTACGCCGTAGCTGCGCGGTTCGTCGGCCTCCGGACGCGAGGAGGCCGCCGGCTTTTCCTTCACCGTGGGCTCCGCCTGTCGCCGCGCGGACTGCTTTCGCGCCGTGCGGGCGGCGGGCGCGACGACCGTCGTGTCGGCCTCCGCCTGTTCGCGCTGCTCGGCTGCTCGGCGGCCGGATGGCTCGGCCATGAGGACCGTCAGGGCGCTCAGGGCGCGCTGGACGGAGTCGAGGTGGGCGGCCACGGCGGCCAGTTCCCTCTCCAGTGCCTGCTTCTGAATCTCCAGGCGGGCGAGGTCCTCCTGGAGGCTCTCCGCAGTGACCTCAATCTCATGCGCTGCGCGAGGTGCCGAGACCATGTCTTCCTCTCATCCTCACCCCTGCGTGCCGCGCCTCGCTGGTGTCAGCTGCGGTGCCGCTCGGCTCGGACCGGGGATGTGTGTGGCTGCATCGTATGTCACAGCGTACGAGGTTTGGGACCGGAAGATGCAAGGTGGTGATGCGAGGTACCGTCGAGTCAGGTGGCTGTCACTGTTGTTTCACCCTTTCGTGAGCGGCACCTCAGCGGTGCCGACGTCGTCGAGAGCTTTTTGAAGGATGTCTCATTTCTCCTGCGTGGCCGCCCGGTTCCAGTGGCGGAGCTTGTCAGGGTTGAGGACCGCCCAGATCTGCACGACGCGGTCGCCCGCGACGTCCAGGCTGATGACCGCGGCGACCTCGTCGCCGTAGCGCACCACTATTCCGGTGCGGCCGTTGACGGACCGGCAGTGCAGTCTGGTGCGCGGGCGGCCGGCCAGAAGGGTCAGCAGGCTGCGGGTGACGCGCCGTGCGCCGTGGACGGGCCGGGTCAGGGTTCTGACCTTGCCGCCTCCGTCGAAGAACACCGTGGCGTCCGGTGCCAGGAGGCAAATCAGGCGGGCGGGGTCCTCCGCCACGCAGGCCTGTCGGACCGCTCGCACCACACGGTCGTGCTGTTGTGGCGTCGTGGGGTGTGCCCACCTGGTCCCAAGGCTGTGCCGGGCCCGGGCGGCGTGTTCACCGCATTCCTGTTCCGTCTGTCCGACGATGGCGGCGACCGTCTCCGGAGCCATCCCGAACACGTCGTTGAGGACGAACGCGGCCCGCTCGGCCGGTGACAGCGTGTCCAGCGCCTCGAGGAGGGCCTGGCTCACCTCTTCGTCCAGGTCCTGAGAGGGCGCCCCGCCGACCGGGCCCGGATGCGACCGCCCGGTCGGCGCCAAGCGCTCCAGACAGATGCCGCCGACGGTCGTCACCAGCCAGGACGGGGGTTCGGCGATGCGGATCCTGTGGTCGTCGGACAGGCCGTACCAGCGCCGGTAGGCCTCCGTCACGACGTCGTCGGCGTCCTGACTCCGGCCCAGCATCCAGTAGGCCACGTTGAGCAGCCGGCGTCGTTCGTCGAGCAGATCCGCGATCGGCACCGTCTCGTCGTCCTGCACCCGGTCCATCGGGCATCACTCCTTCGCACAGCACCTGACAAAGCGGTGCCACCCCTGATTCCGGCCGATGTCCGCCGCGGCTCGCGAGAACGGGGGCAGTCCGCTTTCGTCCGGCGGGTCGTACCGATGCACAGCTGACCGGACAGGGACAGATCGTGTGACATGGTTCCCCGCCGTATGCAGCGGCGCCCGTGCCCCGGCGGGCCGCGGTCGCCTTGGCGGCGGTCGTCAGGGCAGAAGGCTGTCGAGGGGCGTCTCGGGATCGGACAGGGCCGCGTCCGCCACGGAGGCACCGGACTCGATGAGGGCGCGGACGGAGTCGATGACGTTCCACACGTTCACACTCATGCCTGCCAGGACCCGGTCCCCGGACATCCAGAAGGCGATGAACCGCCGCTCGGCCGGGTTCCCGCGGAAGACGACGCGGTCGTACCCGCCGGGCTCGGCGTACCCCGTGTACTCCATCCCGAGGTCGTACTGGTCGGTGTAGAAGTACGGCAACCGGTTGTACGCCGCCTCCTTGCCGAGCATGGCCAGGGCCGCCGTGCGGGGCTGGTGCAGGGCGTTGGCCCAGTGCTCCACCCGCAGATGCCGGCCGAGCCGGGGATGGTAGGCGTTGGCGACGTCTCCTGCGGCGTGCACGTCCTGGGCCGAGGTGCGCAGACACTCGTCGGTGACGATACCGTTGCGCACCTCCAGTCCCGCCGCCTCGGCGAGCTGGACGTTGGGGGTGATGCCGATGCCCACCACCACGGCGTCGGCGGGCAGTCGGGTTCCGTCGGCGAGCTGGACGCCGTCGGCGCGGGTGCCGTCACCGGTGATGCGCTCGACGGCGGCGTGGGGCCGCAGGACGACCCCGTGATCCCGGTGCAGGTCGGCGAAGACCTCGGCCGTCTCCCGGCCGAGCACCTTCAGCAACGGCAGCTCGGAGTGCTCCAGAACGGTCACCAGCGCCCCGGCCGTCCGTGCCGCCGCGGCGGTCTCCAGGCCGATCCAGCCGCCGCCGACGACCACGATCCGGGCCCCGGGGGCGAAGGCGGCCTTGAGCCGCTCGCTGTCTCCCACGCGGCGCAGGTACAGCACGTTGTCCAGGTCCGCCCCGGGCACCGTCAGCCGACGGGGGGACGATCCGGTCGCCAGCAGCAGCTTGGTGTAGGACATCCGGCGTGCGCCGGCGAGTTCGACGTGGCGGGTCAGTGCGTCGACGGCCGTTACGCGCGTTCCCGTCATCAGCTCGACGTCGTGCTCGCGGTACCAGTTCTCGGAATGCACGAATATCGACTCGCGGTCCTCCTTGCCGAGCAGGTACCCCTTGGACAACGGCGGTCGGATGTAGGGGCGCTCCACTTCGTCCCCGATGAGGACGAGCGGGCCGTCGTAGCCCTGTTGCCGGAGTTCCTCGGCGGCCTTGCCCGCGGCGAGGCCGCCCCCGACGATCACGAACCCGTTTTCTCGCGACATGATGTTCCCGTCTCGCTCGCGCGCACCGGACACTGGTGTGCCCTCGTGCGGAGAGACCGTCAGAAGCCGCAGGTTGTGACACCGGCCCGCGCCGCGCGGCGGCAGGGAGCAGGCCTGCGAGGGCAGAGGGGAGCAGCGCGACGAGCGGCGCGGACGACGTCCGTGTTCCACCACCGTGGCCGAGGCGGTCCGCAGATCCGCACCCCTCGTCGCGGCCGGCGGGGGGCTAGCGTCCGGCGCCCTGCTCCCAGTGTTCCTCGAGGGCGGCGGCCACCTCCGCGGGCCGCTCCAGTACCGTCCAGTGGTTGCAGTCGAGATGGAGGACGCGGGCGGCGCGCAGGGCGGCGCCGAGTTCGTCGCCGAACTCGATCTGGCAGGCCGGGTCGCGCTCGCCCCAGAACACCAGCGAGGGTGCGGTGACGTTCGACAGGGCCGGTTCCCACTCCGTCCCCATGGTCACGGCGGACCGGTACAGCCGCAGGATGCTGTCCTTCATCGTGCCGTCGACGTTCCGGATCATCTCCTCCACCGGTTCGGCGGGCGCGTCGAAGCCGTTCACCAGGTCATTCGCGAAGGACTCGGGGTCCAGTTCGGCCATGAACCGCTCGCCTGCGGCAGGGTCCTGCCAGATCTCGGCCAGTGGGTGCCAGACGTAGCGGGAACTGATGGGTCCGTTGCCACCTGCCCAGGTGCGCACCAGGTCGGGACGGAGGGAGGCGACGCGGGCGGTGAGGATGCAGCCCCAGTCGTGACCTACCAGGTCCACGGGCTCACCGACGCGCTCGAGTCGTTCGACGAGCCAGTCGACGTACTCCTCCTTGCTGGAGCCGAAGCCGGTCGGGCGGGGGGTGCCGAATCCGGGCAGGTCCCAGGCCTCGACGTCGGAACGGGTCAGGTGTCGGCGTACACCGTTCCACACGTGGTGGGTGTCGGGAACGCCGTGGATGAGGATGGCGGGCATGGTCGGTACATCCCTCGTGATAGGGGCCGCGGCCGGGATCCGGGGAAGCTCTGCGGCCGCGGCGGGCCGGGACGACGAGCATCATGTGCTGCGCCGGATGCACCCAACATAGTGGCACACCATGTCACGCATGTGTGCCGCTCAGTCCGGCGGGAGGGGGCAGGGGGAGAGGGCGGCACGAGTACGGCGGGCGCATGGTGCTGTCGGCCGACGCCGACCGCCCCCGGACCCGTTTCGACTCCCGGGTGCCGGACGTGACCGTTGTCCGGAGCGAGACGTGGCCGGCGTCCCGGGACGACATCGTTGCTGAGCCGGCCCGGCACGGATTCACCCCGGTGCGCGAAGCGGGCGATCCCGCGGTGCCGACCGTACGACCCGCGTAACGGCAACCCGTTGCCCCGCGACACGCGGTGACACACAGGGCGCCGTTCCGGCGGCGATCCCGGTGTCACACGCGCGGGCCCTCACCTGTCTGTCCTTCTGCGGACCTTGCCCGGCCCTGCTCGGCCGCGGTCCGCTCCACCATCGGCAGGCACACGGCGACGGCTCGCAGCGACTGATCGTCGTGACCAGCGACCGCAAGGACCCACATATGTCGACCGTCCCGTACACAGCGCTGACAGGTGTCTACACCATCGACCCGGCACACAGCACCATCGGCTTCTCCGTCCGGCACGCCATGATCGCGAACGTGCGTGGGCGCTTCGGCGCGTTCGAGGGACTGGTCAAGCTGGACGGTTACCAACCCAGCCGCTCCGAGGCCTACTTGAGCGTCCAGACCGGCAGTATCGACACCAGCAGCCCTGACCGGGACGCCCATCTCGCGGGGCCGGACTTCCTCGACGCCGCCACCTATCCGCTGATCCTCTTCCGCTCCGCCGGCCTCGCCGACCGCGGAGACGGCCAGTTCCGTCTGATGGGCCATCTCAGGATCAAGGACGTCGAACTCCCTCTCCACATCCACCTCGCCTTCGGCGGAGCTACGCAGGACGAGAGCGGAGACCACCGTGTCGGCTTCTCCGGCACCGCCCTGGTGCGCCGCTCCGACTGGGGGCTCGGCTGGAACACGTCCGACGAAACCGGCGGCGTCCTCATCAGCGACAAGGTCAGGCTCAGCTTCGACATATCCGCCGTCCGCCTCTCCCGCTCGTATGCAGCATGACCCGCCCCGCGCCACAACACCGACCGCCCCCCGCGGTCACCGCCGGCACCGATGCCGGTGACCACAGACCGGTCCGCAGCCGCGGCCGAACCGTACGCACGAAACCCAGGTGAGACCCCCCATGAATCATCAAGACCCCACCGTCCAGGACCGGTTCCGCTCGATCACGACGATGGAGGACCTGCGCGCGCACCTGCAGTGGGCCATCGAGCTGGAGCACGCCACGCTGCCGCCTTACCTCACAGCCCTCTACTCACTCGACCCTGAACGGAACGCCCACGCCGTCGAAGTGGTCAGCAGCGTGTTCGTCGAGGAGATGATCCATCTCGCGCTGGTGGCGAACCTCCTGAACGCGGTCGGAGGGCAACCTCGCGTCGACACTCCGCGGATACTGTCGCCGCACCCGCGGCCCATGCCGCACGCCGACCCCTCCATGCAGCTGTCCCTGCTGCCGTTCGGTCAGGAGGCGGTCAGCATGTTCCTCCGCCTCGAACAACCCGCCCACCCGGGTGACCCGGCCGAGGGCGACGCCTACATGACGATCGGCCAGTTCTACGACGCGATCGAGAAGGGGCTGCGACACCTGTGCACCGAGCTCGGCGAGGAACAGGTGTTCACCGGTGATCCCGCCCGCCAAGTGGCCGCAGGCCCCTTCGGGCACACCGGCGGCCGGCTGAACCCGGTCACCGATCTCGCCTCGGCGCTCTCCGCCCTGGAGGAGATCGTGGAGCAGGGCGAGGGCGCGGCACGCGTCGACGTGTGGGACGGGGACGTGGACATGTTCCACCCGCAGACCAAGGCGGTCTCGCACTACTACCGCTTCCAGGAGCTCGCACTGGGCCGGCGCTACCAGCCGGGGGACACACCGGAGACAGGGCCCACCGGCGAGAAGCTCACCGTCGATCCCGCCGGGGTGCGCCCGATGCGGCCCAACCCGCGGCTGGAGGACCATCCGGAGGGCAGTGCGATCCGCACGGCGCAGGAGGCGTTCAACATCGCGTACGGCAAGCTGCTGCAGCTCCTGGAGCAGGCGTTCGACGGCAATCCCGCGATGCTCGGGGTGTCGGTGGGCGCGATGTACGCGCTCAAGGGGCAGGCACAGAGCCTGATGTCGATGCCCGACGGCGAGGGCCTGACCGCGGGCCCAACCTTCGACTACGTCGCTCCGGAAGATCGCGGCTGACCCCCGCACACATGGTGGCCCCCTGGACAGCCGGTCCAGGGGGCCACGACGTTGGTGCGGGTCAGGGGGCGGAGCCTCCACGCCCCCTGACCCGCGGCACCGGTGGGTCAGCGCATGGTCCGAGCGGCGATCTGGACCTGCACCGGGATGTTGTGGTCCTGGATGGCGACCACGGCCCAGGACGGAATGTTCTTACAGCCGGGCTCGGAGGCGTCGTCTGTCAGCGCAGGATTGGTGATCGTCGAACCGAGCGAGTTCCACCAGCGGTTCGCCGTTGACGTCCCCCGCAACACCACGGACCTGATCGTCAGGTCCGCATCGTCGGAGCCGTCCGGCAGGATGACCGGAACGGAGCGCAGAGCGTCGCTGAGGGTGCTTGATCGGGGCGGCCTCGGCGATGGTGAAGACGACCCCGGCAACCAGGCAGAAACAGCCACCCGTCTTTTCGATTGGGGCGCTCATGTCATTGCCACCATCAACACAACACCGGGTGCGTCTCGCGGCCGGGTCTGCGCAACGATGTGTCCGGTTCAGGACGCCTTCGCATCGATGAGCTCGGCGTCCATGCGTGCCGAGCGTCGTCGCGTCGCGCGGCGCTCGCTCTCCGTCGTACCGCCCCAGATGCCCTCGACCTGTCCGACGTCCAGCGCCCACTGCAGACACTGCTCCCGTACGGGGCACCCGGCGCACACGGCCTTCGCCTCGTCGATCTGAACCAGCGTCAAACCTGCGGTGCCGACGGGGAAGAACAGGTCGGGGTCGACATGCCGGCAGTCCGCTCTCTCGCGCCAGCTCATGGCAGCGCCTCCTGTCGTCGTCGCGAATGCCTCTCATGCATCTGACCGTCCAAAGGGGGGTCCTGTGACATTCCATGGCGGAGAGCAACGGTGTGAAATTCAGTGTGACAACAGACACAATGTCTTGAGTGGGGCTCCGGACCGCCGCACCATCTGGGAGTTGTGAACGCAACTCAGGGCCCCAGGCCCCTTTCCAGCCCAGCCGTCGATCCCGGGGACCCCCTCTCCCCGGGCACCCACACCCTCGTCGTCCAGCACGGCACGGACGCCGTCGACCAGCGCTACCACGTCGCCGGAACCGGCCCGGTGTGCGTCGCCCACTCCGGAGGGCCGGGCATCGACTGGGAGTACCTGCGCATGCCCGACCTGGAACGCAGCATGACCGTCGTCTACCTCGAGCCGGTCGGCACGGGCGAGTCCGGCCGGCTGGCCGATCCACGCGACTACACCCTCGCCACCTACACCCACTTCCTGCACGCGGTGATCGAGCACCTGGGCCTCGCCGAGGTGGCCCTGCTGGGTCATTCCCACGGCGGCTTCGTCGCGCAGCGCTACGCCCTCGACCACCCCGAGCGCCTGGCGTACCTCGTCCTGTACGACACCTCACCGATGACGGGAGAGGAGTTCTGGGCGGCAGCCGTGGCCAACATGGAGAGCTTCGTCCAGCAGCACGCCGACGAGCGGCCGGAAGTGGCAAGCTACGTAGCGGGTCTCACCATGCGACTCGACCGGTCCGACGACGAGGGTGCGACGAAGGTGCTGCGCCTCATCTCGCCCGCCTACTTCCACGACTACTGGGGTCGCGAGGAGGAGTTCGCCGTGGGGCGGGCATCGCTGCGGATGTTCGCGGCACCGGCCTGGGGGGTGGAGCCGCCGTTCGACGTCCGCGAGGAACTGCCCCGGCTCACTGTCCCGACCCTGGTCCTGGTCGGCGGGGACGACTTCATCTGCGGGCCTCGCTGGGCGCACATGATGCACCAGCTCCTTCCCGACGCCCGGCTGGTGATCCTGGAGGAGACCGGCCATCTCGGGCACATCGAGCGCCCCGAGAGGTTCACAGCGGCCGTGCGCGACTTCCTCAGCGGATGACCGTGCGGGCGTCGCTCTCGTCGATGAGGAAATGCCACAGGAGGGGATCCGCGTCCTGGGAGCCGAGATCGCGGACCGCGTCCAGGACGACCTTTTCGTAACGGGACGCGGTTCGGCTCAGCGCGGCGTGCCCCGCCGGGGTCAGCAGCACCTGCACGCCGCGCCGGTCGTGGTCGACAGTGCTCGAGATGATCAGGTCCTGTCGGCGCAGGCGTGTCATCAGCCTGCTCGTGGCGGATTGACTCAGGCCGAGCCCGTTGGCCACATCTCCGAGCCGCACGGGTTCGGCGCCGGCGTTCGCGGAGGAGCTCCTGCCCACATAGCGCAGGGCCTGAACTTCGCTCAACCCGAACCCGGTCTCCTCGCGCAGCCGACGCTCCACCGTCCCCTGGACCCGACGGTGGAGGCGGTCGAGGGCGTCCCACCGGTCGGTCGCGCAGGACTGTGCGCGGTCGCCGGCAGGTCCGGTACGTACCTCGCGCACCACGTCCCCGTGCGACGTGCCGGTCATGCGGCTGCCCGGTAGGAAGGCGCGCCGTCGCGTGCGGCCGTCCCCTCGCCGGAGTACGGCGCGTCCTGGCCGGTCAGCTCGTGCTCCAGGCGGTCGAGGTCTCCTGTGCGGGCGGCGGCGAAGATCGCCTGAACGAGCCGTCGATGAGTGGCCGCGTCCACGTGCTGTCGGTGCCGCCGGTTGTTCAGTCTGTCCTGTGCGCGGGAGACCTGCTGCCGCGCGTTCGCCACGGACAGGCGGAGCAGGTCGCCGATCTGGTCGTAGGAATAGCCGAACGCCTCGCGCAGCACGTAGGCCGCGCGCTGGTTGGGGGTCAGGGTCTGCAGAAGCAGCAGAACGGCATGCTCCACCGAGTCCTGGCGTTCGACAAGGGCCTCCGGTGTCATCCCGGTGTCCGTGGGCTCCGGCAGCCAGGGGGTGGCACTGGACTCGCGGCGTCTGCGGGCCGACTGCAGCACGTTGATGGCGAGCCGGACGGTCGTCGTGCGGAGCAGCGCACCGGGGTCGGCGACGACGGTGCGGTCGGTGCCCTGCCAGCGCAGCCATGCCTCCTGGATGACGTCCTCGGCTTCGCCGGGATCTCGGAGGATCCGGTTGGCGATCTTGAGCAGTCCTGGCCGGACGCGGCCGAACACGAAGGCCGCGTCGTTGAGTTCGACGGGCGCTGCAGTGATGGTCACCATCACCGACTGCGGACTCTGCCGGGTTGCGATCACAGATGTGTCCACGATCGGCTCCTCTGTTGGCTGGGGATGGGCGGCTTCCCTCGCCGCCGACACCAACTTCGCGCCCACAGGGGCACTGCCGCGCCCCTGATAGACCGTGGGGCACCCCGTGGTCGTACCGTGGCCGTCACGTGGCCGGGGCCTCCCACCCCCTGGTCCGCAGGCCCCCGGGGCCGGTAACCCCGTGGCCTCGCGTGCCCCTGGGGCCCACCACTCCCCGGCCCCGGATGACCCGGGGCCTGCCACCCCCTGGCCCCGCGCGCCCGTGGGGCCGCCCCCGGCCCCGACGACTCGGGACCCTGCGGTCCGGTCGAGCCCGGTCCCGTCGAAGTCCGGTCCTGGCCCCCTGACAGCCCGGAGCCACGGGCCCTGTTCAGAGGAGTTCCGTGGGGGGCTCACCGTGTGGCGGGGAGGCCGCCTCTGCGGGCTGCGCGGCCCCCGGGAGGTCAGGCGGGGGTCGCCGCCCCGCCCGGCAGTACGGCGCCCAGCTGTTTGCGGGACCGGATCCCTAGCTTCGTGAACACCTTCCGCAAGTGCCACTCGATGGTGTGCGGGCTGAGGAACAGCTGTGCGCCGATCTCAAGGTTGGTCAGCCCTTCGCCGGCCAGCCGGGCGATCTGGGCCTCCTGAGGCGTGAGCGACTGTTCGGTGCCGGTGTCGCGCCTGCGCACGGTCTCCCCGGCGGCCTCCAGCGCCCGCCGGGCTCGCTCGGCGAAGGCCTCCGCGCCGGCCCGGTCGAGGATCTCGTGGGCGAGGGCCAGCTGGTCCCGGGCCTCGGCGCGGCGGTTCTCGCGGCTCAGCCACTCGCCGTACAGCAGCCGGGTGCGTGCGAGCGCAGTTCGCACCGGGGTGCTCTCCAGACGGGCGATGGCCTCCCGGTACAGGGCGTCGGCTGTGTCCCCCTCACTGATCAGGGCACGCCCCGCCGCGGAGGTGCCCGTCGCCCAGGCCGTGCCACTGGCCTGGCAGATGGTCTCGAGGCGACCGGCGGCCTCGACGGCGAGGTCCCGCTGCCCGCTGCGGGCCGCCGCCTCCACCAGCTCGACCAGGGAGGAGAGGGCGAGCCCCAGCTCCTGCGGGTACTCGCAGCCCTTGGCGGCGGCGGCGCAGGCCTCCTCGTACCGCCCGAGGCCGTTGTACAGCACGGCCAGCGCCCACTGGGGGGCCGTGAGCGCCTTTCCCTCGCCGCTGAGGCTCCGGTCGCCGGTGATCGTCGCGATCGCCCGCAGGGTCTCGGTCTCACGGCCGCGCCAGGGTTCGATCACCAGCGCCCCGTAGTGGGCGAGGAAGTGGCTGCCGGTGGCCTCGCCGAT
Source organism: Streptomyces panaciradicis (assembly GCF_023516615.1). Taxonomy (GTDB): domain Bacteria; phylum Actinomycetota; class Actinomycetes; order Streptomycetales; family Streptomycetaceae; genus Streptomyces; species Streptomyces panaciradicis. The sequence continues at coordinate 122,776 of NZ_JAMGBF010000029.1, forward strand.
CGTCACCGCTTCCGCGGCGAGTGAGTCGGCGTCGTCCAGATCCCCGGCGAAGACCCGGTTCGCCAGCCGCAGCAGGAGCGCCGAGGGGAGCACGGACAGTGTTCCCGTCTCCCGTGCCAGACCGACGAGCTTGGCCGACAGGGTGCTCCAGCTGTCGAAGTCCCACACGTTGTGGGCCATGCGGCAGGCGAACGGGAGCCAGCCCAGCGACTGCTCCACGGTGAAGCCGCCGAACCGCAGCGTGTTCAGCGCGCTGCGCAGAACCGGGGCGCCCGCCGCGTAGCCGTCCGTGGTGGCCATGGCCAGGCCGTCGAGGAAGAGGTCGGTGGGTCCGGGGTCAGCCGTCGGGGGCGCGGTGCGTGCGGCCCGGGCGACCTCCTCGAGGCCGGGGCCGCTGGACACGCGGCCCGCGGTGAGGGCCGCGTAGAAAGCGTCCCGGTAGGTCTCCCGGGCGATGCCGGCGTCGAGCGGCTCGAACTCCCGGGCCGCCGTGAGCAGCAGCGGCACGGTGGCACCGGCACTGCGCGATCCGAAGGTGATCTGCCCGCGCAGCAGGCTGGCCTGGGCGTGTTGCAGATCGTCGAGCGCGCCCATCTGGGCGACGTTCAGCAGCTCGAGCGCGGCGTCGAACGCTCCGGCGAGGTACTTGGCCCGGGCGGCTGCCAGCGCTCTGCTGCGGCGGTGGGCGGGATCGGGCGTCAGTTCGGCCGCTCGTTCCAGGAAGGCCGCCGACGCGGCGATACCGCCCCGCGCCTGCGCGCGGTCGGCCGAGCGGGCCAGTTCGTCCGCCACGGCCTCGTCGGGCTCCGCCGTGGCGCGGGCCAGATGCCAGGCGCGGCGTTCGGGGTCGGACCGCGCGTCCGTGGCCTCGGCCAGCGCCCGGTGCGCCTCCCGGCGCTCGGCCGGTCCCGCCGTGCGGTAGACGGCCGAGCGCACCAACGGGTGCCGGAACTGGACCCGGGTGCGCACTTCCAGCAGGTTGGCAGCCACCGCGGGGGAGGCCTCGCTCATGGACACGCCGAGAATGTCGGCGGCGCGGCGCAGCAGTGAGACATCGCCGACGGGCTCGGCCGCCGCGAGCAGCAGCAGCCGCCGTGTCTGCGGAGGCAGTTCCTCGACGCGCAGGCTGAAGTTGTGCTCGAGCCTGCCGACGAGCGGCCCCATCGGCGGTGAGGCGTAGCCGCCCGCGAGTTCGGCCGCGGAGGTGCTGTGGGGCAGTTCCAGCAGGGCCAGCGGATTGCCGCGCGCCTCGGCGAGGATCCTGCTGCGGACCGGTTCGTCGAACCGGCCGGGAAGCACCGAGGTCAGCAGGGCGCGGGCGTCGGGCTCGCTCAGCCCGCCGAGGGTGAGTTCGGGCAGTCCTTGCAGGGCGCGTTCGCCGTCCGCCTCGCGGACGGCGAAGATCAGCCCCAGGCGCTCCGCCATCAGACGTCGGGCGACGAACCCGACGATCTGGGCCGAGACGCGGTCGAGCCACTGCACGTCGTCGACGAGGCAGATCAGCGGCGTCTCCTCAGCGGCATCGGCGAGCAGGCTGAGGACCGCCAGCCCCACGAGGAACCGGTCGGGGGGAGTGCCCGCGCTGAGCCCGAAGGCGGTCTCCAGGGCCGTCCGCTGCGGATCGGGGAGGTGCCCGAGGCGATCCAGGAAGGGCGCGCACAGCTGGTGCAGGCCCCCGAAGGCCAGTTCCATCTCGGCCTCGACTCCCGCCGCGCGCACTACGGTGCAGTCCTCGGTGGTCTCGGCCACGTACTCCAGCAGGGCGGACTTGCCGATACCGGCCTCACCGCGCAGCACGAGGACCGCGCTGTGGCCGTCGCGCACCTTGGCCAGATGCCGGTCCAGCACCGCGCGCTCGCTCTGCCGCCCGTGCAGGAAGCCCGGATTCTTGCCTTTCATGAGCACCCCCGGCTGCGAGCGTATATATCTGGTCTTCGGCCACACAACTCATCTGCGCCGCTGGTCACCCAGTGGGTGAGGCCCAGGCCAGTGGCGTCGTGTCGGCCGTGGTGGAGCTGCGGCGGGGCCGGGCGGCGAGTGTTGCCGGACCGTCGGCGGTGCTGTCCGGCGTGTCCGTGGCCACCGGCGTCGCGTCAGCGTGTGTCCTCGAGCACGGCGTCCTCGACGATCTTCTTCACGGAGGTCAGGTAGCGGGCGGCGTCCGCGCCGTCCACCAGCCGGTGGTCGTAGGAGAGCGAGAGGTGGACCAGTTCGCGGACACCGATGAACTCCTCGTCGCCGTCCTGTACGACCGCCGGCCGTCTGACCACTGCTCCCACGCCCAGGATCGCCGCTTGGCGGGGTGGGACGATGAGGGTGTCGAAGAGGGCGCCGCGCGCTCCGGTGTCACAGACCGTGAAGGTGGCTCCGGACACGTCCGCGGGCGTGAGCCGGCCGGCCAGGGCGTGGCCGGTGAGGTCGTGGACGGCACGGGCGATGCCGCTGACGGTCAGATCGCCCGCGCCCCGCACCACCGGGGTCACCGGCCCCTGATCGGTGTCGACGGTGATGCCGACGTTCTCGGTGTCGTAATACGTGATGGTCGCACCGCTCGTGTCGATCCTGGCGTTGATCACGGGATGTGCCTTGAGCGCCTGGGCGGCGGCCAGGACGAAGAACGGCATCGGTGTCAGGGCGAAGCCCTCGCGGCCCAGGAAGCCGTCCGCTGTTTGCCGCCACAGCCGCAGCAGGCCGGTGGCGTCGGCCTCGACGGTGGAGGTCAGCTGTGCCTGCTCCAGCAGTGCCTGCTTGAGACTGTCGCCGACGGCCTTGCGCAGCCGGGGGATGGCAGCGGTGTGACCGCGCAGGGTGGCCGTCGGCGGAGTCGCTGCCGTCGCTGCTGCTGGGAGCGGGGCGGGGGTCGGCGTCGTCGTCGGCGGCGGAACCAGTGGGCGCTGCTCGGGCGGCGCGGAGGACGGCTGCGCGACCGGCGCCGGTGCAGAGACGGGCCGCGGCCCCGGAGCAGGGGCGGGAACAGCGAGGGGTGCGGGTTGCGGCGCCGGTGAGAGAGCGGACGGCTCTGCGGTCACCGGTGCGGCCGGGGCGGCGGTGACCGCGGTCGCCGCGGAGGGTTCGCCGTCGGGCGGGCCGATGACGGCGAGCTCGGCGCCCACTTCGACCGTCTCGTCCTCGCCGACGACGATGGTCAGCAGCACCCCCGTGGTGGGAGCGGGGATCTCGGTGTCCACCTTGTCGGTGGACACCTCCAGCAGTGGTTCGTCCTCCTGGACGTGCTCGCCGGGCTGTTTCAGCCAGCGGGTCACGGTGCCCTCGGTGACGGACTCGCCGAGCGCGGGGAGGGTCACGGAAACAGTCATGGCGGCGTATGGCTCCTTCAGGTGTCCAGGCCGTAGTGCTTGCGGGCGCGGTCGACGGTGTCGGGGTCCACTTGTCCGGCCCGTGCCAGCCGGTCCAGGGCCGTCACGGTGATCGATTCGGCGTCCACGTGGAAGTAGCGTCGTACGTCCTCGCGGGTGTCGGACAGGCCGAATCCGTCCGTGCCCAGTGAGTAGTAGTCCTGCTCGATCCACTGGCCGATCTGGTCGGGGACCTGGCGCATCCAGTCGCTGACGGCCAGGACCGGACCCGGCGCACCGGCGAGCGCCTCCGTCACGAAGGGCACACGTGTCTCGCCGCGCGCGCGGGCGGTGTCGGCGTCCATAGCGTCCCGGCGCAGCTCCGTCCAGGACGTCACCGACCAGACATCGGCGCGCACGTTCCAGTCGGCGGCGAGCAGTTCCTGCGCACGCAGTGCCCAGTGGACGGCGGTGCCGGAGGCCAGGAGCTGCAGCCGAGGGCCGGACACGGCGCGGTCGCCGGGTCGGAACGGGTACAGGCCGCGGACGATGCCCTCCTCGATGCCGGGCCATGCAGGAATGGGTGGCTGGGGCTTCGGCTCGTTGTAGACCGTGAGGTAGTAGAAGACGTTCTCCGGCCGCTCCCCGAACATCCGGCGCAGGCCGTCGCGGACGATGACCGCGATTTCGAAGGCGAAGGCCGGGTCGTAGCTGACGGCCGCGGGGTTCGTGGCGGCCAGGAGGTGCGAGTGGCCGTCGCCGTGCTGGAGACCTTCGCCGGTCATGGTGGTGCGTCCGGCGGTGCCGCCGACGACGAACCCGCGGCCCATCTGGTCGGCGAGGGCCCAGAACTGGTCGCCGGTGCGCTGGAAGCCGAACATGGCGTAGAAGATGTAGAACGGGATCATCGGCTCGCCGTGGGTGGCGTACGAGGTCGCGGCGGCGGTGAACTCGGCCATGGAACCGGCTTCGGTGATGCCCTCGATGAGGAGCTGCCCGGACTTGCTCTCCCTGTAGTGCAGCAGCTGGTCGGCGTCGACGGGGTCGTAGGTCTGGCCCTGCGGCGAGTAGATGCCTGCCGTGGGGAACATCGACTCCATGCCGAAGGTACGGGCTTCGTCGGGGATGATCGGCACCCAGCGGGCGCCCGTGCGGCCGTCCCGCATCAGGTCTTTCACCAGGCGGACCAAGGCCATGGTGGTGGCGACCTCCTGGTGGCCGAAGCCCTTGAGCAGCGCCTCGAACGGCTGCGCGGCGGGCTCCGGCAGGGGCTTGGTGATGACACGGCGCGCCGGGGCGGGACCGCCCAGCGCGGCGCGCCGCTCGCGCAGATACCGCACCTCGGGCGAGTTCTCCCCCGGATGCCAGAAGGGGACGACGTCACCGGCGAGGGCGCTGTCGGGGATGGGCAGGTCGAGCATGTCGCGCAGCTCGCGGAACTGCGCCATGGTCAGCTTCTTCATCTGGTGGTTGGCGTTGCGGGACTCGAACGCCGCCCCGAGGGTGTGCCCCTTGACCGTCTGGGCGAGGATCACCGTCGGTGCCCCCCGGTGTTCGACGGCGGCCCGGTAGGCGGCGTACACCTTCAACGGCTCGTGCCCACCGCGGGAGTTCTCGAAGAGCTCCACCACTTGGGCGTCGCTCAGGGCGGCGGAGAGTGCGGACAGGGTGTCTCCGACGAAGAAGTTCTTGCGGATGTAGGCGGCGTCCCGCGCGGCGAGGGTCTGCATCTGGGCGTCGGGCTCCTCGCCCAGGCGGCGCACCAGGTCGCCGGTCGTGTCCTGGGTCAGCAGCGGGTCCCAGGCCTCGCCCCACAGGGTCTTGACCACGTTCCAGCCCGCCCCGCGGAACCGCGCCTCCAGCTCCTGCACGATCTTGGAGTTGGACCGCACGGGTCCGTCGAGGCGTTGCAGGTTGCAGTTGATCACGAAGGTGAGGTTGTCCAGGCCCTCACGGGAGGCCAGCGTCAGGGCGGCCGTGGCCTCCGGCTCGTCCGTCTCCCCGTCGCCGAGGAACGCCCACACGCGGGAGGCGGAGGTGTCCTTGATGCCGCGGGCCTGCAGATAGCGGTTGAAGCGTGCCTGGTAGACGGCGTTAAGAGGGCCGAGGCCCATGGACACGGTCGGGAACTCCCACAGCCACGGCAGGCGCCTGGGGTGCGGGTAGGACGGGATGCCGTGACCGCCGGCCTCGCGCCGGAAGGCGTCCAACTGCTGCTCGCTGAGACGGCCTTCGAGGAACACCCGAGCGTAGATGCCCGGCGAGGCGTGCCCCTGGAGGAACAACTGGTCGCCCGAGCCGTCCTGTTCCTTGCCGCGGAAGAAGTGGTTGAAGCCGATCTCGTACAGCCAGGCCGCCGATGCGTAGGTGGAGATGTGTCCGCCCAGGCCGAGCCGGGAGCCGCGGGTGACCATGGCCGCGGCGTTCCACCGGTTCAGGGCGGTGATCCTGGTTTCCATGGTGATGTCGCCGTCGAACGCCGGCTGCGCGGCCGCCGGGATGGTGTTGACGTAGTCCGTGGTGAGCAGCCCTGGCACGGAAAGGCCGGCGCGGGCCGCGTACTCGTGCACGCGCCGGATCAGGTACACCGCCCGATCGGGTCCGGCGTTGCGTATGACGGCGTCGAGGGATGCCTGCCACTCGGCGGTCTCCTCGCGGTCACGGTCGGGAAGCTGGTCGAGCTCACTGCTCGACGCGGACGCGATGGGCCGGGACGGGTCACTCATGGGCGGCCTTCCTCAAGGCATGGGGCGGGGGAGTCGGGAGGGGGTGGTGGACGCCGGGGGCCGTCGGACGGTGCGGCGCGGGTGGATCAGCGGTCTTTGAGCCACTGGGCCGTCGTGTGACGGCCCAGACGGGCGTCCGGTCCGGGCAGCAGGGTCCGCTCCCTGATCAGGGCAACGAGGGACGGCGTCTGTACGTCGCCGATCACGGGCGTCACGCGGTCCTGGCCGGCGAGCACGTCGGCGGCGAGATCCTCGAACGGTCGCTCCTCGGGTCCGGCGGCCTTGGTGGCGCGCACCGGGGCATGCGGCAGTGCCGAGCGGCGGACGAGGTCTTCCTGTGCGGTCTTGGCCCGGAGGCCCGGAGGTATTCCGAGGCGACGCGGTCGGTGCCCACGGCGGACAGGGCCACGTGGCGCTCGACGCCGGTCTCCCTGCCGACTGTCAGGAGGCTGCGGGTGGTGTCGGCGAAGAACGCTGTGCTGACGTCCTGGTGACGCGAGGGCGCGTCGGTGACGTCTACCAGGATCTGCGCACCGCGCAGTGCTCGGCGCGGAGCGTGTGCGCCACCGACGTTGACGTTCGGGGCGCGGGAGAGGGGCACCACCTGCGCCCCGTGGTCCCGCAGACGGGTGACCGATCTTGAGTGGATCCGTTCCGCGGCGCCTGCAACGACGACTTTCATGCGGTCTCCTTCGCCGAGGGCGGGACGGTCGGACGTGACGGCCAGGACGTGCTGAGAGGGCGGCGGCGAGGTCGGATGCGCCCGCGCGCCCTGCCTGGTTGACCGGACGAAGGGCGTTGGTGTGACAAGCTGCACGTTGCCCGAACCTGGGTCGTCCCGACGGCGGGTGTCCCGCGACGACGACCGCGGGCAGGGCGCGGGCGCCGCGGGACACCGGAGGGGTGGACCTACTCCACGAAGTAGGAGTCGTGCCGGTCGAAGAACGCGGAGCGCTCCTCCTCCGAGGCGTGCGCCAGCTGCGACACCTGCTCGAAGTACTCCTCGCGCGGCGCGCCCGGTGTGAACAGCAGGAGCATGTCCGCCGGTGCGTCGGAGTCGTTGCGGAAGGCGTGCAGTCCGCCTTGCGGCACGTGGAGGAAGTCGCCCTTGCGGGCGTCCACCCAGCGCACACCGTCGAAGATGCGCACGGTGCCGTCCAGGATGTAGAACGACTCCGAGATCCGCTTGTGGAAGTGCGTCTTCGGGCCGCCGGCCCGCGGCCTCATCTCGACGCGGTACAGCCCGAACTCGCCGCGGGTGGTCGCGGTGGTGGCCAGATAGTGGGTGGCGTCCTTGCCCGGCCCGCTCTCGCCGAGGTCGGGTGGGGTATCGGCAGGCCGGAACACGGCGCTGACCTCGCCGTCGTCTCCGAAGTACTTCTGTTCCGGGTAGGGGTACGACATGGTGGTTTCCTTTCCTGAGGCGGTCAGGCGGCCGCGTGCCCGCCCGCACTCGATGTGACCGGTGGGCACAGACAGATGTGACGTCGGCGCGGCGATGGGCCGCGGTGCCGCGCGGTCGGGTGTCAGCGGGTGAGGCAGTCGTGGCGGGGGTGTCCCCGTCGCAGGGCCCGCACGTCCCGTACCGCCGCGGCGAATGCCTCGGGGCGTTCCTGCGGCAGGTTGTGGCCGGCGTCCGCGACCTGAAGGTGCAGGCGGGGGCCGGTGAAGTGGTGAGCGGTCGATGACCCGTCGGTCGCCGGGAAGTTGCCGTCGGCGGTGCCGTCCAGGGTGACCGTCGGGATGGTGACCGGAGGAAGGCCGGCGAGGCGGGCTTCCAGACGGGCGTACTCGTCCGCACCCACTGCCAGGCCGAGGCGGTGCCGGTAGGAGTGGATGACGACGTCGACGTAGTCCGGATTGGTGAAGGCCTCGGCGGCCCGCTCCAGTTCGGCTTCGCCGAAGGCCCACACGGGGGAGTTGCGTTTCCAGATGACCCGCGCGACACCCCGTGGATCGGCTGCCAGTCCGGTGCGGCCACGCTCGGTGAGGAAGTAGTAGAAGTACCAAAAACCCGCCTCCAGTTCGGGGGAGATGGGGTTCATGGCGGCGCCGATGTCCTGGATCAGGTAACCGTTGACGCAGACCAGGCCGAGGACCCGTTCGGGCCACAGCGCCGCGGCGACCGTGGCGGCCCGACCGCCCCAGTCATAGCCGGCGAGGTAGGCCCGCTCGATGCCGAGGGCGTCCAGGAGCGCGACGACGTCCGCCCCCAGGGCCGCCTGCTGGCCGGAACGGGGAAGAGAGTCGGACAGGAATCTCGTGGGGCCGTGCCCTCGCAGGTGGGGGACGATGACGCGGAAGCCGCCTTCGGCCAGCAAGGGAGCCACGTCCACGTAACTGTGGATGTCGTAGGGGAAGCCGTGCAGAAGGACGACGGTGTCACCGTCGGGGGAGCCCGTCTCGTAATACGCGACTTCAAGCACGTCTGTCGTGACGCGTCGCAGCGGGGCGAGCAGGGGCAGGGCTGACATGCGAATCCTCCGACGAAGGAGCAGTGGGGGAGAGGAGCCGCGGTTCCGGTCGGGCGCGGCTGAAGTACCGGGTGGTGTGGTCGGGCGCGTTACCGGGCCCGGTCGCCGCCGGGTCCGGCCCTCGACGACAGTGTGCACACTGTGTATGAGAAGGTTGTCTTGATAGTGTCAAGAGTGTTGGCGTCATAATGGGTAGGCGTGCGCACGGCGTGATCTCCTCTCCACAGGGACTGTCTCCCCGCACAGACCGGCCTCCGCCACCTGCTGTGACAGCGAAACAAACCCTGCTCGCGCTGTGCGCGTCAGCGCCGGACGGACCCCGCGGTCCGTGACGGCCCGAGGACGCGGGCGTTCCGGGCGCACACCCTCTCCGTGTTCCGTCCGAACGGGCGCGGAACCTCCGACCGACTCAGGTGATGACCATGGAAACCGAAAGTGTTCTGCATCCGAGCTTCCTCGTGCCCGTCGGGCATGTGGAGCCGGTGCCCCGCCGTATCAGGGGCGTGATCGGCGGTCGCACCGTCTTCGACACGCGGCGGGCCCTGTACGTCTGGGAGTGGCAGGCATATCCGCAGTTCAGCATCCCGGTGCGGGACCTCGTCGATGGCGTCCTCGACGACGAAGGGGTCGTCGAGGAGCACGGTGCGGGCATGGCGCACCGGCACACTCTGTCCGTGGGCGGGGACTCGCGCCCCGGTGCCGCCTGGGTGTGGGGGAAGGACGCCCCGGCGCCGCTCCAGGGCACGGTGCGCTTCGAGTGGCCGGCCATCGACTACTGGTTCGAGGAGGACGAACCCGTTTTCGTCCACCCCAGGAGCCCGTACTCGCGTGTGGACGCCGTTCGTTCCTCGAGCAGCGTCCGCGTGGAGCTGGAGGGCGTGGTCCTGGCGGAGGCGCCGGCGTGCGTCAAACTCTTCGAGACCGGCCTGCCGACGCGCTACTACCTTGACCGCGCGCACGTCGACTGGGCCCGACTGCGGCGGACCGGCACGGTGACCCGCTGCCCGTACAAGGGAACGACGAGCGGCTACTGGTCGTTCGACGGCTCCACCGCTGCCCACGAGAACATCGCCTGGGCATACGACTTCCCGACCATCCACGCCAACCGCATCGCGGGCCTGACGGCCTTCTACAACGAGCACGTCGACCTTTTCGTGGACGGCGAGCCGCTGCCGAAGCCCGGCGCACTCCGTTCCTAGCCCCCGCTCCGGTATGCGGTCCCGGGCCGCGCTCGGCGGCCCGGGACCTTTTCGTGTCACACATCTGCTGGGGTCCTGGTCCCATGGTGTGAAAAGTCCTCCTTATCCGCCAGAGAGGGAACACACCATGAGCGACATCGTTCTCGAGCCCGCCGCACAGGATTTCGCCGACGCGACCGCCAAGCCGCCGCTGCTGTACGAGCTCGGGGTCGAGGGCGCGCGCAAGCTGCTCGACGACGTGCAGGCGCAGCCCATCGAGAAGCCCGACGTGGACGAGAAGTGGATCACCGTTCCGGCTTCGGTCGGCGACGTGCGGGTGCGCATCCTCAAGCCCGTCGGCAGCACCGGCCCCCTGCCTGTCATCCTCTATGTGCACGGCGGCGGTTGGATCCTCGGCAACGCCGGCACGCACGACCGGCTCGTGCGCGAGCTGACCGTCGGGGTGAAGGCGGCGCTGGTGTTCGTGGAGTACGACCGCTCCCCGGAGGCCAAGTACCCGGTCGCCATCGAGCAGGCCTACGCGACCGCCCTGTGGATCACCACCGAGGGCGCAGCCGAAGGGCTCGACGCCTCCCGCCTGGCCGTCGCCGGTGACTCGGTCGGCGGCAACATGACCGCCGCCCTGACCCACATGGCCAAGCAGCGGGGCGATGTGGCCTTCGTGCACCAATCGCTGTACTACCCCGTCACCGACGCGGCCCAGGACACCGAGAGTTACCGGACCTTCGCGCACGGCCCGCACCTGACGGCCAAGGCCATGGAGTGGTTCTGGGACGCCTACACCACCGACCCCGCCGAGCGTTCCCAGATCACCGCCTCGCCGTTGCGGGCGACGTTGGAAGATCTCCGGGATCTGCCGCCGGCGCTCGTCGTCGTCGACGAGAACGACGTGCTGCGCGACGAGGGCGAGGCCTACGCCCGCAAGCTCGTCCAGGCCGGTGTGCCGACGACGAGCATCCGCTACAACGCCTCCCTGCACGACTTCATGATGCTGAACACGGTCCGCGGCACCCAGGCGTCGACCGCCGCGATCGAGCAGGCCATCCACGTGCTGCGCAAGGCTCTCGGAACCGACTGACGCCGCCCACCCGACCCCATTCCCCCGGCACGTCGAAAGGCCAATTTCATGAGTGCACACAAGCCCACCATCGTCCTCGTACACGGCGCGTTCGCGGACGCCTCCAGTTGGAACGGTGTCGTCGACAAGCTGCTCGCGCACGACTATCCGGTGATCGCCGTAGCCAACCCGCTGCGCGGACTGACCACCGACGCCGAGTACGTCCGGCAGATCGTGACGTCCGTCGAGGGCCCCGTCGTCCTCGTCGGCCATTCCTACGGCGGGTCCGTCATCAGCAACGCGGCCAAGGGACTGCCCGAGGTCAAGGCGCTCGTCTTCGTCGCGGCGTTCCTGCCGGAGGAGGGCGAGAGCGCCGTCACCCTGTCGGGCAAGTTCCCTGGCAGCACCCTCGGCGACACGCTCCGGCCCGTACCGGTGACGCTGCCCGACGGCAGGCAGGTCATGGACCTGTACATCGAACAGGCCCAGTTCCACAAGCAATTCGCCGCCGACGTCCCCGAGGAGACCACGGCCGTCATGGCCGCGACACAGCGCCCGGTGGCCGATGCCGCGCTGGCGGAGGGCGCGTCGGCGCCCGCGTGGCGGGACATTCCCTCCTGGGTGCTGGTTGCGGACGAGGACCGGAACATCCCCCCGCAGGTGCAGAGCTACATGGCCGCGCGGGCCGGGGCCTCCGTCATGAAGGTCTCCGCCTCCCACGCGGTCAGCGTCTCGCGCCCCGGTGACGTGGCCCGTCTGATCAACGAGGCGGCGCAGGCGACCGCCTGAGCGCCGGAGGCCCGCGCATGACGGACGGGGTGCGGGGACCGGCTTCTCAGCCGGTCCCCGCACCCCGCGTTCTTGTGTGGGACTGTCGCTTCACGGAAGTGGTGCGGGCTCCGCGAGCAACGTGGGCACGGTGATGATCGTGACGTCCTTGGTCAGCAGCCGATGGACGGGACAGCGTCCCGCGACCGCGAGGAGCTGGTCCCGC
>NZ_JAMGBF010000290.1 GCF_023516615.1 Streptomyces panaciradicis
ACGGCAGGCGGACACCACAGGCCCTGCCGCCCCGCGGCCTCCCGGCCGCGGGCAGCGGCCCGGTCCGCGGCGGCCGGCGTTCAGGACGCGCTCACCGTCGAGGGACGGGCCGTCAGGGGTTCCGGGGGCGTGTCCGTGGGCGAGGGGCGGGAGATGCGCGGCCCCGCGGCCAGCAGGACCGCGCAGCCGGCCATCGCACCCAGCCCCGCACACAACGGCCACAACGCCCCCGGCGCCGCCTCGTACACCGCCCCGCCCAGCGGCGCCGCGAGCACCACCCCGCTGATCGACGCCCCCGCGTACAGCGACTGGAACCGCCCGAGCACGTGCTCCGGCGCCTGGTCGGCGACGTACGCCGTGGCGGTCGTCTTGTACAGCGCCTCCCCGAGCGTCAGCGCCGCCATCATCACCACCGCCGTGCCGACGCCCGCCCCGAGCAGCAGCACCCCGTACCCCGCGGCGACCAGCAGCAGGCCGGTCCCCACGATCCGCAGCGGCGACCTCCGGCGCAGCGTCAGCGCCACCGGCAGCTCCAGGCACAGCAGCAGGCCCCCGTTGACGGCGAGCAGCGCCCCGTACACCCGCGCGTCCATGCCGTGGTCGGCGAGGAAGACGGGGAAGGTGGAGTACTGCTGCCGGTACACGACGTCGACGACGACGATCGCCGGCAGCAGCACCAGCACCGCCGGCCGTGCCCGCAGCGCCGCCCACACCCCGCCCCGCCGGTCGCCGTGGGCGCGGGACCGGCCACCCGGGACGGCCGAGGGCGGCACCACCCGGGCCGTCCACAGAGCCAGCCCCAGGCTTCCGACCCCCTCCGCCAGGTACAGCCAGTCGTAGGAGAACCGGGTCGCGACCAGGGCCCCGAGCAGCGGACCCAGCGTGAACCCCCCGTTGGAGGCGGCCCGCATCACCGCGAACGCCGGCCGCCGCGCCCCCTCCGGCACGACGGCCGCGACCAGCGCGGAGGCCGAAGCGCGTTGCGCCCCGGAGGCGTACTGGGCCGCCGGCAGCGCGGCGAAGAGGGCGGGCGTGGGCAGCAGGGGTACGACGGCCAGCAGCAGCCCGGAGGCCGCCGCGGCCGCGAGCAGGACGCGGCGATGGCCGAACCGGTCGCCGTACCAGCCGCCGGTGAAGTTCCCCGCGACGAGCCCCGTCCCGGCGATGCCGCTCAGCAGCCCCGCCTCGCCCGCGCCCAGCCCGCGCGGCCCGGTCAGGTAGAGGAAGGTGTAGGCGAAGCTCACGCTCACGACCATGTTCACGAACGTCCCGCAGGCCAGCAGCCAGACCGGCCTCGGCACTTCTCGCAGACCCCGCACGCGTCCCCCCGTCACCGGCCGACCCTCAGGTCAGTTCCTTTTGGGAACTTACTATGGACGCATGACAGCCTCAGGTCAACGACGACCGGCGGACGAAGGGACGGGAGCCATGGCCCGCAGGACGAGCCTTCAGGACGCCACCTGCGCCATCGCCCAGGCCCTGGACGTCGTCGGCGACTGGTGGACCCTGCTGATCGTGCGCGACACCGCCCGCGGAGTGCATCGCTTCGACGCGCTGCAGGCCGAACTCGGGGTCTCCCGGAAGGTGTTGACCGAGCGGCTGCGCCTTCTCGTCGAGGCGGACGTGCTGACCCGCGTGCCCTACCAGGAGCACCCGCCGCGCTACGAGTACCGCCTCACCCCGCGCGGGCGCGCCCTGCTCCCCGTCCTGGTCGCGCTGCAGGACTGGGGCGACACCTGGGTCCTGGGCGACGGCAGCACGACGGCCACGGCCGAGGATGCCTCGGCGGAGGCGCGGCGGGTGCACGAGCTGGTGGGCACCCGGGTGCCCGAGCTCCGACTGCTGGACGACCGGGGCGAGTTGCGCGATCCCGTCGCCGCCGACAGCCCGTACACCGTCCTCTACTGCTTCCCCGGCGCCTACGCCCGCGCGGACTCCTATCCGCCGGGCTGGACGGACATCCCCGGCACGGCGGGCTGCACCCTGGAGTCCTGCACCTACCGCGACCGGCTTGGGGAGTTCGCCGCGGCCGGCGCCGCCGTGCACGGCGTCTCCACCCAACGCCCGGACGAACAGCGGGCGTTCGCCGAGAAGGAGGGCCTGGGGTTCCCGCTGCTGTCGGACGCCGAGCTGTCGCTCGTCGCCGCGCTGCGGCTGCCCACCTTCCGTGCGGCGGGGGCCGGCCGGCTCAAGCGGCTCACCCTGGTCGTGGACCGCGAGCGCGTGGTGCGCGAGGTGCTCTATCCGGTGACGGACATCGCGGGCAGCGTCGCGGCGGCCCTCACGGCGGTGCGCGGGGACGGATCGTGAACGGCCCGGGCGGCCCGCACTCCCCTCGTGGTGCGGGCCGCCCGGGCCGGTGGTGTCAGCCGCGCTCGCCGGCCTTGTCCACCACGGCCGTCGCGACCAGCGAGTCGCCGCCGAGGACCCGGTCGCCGGAGACCAGGCGCATGCCGACGATCCGGTACGTCCGCGGGTCGATGAGCCACTGGTCCCGCATGCCCTTGCCGATCTTGGTGTCGGCGGTCCGGCCGTACTCCAGCGCGACCGCCTGCCGTCCGGCCGCCGTCTCGACCAGATGGCCGGTCAGGTGCCCGCCGGGCAGGGTGGCCAGGGCCCGGTAGAGCGAGGCCAGCCCCTTGGCCGGCATCACCTTCGCGTTCAGCAGGACGCTGATCTCGCCGTAGTCGGCCTCGGCCTGCGACGCGCCCTTGCCGTCGGCGATGGCGTTCTTCTCGCGCAGGTACTGCAGCGTCCCCGCGGCGTCGGCGGGCAGGGCGGCCAGCACCCGGTACATCTCCCGCGGCGAGCGGTCGTCGCCCTCGGCGCCGTTCTCCAGGTGCATCGGGGTGACGTCGACCTTGCCGGTGTCCTCGCCCTTGGCGTTCCACCGCGGACTCGCCGACGCCGTGCCGTCGTAGCGCAGCCAGGACTCCTGCACGGCCCCCAGCATGCCCTTGGCCCGCGCGCGCTTGTCGTCCAGCGGCTCCCGCGCCTCCTTGGTGTAGATCCACTGCTTGGCCTCGGGTACGGCGCCGTCCGGCTCCGCCGCGAGCACGTCGGCCGCCCGCCTCAGGAACTCGGCCGCGCTCACCCCCTTCAGCCGGGGGCCCGGCGTGGCCGACGGCGTGGCCGCGGGCCGGACCCGGTGCCCCGCGCCGCCCCCCACCAGCAGCGAGACCGTGACCGCGACGGCCGTCACCGCGGCCACCACCCCGGCGACCACGAACTCGCGCCGCCGCCACAGCTCCCGGCGCCGCT
>NZ_JAMGBF010000291.1 GCF_023516615.1 Streptomyces panaciradicis
ACCAACTGAGCTATAGCCCCTTGCTGCGCCGCCCCGGTTTCCCTGGCGGCGACGCCAACATTACACGGTCGACGGGGTGGAACACCAAATCGTTTCCGGTGGCCCGCACGACGGCTCTCAGGCCGTCACGAACGAGTAGAACCGCTTGAGGGTGCAGTGCTCCTCCAGGAGACGGCCGTAGATCGGCTCACCCTCCAGTTCGCGGTACGTCTCGATCGGGTCGCCTTTTATGATCAGCGCCCGCGCGCATTCCTCGCACCAGTACTGGTAGTCGGGGTTGACCGGTTCCATGTCCCGGACGATCGGCGTACCGCTGCCGCACCAGTCGCACTTTCGCCTGTGTGCACCCATCGATCAGCTCCAGCTGTGGCCGCAGGCCGTGCACACGTAGGAGATCCCGCCGTTGTCGCCGAGAACCTGGGCGACATGGACGGAACCGCAGGAAGGGCAGATCAGGCGGGTGACCGTGTCCCGTGTCGACGCCGCTTCGAGGAGGTGGCCGACCTCCTCGAGGATGCTCGCAGGCATCACTGCTCCCTCCCGTCGGGCCGCGCCCCCTTCCGGCCGTTTGATTCTGCCACGGCCGGGCCGATACGGTCAGCGACGCCTCAGTACCAGTCCGGACACGGCACCCACCGCGGCCGTCGCGGCCAGCGCGAACATGCACGCCAGAAGCGCCTTCGCAGAGGTATACGCCTCCGGGGCCCCAAGTGACTCAAGCCGGTTCAAGAACAGTGTGCCGAACGCGGCGACGCCGGTCAGCTGTCCGAGCTGTGCCACCGTGGCGAGCAGTCCGCTGGCGTCGGCGGCGTCCTCGGGGCGTACGGCGGCCAGGGCCCCGGTGAGGGTCGGGCTGAAGCCGAGGGCGAGTCCCGCCCCCACGCCCGCGTAGGCGACGTACAGCCACGCTCCGCCGTCACCGCCGCCCTTGAGGATCAGGCCGACGCCGGCCACGGCCAGCGCCGTCAGCACGAACCCGGCGGGGCTCAGGTGCCGCTGCCAGGACGCCGGCCAGCGGCGCCAGGTCAGGCCCACCACGCCGAAGACGACCGCCAAGGGCGCGAAGGCGAGACCGGCGCGCAGGGCGCTGTAGCCGAGGCCGCCCTGGATGTGCAGGGTGAGCGCGAACAGGAAGCCGCCGTTGACGGCCATGACCGCGAGGATCCGGAAGACGGCGAGGCCCATGCCGGGCAGGCGCAGCACGCGCGGGGCGATGAGCGGGGCGCCGCCGCGGCGGGCGAGCCCGGACTCGTAGGCGCAGAACACGGCGAACAGGAGCACGGCGGCGGCCAGCGAGGCCCACGACCACAGCGGCCAGTCCTCCTCCTGGCCGAGGACCAGCGGCAGCGTGAGCAAGGACACGGCGGCGCCGAGCAGCAGCAGTCCCGGGACGTCGAGGCCGCGGGCACGGTCGCGGTCCACCGCGTCCCGGGCCGGCAGCACACGGCCGCCGAGGACCAGCAGGGCCAGGCCCACCGGCACGTTCACCAGGAACACCGGCCGCCAGCTCGTGCCGAACAGGTCGGCGTCGACCAGGACTCCGCTGACCACCTGTCCGGCCGCGGCGCCGACCGCGATGACCGCCGAGTAGGCGCCGAGCGCCCTGGCCCGGGCCTCGCCGGTGAAGTTGCGCTGGATGAGGCTGAGCACCTGCGGGATCATCACGGCCGAGCCGGCGCCCTGCACCAGCCGGAAGACGATGAGCTCGGTGGCGCCCTGGGCCAGCCCGCAGGCCAGCGAGGCCGCGGTGAACAGGGCGAGCCCGGCGAGGTGGACGCGGCCGTGCCCGAACCGGTCGCCGAGGCGGGCGCCGGTGATCAGCAGCACCGAGTAGGTGATGGTGTAGCCGGCGATCACAAGCTGCAGATCGGCGCCGGAGGCGTGGAGTTCGGCGCCGATGGTCGGGGCCGCGACGTTCACGATGAACACGTCGAGCACGGCCATGAACTGGGCGGCGAGGACCAGCGCCAGCAGCTGCCGGGACCGGTTGTCAGTGGCGGGTGCTTCACTTTTCGCAGGACCTGGAACGGGCGCGAAACCCGGCCCGGTCTCGGATGTGGTCGTCATGCCGTCGAGCCTGACGACGAGCCGGTACGGGTGCCGAGAGCCCGCCGATGCTGGTACTGACAGCACCTGGCACCGGACAACTCCGGCATCCAGGATGGTCGTACGACGGGGACGTGACGCGGGGGACGTGACGATGACGACGACACAGCGACGGCGGCCGGAGCTGGCCGCGTTCCTGCGCGGCAGGCGCGCCCGGGTGACACCGGCGGACGTGGGCATGCCGCCGGGCTTCCGGCGCCGCACACCGGGGCTGCGGCGCGAGGAGGTCGCCCAGCTCTCGGGCGTCGGGGTGACCTGGTACACCTGGCTGGAACAGGGGCGCCCGATCAACGCCTCCGCGCAGGTCCTGGACGCGGTGGCGCGCACCCTGCGGCTCGACCCGCCGGAGCGCGAGCATCTGTACCGCCTGGCGGAGGTGCCCTTCGAGCCGGACCCGGAGCGGATGACACAGAGGGTCGGCCCCGAGGTGCAGGGCATCATCGACGCCCTCGATCCGATGCCGGCGGTGGTCTACAACTCGCGGTACGACGTCCTCGCCACGAACCCGGCCTACCGCGACCTGTTCACGGTGCCGCAGGCGCACGGCCTCACGGTCCCCAACGTGCTGTGGACGCTGTTCACGGTCTCCGAGGAGGCCTGCCCGGTGGTGCACCGGGAGCGGGAGCTGCCGGTGATGGTGGCGACGCTGCGGTCCCACTACGGCAGACATGTGGGCGAGCCCGCCTGGGAGGGTTTCGTGCGCCGGCTGTCGGCGGCCAGCCCGTACTTCGCCGAACTGTGGGCGAGCGGCGAGGTCATACAGCCGGGCCGCCGCGTCAAGACGTTCCGTCACCAGGCCGTGGGCGAGGTGCGGATGAACTCGCAGTCCCTGTCGGTCGACGGCATGCCGGAGTGCCGCATCGTGGTCTACACGCCGGAGGACGACATGAGCCGGGCGAGGATCGCGCTGCTGCGACAGCACAGGGAGCCGCTGTGGCCGCCGACACAGGAAGGAGCGGACGAGATCATCCGGATGTGGCAGACGGAAAATCCCGCCTCCTGAGGGAGACGGGATCTCATTGACCGATCTTTGACAACTCCACAGAGTGCTGATCGGCCTCACCGATGTGTGGAGCTAAGGAGAATTGAAC
>NZ_JAMGBF010000292.1 GCF_023516615.1 Streptomyces panaciradicis
GCCTCCGCCGCACCCGCGGTGACGCCCGCGGCCGCCCGTCCGCCCGCCCCGGGACCCGGCGGGCACGCGCGCGTGGCACCCCGTCTGACCGTCCTGCTGGAGGTGCTGCGCCGGGGATGGGAGCCGGACCGGTGCGACTGGTCGGTCTCCCTGGCCCGCCCCGACGGGGACGTGCTGCGGCTGCACGAGGCCGAGCGCACCCCGGTGGACCGGCTCCCGGCCGAGGCCGCCGGGCCGCTCGCGGAGGCCTTCCGCCGCTGCGACGCCCCCGGCCGTCCCGCGCCGCTCCAGGCGGCCCTGCCCCACCTGCTGCTCGGACTGCCCGTCGACACCTGGCAACTGCGGTCCGAGGAGCCGCCGTTGGGAGCGCAGCGCCCGGTCGTGGTGCGCTGCTCGGACCGCGACCAACTGCCCGACGACGGCGAGTACGACCTCCAGGACGCCGCCGACGACCACCACGAACGGCACGACCGCTGGCGCTGGCTGCACCTGCACGACGCCCGCGCGGAGGTCCTGGACTGCGAGGACGGCGTACGACAGCCCGTGCCGGCCCTGTCGGACCTGCGGGGCCTGGCCCACCGCACCGTCCCGGTGCTGTGCCGCTACGGCGACCACCGCTACGAGGACGACGCGGCGGCCCTGGCCCGCATCGTGCACGCCGGCTTCGGCGTGGCCCTGTGGCGGCGCCGCCCCGGCCGCCCGGACGACGTCTGCGGGGAGTTCCACCGCGGGGCGCGCAAGGCCGTGGACGACGGCGGCAGCACGGTGCTGCTGCCCGACGTCGTGCACGACGTACGCGCGCGCCTGCGCGCCGGACTGACCGACGCCTTCTGGGCCGAGGGGATCGCCCTCTACTACGACGACCCGCACCAGCCCCTGCCCGGCACCGGAGACCTGCTGGAGGCACCTTGAGGAGGCCGTCGCGCGCTCTCCGGCCCCCTTACCACGCCCCCAGAGGGTCGATACGGTGATGCACGTTCGACGGCCGCCATGGACGAGTGACGACGAGGACCGGACCATGACCGATTCCAATGAGTGGCTCATCTACCGAGGCGCCGGCGAACCCCACGACGGGATAGACCGGTTGCCGGCCCCACCGCCCTGGCGCGACTTCTCCGGCCGGGACTCCGGCGCCCCCGGAGACGGCTCCCAGGACCGCCGGCTCGGCGCCAACCGCCACCTGGCGGAGCTGCACCGGCCGGGCGCCGAGGAACTGGAGATGATCAACGCGGCGCTGTATCTGCGCCGTCCGCTGCTGGTCACCGGCAGCCCCGGCGCGGGCAAGAGCACCCTGGCCCACTCGGTGGCCTACGAACTGGGCCTGGGCGAGGTGCTGCGCTGGTCCGTCGTCAGCCGCTCCACGCTCCGCGACGGGCTGTACGAGTACGACGCCATCGCCCGGCTGCAGGACGTGCAGATCGCCGCCCAGGGCGGGTTCGGCGGCGCCGCCGGCAGCCCCGGGGCCGTGGAGAGCATCGGCAGCTACATCCGCCTCGGCCCGCTCGGGACCGCCCTGCTGCCCTCCGACACCCCGCGCGTGCTGCTCATCGACGAGCTGGACAAGAGCGACATCGACCTGCCGAACGACCTGCTGAACGTGCTGGAGGAGGGCGAGTTCGAGATACCCGAACTCCAGCGCATCGCCGACCGGTTGCCGGACGGCGAGGCCGAGGTGCTCACCGCCGACGGGGTCAAGGTGCGGGTGCGCGACGGCCGGGTGCGCTGCCGCGCCTTCCCGTTCGTCGTCCTCACCAGCAACGGCGAACGCGACTTCCCCGCCCCGCTGATGCGCCGCTGCATCCACCTGGAACTGGACCGCCCGGACCACAACCGGCTCGCGACCTTCGTCCGGGCCCACCTCGGCGCCGAGGCGGCCCGCGCCGGCGACGACCTCATCAACCGCTTCCTGGAGCGCTCGCGCAGTGAACTCCTCGCCGCGGACCAGCTGTTGAACGCGATCTATCTCACCGACGCGGCCGCGCCGCCCAGCCGCGACCGGCTCGCCGACCAGCTCATCCAGCGGCTCGACCGTCCGAGGTGAGGCGCTGATGCCCGACGCGACCGCACGCCACGGTCCCAGCGGCCACGGCCCGGCACCCCAGGACGGCCCCCGCACGCCCGGGGACACCCCCGCGGCGGACGGCCGTGACCCGATCGCCGAACTCGTCGCACGGCTGCGGCAGATCGGCCTGGACCCCGACGCGGAAGGACTCAGCGACGCCCTCTGGCTGGCCCGTTGGTCCCGGCCCGCGGACGGCCGGGACGAGGACGATCCGCCCACGCCCGGAGGGGAGGGGCCGGGACGGCCGGACGAGGGCGTCTCCGGCCAGGGCTCCGCGCCGTCCGCCCCGGACGCGGCCGCCCCCCGGCCGCCCGATCCACCGCCCTCCTACGACACCGGGGCGGCCGGACGCGTCGCCCTGTATCCGCCCTCTCGCGGCGACGCGGCACGCACGCGTGCGTCGCGGCACGCCTCGGCGCTGCCGGTCGGCGTGCCCGCCGCCCCCGTGCTGCCGTCCCCGCTCGAACTCCAGCGCGCCTTACGCCCGTTGCAGGGCTACCGCAGTGCCGCCCCGCCGCTGCGCCGCACCCTGGACGAGACCGCGACGGCCGAACTCAGCGCCCGCGCGGGCGGCCTGGTGATGCCCGTGTACCGGGCCGTGACCCGCGGCGACACCCGGTTGCAGCTCGTCCTGGACGCCTCGCCGTCGATGCGCGTGTGGGACCGCATGTTCAGCGAACTGGAGCAGGTCTTCGCGCAGTTGGGCGCCTTCGGCGACGTGCAGGTCTGCCATCTGCACGAGAGCCCGGACGGCGAACCCGTGGTCTCCCGCAGCCTCGACGCGCACGCGGCCCCGCTGCACGCGGCGGACCGGCTCAGCGACCCGACCGGACGCCGCATCACCCTCCTGGTCAGCGACTGCGCGGGGCCGCTGTGGCGCAGCGGCGGCGCGCACCGGCTGCTGCACCACCTGGCCCGGCAGGCCCCGGCGGCCGTCCTGCAACCCCTGCCGCAGCGCCTGTGGACCCGCACGCGGCTGCCGGTGACCTACGGCGACCTCACCCGCGGCGAGACGCTCGGCGGAGCCGCCGTGCTGCGGGTGCGCACACCGGTCGGCGCCCCCGCCGAACCGCGCCGCGGACTGCCCGTGCCGGTGCTGCCG
>NZ_JAMGBF010000293.1 GCF_023516615.1 Streptomyces panaciradicis
CCGCCGTACAGACGGCTGCCGCCCCCCACGCCCCGAGCCGCACCGGCGGTCAGGGCGGCGCCCGGCCCGCCGTCCAGCCCCGCACCAAGCGTCTCTCGGCCGCCTCGGCCGCCGAACCGGCCTGGGGTGAGCCCCGGCGGCCGCGGACGGCCCGGGGCCGGTCGCGCAACGAGGTCGGCTGGGTCAAGGCCCACGGCGGCGCCGGGGTGACCTCGCTGGTCGAGGTGCTCGGCGGCGTGGACGTCGGGGCGCGCTGGCCCGATCCGGCCCGCGGCGAGCCGCGACGGGTCGTCCTGGTCGGGCGGACCAGCGCCCGCGGACTGAAGTCGGTGTCCCAGGCGCTGGGCTCGCTGCACGACGGCCGCGCCCCGCAGGGGCTGGAGCTGCTCGCCGTGGTCCTCGTCGCCGACGCCCCCGGCCGGCTGCCGCTCGGCCTGCTGCGCCGGGTCCGGGTGCTGCGCTCCGCCGCCCGGGTGCAGCGGGTGCCGTGGATACCGGCGTGGCGCACCGGCGGCAGCCCGAAGGTGCTGCCCCGGCAGTTCGACCGGCTCGCCGAGCTGGTGGGAAGCGAGCTGTACGCCGAGGGGGCCGCGTCATGACCCGTGCCCTGCCCGTCGCCCGCCTCCTGGCCGACACCTACACCCCGCCCGGGGGCGCGCAGACGATCATCAACACCCTCGCCTGGTGCGTCACGGCCGCCGGTGTCTTCGGCCTGATGGTGGTCGGCATCAACATGGCGATCCAGCTCAACCGGGGCGAACCGGGCGAGGGCGGCGCGCACTTCCGCGGTGTCTTCTTCGTCGCCCTGGCCTGTCTGGTCGCCGCGACGGCCGGTCCGCTCGTCGCCTTCCTCGGCGACCTCTCCCTCCTCGGGCCGTAGGCCCGCCGCACATCTTTCCTACCCCCAGTCATTTCTCGCCCGCCGCTCGCGCGGGGCGCCGACTCCACGGAGATCTCCCATGTCCTCACTGCTCATCGAAGCCTCCAACTACCTCGCCGCCGGCGTGCCCCAGCCGGTGAGCAACGCCCCCGGCGAGCTGTCCACCAAGGTCGACAAGGTCCTCGGATTCGTCGCCTGGGCGGGCACCGCGGCCGGTGTGCTGGGCGTGCTGGTCACCGGCGCGATGATGGCCGTCTCCCTCAAGCGGGGCGAGAGCTCGGAGCACATGAGCCGCCTCGGCATGGTCCTCGGCGGCTGCGTGCTGGTCTCCACCGCCGGGCCGCTGGTCGGCTTCGTCTTCAACTGAGCGGGCGGACGGTCGAGATGCTCATGCGCAGGCAGCGACGGGTCGAGCCGTCCGGGCCGTACTGGAGGCAGCGCAACTGGCAGGTGTCGGCGGGGTTCCTCGCCGTGGTGGTGCTGCTCGGCGTGTTCGTCGCGCTGACGTCCGACGGCGACGGCTCGAAAGCGGCCGCGGCCGAGGGTCCGCTGTCCCACGGCGCCGTGCTGAAGGACGGCCGGCCCCAGGGGTGCACCACCGACGACAGCGCGGGCGACGCGCTGCCCAAGTCGGCTCCGAAGGACGTCAGTTGGCAGACCCTCGGGATCGCCCGGGTGCCCGTCTCCGCCTCGGCGGGGCCCACCCGGACGACCGGGCCGATGCGCTGGTGCTACGCGCACACGCCCGTCGGTGCCGCGCTGGCCGCCACCGTCATCCCCTCCCAGATGAGCGGGTCCGGCTGGAAGACGGTCAGCCGGCAGCAGGTGGTGGCGGGGCGTGGGCGCGACCTGTTCGAGTTCCAGCGCGCGACCGTCCAGGACATCGACAGCGCCGCCCAGACCGACGGCACCTCGGTGGGCTCGTACGCCGGCTTCTCGGTGACGTCGTACACGCGCGAGGCGGCGAACGTCAGCCTGCTGATCAGAACCGGGCAGGGCTACGCCACGACCACCGTCGCGCTGCGCTGGACCGGCGGCGACTGGAAGGTCATGCCGTACGGCGACGGGTCCCTGCACACATCGGTGACGACGGTTCAGGGCAGCCCCTCCGGCTACGTCCTGTGGGGAGCGTGAGATGAACTGCGGTTCGACCGGAAATCCGGTCTTCGACCTGGCGAAGGGCTTCTTCGACTTCCTCGGCGACCCGATCGGGACCATCGTCGAGCTGATCGCGAAGACGATCCTCGCGGGCGCGATCGCGGTGTTCGGGGCCCTGACCACCGGGGTACCCACGCTGACGGGCACGACCACGGCGAAGGACGTCAACGGCCAGACGCAGTGGCTCGTGGTCTATCTCGCCGTCGGCTCGCTGCTCTTCGCGTCCGCGCGCATGGCCATCGAGCGGCGCGGCACGGCGGGGACGACCGCCCTGAAGGGCATGCTGCGGGTGATCGCGGTCTCCGGCGGCGCCACCACGATCGTCACGGCCGCGGCCGCCGTCGCGGACGACTACTCCACGCACCTGTTCAACACGGGCGCCCAGGACGTGCTGACGAAGGTCGGCGCCTGCTCCGACGGCTCCGGGATCGAGGCGTTCCTGCTCCTGATCCTGGCGTTCCTGCTGCTGATCGCCGGGATCATCCAGACGATCCTGATGTACATCCGGCTCGGCGTCATGATCCTGCTGCTCGGCACGCTTCCGCTGGCCGCGGCGGCGTCCATGACCGACTGGGGCGGCGGCTGGTGGCGCAAGCACATCGGCTGGATGATCGCGTGGCTGCTGTACAAGCCCGCGGCCGGGCTCGTGCTGTACGCCGGTTCGCAGATGATCGTCTCCAGCCAGGCCGGCGGGCAGGGCGGCAACGCGGTCAACGAACGCATCGCCGGTATCGGCGTGATGCTGCTGTCCGCGGTGGCGCTGCCCGCGCTGCTGAAGCTGGTGGTGCCCGCGACCGCCGCGCTCGGCGGGGCGTCCGCGTACTCCGGCGCGATGCAGTCGGTGGGCGGCGGCCTGGCCACCGGGGCGCGGTCGCTGGGTGGCAGCGGCGGGTCCGGCGGCCAGGGCAGCCCCGGTCCGAGCGGCGCGTCCGGCGGCTCCGGCGGCTCGGGTTCGTCCGGCGCGTCCGGCGCGTCCGGGTC
>NZ_JAMGBF010000294.1 GCF_023516615.1 Streptomyces panaciradicis
ACCGCCGACCGCATCGCCGGTCTGGACGCCGGCGCCGACGACTACGTCGTCAAGCCCTTCGACGTCGAGGAGGTCTTCGCCCGGCTGCGCGCCCTGCTGCGCCGGACGGCCTCCGAGAACGGCGCCGTCGTCGACGTACCGAAGGAGGTCCCGCCCGCGTCCACCGACCGGCAGATCGAGGCGGCCGGACTGCGCATGGACGTGCAGGCGCGGCGCGCCTGGCGCGGGGAGCGCGAGCTGGAGCTGACCCGCACCGAGTTCGAGCTGCTGGAACTGCTCGTCCGCAACGCCGGCATAGTGCTCGACCACTCGACGATCTACGACCGGATCTGGGGCTACGACTTCGGCCCCGGCTCCAAGAACCTCGCCGTCTACGTCGGCTACCTCCGCCGCAAGCTCGACGAGCCCGGCGCCCCGCAGCTGATCCACACGGTCCGTGGCGTGGGTTACGTGCTGCGGGAGGACTGAGTGGGCCGGCTCCGGCGGCTGCTGGCCAGACGGCGGCCCGGGCTGGTCTCCCTGCGCACCACCTTCGCCGTGTCGTTCGCGACGGTCACCGCGGCCGTCACCGTGCTGGTCGGCGTGCTGTCGTACAACGCCGCCGCGCGGCTGGTGCGGGTCGACCAGGAGTCCGTGTTCGACCAGGTGGTGCAGGACCTGCGGGACGAGGTCCGCCAGCACCGGATGACGCCGGACGACTTCTCCTCCTCGGCGCCGGGCCACGACATCGTCCGTCCGGCCCGCACGGACGTGCAGGTCCTGGGGCCGGACGGGAAGGTCGTCGACTCCGGGAGCCCCGGGCTGCCCGTCATCGCCAAGGACCGCAGGATCGCGGTCGCCCGCACGGCCGGGAAGATGGTCGAGCACAAGGACGTGGACGTCGACGCGGACGTCTACCGCATCGCCACCGTCGCGCTCGGCGACGGGCGGGGCGCGGTCCAGGTCGCGCAGGAGTTCAGCGACACCGAGGACCTGCTGCGGGCCCTTCAGCAGCGCACGCTGATCCTGATGGGCGCGGTCGTCACCGCCGCCGGTCTGTTCGGCTGGTGGCTGGCGCGGCGCATCACCCGCCGTCTGATCATCCTGACCTCGGCCGCGGAGGACGTCGCGCGCACCCGGCAGCTCGGCATCGAGGTACCGGTCGCGGGTTACGACGAGGTGGGCCGCCTCGGCCGCGCCTTCGACCGCATGCTGGGGCGGCTGGCCCAGTCCGAGGAGGACCAGCGCCGGCTCGTCCAGGACGCCGGCCACGAGTTGCGCACCCCCCTGACCTCGCTGCGCACCAACATCTCCCTGCTGCGCCGCATCGACGAGCTGCCGCCCGCCACCCGCGAGGAACTCGTCGCCGACCTCGGCCAGGAGGCCCGCGAACTGACCGATCTGGTCAACGAGTTGGTGGACCTGGCGGCCGGCCAGTCGGACACCGAGCCGCCGCAGCGGGTGGACCTCGCCGACATCGCCGAGGACGTCGCCGGGCTGGCGCGGCGCCGTACCGGACGCGAGATCACCGTCCGCGCGAGCGGCGACACCACGACCGACGGCCGGCCGGGCATGCTCACCCGCGCGCTGTCCAACCTCGTCGAGAACGCGGCCAAGTTCGACCGGGAGGGCAGCGGCCCCATCGAGATCGCCGTGCACGGCCCCGCCCGGCCCGGCCCGGTCCGGGTGGAGGTCCTCGACCGCGGCCCCGGCGTCGCCGACCCCGATTTGATCCGCATCTTCGACCGCTTCTACCGGGCCGCCGACGCCCGGTCCCTGCCGGGTTCCGGGCTGGGGCTGTCGATCGTGCGCGAGGTGGCGATGGCCCACGGCGGGGCCCCCTTCGCCCTCCAGCGCGACGGAGGCGGCGCGGTGATCGGCTTCACCGTCGGCGGCATCCCGACGAACGGGGTGCGCGACGGCGGGTGAGCCGCGGAGGGCCGGTGCGGGTGGGGCCGGTGCGGGCGGGGGTCGGTGCCGGTGGGGCCAGTGCCGGCAGGGGCCGGTGCCGGTGGAAGACTTCCCGTCCGGGACGGCGGACGTGACCGCCGCGGGGGAGGACCGGGGTGTGAAGGACGTACGGGGTGTGCTGGGCGGGCCGCGCGGGCGACGGGTGCGGCTGGCGGTCGTGCTGGCCGGTGCCGGGGCCGTCGTCGGGGGCCTGCTCGTGGCGCGGGAGATGAACGCGCCGGACTCCGGGATCGAGGCGGCCGCCAGAGGCGGCACACCGCAGTGCGCGCGGATCGCGCGGGCGTACCCGGACGGCTTCGGCGGGCGGGGCCGCGACGGCACCTCGCTGCCCGGGGTCGGCGTGTGGGGCGGCGGTGACATCACCGCACGCTGCGGCGTCGAGCCGCCCGCCCCGACGACGGACGCGTGCCTGAGCGTCGACGGCGTGGACTGGGTGTGGCGCCCGGCGAGACCGGGCAGCACCCGCCGGGTCCTCGTCACCTACGGCCGCGATCCCGCCGTCGAGATCACCATGTCCGGCCGGTTCGCCGGGACGGACGAGGTGCTGGTGGCGATGAGCCGGGTGGTCGCACCGGTGCCGCAGCACGGCCGGTGCGTCGGCGACGAGGACGTCCCCCTGCCCGGCTGAGACCGGCGTCTCGGGTGCGGCTGGGGCCGATGGCCTGGTGGGCGGCCGGGGCCGGCGTCCCCGTTCTCGGCCGGGGTGGTGCGGGAGGGTCCAACGGCCCGGTGCGCTGTCCCCACCGGCCCATGCCCGGGCCCCTGGCGGGCGGGATGGTGAGGGGGAGACGCCGGGCAGCGGTCACGGGTCCGGTCCGTGGCGGTCCGGCCGCGAGAGGGTGAGTGCCGTGATGTTCTGGTACGACCACCATGTCAGCGGGTGGGGCTGGTTCAC
>NZ_JAMGBF010000295.1 GCF_023516615.1 Streptomyces panaciradicis
GCTCGACCGGCGCGCCCTGCCCGAGCCCCGGCTCGGCACCGGACCCGGCGGCCGGCAGGGCCGTACCCCCGTCGAAGAAGTGCTGTGCGGGCTGTTCGCGGACGCGCTGGGACTGCCCGCGGTCTGCATCGACGACGACTTCTTCCGCCTGGGCGGCCACTCCCTGCTCGCCACCCGCCTGGTCAGCCGCATCCGGCGCACCCTGGGCGCCCGGCTGTCGGTACGCGACCTGTTCCGGCAGCCCACCGTGGCCCGGCTGGCGGAGTTCCTCGCCGACGCGACGGACACCGACCGGCGCCCGCCGCTGACGGCCGGGGAACGGCCGCAGCGGGTGCCGCTGTCCGCCGCCCAGCGGCGGCTGTGGTTCCTGGACCAGATGGAGGGCCCCTCCGCCACCTACAACATCCCCCTCGCCGTCCGGCTCACCGGCGCCCTCGACGCCGACGCGCTGCACCTCGCCCTCGGCGACGTCGTGACCCGGCACGAGGCGCTGCGCACCGTCTTCCCGGCCGAGCAGGGCACCCCGTACCAGCACATCCTGCCCGCCGAGCAGGCCCGGCCCGCACTGGCCCTGATCCCGGTCACCCCCCAGGCGCTGCCGGCAATCCTGCGCGATCTGTCCGCCACCACCTTCGACCTGGCCCGCGAACTGCCGCTGCGCGCGGACCTGCTGCAACTCCACGACGACGAGCACGTGCTGCTCCTGGTCACCCACCACATCGCCTCCGACGGCTGGTCCACCACGCCCCTGATGCGGGACCTGGCGGCCGCCTACACGGCCCGGACCGAAGGCGCGGCCCCCCTGTGGGAGCCGCTGCCGGTGCAGTACGCCGACTACGCGCTGTGGCAGCAGGCACTGCTCGCGGCGGACGAGGAGCGCCAGCTCGAGCACTGGCGCCGGGCGTTGCAGGGGCTGCCGGAGGAGGTGACCCTGCCCACCGACCGGGCCCGGCCGGCCACGTCCTCCTACCGGGGCGCCTCGCTGACCGTGCGCTGCCCCGCCGGACTGCACGCCTCGCTCACCCGGCTCGCCCGGGAGAGCGGCACCACCTTGTTCATGGTCGCGCAGGCGGCCACCGCGGCCCTGCTGGCCCGCTCCGGCGCCGGACCCGACATCCCGCTCGGCTCCCCGGTCGCGGGCCGCGGCGAGGAGGCGCTGGAGGACCTGGTCGGCTTCTTCGTCAACACCCTCGTGCTGCGCACCGACGTCAGCGGCGACCCGACCTTCCGGGAACTGCTGGACCGGGTGCGCACGACCGACCTGGCGGCCTGGGCGCACCAGGACGTGCCCTTCGACCGGCTCGTGGAGGCCCTCAACCCCGAGCGCTCCGCGGCCCGGCACCCCCTGTTCCAGGTCATGCTGTCGGTCACCGACGCCGCCGACCCGGTGCCGCGGCTGCCGGGCCTGCACGGCGCGTCGGAGTTCACCACCCTCGACATCGCCAAGTTCGACCTCACCTTCACCTTCCACGAGCACCGCGCCCCCGACGGCGGCCCGGCCGGACTCGGCATCACCGTCGAGTACGCCACCGACCTGTACGACCCGGCGACCGTGTCCGCCGTCACCGCACGCCTGGTGCGGCTGCTGCAGGCCGCCGCCGACACCCCCGACACCCCGATCGGAGCCCTCGATGTCCTGGCCGACGACGAGCGGGCGCGGCTGCTCGACACCTGGCACGGAGCCCGGCGGGTCCGGCCGGCCGCCGCGCTGCCGGAGCTGTTCGCCGCGCAGGCCGCCCGCACCCCTGACGCCGTCGCCCTCACGCACGGCACACAGCGGCTGACGTACACCGAGCTGGACCGGCGCGCGAACCGGCTGGCGCACCGGCTGATCGCCGAGGGCGTCCGGCCCGGCTCCCGGGTGGCGCTCTTCCAGGAGCGCTCCGTCGAGGCGGTCGTCGCGATCCTCGCCGTCGTCAAGGCCGGCGCGGTCTACGTGCCGCTGGACACCCGCTACCCCAAGGACCGCGTCGATCTCATCGTGCGCATGGCGGGCGCGCAGGTGTTCCTCACCGACCGCGACGCGAACGGCCTTCAACTGCCCCAGGGCGCCCGCGTCCTGGCGGTGGCCGAGGCGGGCGGTTCGTTCCCCGACACGGCGCCCGAGGTCGGCGTCCACCCCGACCAGCTCGCCTACGTCATGTTCACCTCGGGCTCGACGGGCGTGCCCAAGGGCGTCGCCGTCACCCACCGCAACGTCACCGAGCTGGCCGCCGACGGCCGCTTCACCGGCGGCGCCCACCGCCGCATCCTGCTGCACTCCCCGCTCGCCTTCGACGCGACGACGTACGAGCTGTGGGTGCCGCTGCTGTCCGGCGGAACCCTGGTCGTCGCCCCGCCCGGCCTGCTCGACACCGCCGCCCTGGCCCGGATCCTCACCGAGGAGTCCATCACCGGTCTGTGGCTGACGGCCGGTCTGTTCCGGCTGGTCGCCGAGGAGGACCCGGCCGCGTTCGCCGGGCTGGGGGAGGTGTGGACCGGCGGTGACGTGGTCCCGCCCGAGGCGGTACGCCGCGTGATGGACGCCTGCCCCGATCTGCAGGTCGTCAACGGCTACGGCCCCACCGAGACCACCACGTTCGCCACCTCCCACTTCCTGCACCGCCCCTTCGACTACGCCGGCGCCCTGCCCATCGGCCGCCCGCTGGACAACACCCGCCTGTACGTCCTGGACGAGCACCTCGGCCTGGTCGCCCCCGGCGTCCCCGGCGAGCTCTACATCGCCGGTAGCGGACTCGCCCAGGGCTACCTGGACCGGCCCGGCCTGACGGCCGAACGGTTCGTGGCCGACCTGTACGGACCGCCGGGCTCGCGGATGTACCGCACCGGGGACC